>JAAZCE010000046.1 GCA_012513435.1 Clostridiales bacterium
ATTCCACTCTGAGGCACCACTAAAAGGACACAGTAATCAAATACTGTGTCCTTTTTCTTTCAAAAATTATTCAAAAACACGATCCGAACGATGCCGTTATCAATACTCACCCGATTTTTGCTTTGTTTTAAGTCGCTCAAACGGCTCCGCCTCATAACCTAAACTCTCCGAGAATTAACACATACGTGTAAAAAAATGAAGAAAATCAGGACTTTTTTGAAAAATAAGTCTTGCTCTTTGTTTCCTTGAGTGGTATAATTAGGCTATACTTTGAAGGGATGTTGTAGACCTATGGCGCTTAATAAATCAGTGAAAGTTGCTTTACCGGAGCATGGGATCGCATATAAGAAAGTATCGGGTAAGACCTATGTTTACTACGTGACCTCAACATACCGGAACGAAAAAGGGAAGCCAACGTGTGACCGTTCCTCAATAGGACGACTTGACGAGGAAACTGGAATGCTGATACCCAACAGAAACTACTATGAGATATATTTGAAGCAGCCTGCACCTGTTAATACCGGTATATATGATTTTGGAGTAGATCACGCATTTGAAGAGATAGCGGGAAAGCTGGGCGTCACAAAGCTGCTGAAGTCATACTTCCCAGAGAACTGCAAAGAAATACTGACCCTTGCACAATACATGCTGAGCGAGGGAAATGTAATGTACTACATTGACGACTACACAGAAAGCCATAAAACTCCCTTGAATGAAAGCATGAGCAATGCAAAGAGCAGCAAGGTATTCGCCTCAATACGGCAAGAGGATATACTGCTATTTTTGAGAGAATGGATGCAGCATAGAAAGGCAAAGGAATACATCGCCTATGATGTGACGAGTATTTCATCGTACGGAAAAAGCATTGAGGGTCTGGAATGGGGGTATAACAGGGATAAGGAAAAGCTCAGACAGATCAATATGGGTATGTATTACGGTGAGGAATCAGGCCTGCCGCTGTATTACAGGATATACCCGGGCAGTATATCGGATAAAGCGCACCTTAAATATATGACAGCGGATAACGAGTTCATAAACGGCAAACAAACACGGTTCGTTATGGACAGAGGCTTTTACAGCGCGGATAACTTAAGCTATCTTGCACAGAACGGTTATCGTTTTGTAATAGCCTTGCCGGGGAGCCTTAAATACTGTGAGGAATTGATAAAGAAGCACAGAGGAGAGCTTATCGATCATTCGGAATGTATGCTTGGCTTGTGTCTGCCCTATGGCAAGGCGTATGAGGTCACGGAGCTTGGGTTCAGGATGAAGGTGCACCTATTCTATGATCCGGATAAGGCTCTGCATGAAAGCGGAGCGCTTTACGAGCTGCTTGAACGTCAGGAGAACGACTTAAAAAGCATGGAGGAGCCTCCGGACAGGAGGCTGCACTAATTCACAGGGATTTAAGGTTCTACGTCTATTCGCTCGATGAGCAGGTGCGCGGCTTTTTCGTCCGGCGCGTTCCGCAGTGAGTTAAGCCACCCGGTGACCGTCTCAACCGTGTAGTCCTTTGGCGGCTCCGTCGCCATCATGCTGTCGATCTCGCTCTTCAGGGTCGCAAGCCTCTCCCCTATATCGGCAGCGACCTCGGGAGGAAAGACGCCAAGGGAGAGATTCTTAATCAGCGTGTCATATTCCTTCTGCTTTGCTTTCATCTTCTTCTCCAGCGCCTGGAAGAATATAAGTGCGGCGTCTCCGGAATTGCGG
>JAAZCE010000047.1 GCA_012513435.1 Clostridiales bacterium
AAATTAGGATATCCTGAAGATTTAGTTCAGGGATTGGATCCTGAATGGGTTAAGTTAGAAACTTCACAGCAGTTAATGAAGCAGTGTGATATTATACTGGCAACAGGCGGCGAAGCTCTCGTAGAAACTGCTTATTCCTCCGGTACTCCGGCTCTCGGCGTTGGTGTTGGTAACTGCATTTCCATCGTAACAGGCAAGACTCCTATGGCTGAGGTTGCGGAGATGATCGTTAAGTCAAAGAAATTTGATAACGCTACTTCATGCTCAACAGAAAACAATATCGTAGTATTTGAAGACTGCTATGATGAGTTCGTTAAGGAAATGGAAGCTCACGGTGCTGTTCTCTTCAAGGAAGGTTCAGAAGAAAAAGCTAAGCTTCAGAAGGCTATGTGGCCTGAAACTCCTAATGACCACATTCTCAACAGAGCTATCGTTGCTCAGAATGCTGAAACTATTGCTGACATCGCTGACATCAAGGTTCCTGCAGGCACTAAGGTTCTCATGGCTGAAGAGTTTGGCGGATTCGGAACAGAGCATCCGTTCACAGGCGAAAAATTATCACCTGTATCTGGCATCATGAAAGCTAAAGACCTTGACGAAGCTATCGAAAAGGTTATGGGTTGCTTACACTACATGGGCAACGGTCACAGCTGCGGTATCCATACTAATGATAAGGCAGACGTTGACAAGCTTGCAGCAGTAGTTACAGTTACTAAGCTGGTTGTAAATCAGCCACAGTGCCTGACTAACTCCGGTGGCTGGGACTGCGGATATCCTGTATCCATGACTCTCGGTTGCGCAACTTGGGGCGGCAACAGCGTATCTCACAACGTAACGTTTAAGGATCTCATGAACTTCACATACGTTTCAAGACAGATTCCTAACTGGCACCCTGGAAAGGCAGAAAACTTTATCGATACATCAGTAATCGCTAAGGTTGATGCTTAATCAAGTTAACTCACCGATTATTTAGATAATAAGGAGAATAAAATGTCAGCAATAAAAGATAAAGATTTAAAATACAATCTGCATTCATGGTCAGCTCAAGGCAAGTTGAACCCTATCGTTGTTACTAAGGCTGAAGGAATATACTTCTGGGACGAAAACGGCAAAAAGTATGCCGACATGTCTTCACAGCTGGTAAACTCCAACTTAGGTCACGGCAACAAAGCTATCGTTGATGCTATCATTGAACAGGCTCAGAAGATTCCATTCATGGGACCGGCTTTCGCTATGGACTGCAGGGCAGAGGCTGCTGAAGCAGTTGTAAAAGCTACAGGCTTCGCTGATGGCGCAAAGGTATTCTTCACTAATGCAGGTGCAGAAGCTAACGAAAACGCTATCAAAATCGCAAGACAGTACACTGGCAAGCAGAAAATCTTTTCACAGTACAGATGTTATCACGGTTCATCTGCAGGCGCAGGTATGTTAACAGGTGAACCTAGACACTTCTTCAACGAGCCAGGCGGCCCTGGATATGTTAAGTACGATGGACCTTATGAGTACAGAGCACCTAAGGCTTGCAAATTCGCTAACGAGGACGAAGTTGCAGATTTCTACCTCGAATTACTGGAAAACCAGATTCTCTATGAGGGACCTGAGCAGATTGCTGCAATCTGGTTGGAATCAGTAGTAGGTTCAAACGGCGTTCTTATCGCTCCTGTTAAATGGTATCAGGGCGTTAGAGCTCTCTGCGACAAGTATGACATCTTGATGGTAGCTGATGAAGTTATGGCAGGATGGTACAGAACTGGTAAATGCTTCGCATTCATGAACTTCGGTTATGAGCCTGACATGATTACATTTGCTAAGGGCTGCACTTGTGGATATATTCCTCTAGGCGGCGCTGTAGTACAGCCTAAGATTGCTAAGTTCTTTAACGAAACTTCAATGGGTTGCGGACTCACTTACTCTGCTCATCCTATGGGATGTGCTACAACAGTAGCTACTATTGCAGAATATAAGGATAGGAACGTTGAAGGCAACGTAGCTAAGGTCGGCAAAGTATTGGCAGACATCTTAGACGGTTATGTTGACAAGCACCCTTGCGTTGGACAGGTTAGACACATCGGTCTGTTCTCCGCTATCGAATTAGTTAAAGATAAGACTACTAGAGAACCATTAGTACCGTTTGGCAAGGACCCTGAAGGCGTTATGAAGAAAATCATCGGAATGTTAGCACAGGAAGGTTTCTGGACATATTCACATGAAAATATGTTCGTTGTAACTCCTCCTCTCATCATCACTGAAGATGAACTGAAGGAAGAGATGAAGAAGGTTGACAAGGTATTAGATTCCGTTGATAAGATGATTTAGTTCTTTAATAAAGTTTTTTAAAAGAGAGAGCGGCATATTGTTGCTCTCTCTTAATTTATTCCGATTTAAAGAAACCCCAAACGCGTGTTTACTTTTTGTTCTTTTCATGCTATCATGTTCGTATGACAGATATAATACCCAGCAAGGAGGATGCTCATGCTAAAGGACAGAGAACAAAAAATATTAAACTTCATGAAGGAAGAAATAAAGAAAAAAGGCTATCCGCCTACAGTCAGAGAGATTTGTTCCGCCCTTAATATTAAATCCACATCCACAGCACACAAGGATATAGACAGCCTTGAGAAGCAGGGCTATATTAAGAAGGATCCATCTAAACCAAGGGCATTGATGATAGTCGACCCTGCAAGCGAGATGTCCGATGCCTCATCTGATAAGTCTTCCGTTGACTACGGCATGACTCACGATATTGTGGAGGTCCCTCTGGTAGGAAGAATTGCAGCAGGCACCCCTATACTTGCAGAGCAGAACGTAGAAGATACCTTCCCCGTTCCTTCAAGATTCGTTGGGAACGGAACGAACTTCATGCTTACAGTGAAGGGTGAAAGTATGATTGAAGCCGGTATCATGGACGGAGACTATATTCTCGTAGAGAAACAGAACTCTGTAAGGAACGGCGATATGGTGGTGGCAATGGTAGACGGTTTTGAGAGCGAAGCTACTGTCAAGACCTTTTATAAGGAAGATGATCACATAAGGCTACAGCCCGAAAATTCATCTATGAGCCCTATCATAGTCAAGGACGTGAAGATACTTGGTAAGGTAAAAGGCGTATTCCGTTATTTCTAAACTGCCTGCCATTTCCGGCAACGTTATCACCAACCACAAGGCCCGCCCCAAAAATGAGGACGGGCCTTTATAATCTTCATATTCTATTACGCAACACCCTACTATTTTACCAACAGCTTCTTGATTGCCGCCTCAAGGCCGTCAAGGGTAAGCTCAAACATGGGAAACACCTCCCCTATATCGTGAATTGTCCTGGAACCGTAGGTCCATTCCCAGGCCTCCTTTTCTATAGGGTTGAGCCATATCTGTTTCTTGTATCTCTTCTGGAATTTTCGGAACCATTCTATTCCCAGCTCCTTGTTAAACAGTCCGATAATAGCATTGCCTCCCTGCCTATAAAGCTCTGAAGGTGCCATTGCAGCATCACCTACGAATATGACCTTGTATTCGCTGTCTAGGTTTCCCAGAACCCAGTTAGTCTCCACCCATTCTCCCCTCTTGCAGTAAGGGTTAGTATAGAGATGGTCGTAAATACAGTTGTGAAAATAGTAAACCTTCAAGTCCTTGAAGTGACTTGATTTGCTCACAGCCTGAAACAAGCGGTTGCAGAGCCTGCTGTAAGGCAGCATTGAACCATCGGAATCTATAAGCAGCAGCAGCTTCACAGTATTTTTACGGGGCTTATCGTAACAGATTTTTAGCACTCCTGCATTGTCACAGGTCTCATCTATGGTTTTCTCTATGTCCAGCTCCGTCTCTGGCCCATCTACACGTGAGGAATACTGCCTGAGCTTACGAAACGCCATCTGGAACTGTCTGATGTCCAAAATGGTGTCCTCTCTAAAGTCCTTGAATTTACGCTCACCAGCAATCTGCACAGCGGATTTGTGACGACCTTCGCCGCCAACTCTAATGCCCTGCTTGTGGTATCCGCCTCGGCCCATGACCGACGTGCCTCCCGTGCCTATCCAGTAGCTGCCTCCGTCATGCCTTTCCTTCTGTTCCTCTATACGCTCGCGAAACATCTTCATAAGTTCTTCAAGCTCACGATAAAACATGCCCGTATCATCCTTATCGTCAATATCCCGCACTCTGTCTTCTTCACTGAGCCATTTCCAAAATTCCTCAGGCAGATCCTCAGGGGTCACTATACCACAAAAATACTCGGCAAATACAGCGTCAAATTTATCGTATTCCGATTCGGTTTTTATGAGAATACTTCTGCAAAGGTGGTAAAATCCGGTAAGGGACGCTCCCGCAAGCCCCTTGTCCAATGCCTCCACCAAGGTCATCCACTCGTTTATAGAAACCTCAAGACCCTTCGCCCGGAGCAGATAAAAAAATTCTAAAAACATGCTACCATCTCCTCAAGGAATAGCCCTTTTCCTTGATTTCCTGCATAATCTCAACGTCCTGATTTTTCTTGAGAAGTACGCCCACAAAAGGCATTTCCTTGCTCAAGTTTTCAATATTGACTCCGCTTATCATGAGAGCCTGTATCCAGTCTAGAAGCTCGGAGGTGCTAGGCTTCTTCTGGAGTCCTTCCATCTTCCTTATTTCATAAAAAGCATCTAGGGCGTTCTGCGAAAGCTTCTCATTGATATTTCCGTAATGAACGCTTATTATCTCTTCCATTTTTTCTCTCGTAGGGAACTCGATATAGTGGAATATACAGCGTCTAAGGAAAGCATCCGGAAGCTCCTTCTCCGCATTCGATGTTATTATAACGATAGGTCTATGTTTCGTTGCTACAATCTCCTTGGTTTCGTGAATGTAAAACTCCATTTTATCAAGCTCCCACAAAAGATCATTCGGGAACTCAAGGTCAGCCTTATCTATCTCATCAATAAGAAGAACCACCTGTTTATCCGAAGTAAATGCCTCACCCAGCTTACCCAGCTTAATATACTGCTTGATGTCAGATACGTCTCCTTCGCCGAACTGGCTGTCATAAAGTCTCTGTACAGTGTCGTACATATAAAGGCCTTCCTGTGCCTTTGTCGTGGATTTTATTCCCCAGATGATGAGGTCCATGTCAAGAGACTGAGCAATAGCTTCAGCCAACATGGTTTTACCCGTTCCGGGTTCTCCTTTAATCAGAAGAGGCTTCTCAAGTGCAATGGCAACATTTACCGAATTCATCAGTTCCTTAGTTACTACATAATCATCGCTGCCCTTAAATACATTCATGTTCATTTTATCAATTCCACTCCTTATATAATCTATATACCCATCATAAAGCTTACCATAATAGGTGCCGCAATTGAAAGGGTTACTCCCGAAGCAAACGAATAAACTGCAATATCCGCCTTAGTGGCTCTTTCCACAATAGGCAGGCACACATCCATTGCTGCCGCTCCTGGAAGTGATGGCGCCTCTATATATCCTATCTTGTTGGCAACCACCGGAATAGCCAGTATGCCCAAAAGCTCCCTCATTACGTTGTGCATGAAGGAAATAGCGCTGACCTTTACTGAATAATCCGCCAGCATGGCCGGTGCTAAAGTGTACCAGCTGAATCCCGAACCCACACAAAAGGCATCCTGAACACTTATATTCAAAAACAGGCATGCCACCAAAGCTCCTCCATATGTTCCTATCATGTTTGCAAAGGGAAAGACAAATATTCTCCAGCCGGCTTCCTTGAAGTTATCGACTATAGTGCCCTCCGTGCCTATGTCTATTCCTACAAATAGAAGGAGTATGGAGAGACCTACGGTTATCATGGTGCCTGAAATATCAATGAACCAATCAGGCATGAGAAAATATCCTGCAACTATTCCTGCGGCAACGAAAACTACTATACAGATGGTCATGGTATGGTCTACCCTAACCTTTTCCTGCGAAACATCCTCTTTATTAGAATCCCCCTCTTTATCGGAAGCAACCTCAGATACTATATTTCCTGCCTGTCCTGATGCCTCTTTTGACGCTTCCTCCACTTTCATTTCTTTAGCCTTTTTCAGATTGCCATATTTGTCAAATCCCAGCAGTTTTCTCACAACAAAAACCGCAGCCAGACTTCCTGCCAGAATGAACAATGTCAAAATGAAGGCTGTGAAGCCTATGGTGTCCAGCGAGCTTACGATTTCTCTGTCAGCTCCGATCTTGCTCCCCATGACGAACACCAGCAGTGAGATGGCAACGATTTGAATTTTTCCAATTTGCTTTACTCTTACTCCGTTTTTTCTCAGTTTAGCACCCAGAGAATATCCGATAAAGGTTACTCCCAGGTACAGCACAAGTAGGCTCATTTTTCACCTTGCAAGTCCTTTCCCGGTCATGTGCTCGATGTCAACAGCAATCACATGACAATCGCTCCAGGCATTCTTAATATATTTCAGTCCGCCCTCTCTATACTCATTATGATACTTTTTCACCATATACTCAAGGGCTTTTTGCTTTTCTTCGCTTTTTTCTACAATTCTGGCCTTCCCGAAGCATATCACGCTCTTATAATTTGTGGTAAAATGCTCAGGGTCAATATCATCAGCTCCTACTGCACAGAAGGAAACCTTAGGATTCTTCTCTATTGCCTCCAGCTTATGACCTACTGTGGCGCAGTGAAAGTAAACAGTACTGTCGCTGTAAATATAGCTTACAGGCACTCCGTAAGGATAGCCATCATCTCCGTTTACCGACAATATGCCGTTAGTACATTCTTCCAATACCTTAACAGCCTCATCTTCTGTCTTAGCTTTGTCCGTTCTTCTCATTTCTCTAAACATAGCTTTGCCTACTTTCTGTATTGTATTCCATCTTTTACGTAATCCTTGTAATAATCATATGCTTCCCCCCAGCTCTCGTAACCGGCTTCATCTTTATGGTTCGGCAGGCTGTAATTGATATCTATATATTTAGTCAGATAATCCGTGTACTTTTCGGCACCCAGATAATTGACGTGCTTACTGTTGTAAAAATCCGTCTCATAGACAAGTCCTAATGTCTTAAACATTTGGTAATTGTTAAAGTTTATTACATTATAACCTCTTTCTTCCACCATATCAACGGCTGTATTGAACTTGCCCATCTGCCCCTCCTTTACGGAATAAGGCGCGATGACGAATATAATATCCTGATCCAAACCGTCACAGTAGTCGAGAAGCTCTGTCAGGGCCTGGTCTGCTTCAGGGGAAAGAGCAGTCCTCTCGTCAGAATATATTGCCGGCTTTTGAACTACCTGCGTTACGGTGTTCTTGGTAGTCACATAACCTTTAACCTGGTTCTCCGTTCCAGCCAATAAAATATCATTCATGGTCAAATCGCCGGTTTCAAGCCTGCTGTGATATTTTATCAGAGATATATAGTAATCCAGCTTGCTATCGATATTGCTAAATTCACCTTCTGCCCCTTCCGTAAACTTCAGGGAATTTTCAATGGCTTCGGCTCTATTTGGCGATATTTTCATACTGTCCGTAACTCTTCTTATGTGAGCATCTGTAATAAGATCTTTGTCCTTCAAGGCCCACCTAAGCTCTATGATATAGAGCTTAGGGTCCTGAGTTTTTTCCACCTCATCCATCAATGTGGGGATAAGGAACATGGGCATCCCCATAGTTGCCAGAGTAAAAACCGTCATACCGGTTTCTTCATAGGCTATAGGAGGTATGAAATACCTGTTTGAAGCGCTGGTGCCGAAATAAACGGCATCGATAGTGTTTTCTTCCTCCGAATAAAAGGCATTGAATATCTGCTTGTTGGAGTCTGAATCGGCTATGGTGAACACCTGGTTCAGATATACAAGCAAAAGCGCGACTATTAATATGAATACTGCTGCTCGTAAAACCTTTTTTCTCATTGAGTCTCTTCGCTCTCCTCCCAAAGTGCATCATTGAATATCTTCCACATCTGCCCATATCCTTCCGAAGCAGGCGTGACAGGCTTGGGAATATTATTCTCAATATCTATCTTTATCTCCCCTCGTTTGGACATAAGCAATATGCGATTGCCCAATACAAGAGCCTCTTGAATATTATGAGTAATAAATATTATGGTAGCATTTTCTCGCTCCTTGATCCTGAGAAGCTCTCCCTGTAGCTTATTTCTCGTCATAGCATCCAGGCTTGCGAAGGGTTCATCCATAAGAATTATCTTAGGATTTAAAGCAAGACCCCTTGCTATGGCTACCCGCTGTTTCATGCCACCTGAAAGCTGATGGGGATAGAGCTCTCCCTTATCTCCCAGGCCTACAAGATCCAGATGCTCCTGAGCAATCCGCTCAAGCTTTTCCTTGTCCTTTATGCCGTTTACCTTTAATGGATATTGGATGTTTTTGCTTACCGTTTTCCAGGCAAAAAGCTGATTGAAGTCCTGAAACACCATCATTCTGTCTATTCCCGGTTTATCAACCTGCTCTCCTCCTACCTCTATCTTTCCTTCGCAGCCTTCAAATCCGGCAATGCAACGGATAAGAGTGGTCTTACCACATCCCGAAGGGCCTAGTATACAGAGAAAATCTCCCTTGTTCACTGTCAGATTCAAGTCTTTGATAATATCTCTTGAATTGGAAGAATCATGATAATTCTTGGTCAGATTTTTTATTTCCAACAGCTTGTTCATCTTATCATCCCCCATTTCTTAACTGTATTCTTCTCTACAGTTCTGAATACGCCGTACTCTATAATAATGCCAATAATGATTATTACTATGAGAGATGCGAACACTCCAGCAATATCGAAGTTGGTTCTTCTCATGAATATATACCAGCCTATACCTGCGCCTGAACCCGTAGTTCCGAAAATCATTTCCACGCTAATAAGACCTCTCCATGCTCTAGCCCAGCCTACACGCATACCCGAAAGCACACTTGTAAACGCCGCAGGCAGATAAACACCTGTTACAAGAGCAAGGCCCTTAAGCCCTATATTCTTTCCGCTTTCAATGTAAATATTGGAAACAGATTTGAACCCATCCATAATACTTCTGGACATAGGCCAGATTATGGAGTGAACCACTATGAATATAATAGTAGCTTCTCCAATACCAAACCACAGGATTGCCAGCGGCAGAAGTGCTACTCCCGGCAAAAGGTCGCATATTGATACTATGAGGTTGTATATAGCAAAGAAAATCTTGCTTACAATAGCCAAACTGGAGAAAATAAACGCCAGTATGATCCCTATGACAAGACCTTTCGCTATCAGCGACATCGAATACAATGTATATGTCATAAGACCGCCATCGGTAAATCCTTTGACAAAGCTCTCTCCTATCTCCTTAGGTGAGGGAAACATCAGGGTCGGAAACACCTGCATAGAATAAACCACCTGCCACGCCATTAAAAAGCACACGAGAAATATGACTTGTGTTCTGACTTCTTCTTTCATTTTATTATTTACCTTTCACATTGTCAAAGACTAAATCTTTAATGCTCTTAGGCCCATCATGTTCAAGGAAACCTTCTTTGTCCATAAATTGGGCCATGTCCATTACACCCTTAAGTTTGGTTGAATAAACGCATCCAGGGTCGTTAAGCCATTCGAGCATTGTAGCCGCATCAACATCTTCAGCTTCCCAGAGCATATCCGCTGCACCTTCCTTATCCTCGTTTATATAGTCGATAGCATCAGAAAGTGCGTTTGTAACTGCTTCATAGAGTCCCGGATTGCTTTCATATAAATCTGTGGATGCAACAGCTACGATGAAGGAGTTGCCGCTTGGCCATACTGACTCCAGGGCTTCAACCTCGGACATTCCCTGGTCTGCTTCCTTAAATACGTAAGGCGACGTGGTCAACTGGCATTCAACGCTTCCCGAAACCAGGGCGGACATACCGTCAGGATGTGACATTGCAACGATGTTGTTGTCAAGAGCATGAGCATCCCCAAGCTGTTCCTTTGCTGCCATAGCCAACATAACATGCTGTATACTTCCTATGTTTACAAGAGCTATCTTCTTATTTCCCACATCGCTAAGAGATTTGATGCTTGAATCGTTGGTCATAATCCTATGAGGCTGAGCTGACATATTGGAACAAATCTTGTACGGTACTCCGCTTGTCACTCCTGTAATGGCAGGACCTACTCCCATTGCGCCGATGTCTATGTCCCCAGAGGCAAAGCCTTCATTGATAGCCGCTCCTGAGTTAAGCGTTACCCATTCAACTTCAACGTTGCTGTAATACTTCTCAATCAGCTTCTGTTCTTTCATTACCTGAAGAGGTGCATATGCCATGCCATACTGATAGGCAATGGTCAAGGTTGCTGCTTCATCTTCTGATTTTTCTTCACCGCAGGCTGCCAATGAAAAAGTCATCATAGACAGAATTAATAAAAGTGCCGTCAGTTTAGTTGCTTTTTTCATTCTCTTTCTCCTTTTCTTTCTTATTGTAATTATACTAAATGTTTTCCTTTAAAACATTTATAAACTCCTTTGCCGCCACAGAAAGATACTTGCTTCTGGGGTATGCCACATAAATCTCCCTTGCACAGATTTCCGGGTCAACGTTATAAAGGCTATAGGCTCCTTTATTGAAATGCTCGTTCTTGATGCAGCTTTCCGTTATAAGTGATATGCCTACTCCTGCCAGTGTAAGGGCATAGCTTGTCATGGTCTGCTCCACCACTACGTATCTCTTAGGTCTAAAACCATGCTTCTTGAAAAGCTTTTCCATTATTTGACCTATGTGCTGGTCCTTCTTCAATATAACAAATGGCTGATCCTTAAAGGTGCTGAAATCCTTGGTGTCACCTTCTATTTTCCAGTCCGCCGGTACGCACACAAATATCTTTTCCTCCAGGAGCCTCTCGTAATGAAAACTATCGTCATCGCTGCTTATAGGGGTAATAAAAAGGTCCAGCTGTCCGTTCAGGGCCATAGTAGTTATCTCCGGTATTTTGCCATCAATGATTCCCATGCTTATCCCCGGATATTTCTTGTTAAACTGCGCTACAGCTCTTGGCAAATAAGTCACATTAAAAAAGCTGGCTCCTCCAATAAGCAGCTCTCCTCTTTTCATGCTTTCCAAATCGTTTATGTGTTGCTTAAACTCCTTGTTAAGGGCTTTGAATTTATCTGCATATTCCAGATATATCCTACCCTCCTCTGTAAGCTCCAGCGGCTGCTTGGAACGGTCAAATAAAACAACGCCGAGCTGCTCCTCCTGTTTCTTAAGGTACGAGCTCAGCGCAGGCTGTGATATCCCAATTTTTTCTGCGGCAGCAGATATGCTGCTCAGTCGGGCGATAGTATGTATGTAGTTGGAAGACGTGAATGTATCCATCAGTCCTGCTCCTTGTTATAAAAAGGGGTTATGCCTTCAATTCTTTCATAACCTACGCCATATAATAGCATAACCTATTGGTTATATCAATATTTTTCACATTATTTTTATAATTTTCACAGCCCTGTACACCACTGGCTCCAGCAATAAAGGCCTTTTTTATCGCCCTACTATAATTTACAAACCTCCTATTATCATGTATAATAAGCGTTGGAATTCCAAGGAGGATAAAAATGAAATTTCACCCATCCATTATTGAAAACATCGCCGAGCACGCTGCCAAAACACCGGATAAGCTAGCTCTGGCAGACAGCAAAATCGCTTTGACCTACGGGCAACTGTGGTCTAGGATACAGGGCCTTGCAAGGAAACTGAATCTTCAAGGTGTCGGCAAAGGTGACTGCGTGGTAGTAGAGTGCGATCAGAGCGTCGGCTATATTGTCTGCGAATTCGCCATTCAGCTTCTGGGCGGTATATTCGTTCCTCTTGAAAAAAACTCAGCCCAAAGCCGCATAGATGAAATTACCGCAGATACGGAAGCCGTACTCCATATAGGCAAAACAGGATTCCCTATAAATAGCGCCTTGGCTTCTCCTATCCATACGGATACAACGTCAAAGGATAATGCTGCCATATGGCAGTTCCCTAATGCAGAAGATGTTTCCGAAATACTCTTTTCCACGGGAACCACAGGAAAGTCCAAGGGCATCGTTCTTACCCACGGTAATAACATGGCTCTAGCAGAAAACGTTATGTACGGCGTTAAGATGAAGCCTGACAATGTGGAGCTCATTCCAATGCCACTAAGCCACTCTCACGGACTGAGAAGAACCTATGCTAACTTGGTCAACGGCAGCTCCGTAGTATTCTCCGACGGAGTTACCCTGCTAAAAAAAGTCTTCAGCCTCATGGTGCAGTACAAGGTTACGGCAATAGACTTATCTCCCAGTATGCTTTCCATAATATTTAAACTGTCCAAGGACAGGCTGGCAGATTACGCTGATATAATAGATTACATTCAACTGGGCTCGGCTCCCCTGGCAGAGGAGGATAAAATACATCTCAGCAGAATACTACCAAAGACAAGGCTTTATAACTTCTACGGAAGCACGGAGGCAGGCTGCTCCTGTCTGCTAGACTTCAACTCTATGTCCGGCAAGCCGGGATGTATAGGCAGGCCTGCAACTAACGCTCATTTCATAGTTGTAGACGAAAACCGCAATGAAATTCAGTCGTCGAGAGAAAATCCCGGATTCCTTGCAAGCTCCGGCTCTATCAACATGAAGTGTTACTTCAAAGCTCCCCGGCTGACGGCGGAAACCACCTCAGACGGCTATATCTACACAAAGGATTTGGGCTTCATAGACGAAGACGGCTTCATATATATGCTGGGGCGCAAGGACGATGTCATCAATTACGGCGGAATTAAAATCTCGCCAGAAGAAATTGAAAGCATCGTAGTCAAGCACCCTAACGTGACAGACTGTGCATGTGTACCGGTTCATGACCCTCTGACAGGGCAGGCCCCTAAACTTTTCCTAGCATGGGAAGGCAGCGAGGAATACGACCGAAAAAAATTCAAGACCTACCTGACGGAAAGTCTTGATGCCAATAAACAGCCAAAATATATTGAACTTATAGACAAGATACCTCGCACCTTCAACGGGAAAATCAAGAGGGCGCAGCTGATTGAGCAAACCTCCTGACTAGAATCCCCTGTATATG
Source organism: Clostridiales bacterium (assembly GCA_012513435.1). Taxonomy (GTDB): domain Bacteria; phylum Bacillota; class Clostridia; order Peptostreptococcales; family Anaerovoracaceae; genus Lentihominibacter. The sequence goes on from JAAZCE010000047.1 coordinate 13,010, forward strand.
AAGGCGGCGGCATCGTATCCTGGTCCGTATATCCCAAATATAAGAACGATAACAAGTCCTGCAAAAAGAATCCCCCATCTATAAAGGAGGGGCTTTTCTTCCAGGGCTTTTCTGATTTTCACTCCCTTTTCCTGTTTGTAACTAATTGTGAACCATATAATGCAGCATCCGAAAATAATAAAAAAATCACACCAGCCAAGGCCCAGCTCAAAAAACACATCTCCAAAAGCCCTTCCTCCGTTGCCCTTGAATATTGATAGGAACATTGTAATAGCCGCCGAAAAAGAAGCGGCTTTTGGGAATACCCGGCCGATAACGATAAGTAAAAATGTCCTTAAGATTTGAAAAAGCTTCCAGCCCTTGCTTTCCACATTGATGTGAAGCTTATTTACAGTAGCCTTTAGCTGAGGCTCTAGCAAAAGCCCCAAAATAATAATCCCACCGTTATATAGTCCATAGGCAATGTATTTCAACTCGGCACCATGCCAAAGGCCGATAGTTATAAACGTTGCCATCTGTGCCACTAGAACAGGGAACAGCTTTCCTATGCGATTACCCAGGACCTTCCTCAGGCTCTTTCCCACCTTTCCGAAGGTTTTACTCAGCGAAATCGGGAAGAAAATGTAGTCCCGGCACCAGAAGCTAAGGGACATATGCCACCTGCGCCAAAACTCGGAAATGCTGTCACTGAAATACGGGCGCATGAAGTTGTGGGTCATATCTATACCCATCATCTGCGCCACGCCTCTGGCAATGTCAATGCCGCCGGAAAAATCGGCATATATCTGTATACTGTAAAACAACAATGTTACAAAAATGATGCTACCGGAATAATCCGTATAATTGTCAAAAACCTCAGTGACTAAAATGGCGACTCTGTCCGCTATAACCAACTTCTTGAAAAAGCCCCACAGTATAAGCTGCATACCGTAGGTGAAATTGGTGTAGGAAAATCGGTGGCCCTCATATAGCTGATTGGCCAGCTGGTCATACCTGCTTATAGGCCCCTGAATTATCTGAGGGAAAAAGGACACGAAAAGAGCGAACTTGAGAATATTCCCGTCCGCTTCTATCTTACCTCTGTAAAGGTCTATTATATATGCAGCAGTCTGGAAGGTATAAAAGGAAATACCCAGAGGAATTAGTATGCCAAGCTCCAGCTGTATACCGCTTACGATGCCTACCAGCAGCTCGATATAGTATCTGAAGTATTTTACGAATGCAAGGACTCCGAAATTGGTAGCAAGGGTAATGAAAACAGCTACGCGTTTCTTCTTTTGCACCAATACCTTGACGGTCTTTTTCTCTTCCTTTGAAAGGTTTTCCTTGTGTTCTGCAAGATAGGCCTTATGCTCAGTATTCTTTTGGCCTATGTACCTTCCTCCGAAGAAGGTCACCACTGTAGTCAGCAGTACGAATACAAAGGTGCTTGGGCTGGATATCAAATAAAAGGCATAACTGGCTGCCAAAAGCACAATCCATCTGCCTTTTAAGGGTACTATAAAATATGTGCATACTACGGCTGCAACAAAAATTAAAAAAAAGAAGGAAGTAAATACCATTTATTAACTCGCTTTTCTATTCTTGTGCTCTTGTGATTAATTTAACCATTGCATCAACTGAATTGAAGTTTTCGGGAACCAAATCTTCAACTGAAATCTCAACATCAAAGCCCTCGTTGAACTCTCCCACAATAGCTACGATATCAAGTGATTCAAGCATTCCATCATCTATTAAAGCGGTTTCCTTTTCAAATTCGATATCTTCTCTAATGCCTCTTAAAATTTCTAAAACTTGCTCTTTCATCACAGCTTCCTTTCGACTTGATTTTAATTACACACAATTTTAGCATTTATTGTAACAAGAATCAAGTGCTGATGATAAAGGTACGGCTTACCACGATAATGGTATTTATCACCCCTCCCAAGAGGATTATTATATATCTTGGTTTCACTATTCACACTATTCACATTTTAATATTTGTAATCGATTGCAACTAATAGTTTTACCAGGGGGGTATATTATGATTAGGATTTATTCTTTGTTGCACAGTCTGGGCATTACTGCCAATTACGCCGGATTTTTCTACACTTCAAAGGCTGTCTCGCTGGCTATGGAAGATATGGAATATCTTTTACTTGTCACTAAACGGCTATATCCCGATATGGCTGCACATTTCTGCACTACGGCAAACAGCATTGAGCGAGGCATACGAACCGTAATTGATGTGGCCTGGAAAAACAGCTCTCCTCTCTTATGCCAAATGGCACGAAAACCACTTTACAAAAAACCGTCAGCTTCGGAGTTTATTGCCGTCCTGACTCTTTCAATGCTCTATATGGAGCATGAAACGGTTGAAAATTTGGAGGAAACCCTCCAGCAGAACTGAGACTCTTTGCATTTCTACCCTTGTTTCTTTTTGATAAATCCGATATAATGATTATTGTTGTTAAATAAGGGGCACTAGCTCAATGGATAGAGTCGCAGACTTCGAATCTGTCGGTTGGGGGTTCGAGTCCCTCGTGCCTCGCCAAATAAAGAGCCATCCACGCGTCTAACACGTGGATGGTTTTTTAGCTTTTATATCCTCTGTCTGCCCTTCCGCTCCAAAAGGCGTATATTGCAAAATACAAAACTATTCCAGCAATAATAGCCAATGTGGCGTTTAACCCACCGTGCCAGTGAGGCCATATCATTGGCCATCCAAACCAGCCAATGCCGCTTCCAGCATAGAGGCCCAGGATTAAAAACAGAATATGCAATACGACTATAGTAATAATAGTTTTCACGAACGCATTCATCCAACGGTTTTCCATAATAACACTCTCCAGTTCTTTTATTCTTATTATTAGAAAAAACACACATATTATACACCCATCTTTCATCTATTGCTTCTATGATCTCTTATCCCGCCATATCATACCTCAATAACGGTATGATTTTCCACGATAACGGCATTTATCGTGGAATCCTTAAAACCTATGATGACATAAAGGAGGGTAACATCATGACTCTACATAACAATCTCAGTGCTTCACTGAATAGCTTTCGTGAAATGCGTGAACTATCCATCAATGAATTTTCTCAGGAGATAGGCATGTCCAAATCAGAAACTCAAAAACTGTTGAAAGCCACCGGCAATCCACGTCTTGACACTGTTGAACATATAGCGGAAAACCTTGAGGTGAATTCCGAAATACTTATATCCCCTACTTACTCCGCCTCTGACTTCAACTCATCCTTACTTTTATTAAAAACAGTTGACTGCATCACCAATCTCTCGAAGGAAGACCAGGAGAGGGCAGCATATCTGTTCCATGAATTAATTAGCTTGTTTTCAAAGGCTAAGGAAGACTAAACAAGATCATAATCAAACAAAGATTACAACAGAGCCCTAAGCTTTTCGCAAGGGGTTCTGTTTTGTGTTCTCTTCTATCCCGCGGCTGCTATGTCCATGTATCTGTCCAAAAACTATATGAAGATGACATGAAAAGTCGAAACTTGTCGAAGAAAAACAATAGAAATTACGGACCATTAGTATAAAATAAAGATATAATTCGACAAAAAGAGGAAAAGCATGAATAGTGAAATAATCTCTGCTAAAAATTATATATCCACTATGTCCCATGAGCTGAGGGCTCCCATAAACGTAATTGCCTCAAGCTGCCAGGTAGCCAGCATGTACATAGACGACAAGGTCAAAATCGAAAAATGCCTAGACAGAATCAATGTGGCAAGCCAGCACCTTACAGCTCTCGTAGACAATATCCTAAGTATGGCCGAAATCAGTCATGAAAAACTCAAACCAAGGGCCGGATCTTTTAGCCTTGAATCTCTGATAAGCCATCTGTTTGCAATGGCTGAGCCCCTAGCTGAGGAGCGTAGCATAGACTTCTCTACCAATGCCGTGAATATTATGCATGGGGAAATCATCGGTGATTACCGCGGCATAATGCAGATTTTGATAAACCTTGTGAGCAATGCCATAAAGTACACCGCCCCCGGCGGCTGGGTACGACTTGAAATTACAGAAATAGAACCTCAAACAAAAACAAAGGCAGAAAACAGCGAAAGGTCCTCAATCACTGCCTATAAATTCATATGCAGTGACAACGGAATAGGAATGAGCAAAGAATTCCTCGATAAAATATTCGAGCCCTTCGTCAGAGCCGACAACGTAATGACCGGAGACGTGAAAGGCACAGGCCTTGGAATGTCCATCGTAAAAAATCTGGTGGACATGATGGGCGGCAAAATAAAAATCAACAGCCGTGAAGATGTAGGAACCACCGTAACTGTTGACCTTGAAATGGTTGTTAAAAGCACTCCATAAAATGCAGCTTCAATAGCTATACTACCTTGTATATTTCATCTGCTCCCGGCGGCTGGATTTCACAATTTTCTCCGCTGCAACTAAGAAGCTTTACTCCGTATTCTTCCTCCTCCACCCTTCCGATAATACTTAGCCTGACACCTGCATAAGCCATAGCTCTTTCCATAGCTTCCTTCATATCTGGGGGAACTATTATAACCATAGAGCCGCTGGAAATCAGCCTCAAAGCATCAATGTCAAAGGTCTTGCAGATTTTCTCTGTTTCCGGCTCAATAGGAATCGTTTCCTCCCAAAGCTGGGCACCCTTGCGTGATATCTGGCACATCTCCCAAACAGCCCCTAATATACCACCCTCCGTAATATCGTGCATTCCGTGAGTACCTACCTTTCCGGCAGCTACTCCTTCCTTGACCACACTTACAAGATCCAAAAAAGTCTTGGCTCTTGTGATTTCCTCGTCTGTCAACAAGTCTGCAAGACGCTTCTCATGGTCACAGGCAATTATTCCCGTTCCTTCAAGCCCCACCGCCTTTGTCATCATAATATAATCTCCCGCCTCCATATCGTTGCCATTCTGAGAAGTGTCGGCCAGTGCCTTACCTATAGCTGTAGATACAATAACAGGCTGCTTCACAGCCGGTGTTATTTCCGTGTGCCCTCCCACTATCTCTACCTGAATCTCCGCAGCAGTTTTTGCCGCCTGCCCCATGATATGCTCCACGTCGTCCTCCGTAGTGCCCTCCGGCAGCATGACAGCCAGCATGATTCCCAGCGGTTCAACCCCGTTGGACGCTATATCATTGCATGTTATATGAATAGCCAGTCTGCCTATGTCGTTTACGGCAGCTGTTATAGGGTCGGTGGACATTACACATTCATATTGGCCAAAGTCCACCACAGCGCAGTCTTCGCCGATTCCCGGTCTTACCTTAACATCGTCATTTCTGTATGTGATTTTATCAAATACGATTTCCTTCAGTAAATCGCTGTCAAGTTTACCTGCCTTTAGCATTGTTCTTTCTCCTGTCTATGGTTTTGGTAGCATTCTCAAAAGCTCTTCCTCTGTAATAATTGGTATCTCAAGCTCCTTGGCCTTCTTGTTTTTCGACGAGCCGGAATTGATGTGGTTGTTGACAAGGTAATGGGTTTTGCTGCTTACGGCAGAAGCCGTCTTACCACCCGCCGCCTCTATGGCTTCCTTGGCTTCATCTCTGTTTTCAAAGTGATAAAGTGAGCCGGTAATAACGAAGGTCTTTCCCAAAAGTTGTCCGGCTGCCGGAGCTGCAAAGGATTCATCAAGGGTCAACACCTGAAGGAGGCTTTCCACGATTTGGGCGTTTTCTCCCTTACGGAAGAACCCCACATATGCTTTAGCCATAATGCTGCCCACCCCGTCAATGGCCGCCAGCTCCTCCTCTGTAATGCTCTCTATCCTGCTCCACTTGTTTTCGCAGGCCTTAGCTATCATCTTGGCATTGGCAGAGCCTATGTTAGGTATGCCCAATCCATATAGAAGTCTTGCAGGCGTAGTATGGGCAGCCTTTTTAGCGGCTGCTGTAAGATTGTCAAAGGACTTCTCACCGAAGCCTTCCATGACCACTATCTTATCCTTCCACGCCTCCAGCTTAAATATATCTGCCGGTTCTCTTATCATGGCCTCGTCTATGAACTTTTCAAGGGTGGCCTCCGACAATCCTTCGATATTGAGGGCATTCCTGCTTACAAAATGGGTAAATGCCTTTATCCTCTTAGCCGGACACTGAGGATTAGGGCAGTGCAAGGTTTCCACACCCTTCTCGTCCTCAATTACAGTATGGCTCCCACACACGGGACATTTATCAGGAGGCTTGGCGCTGCCGCTTCTCGTAATGTTCTCCGCTATCTGCGGTATTATCATGTTGGCCTTGTAAACGCTTATCTCATCTCCCAGTCCGAGAGCCAGCTCTCTAACAATGCTTAGATTGTGTACCGAAGCTCTGCTCACCGTGGTTCCCTCAAGCTCCACAGGCTCAAAAATAGCTATTGGATTTATAAGGCCTGTTCTGGAAACGTTCCACAGTATTTCAACAAGACGAGTGTTTTTCACCTCATCCTTCCATTTAAAGGCTATGGAATCCCTTGGAAACTTAGCCGTAGCCCCCAGTGACTTCCCGTATTCTATATCATCGAATATAAGCACCAGCCCATCAGAGGGCAGGGAAAAATCTATGATTTTTTTTTCAAAATCCTTTACGGTCGCTTCTATATTGTCTTTATTTACGGCAACATATTCCACCGTCTCGAATCCCTGACCTGACAGCCACTCCATCTCCTGATGCCGGTACTGAAAGTTCACAGCAGTGTTTGCCAGAGAAAATGCAAAGAACTTTACATGACGGTCTGCAGTGATTTCGTTGTTTAACTGTCTTACTGTTCCGCTGCAAAGGTTCCTTGGATTCTTGTACTTGGCGTCTACATCTCCTATGGTTCTATTTATCTTTTCAAATTCTTCATAGCTTATAACAGCTTCCCCTCGTAGGACGGTAGTGTCCTTGCAGGGAATCGTAAATGGTATGTTGTCAAACACCTTAGCATTGTTGGTGATAACCTCTCCCGTAGTCCCATCGCCTCTTGTAACAGCCTTTTTTAAATGCCCGCCTTCATAAGTGAGAACTATGGTCAGTCCGTCTAGCTTCCATGATAAAAGCCCTTCCTTTTCTCTCAACCAGTTCCATAGGGCCCCAACTTCTTTTGTTTTATCCAGAGAAAGCATGGGCGACGGATGGCGTTCCTTTTGCAGATTGCTTACAACTTCATACCCTACCTTTGCCGTAGGGCTTCCCGCCAGCACTATACCAAGCTCTTCTTCCAGAAACAAAAGCTCATCGTAAAGAGCATCGTACTCCTTGTTTGACATGATTTCACTGCTGCCCTGATAATAGACCTTGGCAGCCTGTCCCAAGCGTTCAGTCAGTTCCTCCATGCGCTTTCTTTTCTCATTCACAGGTCTTCCTCCGTTGGCAATTACTAAACTTTTTTTAGAGGTGCAATTCCAAGAGCCAGCTTCTTCTCACCTTCATCAAAGGATACGGTTATGGTCTTGCCCGTCATCTCCGTCACCTTACCTGCTCCAAACTTAGGATGAGATACGGCCTCTCCCAAGGCAAAATCCGTTCCATAGCTTTGAACCTTCTTCTTTGTCTCCATTCTGGCGTACTTTAGCTGGTCAAAAGGCTTGTAGGCTGTCTTCTCAATCATGCCGTCTAGGAAGCTGCCTTCAGCTAATCTGTCTGCTTTGCTTTTTTTCTCGTAGATACCATCTCCCTCTATGAGCCTTTTATCAAGCTCATGAAGGAACTGAGATTCTCTGGTATAATCGGTTTTTCCGTACATGGTGCGAACCTCGGCGCCTGTAAGCCAAAGCCTTTCCTTTGCTCTCGTGATGCCTACATAGCACAGCCTTCGTTCTTCCTCCAGACCATCTTCTCTGTCAAAGGCCCTCCACCCCGGAAAGAGTCCATCCTCCATGCCAGGAATAAAGACGAAGGGGAATTCTAGCCCCTTGGCACTATGTAAAGTCATAAGCACGACAGCGTTTTCATCAGCATCGTGGTTGTCTATATCAGCCATGAGAGCTATTCTTTCCATGAACTCTCCTAGGGATATGTTGCTGTCTTCCTTCTCGTAATCATATATTACAGATTTGAACTCCATCAGGTTCTCTATACGACTTTCAGCTTCAAGGGCGTTCTGGTCCTCAAGAGCCTTGAGATATCCGGATTTTACAAGAAGTCCGTCATATATGTCGGATACCTTCAGATTCTCCTTTTCGTTGCTGTAGGATGTGATCACCTCGGTGAATTCCTTAATATTGCTGCAAGCCTTGACAGACAATGAATCTACCACTTCCCTGTCCATCAGTGTGTCAAAGAGATTCTCACCTCTTACGTTCGCAAGGGCCTGAAGCTTTTCTACAGTTTTGCCTCCTATACCTCGCTTAGGCTCGTTTATTACTCTAATCAGTGCCAGATCGTCGGCCTTGTTCTGGACAAGGCGCATATAACACATTATATCCTTTATTTCTTTCCTGTCGTAGTATCTGAGACCTCCCAGCACTCTGTAGGGAATGCCTCTCCTGGAGAGGGCCTCCTCAAAGTTTCTTGACTGGGAATTCATTCTGTAAAGTACGGCAAAATCGCTATACTGCCTGTCTGAGGATCTCATCCTGTTTATTTCTCCCGCAATAAAGTAGGCTTCCTCTTTCTCGTCATCTGCTCTATTGTAGATAATTTTTTTGCCTTCTTCAGCCTCAGTCCAAAGCTTTTTTTCTTTTCTACCTCTGTTATGACATATTACGGAGTGAGCAGCATCCAAAATAGTGGAAGTGGACCTATAATTCTGCTCCAGTTTGACTACCATAGTATCCTTAAAGTCCCTCTCAAACTCCAGTATGTTTCTTATGTCTGCACCTCTCCATTGATATATGCACTGGTCATCGTCACCCACTACACATATGTTATTATGCTCTTGAGCCAGCATTTTTACAAACTGATACTGAAGCTGGTTTGTATCCTGATATTCGTCTACCATTATGTATCTGAATCTGTTCTGATATTTTAGTAAAACCGCTTCGTCTCTTTCAAAGAGGCGCACTGCATTGAGAAGCAAATCGTCAAAATCCATGGCGTTGTTGCTCTTTAACTTTTTCTCGTAGAGCTCATAGACCTGCTGTATTACCTTTTCCTTTATATCGTCGCCAAATATTTTTGCATAGTCATTAGGCGATATTTTCTTTTCCTTGCATTTGCTTATGTTTCCCAAAAAATATGCAGGCGTGTATCGCTTACCGTCGATATTCAATTCCCTGATTATGTTCTTAATGAGAGTCTTTTGATCCGTAGGATCGTATACAGCAAAATCTCTCCCATAGCCCAAAATTTCTCCATGACTTCTGAGTATCCTAAGACATGCGGAATGGAATGTCAGTATCCACATATTCATCCCCTGACCTACGAGAGCTTCCACCCTGTCCCTCATTTCCTTGGCTGCTTTGTTTGTAAAGGTGACCGCCAGTATGTTATAGGGACTTATGCCTTTTTCGTCTATCATATAGGCCATTCTGTGAGTCATGGTGCTTGTCTTCCCGCTTCCGGCCCCAGCTAAAATAAGGAGCGGCCCTTCTGTATGCATAGCCGCTTCCCTCTGTTTATTGTTCAGTTTCTCCAAATAATCCATAATTCCTGTTTCTTCCCCATTAAAATATTATATACGTCCAAAGCAAATTAAACATGAAGTTGACACACGGTGTCAGTATCATGCCTGTTATTCCGAATATTATCAATGCTATGAGTATCCAGTTGCCGTACCTGTAAACAGTCCAGTAGAACTCGGTGTGCTTGATGTTGAATATTTCCGATATTACGGAAAATCCGTCAAGAGGCGGACACGGTATGAGATTGAACACCATGAGTACCAGATTTATCTGAACTATATACAATATCATAGTCCATAAGGTAGTTCCCAAGGCATCCACCGTCAGGAATTCATATCCCAGCGTCATAATCATTACCTTTGCCACCAAAACGAATACTATGGCAATAATAAGGTTCATGACAACTCCCGCAAGGGATACCAAAAGCTCATCGCGTCTTCTCTTCCTGAAGTTCGCCGGATTAATCTGGACAGGCACACCCCATCCGAAACCAGCTAAAAGCAACGCCACCATTCCTACTGGGTCTATATGGGCGAGAGGGTTTATGGTTACCCTACCCTGCAGCTTAGGAGTGTTGTCTCCCAGTTTATATGCCACAAAGGCATGGGCGAATTCATGGAAGCTCAAGCCTATGACAATGGCCGGAAGCAGCATAAGTGTGTTCATGAGCCAGCTCATTGGGTCTAAAAATTCCCCTCGCCTAAAGGAATTATAAATCAGTATCACGACCACTATCAAAAATGTCATATCAAAGTTTCGTCTCAAATTCTTACCTCCTGCTAATATCCTCTTATGTTGTAGTATAACACTTACAGCAACATCCTGTCATTGTCTATTTCAAATTTTTCAACCAGCTTTTCGACAGTCATATTTTCACGTTCCGCACCCCTTATATCCATAACCGTTTTGCCCTCCTTCATAAGTATTGTTCTTGTACCGTGTTCCAGTGCATTTTTCATGTTATGGGTTATCATCATGGTGACCATCCGCTCATCCTCTGCGAAGAAGTCAGTCATTTCCAGCACTTTTTTGGCTGCCGCTGGGTCCAGGGCTGCTGTATGCTCATCGAGAAGCAACAGAACAGGCTTTGCAATGACCGCCATAAAAAGAGTCAGGGCCTGCCTTTGCCCTCCGGAAAGGAGCTTGACCTTTTCCTTCATCCTGTCTTCAAGTCCCATGCTCAGCATACTGACCTTGTCCTTAAACAAGGCTCTGTCCGCCTTGCTTATTCCGGCCTGAAAGCCTCGGCTCCTGGTTTTGTTGTATGCTATGGACAAATTCTCTTCTATGGTCATATCAAAGGCCGTTCCCTTGAGGGGGTCCTGAAAAACCCTTCCGATATTTCTTGCTCTCCTATGCTCCGGCATTCTTGAAATTTCTGTTCCATCCAGGGTTATTTTCCCTCCGTCTATGGCATAAACTCCGGCAATGGAATTCATCAGTGTGGATTTGCCAGCTCCGTTGCTTCCTATTATAGTTATGAATTCTCCGGGAGCGGCATGAAGATTTATTCCGTCTATTGCCGTAAATTCATTAACAGTTCCTTTGTAAAATTTTTTCGTAAGATTCTCTATGTTAAGCATTGCTTCTACCTCCCTTATCTCTTCCTTTTATGAGGGAAAACTTTTCTCCCAGCAACCCCATGGAAAGAGCTATGGTAACGATTACGGCCGAAACAAGCTTCAGGTCAGTCGGCGGCATGCCTATGTAAAGGGCTACGCCTATTACCATCCTGTAAACTACCGCTCCCATGGCAACGGCTACAAGCCTTCTCAGCAGGCTCTTTGAACCGAAGATTACCTCGCCTATTATGACAGATGCCAGCCCTATGACCACCATTCCAACGCCCATACCTACGTCTGAATATCCCTGATATTGGGCGAGCAAGCCTCCAGCAAGACTTACAAGGCCGTTAGATACGGAAAGGCCCAGAAGCTTCATGTTGCCGCTGCTTATCCCTGATGCCCGCACCATATCCTCGTTATCACCTGTAGCCCTCAGAGCAAATCCCAGCCTCGTCTTGAGAAATGTAAATAGTGCTGTGACAGCCACTGCAACCAACAGAATCCCAAGAAGAATAGCACTCCACTTGAAGCCGGGCATGCCGCTTTCCACTATATCGTAGAGATTAGGCACGCTATTAAGGTTTACATTTGCTTTACCCTGTATCCTCAGATTTATTGAGTATATCCCCAGCATTACCAGTATCCCTGCAAGGAGAGGCTGTATTTTTAACTTTGTATTGAGAAGTGCCGTTATGGCTCCTGCTCCCATGCCAAATACGAATGCCAGAACCAATCCGGCTATGCACATTATGATCTGCATGGCGGGCTGCATATTCGCTGCCGCCGTACACACAACAGCGGAAATCGCCGCGCCTGTAACTATGCTTCCGTCAACGGTCAAATCAGGTGTGTTCAAAGTCCGGAATGACAGAAACACCCCTAGGGCTAATATAGAATATATTAGTCCTAGTTCCAATGCTTGTAATAAAATAACTATTAACATTTTATTTTCCTCTTAGCCTTGTTTATCAAGTTTTGCCTTGTTTTTTCTTCTCTCTTTGTCTTGTTGTCTTGTCTTGTCATCTTAGCCTTACAGTTCTTCCTTGGCCATGTCTTTAGCTTTTTCCATAACTGATTTCGGAATTGTAATTCCCATATCACTGGCTGTCTGGCTGTTAACATATATGCCGGTTTCCTTCATTGTTCTTACAGCCATTTTCCCCGGCTCCTCGCCATTGATTACCTCTATCATCATCTTTGCCGTTTCCTGGCCGAGGTATTCATAATTCACTCCTAAGGTTGCCAATGCTCCGTCCTTTACCATGGAGTCAGCTCCAACATAAAAAGGTATTTTCGCGTCGATAAACACTTCATTTGCGCTGGATATAGCAGATGCAACGGTATTGTCCGTAGGGGAGAATACTATGTCACATTTTTTTGACAGATTCTGCGCTGCCTGCTGTATCTCGTTAGTGCTGGTTATAGCTGCTTCTTCAACCTGAAAGCCTTTTCCTGCTGCATAGACCTTAAGGGCATCTACTGTTACTGCAGAATTTGTTTCACTTGAATTGTAAAGGGCTCCAACTGTCTTGAATCCCGGTGTGATTTCCTGGGCCAGCTCCATTATCTGTTCTATTGAAATAGCATCCGATGTTCCTGTAATATTGCCTCCGGGGTTATCTAAACCTTCAACAATGCCTGCTGCTACAGGGTCCGTTACTCCCGCAAACACGATTGGAATGTCAGTCGTCTCACCCATAGCAACCTGTGCTGCTGGTGTTGTAATGGCTGCTATCATATCCACATCATCCGCTACAAACCCCTGGCATATTGTCTTAAGATTTGACTGCTCGTTCTGAGCGTTTTGATAATCGATAACTATGTTCTCTCCATCAACATAGCCTTCTTCTTCAAGCTCTGCTATGATAGACTCCCTTATCTGGTCAAGAGAAGGGTGCTCTACCAGCTGTACGAGCCCGATTTTGACTGCATCGCTGTCTACACTTTTGGAGCCGCATCCTGCGAATATTCCTGTTACCATCAATACCAATGTCAGTAAAATAGCTAATTTCTTTTTCATTTCCTTTTCTTTACGCAGGTTCTTTGCCCCTGCGCTCTCCTTTCTACACATAAACTGTTTCAACTTTTGAGCTTTTAAGCTCAATTTTTCGGTTCTCTGCAGCAAAGGGTTTATTTCGTCCTGTGTGCCAAATCAGAAATTTGAGCAGGACATAAAAAACGCCTATCCTCATTCAAGGACAAGCGTTAACCTGCGGTACCACCTTGTTTAATGCAAATAAAAATGCATTCTCTCTGCAGAGTGCCATCACACTCCTCGCCCATAACGTCGGCGTCACGTCTCAGCTACTCGGTCGCCTTGTCTTTAGCCGCATCTGTACGACTCTTTTGACTTCTCGCCTTTCACTTTGCCCTCCGAGGCCCATTTACTGAAACTGCGTCTATCCGGATTCCACCGTCCCGAACTCTCTTAGAAACCGTCCCTCAGTTTTACTTCCCCGTCTTCGGTTTAGTATTAACTTGATATTAATATACTATTCGTTTTGTGGTTTGTCAACATGTTTATAACATTTTTTTGTCAGATTAACATAAATTCTATAATTTGCTTTAACAGTACTATGTCCACACCATCCTCCCCATTGCTGTATGTTGCAATAAAATTATCATATGGCCTATATCCGCATTCCTCATATAGAAAGGCTTTTTGTCTGTTGGAAATTCGATATTCCTCCACATCCATCATACCGTAATGCTCCCAAATAACAATCTTGCCATCGCGCTTCCTCTTGATAGTAAAATCGGGATACACCTCATTTCCGTCCAACATAAGCCCTTCCTCATATTTATACACAATTCCCGCATTTTCCAGCAATATTGCAATTATTAATTCCTCCTTTGACCTTACCCTCTCACCGGCCGGAGTAACATGTATTCGATTGTGTTCTTTGTACCGGTTTTTATTTCGAGGCATATTCAGCCACCTTTTAATCACATCGGTCTGGGCACCGGTCTTCTGAAAAATCTTAATATCCCCGTATTCAGTATATCCTGCTTCCATTTCCTCAAGCAATTTTAAATTCTTTTTAATTTGAATTATACTCTCCGAAACCTTCTTTTTCTCCACAAGCTCGTCTATTAACGATTGCTTCTTCTTTGGCAAATAAATTTCCTTCCCGTTAATGTAAACGTAGGGCCTAGGTTGACGATGCTCTGACTTAAAAAATATATTGCCTTCTGAAAATGCATCCAGTTTTTTCACATATTCTCTATGTTCATTGAGATAATAGTCATACTCCGCCTTAATTGCCTTTTTTGTAATCATGATTTTCCTTTCCTTTGGTCTAAGGTGCCTGCTTACATTTTTTACATTATTTACCATTATATTACAGCATATGTGATGAGATCGCAAGGGATTTTTGATTAGTGGTTCGAGTTTCAGCGATGAGCTGTTCATATCAGCCTCCGCCGCTGAAACTTGGCAATAAGTTTCTGCCGGCGAAGCTATTTGTAGTTGGTTTTCGGCGGTGAGATGTTCATATTGGCCTTCGCCACTGAAATGGCAAGCAAGCATGTGTGACAAAAACAATGCAGCCGTGAATTACGGCTGCATTGTTTATATGCATTATTTGTTCATATGTACTGTTTGTTTATATCTTATCCCTTTTATCATTTTTGAATTGCTTAGCAATTCTCAAACTATTTGCTTTGTCTTCTGCTTGCAACAGTCAATCCACCGGCTGCCATAAGTGACATGATTACCAATGCTACTACGAGAGCAACATTGCTGTCGTCTCCTGTATTAGGTGAACCTGTACCCTCTGTAACCTTCTTCCATGCTGCGTAATAGTCAATATAATCTTCGTCTCCCGATACTACAGTAGCATTGTCTACCTTGGTGTTGCTGAATTTAGCATCTTTTGACAACTGAGCATCTCCAGTCACATCACTCCATTCCAATTGACCGGCAACCAATGGATACCAGCCGACGAACTCGTACCCCTTAATAGCCTTAGGTGCAGGCGGAACCCCAGTAACTTTTGTATTTTCATCTAACCAGAATTCACCCATACCTATACTATTTTCTTTTTTCATAAGTCCGTTCCACCATTCACCAGATGATGGAAAAAAGCCTGTTGGATTGGTGACCATGAAGTTCACACCATATGCAAGTTTTGTTACATTAGTAAGCTCGCCTACTTTTGGGTCTTCATTCATACTTCCGCTATCCCAATAATATGCAGTATGTCCATCTCTTGTAGCCTTATACATTGCTCCCATATCAATGGCTTCATCATCGGTAAGTTCAGGATAGATAACATATGGGTATGAAGGTTCTTCAATACTAGGTTCAAAGAACATCACACTGTCTGTAGCCATGTATGCTCCCACATCTGATTTAAAGGAGCCGCTGTCTATTTCAAGGCTGCCATCGCCGGTAACACTAATGTCTCCCTCAAATTGACCATATCCGATAATCTTAACTGCACCACTGGTTACACTCAGTGCTGAACTCAGGTCACAATTATTCCCACCAAGGTCTAAGGTCAGGTTCTTAGCAAGTGTAGCTCCCGCACCACTATATTCTCCTACTAATTCAATAGTAGCATCAGCCCCGGCACCTGCTACAGCATCAGCTAATGTGCCATACTTTGTTTCACCAATCTGCCATGGTTCTCCCTCTGCAAAGGCAAGAGCCGGTATCATAGTCACCAGCATAGCTGCAGTTGCAATAATTGCTAATAGTTTTTTCCGCATCACTTTTCTCCTTTTTCTTCGTAATAAACATAATTGCATTCACACCTTTAGTGCGGACACTACCCATGTCCCATCAAGTGCATCAACTAAAATACGGGGCCTCATCTAGTTTTCTCAATCCATGTACGCTATACGCCCGCCCAATAAACACATTTTAGCGGATTTTCCGCTAAAAGTCAATAGTGCATTTCCCTTCATGGTAGCTTTATTATGTTTTCCTCTTTCACATATCGCACGTATTGATGACACTTCTATGGTTAATAATAAATGGTAATAAGGAGAATGCACAAAATGTACCCGAGAATTAGAAATTTGAGGGAGGATAGAGATTTAACACAAAGGGAGATGGGTGTTGTTTTATCTTGCTCGCAACGCGTATACAGCAATTATGAACGAGGCGATTTGGACATACCCACAGACATATTGATTAAGCTGGCAAAATTTCATAATACCACCACCGATTACATCCTTGGGCTTACCAACAAGAAATAAACTTCGCAGAATTGTTTTGTATAATGTAGCATCAAAAAAATCCTACTGTGGTTGTTTTTATTTTACCACGGTAGGATTTTTTAGTTTCTTGAAGATTTTTTACAGTTTCGTTTGTACTAAAACATTCTCAGTCTATTTCTCTTCTATAGTTACCATCTTCATCTTCTGCGGTTTCTTAGGCTTATCCATCATGTTTCTCGGCTGGTTGACGATAGCATCTGCCGCTTCCATGCCCTCTGTGATTTTGCCGAAGGCTGCATATTGTCCGTCGAGGTGGGGTGCGTCGTGCACCATGATGAAAAACTGAGAGCCGGCTGAATTAGGATCCATTGCCCTTGCCATAGAAAGAACCCCTCTATCGTGTCTCAGCTCGTTTTTAAATCCATTCATATTGAATTCGCCTTCGATGCTGTATCCTGGTCCCCCTGTTCCCGTTCCTTCCGGGCATCCGCCCTGAATCATGAACCCCGGAATCACTCTATGGAATATGAGGCCGTCATAAAAACCCTCCTCTACCAGCTTGATAAAGTTTTCTACAGTCTTTGGTGCGTTTTCAGGATAAAGCTCACCTCTCATCACATCGCCGTTTTCCATTTCGATTCTTACATACTTCATATTGTTAGTCTCCTCCTTTATTTACCTTCTCGCCTCTTAAAAGCGTTATATCCCATATAGTCCTCGTTCATGAATCTCCAGAATTCGTCCTTCAAATACTCAGGATACAAAACCTTAATCTTCTGAACCTCTTCACGGGTCATGAACTTCACCTCGCGAAGCACCTGATGGTTTTCATCGTGTTCTGGGTCTGAGCCCAGAGCAAGGTCTCCGCCGTTTACATTGGCCATGAAGAAGTTCACGAAGCGCTGGCCCCGCTGGGATACCTCTTCAACATGCCATATGAGTTTGCCAATCTCAACTTCAAGGCCTGTTTCCTCTGCAACTTCCCGTTCTGCCGCTTCCTCGGCATTCTCGCCTTCTTCTATCCTTCCTCCCGGCACCATCCAAATATCCTTATCCTCGTGGCGCTGTCTCACCATGAGCATTCTGTTTTCTTCATCTAATATTATTACCCTTACTCCACCTATCCACATAATACCGCTCCTGCAACTCCCATCACTATCATAACGACTATAGGTCTCCATTTTAACATGCCTACCAGCACTACTGTTACCCCGAATATAATGATTGGCATAAAATTAAAATAATCCAATCCGACCGTAAATAATTCCTTTGAAATTAACGTGCCATTTATCAAAACGGTTTCGCTGACAAATATCACTGCCGATCCTATCAGCCCAACAGTGACAGGTCTTATACCAAAAAATGCTCCCTGAAGAGCCCTGTTATCCTTAAACCTGTCCATCAATCTGCAAACTATGAGCATGATGGCGAAGGATGGCAAACAAACCCCCATGGTAGATACCAAAGCTCCCGGAATACCCGCTGCCATAAGACCTACATAGGTGGCCGCATTTACAGCTATAGGTCCCGGCGTAACCTGAGATATGGCTACAAGATCGGAAAATTCATTAGAAGTCATTATCCCAAAATCCTGTACACTCTGAAAAATCAGAGGCAGCATAGCCATTCCCCCGCCAAAGCTAAAGGCTCCGACTCTGAAAAACATTGTGAATAGATGGAGATATATCATTTATCTATCTCCTTCCCACTGGTCTTCCTGTCAACTACAGCCTTGTATACTATGCCAAGCAGGGCTCCTGCAATTATGGCCCATACAGCTGTGATGCCAAAAACTCCTATTGCAACCAGAGACGAGACTGCCAATATCCACTGAAAGACATTTCTTAAAATCTGCTTTCCAAGCCTTACTGCAGTTACCAATATAAGCCCACAGACCGCCGCCTTGATTCCTGTAAATACACCCTGCAAATATCTATTGTCCCCGACAAAGCCGAGAAGCAGCACTACTAAGACTATTATGACAAAGGAAGGAATAACTACCCCCAGAGTTGCACTCAGTGCGCCTCCAACACCTTTGACCTTTCGCCCTATGAACGTTGCGCTGTTTATGGCAATAACTCCAGGCAAGGTCTGACTCACCGCAATACAATCTATCATCTCATCTGCAGTAAGCCAGCCCTTGTCCTTGACAACAACCTGCTGAATCTGAGGTATCATAGCCATGCCCCCGCCAATTGTGAAGAGACCTATTTTGAAAAACTCCCAAAAAAGGCTCAAATATTGCTTTGCACTATCTTTCTTCATTAATGGTCTTTATCGCCCTCGCAATGCCGTCCTCTACGGAAACCTCTTCCTTATCAGCATCGCGTCTCATCTTATATTCTAACAGTCCGTCTGCAGCTCCTCTGCCCACCGTAATCCTGATTGGAATTCCAAGAAGGTCTGCATCCTTGAATTTAACTCCGGGGCGCTCCTTTCTGTCATCCAGCATGACCTCTGCTCCTGCAGCTATCAGCTGATTGTAAATGCTGTCGGCAACTTCTGACTGTACCTGGTCGTCCGGCTTCATTACCGTAATAATTACGTGATAAGGAGCAATTGCCATAGGCCAGATAATGCCGTTTTCATCGTGATGCTGCTCAACTACCGCCGCCAAAGTTCTGGTAACTCCTATTCCGTAGCAGCCCATTACTATAGGCTTGTCCTGCATATTTTCGTCCTTGTAAAGGGCACCCATGGATTCGCTGTACTTTGTACCCAGCTTAAACACTTGGCCGACCTCGATACCTCTGTTATGCTTGACAGGTGCTCCGCATACAGGGCAGGCATCTCCCTCTGCCAGTATCTTGATGTCAGTAACTATATCTCCCTTATAGTCTCTTCCGTAGTTGACATTCTTTATATGATAATCTTCCTTACAGGCTCCGGCACACATATTCTTAAGTCCCAGAAGCTCGCTGTCCACAACTATTGTGCAGTCATGGAGCCTCGTCGGACCTGTGAATCCTCCTACGCAGCCTGTCGCTGCACTCATCTTATCTTCATCTGCAAATTCGATGGCATGCTCAGGAATATTCAGAGCGTTCACAAGCTTAGTCATGTTTAGCTCCCTGTCCCCTCTTACGAAGGCAGCAACATATCCGTTTTCCTCGCCGTTGTTATCGTAGGTAACGAAAAGCAGGGCCTTTATAGTCTGAGTCTTATCAACACCCAAAAACGCCGCAACATCTTCAATGGTCTTTGTTCCCGGTGTATTGACCTCTTCCATCGGGAGCTGTGAAACCTCCCCCTGAGGCTGTGCGTCTACACATCCAGCTCTCTCCACCGTTGCAGCCATATGGCATTTTTCACAGTAGGCTATTTCGCTTTCTCCCACATCAGAAATGGCTGTGAACTCGTGAGAATTACTTCCTCCGATTGCCCCTGTATCTGCCTCCACAGGTCTGAATTCAAGACCGCATCTTGTAAATATCTTTTCGTAGGCCTCATACATTTCATCATAGCTCCTATCCAGTCCATCCATATCCTTGTCAAAGGAATAGGCATCCTTCATGATGAATTCTCTGCTTCTCATAAGTCCGAATCTAGGTCTTGCTTCATCTCTGTATTTGGTCTGTATCTGATACAGGTTCAGCGGCAGCTGCCTGTATGATGAAACATCGCTTCTTACAATGTCCGTAAATATTTCTTCGTGAGTAGGCCCCAGACAGAACTCTCTTCCGTTTCTGTCCTTAAGCCTCCAAAGCTCAGGACCGTAAGCAAACCATCTGCCTGATTCCTCCCATAATTCGGAGGGCTGTATGGCCGACATATGAATCTCCTGCCCGCCTGCCTGGTCCATTTCCTGCCTTATTATATCCTCGATTTTTCTTACCGATCGCCAGCCTAAAGGCATGAATCCATAAACCCCCGATACCAGCTTTCTAATCATTCCTGACCTGAGAAGCAGGATGTGACTAGGTATTTCCGCTTCGTTAGGAACCTCTCTAAGTGTTTTTAAATGCATCCTTGATAATTTCATCGTCATTCTCCTCTATCGGTATATAGAGCACACAGCCTCTGCCGCAATGCCTTCCTCTCTTCCCGTAAACCCCAGTTTTTCCGTCGTTGTTCCTTTAATATTGATGCGGCTTTTTTCAAGACCCAAAGCCTGAGATATGTTTTCTCTCATACCGTCGATATAAGGGCTTATCTTAGGTCTCTGAGCAATCACCGTTACATCCACATTCCCTATGGAAAAAAAATTCTCCGAAAGCAATTCACCAACTCTTTCTAGAAGAACCATGCTTGAAATTCCCTTATAGGCATGATTACTATCCGGAAAATGCCTCCCTATATCTCCTAGGGCCGCTGCACCTAAGAGAGCATCCATAAGAGCATGAACCAGCACATCCGCATCGGAATGTCCCTCAAGTCCTTTTTCAAAGAATATTTCCACGCCGCCTAAAACCAGCTTTCTTTCACTGACCAGGCGGTGAACGTCAAACCCTGTTCCCACTCTGTTTTCCATGGGCAAGTCCTCTTTCGTAGTTATCTTTATGTTCTGATAATCACCGCTTACCATTTTCACACGGTAGCCCACACGCTCCACAAGCCCTGCGTCGTCAGTACCATAATACCCGTCCTGCAAAGCCTTATCGTAAGCCTCTATGAGAATAGCCTTCTTAAATCCCTGAGGAGTCTGCACAGAAAAGTAGTCCCTCCGGTCAACGCTTTGACTTACGCCGTCCTGTGCCTTTCTTACGCTGTTCTTCATGGCGACGCACGCTACGGCAGCCCCTTCCTCTGCGGTGGCCTTTATTACATTGAGGATTATCTCCTCGCTTACAAAAGGCCTTGCTCCGTCATGTATGAGAACATGGGCAACTCCCGGCCGTTTTCTGTTAACCTCCTGAAGAGCATTGTAAACAGAATCCTGTCTATGCCCTCCGCCCTTTACGACACCTTCTACCTTACCTATGCCGTTCTCGGCTACCAAGGCTTGACAATAATCCACATACTCTTCATTTGCCACGATGAATATGTAGTCAACCTCATCTAAAGACGAAAACGCCTTTAAGGTTTTTAACAGCACCGGCTCACCGCCGATTTTTAAAAACTGTTTGGGAATGGGACCGCCTATGCGCGTCCCCTTCCCCGCTGCCGCTATAATAACGGCGACTTTTTTATTCTGATACATGACCGCACCTATCTATTACCTTTACCGCCCACAGGCTTGGCAAAAATCATCCTGCCTGCCGAGGTCTGAAGCACGCTTGTAACCAAAACCTTGATAGTATTGCCTATAAATTTCTTTCCTTCCTCAACGACTATCATTGTCCCATCATCAAGGTATGCAACAGCCTGGTTGTTTTCCTTGCCCTCCTTTACGAGAGAAAGTACCATTTCTTCTCCCGGCAGAACCACCGGCTTCAAGGTGTTGGCCAGTTCGTTGATATTAAGTACATCTACTCCCTTTATGGCCGCAACCTTGTTAAGGTTAAAATCGTTTGTAACAACCTTCCCATTCATTATCTGCGCCAGCTTCAAGAGCTTCACATCTACTTCGGGGATCTCATCCAGAGCTTTTTCCGCAACGGTATTGTATATCTCTATACCATAATCGCTTTGAATCTTATTAAGGATATCCAATCCTCTTCTGCCTCTGTTTCTCTTAAGCGCATCGGAGGAATCAGCTATGTGTCTAAGCTCCACCAGCACGAATTCAGGTATAACTATAGGGCCCTCGATAAATCCGGTTCTCATAATATCCGAAATTCTTCCGTCTATTATTACGCTGGTATCAAAAATTTTCGGAGAAGCATCAGCCTTCTGTTTGTTCTTCCCGCCACCTACCGATGTTATCTTTTTGGAATTGGACAACACAGTACGAATATCTTGGCCTTTTCTCGTTGCTATCACTATTCCCAAATAGCCCAGTATTATGTATGTGATAATATTTAGAATCACATCTAGGTACGGAATCTTAATACCTACATATATCTGACTTATCAAAAACGCGATAATAAGCCCAGCGATAAGCCCGACAGTCCCCAAAATAATTTCGTTGATTGACATCTTCTGTAGGTCTGATTCTATATTGTTGGCCATCTTGCTGCCTTGCTTTTTGAAGGTAGGCGTCAATCTGAAGAAGATTAATCCAAATATAATTGCAAATAAAATGGAAACACACGCTTCCTGCGCTCCCGAAAAGTCGACCCATTCCTCATGGTCTGCAAGGGTTATCAAGTATTTCGTCAACAAAAACGCACCATATCCTAATATGGCTCCGGCAACAGTGAAAACAGCTCTAAGTAGTTTTTTTAGCATATTTTTCACCTCCTTCCTCGTTTAAATACACATGCTATTAATTATATCACAACTTCTGTACCCCGCCAACAAATTATGGTACAATATTCACATACATATTACACAGTCAACACTTTGTGAATTTATTCTTACAATATAGAGAGGAGGTTTGTTATGGCAAAGATACTTGTTGCTGACGACGAACAGAAAATAAGAGAGGTAATCCGAGAGTATTCGGAATTTAATGGACATGAAATAACGGAGGCGGCCGACGGCATGACAGCTGTAGGCCTTTGTAAGCTGAACGACTATGACCTTATTGTCATGGATATTATGATGCCTAAGCTAGACGGTTTTTCCGCTTGTAAGGAAATAAGAAAAATTAAAAATATACCTATAATTATGCTGTCTGCCAGAAGTGAAGAATACGACAAGCTCTTCGGATTCGAGCTGGGAATCGATGATTACGTGGTGAAGCCTTTCAGCCCTAAGGAGCTGATGGCAAGAGTGAATGCAGTCCTGTCAAGAAACAGCGTAAGCGAAAAGCCTACAGAAAGGGTTATGACCTTTGACGGCCTTGAAATCAATATTCCGGCAAGAACCGTATCCGTAGACGGAGAAAAGGTAGACCTGACTCCGAAGGAATACGACTTGCTCTTCTATTTGGTGGAGAACAAGAACATCGCCCTTTCCAGGGACAAACTATTGTCAGATATTTGGGGCTATGACTTCTTCGGCGATGATAGAACCATAGATACCCACATCAAGAACCTGAGAAACAACTTAGGTGCATACAGAGATTTTATAGTTACATTAAGAGGAGTTGGATACAAATTTGAAGCTTAAACTTGACTACAAGAGCATTAAATTCAAAACATGGCTGTACTTTATTCTGTTCACCGCATTTCTCATGGTCATACTTTGGTTCCTTCAGGTTTTATTTCTCAACAACTTCTACGAGGTCATGAAGGTAGACCAGACGGATAAGGTTGTAAAGGACATAAAGTCCTATTACAAGTCAAACAGCAATACGAAATTTCTCAAAAAGGTGGAGAAGGTTTCGGATACTAACGATATGTATATTTATATCGCTTCTTTTGATGGCAAAACCACATACTTTAAGCCGTCGGGAGATACGACCAGCTCCAGATACTATTCGGAACAGATTGAAACAGTTAACAAGTATATGTTCAGCGATAACAAAACATCTATTTCTCTGAGGATAAAAGGCTTCGACAATTCCAAGGAGGTTCTTGCCTACGGCGCACTCCTTGAATCAGAGGATAAAACGCCTCTCATAGTCTACGTGTTTTCACCGCTATGGCCGGTTTCCTCTACCATACAGATACTTACCAACCAGCTGGTGTATGTAACCTTCATATCACTGATACTGGCCTGCCTGATTTCCTTCTATCTTTCGGTAAGGATAACCCGTCCTATCAGGAAGATAGCCAACTCTGCCGAACGTCTGGCAGACGGTGAATACGGAGTTGTATTCAAGGGAGGTCACTACACAGAAATAAACAATCTGGCGGACACCCTAACACGAGCTTCAATAGAGCTGGAAAAATCCGATATGCTCCAAAAAGACCTTATCGCCAACGTGTCTCACGATTTAAGGACGCCTCTGACCATGATAAAATCCTACGCTGAAATGATAAAGGATATTTCGGGCAACAACCCTAAGAAAAGAGATGAGCATCTTCAGGTCATCATAGATGAAACTGACAGACTTAATTCTCTAGTAGGCGACCTTCTTACCATATCCAGGATGCAGTCAGGAAGAATGGTTCTGGAGAAAAAAGACTTTAATATCACTGCGGCCGCCAAGACCATCCTGCACACCTATATGATAATGGAGGAGGCTGAGGGCTACACCTTCAAGCTAAACTCACCGTCCAACTATATCGTCAACGGCGATGAAGACAAGATAAAGCAGGTAATTTCAAATCTGGTGACCAACGCCATTAAGTTCTGCGGCGAAGATAAAACCATAATTCTTTCTTTGAAACGTCGAGGTAAGAATGTGATCTGCAAGGTGGAAGACCACGGCGTAGGTATAGCTCCCGAAGAATTGGCTCACGTATGGGAGCGCTACTACAGAGCAAGCTCCAATATGGTCAGATCCGCTGAAGGTTCAGGCCTTGGGCTTTCCATTGTAAAAGAAATACTCACCCTTCATAAGGTGGATTTCGGTGTTGACAGTACTGTGGGAAAGGGCACTACCTTCTGGTTTGAATTGGGCTTTATCAAAACGGTGAAAGGCGAAAGGAAGAGCTAAGACCATGAATTGTGATTTTCATACACATACAGGTTTTTCAGACGACTGCAATATCCCCATGGATATCATGATAGAGGGAGCAATTAAAAAAGGGCTTAAAACCCTGGCTATAACCGACCATGTAGACCCTGGGTTTCCCGACCCCAACATTCCCTTCACTCTTGATTTTTACAACTATCACAAGTGCCTTCTTCAGGCTCAGTCTCACTACGGTCATCAACTTGAAATTCTAGCCGGTCTTGAGCTTGGGATAATGGAAGGGCAGTTTCCCGTATCAAAGAAGATTGTAAACTCCTTTCCCTATGACATAGTCATCGGTTCTTTTCACTGCTTAGGAAAGAATGACTTGTATTCCTATGATTTCAGCGATGTTGACGGTCCTGCAATGGTAGAGGATTTTTACTCCTATATGTACCGATGCCTAAAATCCTTCCAGGACTACGATATTCTGGGCCATTTTAGCATTCTTGACAGATATATAGGCACCCTATATGATTATGGTCCCTGCGAAGAAATCATCGATGAAATACTCAGGCTAATGGTAGTCGGCGGCAAGGGCTTAGAAATAAACACATCAAACTTCAGGTACCATACCGGTACCTGGCTTCCAAGAGGATCCATATTAAAAAGATATAGGGAGCTAGGCGGCGAAATCCTTACCATAGGCTCTGACGCACACTCTCCCGACTACTTCCAGTTTCACTTCGAGGATGCCATACCTTTTGCTAAATCTTTGGGATTTAGGTATTACTGTGAATTTCGCAGCAGAAAGCCTGAATTTTTCACTCTATAGCTCTTTTCTCCTATAGTAGTAAACTCCATCCCTTTCTTCCCGAAGCACATCGCCCCTGCTGTGCATGAACTGCAAGTGGGCTACGGCCTCGCCGGCTGCAAACCATTTTTGAGGTGCTGGAAAGTCGCTCCAGTTTTTGCACCTTATTCTCCAGGTCATATCCCTAGCAACCTCATATCCTGTCTTCCACTGATCCTCAAGTATCTTCCAAACCTCAGCTATTCTTCTCTCGTGATGGTCGTAAAGCTCTCTTATACGCTCATACATGTCGGGAACAGGCTTCCTATGGGCTGTAAGAATGGTGTTGACCTGAAGGCCTTCAACCTTTGCTAGGCTGTCGAAATAATATTTCAAAGGATTTTCACAGGACAGCTCTATACATATGTTAGGCGTTATATCTCCTAAAATATGATCTCCGGAAAACAAGACCTTCTTTCCTCTGTCGTAAAGGCACATGTGCCCCGGCGTGTGTCCCGGTGTAAAGACCAGCTCAAGCTTATAGTCCCCCACCTCCAGCACATCGCCTTCCTCCAGGTATATAAAGTCTACTCTTTTTTCATTGCAGAACTTTCTTCCCGGATGAATGTCCGTATTCCTCCCAAATTCCGCGCGAGGAAATCCGTATTTGATAAACAGTTCGTCAAGCATTGCCCAGTAAAGATTGCCTGTTTCAAAGTTTATCAGCTCACCGTCTATCTCTCCGCTGTACAGTTTAGTATCCTCATGGGGAAGAACAGCTATCAGTCCGCAGTGGTCGGAATGAAGATGAGTTATGAACATATCGGTCATGCTCATATCTATTTCCAACTCAGCTAAGGCGCCCTGTATTGTTTGCTCACATTCAATTCGGTTAAATCCTGTATCTATGAGCAGATTTCTGCCCTTAGTACTTTTAATGATATAGGAATTCAAAACCTTCAAAGGATTATCCGGTAAAGGCACTTCGATTCTGTAAACATTATCTAATACTTGCTCTATCAATATATCCCTCCTCTCTTATGGTGTTCCTCATATTATGGCATCTATCCACACTAAAACACAAGTGCTAACTTGAAAAAAAACACATAATATTATAAACTTGTTTTATCAGCTATATGACAATAGTTTTAAATGAGGAGATACGCCATGAGAACTTTCGAAACAAAAGACCTTATCATAAGGCCGTCCCAGTGGTCTGACCTTGACTGTTTTTATACCTGGGAGCGTGATGAAAAGGTAACAGAATTCTTCAGCATAAACGATGACCAGTCATGGGAAACTCTTGCCCGTGAATACATTCACCATGACGAATCGCCGTCACAGATGCAGTTTACCATCCTCATGAAGGAAACTAATGCTCCTGTTGGCAGAATAATCCTCGGTGACATAGAAGAAAAATGGAAGCTGGAAATCTGGAGGATATACATTGCCAATACCGAACTTCGCGGAAAGGGCTATGGCAGGCAAGCCATGACAGCTATTATGCATTTCTGTTTTGAGGAACTTGAAATGAAAAGAGTCTATCTTGACCATTACACAGACAATCCGGCAAGCTTTCTCTATCAGTCTCTGGGCTTTAAGTACGAAGGGATCCTTAGGGATAACTGCAGAAAGAACGGCATCCTGCGTGATGTTCATCTGATGGCCATGCTCAAGAATGAATATTTTGCGTAAGGGGAGAGGTAACATAACAAAACACATACTAACGAAAGAAACCCGCAGGGCAAACGCTCCGCGGGTTTCTTTCGTTAGTTTATCTATTTTAATATGTTTTTTAGGACATTTAAAAATTCTTCACAGTCTTCAGGGTATATCTCGCCCATGTTCGCCACCTGGAACATGCCCATTTCTTCATATTTCCCCTTACCGCTGTAAACAACGTAACCTGCTACTTCCATATCCTTCAGGAACTTTTTCAAATCCTTTCCTTCAGGTAGGAATACGGAGGTAACCGTACTCGACATTCTGCTTTCATCGTCTAATAACAATTTAAGCCCCATATCCTTCATGCCTTGCCTGAGGATACCTGCACATTTTCTGTATCTTGCCACTCTCGCTTCAATCCCGCCGTCTGCCAGAGCGTTATCAAGAGCCACATCAAGAGCCCAGAAAAGATTCACATTAGGGGTATTAGGGGTCTGATTCTTCTGTTCTGCATACGCATAATGCTTGGCGAGATTAAGGTAAACATTCCTTCCCATTTCAGGAGTAAGAGTTGCAAGCGCTTCCTTCTTACCGCACACATATGCAGAGCCAGGATACGCTCCCAGGCACTTTCCGCCAACAGAAGTAGCAAAGGTGATGTTAAAATCAACCACATCAATAAGCTCGCCGGCCGCTGCAGAAACAGAGTCTACGAAGAACCACTTCCCGTACTTTTTACAAATCTGCCCTACTTCCTTTACAGGATTCAGCATGCCTGTAGAGGTTTCGTGACATACCATAGCTACCACCTTAATGTCCTTATGGGCTGCCATTGCCTTATCTATTATCTCAACATCAGGGTATTCTCCCCACTGGAATTCACAGTCAACGAGAGGAATCTCATACTTTTGAATTATCTCAAGCAATCTTTCCCCAAAAACACCGTTTCTAATCAACATTACCTTCTCGCCCTTATTAAAAACAGAGGACAAAACGGTTTCGTTTGATGATGTTCCGGAGCCTGAAATAATCATTGAACTGTATGAATCGTCAGCCTTGAACAGCTTATTTATCTTAGCTGTTGCTCTCGCAAACAAGTCCTCAAACTCCGCTCCTCTGTGACAGATATCGTAATGTGTCAAAGCCTGTCTGACATTTTCCTTTACCATAATAGGTCCCGGACTAAATAATTTTGGTGCGCTCATCTCTACACTTCCTTTCAAAACTTTTCATTCAAATTTATTCTTCAGACCAATGCTTTGCGCGTTCTACCGCCCTGTGCCAATAGTACAGCAGGGTTTCGCGCTCATCCACACTCATCTTAGGTTCGTAACGCTGTGCCAGCTTCCAGTTTCCTTCAAGCTGAGCGAAGGAATCGAATTCACCGATGCCAAAGGCGGCAATCTGTGCTGCTCCCAAGGCCGTAGTATCTCTGATTACAGGAACGTCAATAGGTATACCCAGTATATCAGCCTGGAACTGCATTAAAAATTTATTTTCTACAGCACCACCGTCTACGCGCATTATGGTTATTGGCATACTGGCATCCATATTCATTACATCCAAATTATCCTTGACCTGATAAGCGGTGGATTCAAGAGTTGCCCTTACAATATGTTCTCTCGTAGTACCTCCTGTTATTCCTACCATAGTCCCTCTGGCATATGAATCCCAGTGAGGCGCTGCCAATCCGGCAAAAGCCGGAACAAAGTAAACTCCTCCGTTATTCTTGGCATCCAAGGCCATCTTCTCTGTTTCTGCAGCAGTTTTGATTATCCTTATTCCGTCTCTCAGCCACTGAGTAGCCGCACCTGTTATATATATTCCGCCGTCGAGAGCAAACGAAATCTTTTTATTGATTCTCCACGCTACCGTAGTCAGGAGCCCGTTCTTGGAATATACAGCCTTGTTTCCGGTATTCATAAGCATGAAACAGCCTGTTCCATATGTGCATTTAATAGCTCCCGGTGTAAAACAAGCCTGACCGAAGAGCGCCGCCTGCTGGTCCACCACTGACCCGGAAATAGGTATTCTGGCCCCGAAAAAATCAAGAGGATCCGTATACCCGTAAACCATTGAGCTGTCACATATCTCCGGCAGTATGGACTTGCTTATATCTAGAATATCAAGGATATCTTCAT
Organism: Clostridiales bacterium; assembly: GCA_012513435.1. Lineage (GTDB taxonomy): Bacteria > Bacillota > Clostridia > Peptostreptococcales > Anaerovoracaceae > Lentihominibacter. The sequence goes on from JAAZCE010000047.1 coordinate 42,352, forward strand.
CCCATTTGCCTGTATGTATGTTGAACAGCATGGTTCTTGAAGCAGTAGAACAGTCCGTAACGTGAACCTTGCCGTGAGTCATCTTCCAAATAAGCCATGAATCCATCGTCCCTGCAAGAACACGGCCTTCCTTTATTTTTTCCTTAACCCCGGGAACATTGTCAATTATCCACTTGATTTTGGGGCCGCTGAAATAGGAGTCAGCCATCAGTCCCGTCTTCTCTCTGATAAGCTCCCCGTATTCCTTAGTCAGTTCGTCTGCATATCTGGCCATTCTTCTGTCCTGCCACACGATGGCATTGTAAAGAGGAGCACCGGTCACCTTATCCCACAGCATGACTGTTTCGCCCTGATTGTCTAAGCCTATACACTGAACCTGGTCTGCCGTTACCCCGCCGATATCAAGGGCCATACTCATGGATTCTATGACTCTCTGCCAAATTTCCAGAGGATTATGCTCTACCCAGCCAGGCTTGGGATAATACTGCTTATGCTCCATATAGCCTCGCGCAACTATGTTCCACTCCTCATCCAGAAGTAAAGTTGTGGTCCCGGTGGTCCCCTGATCCAAACCTATGTAATACTTTTTCTTCTTCATTACGTCCTGCTTCCCTTCAGTGTTATATTAGACCTTCAGTCAAAGTGTTATATTAGCTCTTTAGGCTGAAGGTAATCATCTGTTTGAGAGTAATCCAGCCTGTCAAATGAATATTTTCTAAACTCTCCTGAGGAACAGTGTATCATTTTCTTGTATACTCTGTTCATATGTGCATGGTCAAAAAAACCGCTGTCTACTGCAATATCAAGCAACAAATCTTCTCTGTCTGTGGCTATCTTTCCCATTGACATCTGCAGCCTGACTATCTGCGAATATAGTTTAGGAGATATACCTACACACCGTTCAAACATCTTACCAATGTGCCTTGACGTGAACCCGGTCTCCTCGGCCAGAGCTTCAATCCTTATATTCCCCTGTGTGCTAAAAATCTTCTCAGTACAGTATTTTATTAAATATTTATCTTCCTCACCCTGCAGATATACCCTTATAACCTTGGAAATAAGTCTCACCCGCTCAATGAGAGGAGTATCCCTTACGAGAATAGACATTATTTGGTCTCCACCCGCCATATTTCTCCTTATTCCAAGGGTTTTATTGGTGTACTGATTAGCATTGTCCTTCATGAGAGAATAACCCACGCCGGGAACAAATCTCATGAAAACATAGTATTCGTCAGGCTCTATTTCAACCTTCTTGATTTCATCAATAACCCCACACACATAGGCCTGGGCATCCTCTCCTTTAACTCGACACACTAAGGTCATGCATCCGTCAGGAGCTACAGGAAAATAACGTTTCTCGGCAGATATGGATTTTACAAAACAAACATCTGCGAGAGCCGTATAAAGGGGATGTCCAAAGTTAACATCCATTTTTTCAATTCCCAAGCCCTCTATATCAAAGAGCAAGGGCTCATATTTGGCACGGACTTCCGTAGGGGCCAAATACTGTTTATTGCTTATGATGTACGACATGTTTTACCCGCTTCTTAAAGTGCGAAAATAGGGATTTCTGCGACAAATAGTACAAATCGGAACATGTTCTATTTCACTTTTATAATAGCACCTGATATTTCCCTCGTCAACTTCCGTTTTTTCCTATCTAATATTGTGCTAAATACTATACAATATCCACGTGGAGGTATACTAATTAGTCTAAAAATATAGGAGGGTCTTTTGCTATGCAGGTATTACAAAATATGGATCCCGACAAAATGATAATAATATTCCCGACAGCACTCATCGCTATGTATTTGATAATCAAAGTACAGAAGTTTTTGTGTGAACGTCCTAACCCCTATGCGGGTTTGGCGTTGCCGGCAATTTGCTTTGTCGTGTCAACCATACTGGCAGTCAGGCCTTTGTTCATAGCAGATGCAGGAGAATTTGACGGACTTGTCACCTTCTGCCTCAGAATGTGGCTTACATTCAACATCTCAACACTTGTATTCCTGTTTCCATACTACAGGCATCGAAGATATATGCGCGCTGTTGCAAAAGCTCAATTACAGGAGCCGTCGCAGGAAGAGTCGCAGGAAGAGCCGCAGAATGACCTCAAACCAGAATAGGCAGCACTTTTTACACCTACGTTTTTAACACTGATTAATGTAAATCAAGTTTACTTTTATCCCATAGTTATTATAATTTATTTTTTCAAGGAGGTTCTTTATGGACAACAATTCTAAACCCCAAACTCTAAACAGAACTTTGGGGCTGGCAGAATGTATCACCCTTACAGCGGGAGCTGTAATAGGAGTAGGGCTGTTCACCGTTGGTTCGCAAATTGTCGGACTTATGGGCGGCACCGTAATCCTTGCCTCGGTGATTTCATTCCTTCTCATACTCTTCCCATGCGCAATGTATGGTGAATTAGGTGCTGCACTGCCGTTAGCAGGTGGTACATACTCATTTGCAAAGAGAAGCATCAACTACCCTGTCGCTGTCTTTGAAAGCTGGAACTACACTCTAGCTCAGATAGGTATCGGCGCTTCCGAGGCAATGGCATTCTCCAACTATTTCGTTAGACTGCTGAATGCTCTCGGACTCAATGTTCCTGTTGACGACAACAATTATTCGTTGATCGATTTCTTCTCAGGTCATGTTGACGCTTCCTTATTCCTGTGGAAAGCGATCCCGGCAATCGTCCTGTTCGTTATCTTCACAGCCATCTCCTACAGAGGCATTGAGATGAACGGCAAGACTCAGAACTTCTTTATGTTCTTCTTCTGGGCATGTTCACTGGTATGGTTTGCAACAGTAATCGCAAAAGCCGATTTCTCAGGCATTACCGAAATGGTTGCAGGCGTAGGAATCCCTGCTGGCGTAAATGCATTCGCACAGGCTGTACTGCTCGTACTCTGGTGCTTCTTCGGATTTGAAACCATCGTAGGTATGGGTTCCGAGGTTAAGTTCCCACAGATTACTATTCCTAGAGCTCTGCTGATTTCACCTTTCTGCGTACTGGCAGTTAACCTCTTATTCCAGTGGTTCTTGTGCGCATTGACACCTGCAGAACACGTTCCTGATTTGTTCACAGCAGCGGCTCCTTACGCATCGGCTATGCAATATGCTGGTATCGTGGGACTGCCTCTAGTAATCCTATGTCTGGGTATTACATTAGGCGGAGACTTCTCTACAATGAATCCTTGTATTGCCGGGCCTGCGCGCTACATATACATCATGTCACAGGATGGAAACTTCCCTAAATACTTTGGAGGCGTACACTCTAAATTTAACAGTCCTCACCGTGCAGTAATGCTCTGTGGTGTTCTGGGTGTATTCTTTATTCTATCCGGTTCAATCAAAATCGTAGCTATGATGTGTGCTTACAGTCAGATTCAGTGCTATATAATAGGGTTCTGGTCATTCTTGGCACTGCGTAAAAAGGAACCTAACCTTGCCAGACCGTGGAAATGTCCTGCCGGCACATTCGGTGCATGGTTCAGCATTGTATGCTTCGCCATACTGCTGATTCTAGCCTACGATCCTGTTGCTGTTTGGTACAACGTTGCATGGGATTTGCTCGCTATAATTTACTATGTAATCTTTGTCCGCAAGAGACCTATTCCTCAGCTTGCTATCGATATCGAAGAACTTGCTTTAGCTACTCAGGATCCTACCGCTGAGGAAAAGACAGTTCTTGACAAACAGTATAAGCGTTGGAGAATAGGCGCCTACTGCTTCGCAGCAGTTGCAATATTACTGTTCGTAATATCTTGGTTATAATAAGCAGCTTCATAAATGGAGATTATTAAATGAGAAAATTTCTTGGAACTGTAGTATTCATATTTCTGATTATACTGGCTACGGCTGGACTTGCGGCTTTTGTTATGCAGAATGCCTTTCAGGAGCCAATAACCTTCAAAGAGTTCTTTGAAATGATTTCAAACGGCTGAAGGTCATAGCCTGTTTTCGGAGCATAACCAGATGAAAAGCCCGACGATTGCAATCGTCGGGCTTTTTAATACCTATATCACATAATAACTGACAGATAAAATCAAGGGGTAAACATCCGCTGCACTTCCCTTATGTTTTTCATACCTGTCAATTCTACTCTCTTCATATTGGACTCGCCGCGTTCTTTATTTATATCAACAAGAGGTTTTGCCAGCTTCTCTGCATTTTTTATAGGTAGTATCACCCGTTCAAACCCCAGGCGGGCAGCCTCCCTTAAAATCTTTTCTCCGTTCTGCACAGCTCTCAAATCCCCCGTGAGCCCTATTTCTCCCAAAACAAGGGTCCTGCTTCCCAAGGCTTTCCCTCTGTATGAAGAATAGACTGCCAGCGCCACAGCCAAATCAGTATAAGTACCTTCAGGCTTTATCCCTCCTACTATGTTCACATATACATCCTGATTCATAAGAGATAAACCCATCTTCTTTTCCAGCACTGCTATTATCATATTGAGACGAGAATTATCTATACCGATAGATGTCCTTCTTGCAAACCCTATATTTGTAGGGGACGTAAGTGCCTGAACCTCCAAAACCAAAGGCCTGGTGCCTTCATATACAGCCGTGGCTATGGCCCCCTCGCTGTTCTCGTCCATCTCCTCAAGGAGAGTACCGGAAAGGTTCTCGATTTCCAAAAGGCCCTCCTCGGACATCTCGAATGCCCCAATCTCACTTGTGGTTCCGAACCTGTTCTTCTGAGCTCGGAGTATTCTCATTTCATGACTTCTGTCTCCCGTAAAGCTGAGAACGCAGTCGACCATATGCTCCACTATTCTAGGTCCTGCCAAATCTCCTGTCTTAGTTACGTGAGCCACTATGAATACTGGGATATTCTTTACCTTTCCTATTCTCATAAGCTCGTTGCCGCAGCCACGCACCTGAGACACGCTGCCCGGTGCTGAATCAAGGTCAGCGGTATACATGGTCTGAATGGAATCTATAATGAGAAACACAGGCTTCAGCTCTTCGCATACAGCTGCTATGTTTTCCATGTTTGTCTCTGCGAGAATAAACAGGTTATCAGACAGCCCTCTGCAAACTCTGTCTGCCCTAATCTTTATTTGATTTTCCGATTCTTCCCCTGAAACATATAATACTACACCCTCTCTGGAGGCAATATTGGCCGCAGCCTGTATGATAATGGTAGATTTACCTATTCCCGGCTCTCCGGAAATAAGAGTCAGTGAGCCTAAAACAAGGCCCCCGCCAAGAACTCTGTTCAGCTCGCCTATACCAGTGTCCAGTCGTCCCTTTTCCCCCGAAGAAATTTCCAAAAGCTTTGACGGCTTGCCGGCCTTAACCCCGCCGGAGGGGCTTTCCTTTGCAGAAGCCCTGCGACGCTTGTCTCCGTCCTTTACCTCTGCTATTTTTTCCTCCACCATAGTGTTCCAGGCACCGCAAATACACTGGCCCATCCATTTTGAGCTTTCATATCCACACTCTTGACACACAAATACTGTGCTTCCTTTTTTCGCCATGAATTCTCCTCACCCTTACGGTCAAACTATACCTTGCAATATTACACTAAAGCCGCGGAAATACTTGCTTTCCACGGCTTTGTTGCTTTGATTGGCTATGGTCTTATCTTGCTTCCTGCTCTGCCTGATGCTCTGCTATTATTTTCTGTGCAACCTGTGCAGGAACTTCATCGTATCTTTCAAAGATCATCACGAAGCTTCCTCTTGCCTGAGTCATAGATCTGAGGATAATAGCATAGTCAAAGAGTTCAGCCTGAGGTGCTTCGGCCATAAGCTTCTGTCCGCCTCCTGCCAAAGGTTCCATACCAAGAATCTTGCCTCTTCTCTTGTTCATGTCACCCATTACATCACCCATGTATTCATCGGGAACAACGATTTCCAGCTTCATTACCGGCTCCAGCAGACAAGGCTTAGCCTCAGCTATACCCTTCTTAAACGCCAGGGAAGCAGCAATCTTGAAGGCCATTTCATTGGAGTCTACATCGTGATAAGAACCGTCATAGAGAACGGCTTTGATGTTTACAACCTTGCAGCCTGCCAAAGGTCCTTTTTCCATGGATTCCTTCAAGCCCTTCTCGACTGCCGGAACGTAGTTCCTAGGAATAGAGCCTCCAAAGAGTTCTTCGGAAAATTCAAATTCTTCCTGTGCAGGGGAAAATCTGATATGAACATCGCCATACTGACCTGCTCCGCCGGACTGCTTCTTATGCTTGCCCTGTACGTCCGAGCTGCCTTTGATTGTTTCTCTGTATGCTATCTTCTGCGGTACTGTAATAACATCTACGCCGAACTTATCCTTCAACTTGGAGGTTATGATATTGAGCTGTATTTCGCCCTGACCTCCCAGAAGTGTCTGATGTGTTTCTATGTTTCTCTCAAGCTTGAATGACGGATCTTCTTCCATCAGCTTATTAAGACCTGTTCCCACCTTTTCATCATCGCCCTTCTTTGCAGCTTCTACCGCCAAATAGAGGGATGGAGTAGGAAATTCTACAGGAGCAAACTTGATGATGTTTGCTTTTTCGCATAGGGTATCACCTGTCTTTGTAAACTGTAATTTAGCAATTGCTACTATATCTCCTGCTTCAACTGCAGGTGCATCCTCCTGAGTTTTACCTCTCATGAAGAACATAGCTCCCAACTTTTCTGCTTTTTCTGCTCTTGCATTGTAAATTTCCTGTCCTGCTTTAAGTGTTCCGGAAACAACCTTTGCAAGGGAAATCTTACCTAGGAATGGATCCGCTATTGTCTTGAATACGAAGGCTGCTGGCTTGCCATCCTTGTCAACCTTTACCTTGATTGCTTCGTCACTGTCGTTGGCAGCGTCATAGTCCTCCTGGTCTATTGCCTTAGGAACCAGGTCTATAAACTTTTGGAGAGCTTCCTTGATTCCTTCTCCCGTAGCTGCGGAACAAGTCATTACAGGAACTATGTCTCCTGCGCCGATTCCACGGGAAAGTCCTGCATTGAACTCAGCATCTGTAAATTCTTCGCCCGCAAAGAATTTTTCCATCAGGTCTTCGTCTGTCTCTGCAATAGCTTCCGTAAGAGCATCTTTATCTTCAAGAGTTACTACAGAAGTTCCGAACTTTTCTTTCAGTTCTTCTATTGTAGTATCTACATCTACATTTTCCTTATCTGTCTTGTTTATGAGAAAAAACTTAGGAATACCAAACTGCTTACATGAATTCCATGCCTTCTCAGTTCCTACCTGTATACCAGATGAAGCATCTACAATGATTGCTGCCGCTTCTACTGCTCTCATTGCAGAATTAACTTCCCCTACAAAATCAAAAAAACCCGGGGTATCTACAAAGTTAATCTTCACATCCTTATACTCTACAGGTATTATTGATGTACTGATTGAATAACCCTTTTCGATTTCCATCTTATCATAATCAGAAACCGTATTTCCGTCCTCTACCTTGCCCAGTCTGCTAATAACTCCTGTTGCAAGCAGTGCCGCCTCCAGAAAAGTGGTTTTTCCGCAACCGCCATGCCCTACAAGTGCAATGTTTCTTATGTTTTCGCTCTTATAGCCCTTCATCTAATGAGACCTCCCTAAATTTTTTTGTAACGATATTATTATTATAACATTGTAGTTTGTGGTTAGCAATAAGTTTATCTGCCAGAGTCAAGGCTATTACACAGTCTCGCAATGTCTCGGGTGAAATTATGACAGCACCTCTAATTTCCTGCTACATGACCTCAATATGATCTATTCCCTTGGAAGACCTGCCAAACAATATTTCTGCTTTTATCTGTAATACCAACGGCATGCAAAACAGTATACCATAAACAGCATAAAACACGTATGAAACAGGTGTGACCCTGTTCATAACAATCTGAGGGTCGTAGTAAATATTTGTCTGGTTAAAGGCCACCGCCACGGCAATGAAAGTAAGACACAGGAATATTGCAACGACAAAGCACCTGTCCCTGTTATCAAACCTGTAAATAGAAAAAGCTGTCCTCCCCCTTAAAGAATACCCCCGGCTTTTCATAGACTGTGAGCTTTCTATAAAGCTCTCCGCCGTCCAGGTTATGAGTATGGAGAACACGCAGACCATATTTGTAAGACGCCTTAAAATGGTCCCCTGACCGCATCCTCTTCCTATTCCTCTTCGAGACACGTTGACCCTGACTGCAGTCTGTTTTATTCTGGGAATACTACGCAGCATTATAGATAAAAACAAGGATAATTTAGGTGATACTCTGCCAAACAGATACACCACCTTATCCGATGAAAAAACAGCGAATACACATGACATTATCATAATAACAGTAGCCGCGGTGACGCCGATTACAAGTCCGAACACAACGGCTTCCAATGTTATCTCGTTGCCAATAAAATTTTGCCTGATATAGGTACTGCCAAAATGGTTATAGTATGAATACCATGCTCCATAGGCTAAAATCAACGGTATGAGACATAGGTTAAAAACCATAGCCCTGATGCCGTTGAGCTTCACCGAATAGGCAAAGGCGGATACATATGCTATGGCTAAATAGACAGGATGGTGAAAGGAAACCGTGAAGGCGGTAACCGCTGTGAAGTATATTAAATTGATAGCTGGATGATAGCTGTCAAATTTCACTCTAATCCTCCTCCATCATTCCGTACTTAACCTTTATTCTGTTGAGTTTCTCCGTCATAGGCTTGCAAAGCAGTAACAAGGTGAGCATAGTGCACACAGCTAGTACTGTGTTGACAGGCACTCCCGCCAGATAAACAGCAGCTAAAGACACGGTATTGACCATACTCGCCATGGTGAATACGGTACAGGTATCCAGCAAGGGTCCGACTATGAGCATGATTATCAGTCCGCCAAAAATCGTAACAGGAATCCTCTTTTCAGGCTTTAAAACGCCTGCCTTAGTAAGTAGTCCGGCAATAAATCCCGCCAGTCCGTAAGAAAACATCTGCCACGGAGTCCAGGGTCCCTGACCAAAGATAAAATTGCTTACAAAGGCGCTGATTGACCCTGTAAGGAATCCTGCAGCCGGTCCAAATGCCATACCCGCAATAATGATAATTCCTATGATAGGCTTGAAATGAGGCACCATAATAAAGGCTACACGCGAAGCCACGGCAATGGCACACATGACCGCAATGCACACAAGCTCTCTTGCCTGAGGCTTGCGGTTTTCAAAGCCCACGAAAAACGGCACCATGGAAAGTATAATGATTATCACTCCCGTAATATAGTACTGCCTGTCCCCCATATACCAGCCTATTAAAATAGCGGCAGGAACAAAGATAATCACAGCGATAACGCTTATTAAGGTTCTGCTTATAGATTTTTTCTGCATAGCTCAACCACATCCTCATTGGTAATGGCATTTTCAAACACATGCCTGCTCATTCTGTTTGCCGCCGTAGTATAAAAGCTGTTCTTGGAGAAAAACTTACTTGGCGTATTGGTAGTAATAATGCTTCCGTCAAAAAACATGCTTACGCTGTCAGCGTACTTGGCGCAAAATTCGATATCGTGAGAAACCATAATGATGGTCACCTTCTGAGCCTTTAGCTTATCAAGTATTGCCGCGAACTTCAATTTAAAGAAATTATCTATCCCCTTGGTCGGCTCATCGAGAAGGAGTATCTTAGGCTTGGTAAGCAGCACCTTGGCAAGGGCCGCTCTCTGCTGTTCTCCGCCAGAAAGGTCGTAAGGATGGCTTTCCAGCAAATGGGTTATTTCACAGGTTCCAGCGATTTCCTCCATCAAGGCCTCGTTTTTTTTATCTTCACCGTAAAGCATTTCCTTCAGATCCTCCCTGACGGTTTTCTTTACGAAAAGGCTCTGAGGGTCCTGAGGAAGCATGGCAAGGTTCCCTTTGAAAAGCTCTTGCGAGCTGTACTTTTCTATACGCTTTCCATCTATAAGAACTTCACCCCTGTATGGCCTGCAAATATTGCATATAGCCTTGAGTGTGGTGGATTTTCCCGTTCCGTTACCGCCTACTATAGCGAAAAGCCTATCCTTAGGCACGTAAAAGGAAACGCCCTTCAGCACGTCGGGGCTTTGCTTTTCATATCTGAACCAGGCCTCCTTAACTATAACGGCAGGCGTTCCTATATACTCTGCATCTTCTTCTCTGTCCAAAGAAATATTCTCCGGCGTCCTATCCTTGAAAAGTCTCGTCAGCCAATTTCGCCCTTCCCTTACGGTCAACGGACATTCCGACTCGTCGTTAACACCGTAGTAAATCTGCACCGGGGACGGCATTGCCGCAAACATTTCGTTATTATCCCCCTTGAGGAATGCTCCTACCTTGCGTGGGGTATCATCGGCTATTATCCTTCCGTCGTCAAGAACCACCACTCTGTCGGAGGCATGAAAAATATCTTCAAGTCTGTGTTCCGTAATTATTATAGTTGTTCCAAGCTCCAGGTTTATCTTCCTCACCGTATTGAGAAAATCAGCCGCTGCTATAGGGTCCAACTGGGACGTAGGTTCATCAAGAATGAGAACCGTAGGCTGCATTGCCATTATGGATGCCAGGTTGAGAAGCTGCTTTTGCCCCCCTGACAGCTGGGAAACATTCTTGTGAAACCACCCTTGAATGCCAAAATAGCTGGCCATTTCCGCTACTCTAAGTCTTATGGTCTTCTGGTCCAGGCCCAGACTTTCAAGGCCAAATGCCAGCTCATGCCATACCTTGTCGGTCACTATCTGATTGGCGGGATTCTGCATGACATAGCCTATCTTAGAAGACTGCATTCGAAAATCGGCGTCTGCCAAAGGCTTCCCTTCAAATATAATCTCACCCTCCAGTTTCCCGTGAGGTGCAAGAACGCTTTTGAGATGCCTCAAAAGTGTGGTTTTGCCGCTTCCGCTTTTACCGCAAACCGCTACATATTCCCCCTGATGTATGTGCAGGTTTATGTGGTCAAGTGCAGGCTTATCCTTTTTCGTGGGATAGTAGAAGGTTAAATTCTTGATCTCAAAATGCGCCATGTAATATCCTCCCTTATATTCAGTACCGTAGGTACAGCCAAAAGTATTGTATATGAAACCATTCCAAATAAAGTGATTCCGTCGCTTATACTTCTTATATAAAGACGGGGGGTGTAGGTGGTTTCCATTCCTCCCCATGCTCCGCATGCAAAAACAACTGCTATCAAAGCCATGATCAACATGAGCAAAGCTCTGTCCCTTCCGTCGAATCTGTATACGCTGAAATTCGTGCGTCTGCCACAGCCGTATCCTCTGCTTCTCATGCTGTCGGCAATCATTATGCCCCCTTCAAAGGCCCATGTAGTCAGAGCCGATACAGCTGTCAGAGAATTTTCCGCCTTCTCCCTTTTACACCCTGAATCTCCCGACTTGCCTATACATCTTCTGGCGGACAATATCTGCATCAGCTTCCTTTGATAGTTGGGAACAAACCTTAAGACCATAGTCAAAACCATGGAAATAGCCGGAATAAACCTGCCAAAGAGATACATGAATTTATCACTGGTCATTACCACGTTGTAGCAGGCAAACCAGGTGATTATTGCTACGAACATTGCCGCTATGGCCATGCCGTAGTAAAGGGCTTCCATAGTATAAGGTCTGCCTCCGAAATAGGTGAATAGCACGGTGTTTCCCCGTGTATTAAACAGAGGATTCAGCGCCGAAAGTACGACAAATACCGGTATCATTCCCAGTATGAGCTTGACAGCCTTTCTCCTTTTGATTGTAGCATAATATGCGAAGGCAAAGAAACACGTACACGCCAAAAAAGCAGGATGTATAAAGAACATCCCGAAAATCACAGCTCCCGCGAAGAACATAAAGTTTATCGCAGGGTTATAGGTCGAAAATGTGTCACTGCTCTGCATGTGAGTTTCCCTCTTTTCCCCAAAAAATAAACAAACACCGATATTCGGTGCCGGCTTATGAAATACCGCAACCCTTGATGCGGCTTCAAGTCTCACCGAAAATGAAAGCTCTGGCTTAATCGCTCATTGGCGATACACAGTAGCAAGGATGCTGCCGCGGACTCCCACCGCATTCCGACATAGTCGTTGGATTTATTCATTTATGTCACTATTATAGCAGTTGCGCCATTATTTATCAATTCAATAGGTGATTAAAAAACGAAGGCATAAAACCCTTCGTTTTAGAATGTAGGCTAACGCCCCCTCCATGAGTTTTGCTTGTTTTTATTTCAAAAAAGCTCGGTTCATTTCCAATATTTCCCTGAAACCGTCCTAATTATGACCCCCTCCATGAGTTTTGTTGTGTAACTCAAAAAATAACTCTGTGTTCACCCTATCACCCACGAAGTTTTAAACGGAACTCTTGAACAAAACTCCGTGTTTGACTTCCAATATGTCGATAATATTTGGTTTTCTGCAAAAATCCGGTGCTTTTCAAACAAAAAATCTCTAAAACTCAGTGTCATAAAGCTCAGCGTCAAAGCAACGCTTTCAGACGATGCTAATATTGTCATCTGTGGCTGGATTAGCCGTGCTACTCTTTTGGAACCTGTCTCTATTTCTTTTTTCTTAATCTCCACAACTATTTTACACTAACAGTTATTAATTGTGGGTAAAAAAAAGAAAAAAATATGTCAGCTCCGTTTTAAAAAGCGGAGCTGACATTCTCCAGGCATTAAGCCTATTTACTTAAGATAGTGCTTTGCAAATGATTGCAGTAGAGCTCTCTGATCTCCGAGAGGGTCTTTCTCCATATTCAAGCCGTCCTTCGTTATCATCATAGTGTTCCTATCTGTAGTATCATACTTCGACCATTCCACATCACCTACGCTTGGGTTCCCTGTTTTTGCAAAGTTAACCCATGCTTCACAGATTTGATCTGCCATATCCACATCAACGGTACCGCTGAATATGGTTTCATCCTGATTATGAAATACATATGCAACCTCTGAGGCATGACATGCACCAATGAAATCAAAATTATCCGATGAAATATCAAAATAGTACATATATGTATTTCCACCTGCATCGGCATGGCATGACGCCGTTTCTATAGCAGGAATTCTAAAGCCCGTTTCATTGCCTAACTCAGTGTTCTGCCATACCTTGGCAAGACTCTTTACCTGCTTTAGGCTGTAAAATTCATCGAGCTTTGCCTTTTCTTCTTCTGTAGCCACTTCATACGCCTCATCCTTCTTGGCCTTGGCAACATATTCCTTGTACATGGCCTTATTTTCCTTAACGCCATCTTCATCCATCTCGGACATTTCTACATCGCCCATTTCATTAATCCAATATCTCCATTCATCTGCATTGGAGCCAACCATAAGGTCAACATCCTTGCCTACGCCATCGAGAAGGGCCTGATATGGATCTTCCTCTACTACACCTTCTTGTCCTCTGAAAGGCATATTATAAAGGTCGTTTAAGGTGGAACCCTCGTCATCAATTACTTCCTCAGTATAAAGCTTAATCATCTTCTTTTCCGGAATTGCCATCAAATCATCCATGTTCTTTGCTCCGGTTAATTCCATCAGAGCTTCTGTAGTTCCCCAGTTATCAAAGTCCTCCTGATTATAGGTCAAATTCAACGAGCCACTTTCAGCAATCGCTCTCTTGAATAACCCCTGGGCATCGGAACTTGCGGTAAGCAATGATGTAAAGGCTCCGCCGGCCGAGTTACCGAATATAGTCACATTATCCGGGTCTCCGCCAAAGCTTTGGATATTTTCCTGCACCCAGGTCAGTCCCTGCATAAGATCCAGCATGCTGAGATTTTTGCTGTCAGGAAAAGCTTCTCCCCCTTCAACCTTGCTCAAATCTATTTCGCCCAGCATGCCGAGTCTGTAGTTTAAGCTTACAACGATAACATCATTATGCTCTTCTACAATTGTAGCACCGTTGTATAATGAATCTGCTGTACCTCCCCAGGCAAAGCCACCTCCATGAATCCAAACCATTACAGGTTTGTCTTTAGATTTCAAATCCTTGGTCCACACGTTCAGAGTTAAGCAGTCCTCACCAACGCCTGCCTCGTTTTCACCCGCAGGTTCGGAATGCCACGAATACTGTACTGACGTTTTACCAAATTCTTTTGCTTCAATGGTTTTGTCGCTTTCATCCGGAGCCTGTGGTGCCTTCCATCTCAAATCATCTGTCGGAGATTTGGCATAAGGAATTCCCTTAAATGCAAGCACATCGGTATCCTCATCCACCTGACCCACAAAATTACCATTGTAACAGCCTGCCGTTCGGTCAGCTTCCGGGACTTCTTCACTTCCACAACCGCACAGAGCTAGTGTCATACAGCATATGACTGACACTGTCAATAATAACTTCTTCTTCATAATGACCTCCTTTGGTTTTTTGCAATTTTCTGAAATCTTATAGCAGAACTACAAAAAAAGATAGTACCCAATCGGGTACTATTTGTCCATGAATGGATTATTGTCGTTTATTTCCCTGGGCATTCACAAGATGAGCCAACTCTATTCTGCTTTTCACATCCAGCTTTTCATACAGATTATGGGTATGCTTTTTAACAGTGTTAATGGAAATGTAAAGCATTGAACCTATGTCCGGATTAGTATAACCCTCATACACCAACTCCATGACCTCTCTTTCCCTGACCGTGAGCTTGTGGTTTTCTGCAATTATGTCTAGAAGGCAAGCTATTTCTTCCTTGCCGTCACCGGCAGGTTCAGTTTCTCTCTTTGCAAAAAACAGAGGGCTGAAATCCTCCTTAAAAACAAATACGAATGTAGCCAGGCTGCACAGAAACATGATAGGACCTGTAAAGTCAGGAAACTCCAGCGCCCAGGCAGATACACCAAACCGACCGAAGAAAAGACCAACATCTACTATACATTGAACCACAGACCACACTATAAGGAGTGCTGAGCATAATTCTATGTATTTTTTTCTCAACCTGTTGATGCTTTCCCTTACGCCATAAATAGCGTACAGAGCTATGAGGCATATGGTGGCGACATTAAACACCACCTCAGTCGCCGACCAGATAATGCAAACTCTATCATCGGCTATTTCATAGTAATCTCCCATGAAGCCCATGGCAATTACTAGTGACGCTCCAAGTCTGCATATAAACAGTATCCAGGCGAAAATAAAAATCCCTTTGTATTTATCATCATCAAGCATCCGATAAATCAGAAGCATCCAGGCCAGGAAAAGGGTACAGCAAAGAGTGTAATCTACTATTCTGTATGGCATAACAAGCTCAAACTCACTCTGCACAACTTCTCTGTAATAGAAGATAAAATACAAAATTCCCGTCAAGGTTATTGTCACAGCAAAATTTCTCGTAGACAAATATAGCTTATTTCTCCTATATGTCCTGTTTACAAGAACCACAGTAATCAAAGCAATACATAAGAGAGATAAGAAAATGGCGACTATATAGAATATAAATATAGTATCCCTATACATATTAATGCCTCCATCAGTATTATATATTCTCCGTCCGCTTATAGTCAATAAAACAACATGGTTTCAAGAGGTTTTCCACAAAAAAAGAACATTTTTCCACATTATGCGATTTACTCGCAGGAGTTTGTGGAAAAATGCTCTTTGGTTATTCTATTATTTAGTGGTTTGGTCTTTCCTCTTCATTACAACAATAATGCATATTGCTATAAGCGCTGCGGCTCCAAGAGCTATCCAGAACCAGTATGAAGTACTCTTTTCCGTTTCGCTCCCCATGGCATCCTCCCATGTACCATTAAAACCTATAATGGCATACGGTGAGAAGCTCTGTGCGTCGAAGTCATAGCTATGGTCATTCTCAATGGCCTTAATGAATTCATACCCGCCATCCTCGTCTATGTGGAGAACAGCTATGCTATCGTGGCCATCCTTGTCGGCAGCAGGCACCTTAACCCTAATACTTTTCTTAAGCTCTGCCTTCTTGCCTGTAAGCAAATCAATTATGTGTATATCATATCCTGAAAGAATAACGGCATCCTCACCAAAGGTCTCCTTAATCTTGCTCAACTCTTGGTCGGTGAATTCTCTTTCAGTGACTTCCACCTTTTGATACCACTTAGCATTGCTGATTGTTATTCCACTCTTCTTATCCTTATGCATTACCTGGCCGATTTCATTGAGAATCTTCTTGAAATCCTTGTAGTTGTCTACCAGCAGCCTCTCATCGTCGCTAAGGAGCTGGTACGCCTTGTAGGCTTCGATTACGCTGTTTAACTGTTCATCAGTGATTTCTTCCATGTTATCAGGAAGCTTCTTGGATTCATCCTCAGGAGCGAGAATCTGGTCTATCTTGCTCTTGACCTCCTTGACACTGCTGCTCAAGACGGCATCCACGCTCTTGGTTATGGATTTAGTCGCTGACTTGACAGCTGTAATTTTATCCATCTGCTTAACAATCTCCCCGGATATGAGACCACCCTTTACCTTCGTTACGTCCGAACAATCGAACAGATTGGTTTTGCCGTTATAGGAACGAAGAAGTGAAACTAAAGCTCTCGCACACTGACTCTTATCAGAAGCATATCCTAAGGATAACTCTGGATTATCTATGATATAGTTAATCATAGTGTTGCCGTTCTTTACCAAGTCTTCGGAAAAAAAATCCACTCCTAAAAGGCCTATAAGCATCTGTGCTTGGGCATCAGTCCATGCATTGGTGCTGTTAGAAATAAATGCGGACTTATAAAGTCCGTACCCATTTTGACTTCTGGACATCCACGGTATTATCTCATCCTCAACGTACTTCTTAATCTTATATGCGTCTGCATCAGCAGCTGTTGCGGACGGATTATACATTAGGAAAATAGGCTGAGCATACATGGTTGCCATATCATCCGCACTGTAGCTGTCTGCCTTGGAGGTTGATGTCAGGCTACTTACATAACTGGAGATAATAGATTCATAATCTCCGTATCTTCCACTATACAGGGCGTACGCCTTATAATGTACTGCAAAATATTTGCCGCTATCATCGCTCTTATTCAATTCGTCGATAAAGTTTATATTATTACAGTCAGTGGCATCATATCCCATAGCGGTAAGTGCCAGAACAAATTTAGCAGTTTCCGTAGTCTCCGGCTCCTTATTATTTTGGGTCTGACAAGCAACGTACTCATTCCAAACGGTCATTAATGAGGTATACATCCTTTCCTTTGATGCACCCTGTGGATAATATCCTGTTCTGGCACAGGTAAATGCAAAGAGTGGATCCTTGAATGCTTTTATTCCATCTTCCTTCACTATAGCATCAAGGATAGTTTTAATTGCCTTATCGGCTTTTTGAACCTGCGCCTGTTTTTGTATATCGGTCAAAGTATTGCTTATTGTCTTATCATCGTGGTAGGTTCCCTTGGAATCTGCAAATTCATAGGAAATTATTTTGAAATCATACTTGTCGTTGTTTTTGTACTCAAGGCTGTAATAATCCGACAGCTTTTTGCTGATGAAATCCTTGCTCACTCCATCATTGGTCGATGTGACAGCAAAATCCTTTTTCCATTTATCCTGATTCAAAGTAGCGATACATCCACAATCATTCAATATCTTGTCAAAGTTCTTATTAATATCCGGTTCACTTCCTGTATATTCCAGTTTATATGTAAGCGGAAATACACAGTCGTTTTGAGAAACAGTTCTGTCGTAAGTATAATCTCCGACCTTTGCTATGAGCTTTAATTCCACAATAGGGCTTATTTCGGTGAAATTGTATCTCAGGATTGGATTGTTCGAGCCTTCCTGAAGCTCCCATGTATTGACAAAGTCAAACCCCTTAAAGGTTTCCGCTACCTTTATTTGGTCAGAATTGCAGGCAGTCGCTCCGTCTACAGTTTTGTAACTGCTCGTGTCCGACTTCAAATACCAACAATTTGTCAAACCACCAACTGAAATAGGATATATTTTACCTTCGGTAATTGAAAGCTGCCCAGCAAAAACACAGTTCTCTATGGTTCCGCTATTTGAATTGGCAAATCCTGATACTTTAGCATTAACATCCGATTTAGTGGAATTAATTTTAACTGAAGATAAGCAATTTTTTATTGTTCCTTCATTACCAGATACATATCCGGCGTACCCAGTGGCATTGCCTGTAATAGAGCCATAAACCTGACATTTCTCTATCACTCCGCTGTTATAATAAGCTATCGCTGTGCCAGGATTAGAATTTGTTTTATTTATCCCGGACATTATAAGGCTGTTCACCGAACCTTTTTCCCCTATTGTGAGAAACAGTGCTTCCGTATTTGTCCAGCCTGAAACGGTATGGCCTCTTCCGTTAAATGTGCCATTAAATATTTTAGCTTCGGCATCCGTCGGAACAATTCCGGCCGTTCCCACGTCATCCGTATCAGTCAATGCTATATCATTTGTCAAACAAACGGTTTTCCCTTCATATGTAACGCCGTTTCCAATAGAATCTCTGAAAATTTTAAGGTCCTTTGCCGAAGATATGAGATATGCCCCGTTGCTCTTGCTCCATAATGACTTGTACTTTTCTTCCGTTACAGTAACCTTGCATATAGGAGCTATAATCGGGCAATCAACCTCAGACTCTGTCGCTGTTGACCAATCCATTACCCTGTCTTTAACGGTGCCCGATGCTGACACATAGTATGTGCCTGTTTTATCAAAGCTAAGTTCAACCTTTCCCACATCATCAGTAGTTTTCTTGTCAATAGGGGTGAATCCCTCATCACCAATTATGCCAACCTCTACTCCTGCAACTACTTTAGGCTCACCTCCAGCCATGCCTTGAAAGCCCGTCAGTGTAAGGGTAAACTTGGAATTCACTTCTACTTCCTTTTCCTGTTCGCCAAATGACGTGTACCAGTCAGCGTAATATGCATCATCCTTATTTATGGAAGCGGTTATCTTGTCTCCGTCTTTTACCTTATCTAAGGCAACACCGGCTGTTAATCCCGTACCGTTTATAAAGAAAAGTGTATTGATGGTATCAACGTCCCAGAGCTTGCTTACCCAACCGCCTGGTGCACTATAACCACCAGGGCAATAGTCTTCATGCAGTTTTTGCATTACAGCATCTACAGTAGCCTGACCATCTGCAGTAGCAACCGTTACTGGAATGTTAATCATCTTGGTTGCCCTGTCATCCTTGCCTACCGCAATATTCCCTTTGTTTGAAACTGTCACGTATGTAGTTATTTCTTCTTTCACTGTAACCTTGCAAACAGGAGCTATAATCGGGCAATCTGCCTCTACCTTGATGCTACCATCGTATGGCGGCTGAGACCAGTCAGCTACCATATCTTTAACAGCGCCCGATGCTGACACATAGTATGTGCCTGCCTTTTCAAAACTCAAGGTTACGAGTCCATCCGTTCCCGTTGTTTTTGTTCCAATCTGAGTAAATTCTCCACCCTCAATCGTGCCTATCTTTACTCCCTTAGCTGCTCTTGGCTCACCTCCGGCCATTCCTTGAAAGCCCGTCAGCGTAAGGGTGAACTCCTCATCTGACTTGACGGTTTTTTCAGATATATCAAATGATGTGTACCAATCGGCATAATATGAATCGTCCTTATTTATAGATGCGGTTAATTTATCGCCATTTTTTACCTTGTCGACAGTGACTCCGGTTGACAAACCCTTACCGTTAACAAAAAACGTCACATTCCCTGTATTGATTCCCCACAGCATATTTACCCATCCACCCGGTGCACTATATCCACCGGAGCAATACTCTACGTGGGCTTTCGCCAGTACAGCGTCAACAGTTGCCGCACCGTCAGCATCTGCTTCCACCTCTACGGGAACATTTGACATAATCGTTTCGCCGCTTGATGCAATGACTCCTTTATTTGAAATGGTCACATATGTGGTTATGGTGGGCTTGTTACCACTCTGCGGAGCTGCCCCCAGTAGGGGAACATCTCCATCATCACTGTCTTCTTCCGTTCCAGCGACATCCGTCTTCTCTGCTACCGTACCGCTGTACTTAACCTTGATTACGCTTCCGTTTGTAATATTACCCTTGGCAACTGAATAATCTGCAAACTGTTGGTTAATATCTGTATCATTGACAAAACCCTTCCACAGACAGTCGGTTCCGGCTTCGCCGTTAGCGATGCCGTTTATCTCCGAAACTGTGTTAGAGCTAATATCGTTCATGGTTTTTTGGTCTGACTCCAGCGCCGCTTTTAACACGGTCAAAAACGTTGAACCCGCATCTATCTGGATTTCTTTCTCGTCTATGAGCTTCCCTGTCCAGTCAGCTCCGTCTTCCGCAGCCCAGATATCGTTTTCTACGATAACCTTTACGGTTCCCGTGTTTTCTGTTTCCCCTTCGGCAAATGCCAGCTGAGGTACCGTGCCAAAAAGCATGAAAAGTACAACGACCAATGAAAGCACCTTTCCAAATAATTTTTTCTTCTCCACGTTTTTCAATCCTCCTATAATCTATTACATTCCGCCTCCTACATCAGCCCCCAGACCGTTGCAGGTATAACACCAAACCATGGTGTCACCGTTTTTCATCTTATATGAACTGACCCCGTAATTGGGGAACCATCCGTTGACCTTGTACATCCATCCTGATTGCTCTCCACAGTCAAACTCGTAGAGATGATTCATCCCTTCTATGTAATAGCTTCCGTACATAGGTGTGTATGAATATTCCAGCTGTATCCCTGCCGCATTGCAGGCACGTTTTAGAACATCAAAGGCAGTTTCACCATCTCTGAACTGAACTGTAGATGTGGCAAGGATTATTCCGTTGCTTGGCACATACGCCTCTTTCCCGGCTGTCAGTTTCCCCATATTGTTCAGGATTGTATCGCAGCGTATTTGGATTGTACAGGTCTTCACTCCGCCGCTTGATGCAGACCCTGAGGATTTACTGCCTTCAAGCCCTGATTCTCCTGCCGCAATTACCTCTTGTTCGTGCTTCTTCTGTTCCTTAACGGCTTTCTTTACTTCCTTTTCTCTATCAGAAACAACTTTATCCAGCTGTTCTGCCGTGAAGCAAAGCTCTCTATTGCCACCTGCAAGCTTAGCCTGTTCGATGTTAAAATCATTTAAAGCTTCCGCCTTTAGCTTATTTACAGCTACCTCATCTCCTGCCACCGATATGCCCTGACCTGCTTTAGCTGTTTTCTCTGTATCACCCTTAGCTAAGGCCACTTCCCCCTCATAGACATTGACTCCCATAGAGCCTGTCTGTGAGTTGACTGAGAACACTGTGCCCCTTGCAGTAAGGCTGTAGTCCCCTACGGTTATGTCCTTGAAGCTCTCTCCATCATTTATAACCACGAAGATTTCACCTTTGCTCAGGCTTATGGAATACATATCACCCTTCAGGTTCCCATGCTGGCCTTCTGTATCGCCTGCCATGATATAATCATTATCTCCCGCTTCTATTCTAGCTGTAGCATCGGATTTCGTCTCGACTATATCACTTGCCTTTAGTGCTGTCTCATCCTCCAGCCTATATGCAACGCCTTCTCTTTCAATATTGGCAATGCCCTTAACCTCGGTAGCCTGTGCATAGCTGCCAGTGCCGTCAAACCATCCTTTGATGTTTCCCACAGCCATAACACCGCAGAGCACTATGACAGCAATCAGTGCCGCCATTGCAATGTTCATTATTCTCTTCTTCTTCTGCGTTTCCAAATTCGTCCTCCTTTATTATTCCGGCCAATAGACACAGTAACAAGGATAGTATTCTCCCAAATATACCCATACCGTATCGCCCATATCTAATTTTTCTTTTTTATTTTCAAAATACATGTTAGGAATAAAGAGCTTCAAGGTAGTTCGCTTGCGCCCCTTGAGAAGTATGCCTTCCTTTACGGGATTTGCCCTGAAGGCATCTAATTTATCCCTAAAATTTTCAACTCCCGTTTCTTTTCCAAAATTCCCAGCAAACTCTTCCACGTCTGCATATACTACATTGTCCTGGTCTTGAAACCACCCGAATCTCATCATTACCATACCTCACTTTTTATTAAAGGAGCAGGTGCAGATTAGCCCTTACAGATTTTTAATAAACCTGCACCTGCGGATGAAAAGGCTTCATAAAAAAAGCACTCGTCTCCGAGTGCTTTTGCATGCGCTGTCATTGCTAGCGCTTCGCAGCAATAGCAATAAAAAAACCGCTGTCTCACCTCAGAAGACTTGATTGTAAGCGATAACAGGTCTACCGACTTAGTCTTCCAATGTTTTCACATAACCTAATCAGGCACCTTCCCAAGGCTTTCGCCCCAGTGGCTGTACTTTCGTACATGCCCTTTCGTAGACATCACGGTTGCTGAGACACAGTGCCGGATTTTCACCGACTTCCGAAATTGTCTCGCTCGTCTATATTCTCTTTTTTATATCTATACTACTACCTGCGCATATCCGTTGTCAAGTGACTTTATTATATTGCTGCCCCCTTGACTTTTAATCCTGTCTTGCTAAATTTTCTTTCATTACAATTGCCTGATTAATACCCCGGTTAAAGCCTTGGTATGATAACGTTCTTTATTATGCCATCGATTACAGCCATATTTATATTGTTTCCTTCATCATAGGTTACTATGAGGTTTTTCCATGGAACGATTCCGTTTTCCTGGTATATGTTCATTTTCCATTGATGTTAATTGACATATTGGATATTATCCATTAGCCCACAATATTCCCAGTAAAATTCATCTTTCTTTCTGTCTTCAAATGTGAAGTCCGGGGCAAGCTTCCATTTGCCAACATTTATAACCTGTTCATATCTGAATGGAACTCCATATTCGTAAAGTTTTTCGGCTATCATTACTTCCGATTTGCTTCTCATGCGCTCGCCCTGTGATGTTATCTTATTTCTTTCCTCTGACCTGTAATCGCTTTGTTCATAGGGCTGCCTAGCCCAGGCTTCATGGCTTTTAATTCCTGCAACGATTCTTTCATCGTGATTAAGGAGGAATTCATCTCTCATTCCATTCTTCTTAAAAAAATAATCTTCGGGCAAGGACCTGTACGCCTTTGTCATAACTCCAATAATACCTTTTGGCTCAAATGTTCTGAAATTGTCAATTGCCCTTTGAACGACCATAATATTATTGTTTAGCTCCTTGCAGGTTCTTATTAAAAACTCCTTTCTCGCAAGACCCTTGATTATTTCAGGGTTATTATTGATTCCCACCTTCTTCTGTCGGTTGTTTGTTCCTTTTTGTCGTCCATCGGATTTCCTCTGTCCTCGATCAACCTCCTTCACAGCATAGTACTGCAGTCTGCCCCTATCAATAGAACTGTTTAGCCGACCTAAAGGGCACTCATTTTGTTCGACCATGAGTTTTTCCTTCAAAGACTCAAGAGAAAACCGTATTTCTTCCAATTGCTTCCTATAATGATCCAAATCTGTACCCCCTCCATGAGTTTCTCTACTTAGTGATAATACGTACTCACGTTCTTCATACTAAAACCGATTTATTTAACATTCAATTACATAAAAACTCAGTGTTATGCTCTCGTATGCTGTCAATATCGTATTTAAAGCCAAAAACCCGTTTGTTTTCAAATAAAAAAATTTTTAAACTCATGGTGCTTTGTTTCGTAAAATTATTAGAACATATTTTCAATCAAAGTTCAACCATATTTTTACATTTTTAGTTTTTATTTCCATGAAGCTAGGATAGTCCCTTATTTTTCGCTTCACAAGGCTCTAAAAGAATCGCTAATGGCCAAATTTACCAAACAAGCCCACACACCAAAACCATCAACAAGCTATCTCAACTAAAAAAGACACAAGCTATACTCATGTCTTTTTAACATATCATATAATTCTCGAACCATAATAATCAAGCAGCAGCTTTCACCTAAAATTCTGCTGTCTTCGGCGTTCTTGGGAACGGCAGAACGTCTCTGATATTGCCCATGCCTGTTATATACATGATGATTCTCTCAAATCCTAGGCCATAACCTGCGTGCTTAACTCCACCATATTTGCGAAGGTCCATATACCACCAGTAATCATCCGTCGTCATGCCCGTTTCTTCTATGCGATCCTTGAGCACGTCATATCTTTCTTCCCTCTGACTGCCGCCGATAATCTCTCCTACGCCCGGGACGAGAAGATCGCATGCCGCCACTGTTTTGTTATCGTCGTTGAGTCGCATATAAAATGCTTTGATTTCCTTAGGGTAATCCGTTACGAATACAGGCTTCTTATAAACCTTCTCCGTAATATACCGTTCATGCTCCGTCTGCAGGTCGATACCCCATTCCACCGGATACTGGAAGTCTTCCCCTGACTTTTTCAAGATATCTACTGCCTCAGTGTAGGTGATTCTCGCAAAATCGGAATTCACAATATTGTCAAGCCTCTCAAGAAGGCCCTTATCCACAAAGGCACTGAAGAATTCCATCTCTTCAGGCGCATTTTCAAGAACATAGTTGATGACATACTTAATCATAGCTTCCGCCACATCCATGTTACCATGCAAATCCGTAAAGGCCATTTCTGGCTCTATCATCCAAAACTCAGACGCATGTCTTGCCGTATTGGAATTCTCCGCACGGAAAGTAGGTCCAAATGTATATACGTTTCTAAAGGCCATTGCAAAGGTCTCTGCCTCTAACTGTCCGCTTACGGTGAGCCCCGCTTCTTTTCCAAAGAAGTCTTCGCTATAGTCTATCTT
>JAAZCE010000005.1 GCA_012513435.1 Clostridiales bacterium
CCCTATAAGGATGTTCAGGAAGGCGAAGATGACAGCGCCAACGTGGAGTTGCGTAAATGGGGAGAACCGAGAGCCTTTGGTTTTGAGCAAAAAGCACACTGGGATGTGGGTACAGATCTGGATATTCTGGATTTCGAGCGAGCCGCTAAGATTTCAGGAACAAGATTTACCGTATACAAGGGCATGGGCGCCAGACTTGAGCGTTCCGTAATAAATTTAATGCTTAACCTTCACACGGAGGAACACGGATTTACTGAAATATTGCCGCCTTTCATGGTAAACAGAGATGCTATGACGGGAACGGGACAGCTCCCTAAATTTGAAGACGATATGTTCCACGTGCCGGCAAAGGACTTTTTCCTAATCCCTACGGCGGAGGTGCCGGTAACAAATTTAAGGGGTAATGAAATAGTAGACGAGGTAGAGTTACCTATTTACTATACAGCTTACACGCCGTGCTTCAGGAAGGAGGCCGGTTCGGCAGGGAGAGATACGAGAGGTCTCATAAGACAGCATCAGTTCAATAAGGTAGAGTTGGTTAAGTTCGTTAAGCCAGAGACTTCCTATCAGGAGCTGGAAACCCTTACTGCTGCTGCAGAAGAAGTACTTAAGAGACTTGAGATCCCATACAGAGTCGTAAGGCTTTCCACGGGAGATTTAGGCTTTTCATCGGCCATGACCTACGATATAGAGGTTTGGATGCCAAGCTATGGAAGGTATGTGGAGATATCCTCATGCAGTAATTTTGAGAATTTCCAGGCCAGAAGAGCGAATATAAGGTTCAGACCTACGGGAAAGGGCAAGCCTGAATTCGTCCACACACTCAATGGCTCAGGTCTAGCTGTGGGAAGAACTGTTGCCGCCATTTTGGAAAACTATCAGCAGGAAGACGGCTCTGTAGTAATCCCTCAGGCCCTAAGAGGCTTTATGGGAATCGACAAAATAGAAAAAAACAAATAGCAAAGGATATAACAAAATGTCATTTAAACTTGGAAAATATATTGAGCCTGACTTTTCACAACAAATGTTTATCGAAGCGCCTGAAGCCAATCTGGCTCCGGCGCCCAGAGATATGACTGCTCCCGAAGGATTTCATGCAATGTCCATTTTTCCCGAATATTTTAAGGTGGGAGAAAAGTGGCTACTGCCAAAGGATTCCCGGATGGACTGCGTTGCCGTTTACGAAAATGAAGAGATTTTTGTTAGAGAATTCAGGAATATAAGGAAAGGCGATTTAATATTCTTAGGAAGAACGGAAAAGTGCGAAGAAGGAATATATATAAACGACAATAGCTTTGCCTTTCCCGATGAGGACAAGGAAGCGGGAAATTCATTTGCGTTTAGACAGAGCAGAAGTAGGGAAACCGCTTTTTCATACGATTACAGCAGCCTTTATGAACTTTTGGAGTATGAGAAAAATTACGGGCATATCACTTGGGTATTGGGCCCTGCCTGTGCCTTTGACGTAGAGGCGAGGAATGCTTTTTCCCAGCTCATAGAGAAGGGATACGTCCACTCGCTGCTGGCAGGAAACGCCCTTGCTACTCACGACCTTGAGGCGGCATATCTGGGGACTGCTCTGGGGGTTAATATCAAAACCCAGAAGCCTCATTTCAACGGACATTACAACCATATAGATACTATAAACAAGGTAAACCTTCATGGTTCTATCCCTAGATTTATAGACGAGGAAGGCATAGATAATGGTATTATTTACAGCTGTGTAAGGAAGGGAGTGCCCTTCATACTTAACGGTTCGATAAGAGACGACGGGCCTTTGCCTGAGGTGTACGAGCATACCTATATAGGACAGGACTCAATCAGGAATCACATCAGGAAGTCCACTACCGTAATAGGAATGGCTACGGTTCTGCACACCATTGCAGCGGGGAATATGACTCCAAGCTACAGAGTTCTCGATGACGGAACTATTCGCCCTGTATATTTTTATATCGTCGATACATCTGAATTTGCTGTCAATAAGTTAGGGGACAGGGGCAGCCTTGCCGCCAAGGGAATAGTTACCAATGTACAGGATTTCGTATGTAACCTGTCAAAAAATCTGGAATAAGGACCTTTTGTTTGAAGATTATGTGAAAATGTGACATTTTTTCTTCAAAAAATCCGGTTGATGGGTTATAATGAAGCGTGATTTACGTTAGTGTAACAGTTAAAAGTTATCAGAAGAGAGGATGCTATGATAAGCACTATTAAGCACTATAAAAAGATACTTATCGCAGCACTTATAGTAATTCTTGCAATCGCAGTGTTGGTCGTATTGGAGTTTAACAGGCCTTATGCAGTGTATGCAGATGGCACGAAGGTTGAAGCACCGTACGTTATAAAAGCCGGAGACAATGAACTGCTACTGGTAAAGGATGCAGAGACGGCGGAAGCTGTTGTTAAGGCTGTGATAAGTGAGTATACTCCTGAAGGAGCTCAAATCAACTATATAGCAGTTGACAAGAAGCTCAGTGTTGAAGAGAAAAATCTCAGCAAGGATGAAGAACCTCCTATGGTTCTTAAGAAAAAGGAAGCCATTGAATATGTTCTTCAAAAGAACAGCAGCGAAGAGCCTTTGTTCTCAGTAACGATAAATTCGGATTTAGGTTCGCTTCAGGATTATGAGGCACCGACCACATATGAGGAATCGGTGGATTTGTATAAGGGCGATACCAAGGTCAAGGCTGCGGGGAACAATGGCAATCAGGTGGTTACCAATCAGGTAGTAAGTGTTAACGGAACAGTTCTACAGAACGAGGTTATTGATACAGCAGTAGTTAAGGAAGCGGTTTCGTCGGTAGTTTACAAGGGAACCAAGGATAAACCTAAGGATACTGTTTATGCCGATTACAGCGGCAAGGTCATAGGTAGCGGTAACGGAGCTACTATTGCGGCATTTGCCCTTCAGTTCTGCGGCAACCCTTACAAGTATGGTGGCACCAGCTTGACTAACGGCGCTGACTGTTCAGGTTTTGTATATTCGGTATTCAGAAGCTTTGGCATCAATGTTCCCAGAGTTCAGTCCAGTAGCATAGGCAAGGGAGTTTCCTACAGCGAAGCTAGGGCAGGAGACTTGGTATTTTATCCCGGACATGTGGCCATATACATTGGCGGAGGCAAGATAGTTCATGCGTCTACACCGGCTACGGGGATATGCGTGTACAATGCACGTTACAACACCATACTGGCAGTCAGAAGAATTGTAGAGTAGCTGATTAAAATGTATTTACAGAGAACCCGGAGCTTTTTTGGGTTCTTTTTATATATTGCAGTATGAAGGAGAAGAAGGATGAACAAATACCTTTGCAGGATAGTTCAGGGCGTAATGAAGCTGAGCATGTACTGCTTGCCTTGGACCATGCCTGAGGTAAAAGACGGGGCAGGAAGCAGTAAGGCTCTAGCTCAGGAAATAAGGCGGCAGGGAATAAACTGTGTTCTCGTTGTAATGGGCGGCAACATGATGAAGAGGGGTCTGCCCTTGACCATGCTGAGAAACATAGAGACAGAAGGTATAAGGTACAGAGTATTTGATAACCTGACAGCTGATCCGACGGACAAGAATGTGGAGGCTGCTGTAAAGGCTTATTACGACGTGGGAGCCAAGGGAATAGTTCTCTTTGGCGGCGGCTCACCTATGGACTGCGGCAAGGCTGTGGCTGCGAGAATCGCAAGACCTCATAAAAGCATAGACAAGCTGCAGGGAGTTCTCAAGGTAAGGCACAGGAAGCAGATTCCTTATATATGGGCAATACCTACGACTTCGGGGACAGGTTCGGAAACCACTATGGCAGCCGTAATTACAGATTACAAAACTAATCGTAAAAAATCAATAAACGATATATCTATAATACCTCACGCCTGCATCTTAGACCCGGAGCTTACTCTAGGACTGCCCCAGAAAATAACAGCCGATACGGGAATGGACGCTCTCTGCCATGCTGTGGAATGTTATACAAATGGAACGTACAATACCAAGGTGGAAAACGATATGGCCCAAAAGGCAGTAAGGCTGATTTACCAGTGGCTTTATGCTGCTTATGAGGATGGAGGCAATATAGAAGCCAGAGAAAATATGCAGAAAGCGGCCTTCTATGCGGGAAGAGCCTTTACTAGAGGCTGTGTGGGATATGTTCACGCTATAGGGCATGCAATAGGCGGCCTTTATCATGTTCCTCACGGGAGGGCTATGGCCGTAATACTCCCTCATGTTATGAGATGCTATGGCTCTGCCGCCGAAAAAAGGCTGTCTGAGCTTGGCGCAGTCTGTGGCATTGCAGGCGGCGGGAAAGGCTTTATCAGATGGATAGTAGAACTGAACGAAAGCATGGGTATTCCCCATGGATTTGACTGCATAAAAAAGGAGGATGCTCCCAAGATTGCCCTGTGGGCAGAAAAGGAAGCCAATCCTCTGTATCCCGTGCCTAAGGTATTCAGTGCCAAAGAGCTTGAAGAACTGATACTGACTATTTCAAGGTAAAGATGCGGCCCGTAAAATCTATAATGCCCTCACGCTTCATCTCGTTAAGCTCATAGGACAGGGCTGAACGATTGACGCAGAGGTATCTGGCGATCTGCTCCCTGGACATATTGATTCTGAATGTCTGAGAACCGATATTCCCTGACATTACGTGAAGGTATGCCAGGATTCTGTCTCTCAGGCCTCTGCGGGAGAGTATTTCCACCCTATAAAGTTTTTTGATGTTGTCGTTTGCCAGAAGTTCCAGAAGGCCCTTAATGAGAGCGTTCTCGTAGCTAGAGGAAAAAATCTTCTGGACATCAAAAAAGAGAGCTACGCTCCTGCCCTCGGACACGTAGTCGAGGGGAGATGTCTTTTTCCCGGAAACGGTGCCCTCAAAGGCGAATACGTCACCTTTGGAATAGATATAGGCCAAATGAGAGGTACCCTCAGCCAATAGCTTTTCACCTCTTATGAGTCCGTTATGGACTATACCGGCCCTTTTTACAGGGGCATCCTGAGAGTAGATAGTTTCCTGGTCCATATATTTGTGAGGAGCCATACGCAGCTCTGCACATGCATTTTCATAGTCTCCCGGCTTCAGATATTTAAACAGGCCGGAAGCGGAGACGCTTTCCAAATACTTTTTTTCCATTATTTCTCCGCCAACATATTATTTTTCTTCAAGAGATTTCTCCACTTGTGCCATTTTGCCCTCTGCAAGGTCCTGAGGTACGAAAACCTGTCCACATTGCGGACATCGCGGCACCTTGTGAGTAAAGTGCCTGTCCAGATAGGTTATTCGCAGTTCTATAAACTCAAGGGGACATTTGCATCTGCTACATATCAGTTTTTCGTCCAGCTTTTCTCGCTGGTCAGGATTTTTTTTTGGTATTGCCATTATCACACCTGCCTTCTCTGTAAATGAACTGACTTACCCCTGCATAAGTCTGCGGTCTTCGAGAAAAATCTCCGAAAAACGTATCTGCCCATCAGCAAAATCCTCCGAAATAAATACCTGCCCGCATTTGGGACATCTCAGGGCTGTCAGAGAGAAGGGATTATCAAGGTAATTGAACTTGACTCCGGCAGAGACCAGCTCGCAGTCGCATAGACTACATTTCAGTTGCTTTTCTGACACCATTCCACACCGCCTCCAGTTCTATTTCCAATCTGTGGCTATATGCATTGACCACTTCAAAAATCTCCTTTTGTTCATCAGCAACTCTGTATTCAACCCAGTAGGTCATGCGGCCTACCTTCTTATAGCCTGTTAAGGTGCCTGTTTGTGTATTTTCAATGGTCCTGCCCGTCCTGTGGCAAAACTCCACGACCTCGGCTATTTCATGCTCAAATATTTTCTTGCTGTTAAGCTTATCTTTTATTTCTTCACTCATTTGAAGGGTGAGTCCAAACATTTTATCTTCCTTTTTCATTCCCTCATCCCAATAAAGTGATAACAGCGTCTCCTTTAGGTCTAGCCTGTTTTCCCATCGTTGCGTTATTGTAGGGATTTTATCGTTACCCATTCCGTAAATCAATTCCAAAATGTGGACTGCGTTTTTACCGCGAGCCTTGAATACATCACGGCAGTTAATACAGTAGGTGATATAAGGGAATTGGCCGTCAAGAGATTTATCGGAAATACGCTTCTTGGCTACAAAATCAAGGTAGCCTGGGTCTGCAATTTCTCCGTGACCTCCGTAGCCGCAGCACTTTGCGTAGGCTTCGTTTTCCTCAAGGGGATGGAGCTTAGCTCCCATATCCTGAGCAATGTTTACTACAGCCTGGCGTGTGGCCTGCATGTCTCTAGCGGTACAGGGATTGAATATGCTGTAATCATCCGTATTACAGCCGCCGCTTATCTGAGAAGTATCGATAAATTCATAGAGGGATTCAACGGGTATTTCCGGCAAATGCTCTTTGAATTTTTTCAGGCAGGTCATGCATGCTATCAGCAAAGTCGGCTTACCCAAGTCTTCCCACTTTGTCTTTATATCATTCAGAATATCCTGAAATTTTTGCCTCTATTAAAAGAGTTTTTTCAAATTCCTGCCATGTGGGAGAGTTAATAGTTATCATATCAGATCTGTCTATTAATTTCACCACCCTGATTGATCGTGAACCGGCTGAAAAAGCTCTTTGTGATTGTGAAAGGCCTTCTATCTTATAATTTCCTTTTTCAAGACCATTAGTATCAAAAGTCACATTGAAGTAAGTATCACCTTTC
>JAAZCE010000006.1 GCA_012513435.1 Clostridiales bacterium
AAAACTCTGGGAAGGATTCAAAGAGAAGTGTTGGAAACGGACAGATTCAATCCGCAAGAGGTTTCCAAGTTCAATAAGCGGTTTTGCGAAGTCAGACCCTTTTGCTAAAAATGTCCTTCAAAAGACGGCAACCGAGCACAGTATGGAAGAATTGGAAAAGCTTTATGATACAGCTACTGATTCTAACAGCAGAAGTTATCCAAAATTTAAGAAGGTCAGCGAATCAGAAAAGTTTGCAGAATTATCCGATGCATTCGTACTACTCGGCCAAGCTATAACAAGCAGCAGCAATACGGACTTCGCACGGTTTGTAAAAGCGCTGAATGCTTCTGCATGGCTCGAAAATGCACATAAAAATTATCACTACATAACTGAAGGAAAATGTCCTTACTGCCAGCAAAACCTGCCCGACGACATCGAAGAAAAAATCGCATCCTGCTTTGATGAGCAGTACCAGGCGGATGTGGCATTGCTCAAACGGCTCCTTGATGTCTATACCGAGGAAATGAGTGTCGCAGTAAAAACTTTAGACGATAACCTGACATTTGACTTAAATCCCAAAATGGATTTTGAAAAATACAAAGCTAAGCTTGAGTTGCTCAGAAAAACCATCGAAGGAAATATCAGAGCAATATCCGATAAAATTGCGAATGCGGCCTCTATTGTGGAACTTGATGACACAGAAACCCTTATTCGCGATATCAACGATGTCATAACGGCATTTAACATTCAGATTCAAGAAAACAATGACATTGTCGCTGACAAGCCGAACAAAAAAGCCACCTGCGATGGACAGGTGTGGGAACATATAGCTTTCATACTCGCTGATGAGGTGTCCGAATATAACACAAAGGATGCCGACTTTATCACGGCGCTTGGAGAAATCGAGGAACAGGGCAAAAACGCAAGGGCCGAAGCGGATGGGCTCAAGGAAGAAATTAGCAAGTTAAGTCGCAATACTGTCAGTACCAAGCCTACCATTGACGGTATCAATAAGATTCTTCGTGATGCCGGTTTTCAAGGCTTCCATCTACATGAAAAAGACGGCCACCCAAATGTGTATGAGGTGCTGCGCCAGAACGGCGATATCGCCGAGAACTTAAGCGAGGGCGAATTAAACTTTATTGCTTTCCTGTATTTCTATCATGTGGTTCGCGGAAGTCTTGATGACAGCGGTATGAGAAAAGACAAAATTGTTGTTATTGATGACCCCGTATCGAGCATGGACAGCAATGCCTTGTTCATCATCAGTGCGCTGGTGCGTGACATGATTCAAATTTGCCATAATTATATACACCCTGAAGATACAAGTGTTGGTGGCGAGTTCATACGTCAGATTTTTATTCTCACTCACAACACCTATTTCTTTAAGGAAATCAGCTACAACCAGGTCAGATGCTATGACTCTGCATCGTTTTTTCATATTAATAAAATGAATAATGTTTCCTCAGTAATTCCTTGTATCCGCAAACATTCAAGCGAAGCAGCTGAAATGGAAAATTACACACCTGTTCAGAACTCATATGCAGCGTTGTGGAGCGAACTAAATGAAGTGACTACCGTAATACCCACACTAAGTGTTATCCGCAGGATTTTAGAGTACTACTTCATTCAGCTGTGCGGATATGACGGAAACGACCTTCGCCAGATTGTTCTTGAGAAGAATATTACAAAACTCGTGAGCAATCCGGAAGATGAGAATGCAGACCGCTGCAAATATCTACTTGCAGCCTCGATGCTATCGTATTTAAGCACACAATCCTTCGGTTATAACGATGGTATGCATTTCATTGAAAGTGCTTGTGATGCCGGGCAGTGCAAAGAGGTATTCAAGTTGCTCTTTGAGTGTCTCGGTCAAGATCAGCATTATAACAAGATGATGAACGAGGAACTGCGGTCGTAAATATGTTCGATAAAGATTGGTTCAATATGTGTTTAAAGGAGATGTAGCTTATGACAAAAGCAGATTTTTACAGTATAATTGAGGCCGTTATCGCTAACCTTTATGAAACAGCGAAGAACGATCCCGAGTCTATTACATCGTGTAAAACTGGCGACGATTTTGAGTTATGTGTTAAAAAAGCGCTTGAGCAAGTAATCTTAAGTACTGGAACAAAGGCTGATATTCTATACGCTGCGGGAAGTCACGTATTCCCCGACATTATTATTTTGTCACACACTGGTGAGAAGTATGGTATTGAGGTAAAGTCCTCTACTACTAAAAAGGGCAAAGACTGGAAAATTAATGGAAACAGCGTTATGGGTTCCACAAGGGACGACGAGGTTATCGAAACCTATATCGTTTTCGGAAAAACATCGATGCTTGAATTTAAGGCGAAAAATTATGAAGAGTGCGTAGCAAATGTTGTCGTTACTCACAGTCCACGATACCTTATTGATATGGACTTAGCTGCTGATGAAACATTTTTTGAGAAGTCCGGAATAACTTACAAGGATATAACAACCAGCGATAATCCAATTAGCCTCATCACAAAATATTTCCAAGAACAAGGTCATAAAGCTTGGTGGCTTTCTGAAAGCACACCCGCCGCAGTACGTATGTTCTCTGATGTTTCAATTAAAGAACAGAACGAGTGCTTTGGTCACGGCTTGGCTCACTTTCCAGAACTGTTTGAAAGGAATGCCACCAAGTATAAACGTTTAGCTTTATGGATGGCTACTGAACGAAGCATTGTTGCTTCTTCGCTCCGAGATGACTTTTCTGCCGGTGGACAAGTCAATATGATAGTGAATGGAATGGTCTATAATAAATTACCGCAGATTTATTATAGATTGCTTCAGTATAAGGATTATCTTGTGGCTGCACTTGATGCGGCCGATCCAGACGAACTGTGTAAGGATTGGGGTGTAAAGGTATCCAATATAGATTCCCTTGATAAAAAAATTGATGCTTGGATTAGAGTGGTTACACCTCATGTTTGTACAAATCAATTGAACAAGGACATAATTCCAGGCAAGCTAATTCGCGATATTATAACTCACCAAGAATAGAAGGAAGGGGCACCACAAAGGTACCCCTTTTCTTTTTATTAGATAAAATACTTACCCCAGTTTTCTTCTAACCTCATGGCGATATTAAAAGCGAGTAACGGGGGTACTGCATTACCAATTAATTTATATGCGTTACTTGCTGAAACAGCTTTTTCATTGTCTTTTGCAGGAATGATAAAGTCATAATCGTCTGGAAAAGTTTGAATTCTTGCACATTCTCTTATTGATAATCTTCTTTCGGGTTCACCGTTAGATAGTTCGTCCGAATATTTACCGCCATGTTCCGTAGAAAGGCGGCGGTACTCGATATTACCGTGATGTTCAGCTCTGATTGTGGGGCCAATTCCGTCCAAATTCACTTCACTTTGTCCTTGACAATGCTTTCCCATATATTTCGCACGTGAAAACTTTTGCTGCGATATATCATTGGACTTGTTAGGTTCTTCAAGATCGGCAAAATATTCCTTTACGGTTACAAACGAAAGCAGCTCTTCACCGATAGCATCCGAGGTATATTTATGCGTATGAATGGGATACGGATCATATTCTGCTGGAATTCTTACGGAGGTTAACGCAACAAGCGCCTCGGGGGTCAGAGCGGTCCTTTTGAATCCATAAAAGATGATCCTCTCTCTGTTTTGAGGGACGCCGTAGTCGGCAGCGTGTAAAACTCGAGCGGGTACTACGATATAACCACCGTCACACGCTTCAGCAAAATCTTGTTCAATGATTTCTTTAACATCTTCAAGGTTGGCTAAACCTTTCACGTTTTCTGCGATAAATATTTTTGGTTTTACTAATGAAATAACGTCCCGCATCCACATATAAAGTTGACCCCGGCTTTCAATGCTGGGCACATCGTCGGTTCTTGCAGTTCCAACATGTGATTTGTTGGAGTTAAATCCAAGGCGCTTTCCTGCAATTGAAAAGTCCTGACAAGGAAACCCCCCAGTTACTACGTCAACATCTTTTGGAAATATATTTATTGCATTCTCTCGATGGAGTTTTACCAAATCAATAATGCTATCCAAACAATAGGTTGTCGGTGAAATGCCGCATTTGCTAAAGTAGTTTGTCCACGTGGTTTTTGCATCAGCTCTAATATCGTTTGCGAAAACGGTCTTAAAACGAGTCATAGGTAACTGAGTCCAACCATTCTCGCACTTCTTGATTTTCCATGTGGGATGGACTTTTGTGTTTACTGATTTAGAACGTACTTTAAAGCCGCCTTCAAAGCCAAGGTCCATACCACCGCATCCAGAAAAAAGGGATAGAACTCTAAGATTTTTTTCTTCTTTTTTACCGGATTTCAACGGGAGGGGTTTAGTTGCGGTTTCTGGTATAAACCATACGTTACCATGTTTTGCCGCACCTGGCACTCGCCCTTCACCGCATAAAACCTGTACTCTTCGTATTGATATACCCCATTTTGCTGCAGCCTGATCGGCTGTAATATAATTATTCATCTTTCTTCGCCATTATCCTTTCGTACGCATCCAATGCGTATATATATTCTATTCGTTTTGGCGAACAAAGTCAAGGGGTTTGCGGAAAATATATATATTTGTTCCCATTTGTCGAGTGAACACACTGTTCAAGTCCACTTTATTCCCGTTTGTTGGGTGAACACCCTTTGAGTTTCCGTTTGTTGAGTGCAAGGCAAAACCGAACCCTACATCCCTCAAACGGTACTTTTTTATACACTCTGCAAACGGTAGAAAACAAAAAAGCCGTCAAAAAGCTTTGATATCAAGACCTTTTGACGGCTATGTGTGCAAAAAGAAGCACCCAACCTTTGTATCAAAGATTGAGTGCTTCTATGGTGGAGATGGCGGGACTCGAACCCGCGTCCGAAAGCATTTTCACAAGACTTTCTCCGAGTGCAGCTTTTGATTTAGAAGTTCGCCTCCGACAACGCCCAAAAGCAGGCTTTGCCATCGGCTATCCCGTTAGTCCCTTATGCTGCCGGGCATTCACATAAGGTTTTCCTGCATGTTTGACGTCCAACACCGAATCTGCAGGTGAATCCGGGTGAACGCGCGTGCTGCTACGCAGCTAATGCGAAATTATTATTCTTTTTAGCGTTTGTATTTAACGTGTCCTTTTTAACGCAGACTGGACAAACTGCGACTCGCTTATCCGGCTTCCACACCCCCGTCGAAACCAAAAACATCCCCATATTAATATATCTGTCGACCCGTACCACGCTACAGAGTAGGGTCAACCTTTTCTTCTGAACTGTAAGTATCCTTTACTATCTCAATCTGCTTTTCATATCTCTCGACTTCTTCATATTTAGCTTTTATTCCTTCACAGATTTCAATGAGTCTTTCGTCATCTATTTTACCGTCCTGGTAAAGCTCGTAGCAATAATCCCCCATTTCCTTTTTTGCTATGGATATATCCTGCTTTTGTGAGCTAATTTTTCCCTTTAGCTTGCCGATTTCAATCAGTTCACCAGCCTTATTGCCAGCTTTGTTGGCAGCATCACTTGCTGATTTACCCAACTTGCTTAAAAAGTCCATCTCATGTCCTCCCTTACTTTCTTATAGCTTGCTTCATTCTTCTATCGGCATCCTTCTTGGCGATATCATGCCGCTTATCGTATTCCTTTTTACCTCTGGCAACGGCTATTTCCACCTTCGCTTTACCTCTATCATTAATGTACATCCTCAAGGGC
Source organism: Clostridiales bacterium (assembly GCA_012513435.1). Lineage (GTDB taxonomy): Bacteria > Bacillota > Clostridia > Peptostreptococcales > Anaerovoracaceae > Lentihominibacter. Next base: position 5,693 of record JAAZCE010000006.1, read on the forward strand.
ACTAAAGTCAATCCTTTTAAGGTTGTATATCCTATTAGTTTTCTTATTTCCCGCTTATGAAAAAGGAGTTTCCTAGGCCTTACAGGCTCTACGTTGAATCGGTTTCCCTGCTCGTAAGGGCTTATATTCATACCGTAAAGAATTATCTCTTGATTTTCTATCTTGGCATAGCTTTCCTTTATACTTACCTTTCCCTGCCTGACAGATTTTATTTCTGTTCCCGTAAGTGATATTCCGGCCTCATAGGTTTCTTCTATAAAATAATCATGGCGGGCTTTTTTATTGTTTGCTACAAGTTTCATGCTCTTCATCCCTCTCTAGTTAAAGCATATCTTTCCTATACAATCTCTCGCATCAACAATGCCGATGGCGTCGTTCCTGCTGTCCATAGTCGATTTCCTGTTGTCGCTCATGAGAAACAGTTGATTTGCCCTTAAAGATACTTTTTTCATATCCTCCATATGAACAGGCTCCTTCATATGAGCTGCGTATGGCTTCCCGTTTACATAGAGAACATCTTCCCTTATCTCTACGCTGTCGCCCTCCGATGCGGCGACTCTTCTAATGAGGATGCTTCCCTCGCCCTCTTCACCGTATACATCGCTCCAAAATGCCACCACATTCCCTTGCTTGGATATTTCCCCTATGCCAGCCTCTTTAAAAATCAGAGCTTTGCTGCCGTCAGGCAACGCAGGCTCCATTCCGCTGCCCATAACGGTGGTTAGCATAAACAGCCAAGAAAGAGCAAAAGCCACTCCTATTCCTAAAATCGCTGACATAACATACAAAACAGTTTTCTTAAACATCTAAACCTCCCTGGTAAATTCGGATTCAGGCTTGAATTCGGATTTGGATTTGTGTTTATGTATCTGTTCTGTATGCCAGACTATTTCAACAAGGTTATTTCATTAAACGGATAGAGTCTTACGAAAGCCTTCCCCATAATACTGTCCTCGGAAACCGTTCCTACTTCCTCCGCTCTGCTGTCCAGGCTTACAGCTCTGTTGTCCCCCATGACGAAGACCTGATCTTCAGAAACTACGAAGTCATCCAGTTCACCTGTAGTATAGCCATCCTTGGTATATGTTTCATAAAGCCTTTCCCCGTTTCTGTATACTATGCCGTCAGAAATGGTTATAACATCATTTTCAACACCTATTACTCTTTTTATAAGTAGTTTTTTACCGTTGCCGTCATCTTTGTCTATATTTGACCTGAATACTATGATGTCCTTGTAGTCAGGATGGTCCTTTGTGATATACGCCAGTTTATTTACTATCAGATAATTGTTTTCGTAAAGTGTAGGCTCCATAGAGCTTTCCTTTACAAGTGTAGGCTTAATGGCGAACAGCACTGCCACCACTATTATAGCTGCTATTATAATGTCCTTAATAAATTCCTTCATCAGTCAATGCCTCCCAGGTCTGACAACGGCCATATACGCAAAAATACGGTTCCCCTGATATCTCGCATATCCACCGGCCCTAATTTTTCATTTCTGCTGTCTATGTATTCATCTCTGTTATCACAAAGCAAATAGACATCATTGCCCTTTAGCTTATAGGTAGCATCCTTCGCGTTTCCCGCACCCTTTATCCCTGTTTCCGTAACGTATTCCCTGCCGTTAACAAAAACTCTTCCGTCCTTTATTTTGATCTTATCTCCCGGAAGGCCTATAACGCGAGCTATTATATTATCCTCAGACACCTTTGGAGCGACTGTCTTTTCCAGGACGACCACCTTGCCCTTATCAGGCTCCTGTCGCTTGACCGAGTATGAAGATTTCGTCATCACTAGAACCTGTCCGTCCTTTACGGTTGGATCCATTGCATTCCCTTCGTTGACTTCAGGAGCTATTACCATAACCATTATGAAAGCCAATGCCATGGCTATTAAATATGGTGCATTTTTTCTTTTCCAGCTTGATTGTCTACCATCTCTCATTCCCCTTTGCATAAGTTCAACCCTTTCATTATTCTTTCAAAATCCGGCGGCAGCTCGGACTTGATTACCTTACTATCCAGAAGCCTAAAACCATTAGGCATTTTATCGAATTCCAGCTTGTATGCGTGAAGCAGCTGAGTCGTAAGGCCGTACTTTTCTTTCATCTCATAGTTGACTTTCCTGTTGCCGTATTTCACATCTCCTATGAGTGGGAAACCCGCGTGAGCCATATGCGCCCTGATTTGGTGGGTTCTACCTGTGACAAGCTCTACCTCTGCCAAAGAATACTCCTTACCTGTAGACACGGGCCTTACCGACGTATAAGCGCTTTTACCATTTTCCACAACTTTGACCACGTTACTCTTCCCGTCCTTTACAAGGTCCGCTGCAAGAAAAAGTTCTTCCTTGAGAGTGCCGGCAACGATAGTAAGGTAATACTTCTTTATTTCGTCCCGATTTCTTATGACTTCCGTAAGAACTCTCAAGCTTTCCGCCGTCTTGCCAAAAATCACAAGTCCCGTTGTGTTTCTGTCCAGCCTGTTTACAGGTGAAGGTGTAAAGGACCTTGCCCTAGAGGGGTCGTACTCTCCCTGCTCCTGCAAATATCCGCAAACCTGATTTGCCAGGGTGTTTTTCTTTTCGAATGAATCGCCGTGGGTCAAGAGCCCCCAGGGCTTTTCCACAATCAGCACCTTGTCGTCCTCATAGGCAATCTTAAACTGTTTTTTCACATGTTTCCTAGGGCTGCGCTTGCTTAATTTCTCAAGTTCCTCGTCGGAGATGTAAAGGGTAACTTCGTCGCCCTGACAAAGGACAGTACCTTCCTTTACGCGTTTTGCGTTTACTTTAATATCTTTTCTGAGTATCTTGTAAATCGCACTTAAAGGCGCCTGCCTCAAATATTTTTTTAAAAATCTGTCAACCCTCTGGTTGGCTTCGTCTTCTGTTATTATCATTTTTACCATAGCTTTAATTATACAACAACTTGGCCTATAAGTACAATTCTGATTTAGTAAAATTACCAAAATCCATAAAAATGAATAGTGTGTGTATTTTCACCTGTAGCCCTTGTCTTTTATCAAGCCCTTCTGTTATAATTATGATTGGCATAATACATTGTCAAAAGATAAAACAGGTGGTGAATTTTATGGATACTTTAATGGATTTACTTATGGAATCTTTTCAGGAGCAATACACTTCTGATTATACATACCCTCCTTTGTTAATTGCATTTTGTGCAGTATTAATTATTATTGCTATAGTTACATTATGGAAAATATTCCAAAAGGCAGGGCAGCCAGGATGGAAAGCTCTTATTCCGGTTTACAACAGCTATATATCTTTTAAAATTGTATGGAAGGTAAAATGGTTTGTTATTTCTTTTATTGCCAACGTATTATCCATTATTACTTCTATTTTACTATTTGTCTATATCACTAGTTATCCGACCGCAAGTGTCATGCTGGTATTTGTATCCTTTTTCCTGTCGCTTTTTTCCCTTGTTATCAACTTAGTTTGGCTTTTCAAGCTATCGAGAGCATTCGGACACGGTGCTGGCTATGGGCTCGGTTTAATTTTCTTAAGTCCCATATTCCTTCTCATCCTTGCTTTCGGAAAATCCGAATACGTGGGTCCTGTCAGGAAATCCCGCTCAGATAATTCTCGCTCTGTAGTAGAGCGAAGCAAACCCAACGACTTCAAGGATTTCTTCTATGATAAGAACGATATAATCGTTGTGCTGATAATTGTGGCCTTAGCAGGTCTTGTCATATACTCCCGTATCGGTTCTATAATGAAATATCCGGAGGTCCTTGCAGAGAAGGTTGCTAAAACTCAAACAGAGGAAACCTATAAAAGTTCATCTGAAGATAATTCATCTCAGACTGAAACTATAAAAATAACAATTGAGGAATCAGATACAGCTTCTACCGTGGCCCAGAAACTGTTCAACGCAGGCGTAATCACTTCATCTGAAGAATTCGAAAGCTATGTAAGCGAGCAAGGTAAGACAGATTCCTTAAAGACCGGGACTTTTCAAATCCCTTCAAGCCCTACAAGCGAAGAGATTTTAAATATTATCGCTAACTAATTTTCTATTTTTAAAGGAGGCAACCTATGGCTTTGGTTACAACAAAGAGTATGTTTGAGAAAGCGTTAAAGAAGGACTATGCAGTCGGTGCCTTTAACGTAAACAACATGGAGATTATTCAGGGAATAGTCGAGGCATCAGAAGCAGAAAAAGCTCCGCTTATCCTTCAGGTTTCCGCAGGTGCAAGAAAGTATGCTAAGCCTGCATATCTTGTGAAACTTGTTGAAGCTGCTATTATCGACACTGGCCTTGACATCTGTCTGCACCTGGATCACGGCGAAGATTTCGAGATCTGCAAAAAATGTGTAGACGATGGCTTTACTTCTGTAATGATTGACGGATCCAAACATTCATTTGAGGAAAACATCAGACTTACAAAGGAAGTCGTTGAATACGCTCACAGCAAAGGCGTAGTTGTAGAAGCTGAACTTGGAAAACTAGCAGGTATTGAAGACAACGTGAACGTTGATGCCAGAAATGCAACCTTTACAGTTCCTGAAGAGGCAGCTGAATTCGTAGCTAAAACTGGTGTTGATTCCCTAGCTGTAGCCATAGGCACAAGCCACGGAGCGTATAAGTTCAAGGGCGAACCTTACCTTGATTTTGAGCGTCTCAAGCAAATAAATAAGCTGATTCCGGACACACCTCTCGTTCTTCACGGAGCATCCACTGTACTTCCTGAATTCGTAGCCAAGTGCAATGAATTCGGCGGAGATATACCAGGAGCTCAGGGAGTTCCTGAAGAAATGATTAGAACTGCTACTAAATACGGGGTCTGCAAGGTCAACATTGATACAGATTTAAGACTTGCCATGACCGCCGAAATAAGGAAGCATTTCATTGAACATCCGGCAGACTTTGACCCAAGAAAGTATCTGGGACCTGCAAGAGATGCAATAAGAGGAATGGTTCAGCACAAGATTAAGAACGTATTAAACGCATCAAACATGAGATAAATTCATAAGATAAGCGACAAAGAGCTGCTATTTTTATAGCAGCTCTGATATTTTTTTGATTGCCTTTTCAAACGTTTCACTGTTCTCATATGCGTAGGATATTCTCAAGGACCTGTTGGTGGAAAAATCATAAACACTACCTGGATTCAGCAGTATCTTTTCTTCAAGGGCTTTTTTGAACAACCCTTCCGCAGATATGTTGCTGTTCAAGGTGGTCCATATATAAAAACCACCCTTAGGCGTTCTCCACTGAGCCTTGCCCTTCATGTACTTTTCCATAGCATTCAAGGCACTGTCTCGCCTGCGCTTCATTTCTTTTCTGTAATCTTCCAGATATCGGTCATACAAGCCTGTTTCCAGAAATCTCGCAGCTACCCACTGTGACAGAGAGCTGGCCCCGTAGTCTACCTGCATCTTGGCATCTCCCAGCCGCTGCACGACAGATTCCGGTCCTGCAACCCAGCCTATCCTAAGCCCTGGGGCCAGTGATTTGGATAGTGTTCCAAGATAAAGAACCACTCCACTTTTGTCTTTCGCCTTCAGAGCCGCAGGCGGTTTATCGTCAAACCATATTTCGTGATAAGCTGTATCTTCTATTACAGGAAGCCTGTAGTGCTTACAAAATTCAAGAAGCTCCTGCCTTCTTTTTTCACTCATCAATATTCCCGTAGGGTTTTGGAAGGTAGGTATGGTATATAGCAGATGCTCGTAGCCTCTGCTGGACATGCCCCTTATCTGCTTTTCTAAAAAACGGTACTTAATGCCTTCCTCATCCATTGGCACACCCTTGATTTCCATTCCGGCAGACTGAAAAATCTGAAGTGACTTCAGGTATGTAGGGGCTTCTGCAAACACACGGGAACCTTTCTTTAGCATGCACATGGATATTAGCTGCAAGGCTTGCAATGAGCCTGATGTTATGACTATGCAGGACGGAGACACATCTATGCCCTCCTTTGCAAGATGGTCTGACAGGGCCTGCCTCAGCTTGGGAAGTCCCAAGGGTTCCAGGTAGTTCAAGGAAGTAATGTCACCGGCTAATTCGTGCAAAATATCCTCCATCATTTCCCTAGGAAAAAGTCGTGGGTCAGGCTCCCCTGTCCCCAATCTTATATAATCCCGGAATTCCAGCTTGTTGATAACCTGTATTGTTGGAATATTGGCTTGAAATGCCCCTGCTTTAATATAGCTGCCCCAGTCCGGCCCTTTTTCAGACATAAGTATGGACCATGTGTTGCCTGCTATTCTAGTTCCGCTTCCAAAGCTTCCTTCTACTATTCCATAAGATGTCAGCTCTTCCATTGCGGTTACTACCGTGCTTCTGTTTATACTCCACAATTCTGCCATTTCTCTCTGAGCCGGCAGTCGCATTCCTACCGTCCACTCCCCCTGCGACACCTTGCTGCATACATATTTGACGATTTGATCGTAAATAGGCACCGGAGAATTCCTATCGGGACTCCAGTCTATATTTATTCTGTTAATCACATTATTTTTGCTCATACCATCCTTCTTTTTTTGGTTGGGTAAATATTTGCGTTTTGGTAGGTTACAAACCCGTATTTTTCGCATAAAATTATATTACACTAAAAAGTTTGGTTGGTAAAGTATTATTAACACTACATAGTTGGAGGAGATATGAACTATATACAGGGACTTATAATGGGATTAGCTTATGTGGCTCCTATAGGACTTCAGAACCTATTTGTAATAAACACCGCTCTTACACAGCCGAAGAAAAGGGTGATAGCAACTGCCTTCATAGTAATATTCTTTGATGTTACACTTGCTCTCGCCTGCTTCTTCGGGATAGGAGCCATAATGGAACAATCCAGGTGGATTAAAATGGCCGTCCTTCTCATAGGAAGTCTTATAGTAATCTGGATAGGTATCTCCCTCATTCGTGCCAAAGAAGAAGAACTTGATACATCAAGGGATGTGAACATTCCTATTCTTAAGGTCATAACTACAGCCTGTGTCGTTACCTGGTTTAACCCTCAGGCACTTATAGACGGTACTATGATGCTTGGAGCATTCAGAGCCACCCTTCCCGCAGCAGAGGGCATAAAGTTTATCTGCGGTGTAGGCACCGCATCCGTATGCTGGTTTCTTGCTGTTTCGCTGTTCGTCAGCTTCTTCAGCAACAAATTCAGCGGTAAAGTGCTTAAGATAATAAATATAATCTGCGGCTACGTTATCATCTTCTACGGATTGAAGCTGTTGTATCAGTTTATCAGAATGGTAATGGCTATGTGATTAGGCTTCTTCCGGTACGCCCACTATTTCTTCCTTTTATCGATTTAAGACCTTCTTCAAAAAATGTCCCGTGTATGAATCTGCTACCTCTGCTATTTCTTCCGGCGTACCTTCTGCAACGATTTGCCCGCCTCGGAAGCCTCCGTCAGGCCCCAAGTCGATTATATGGTCAGCTCTCTTGATTACATCAAGATTATGCTCAATAACGACTACAGAATTACCGCTGTCCACCAGTCTGTCAAGGACTGTCAGTAGCTTGTCCACATCTGCAAAGTGCAGACCTGTGGTGGGCTCGTCCAGAATGTAAAGGGTCTTTCCCGTACTCTTTTTAGAAAGCTCCGATGCAAGCTTTATCCTCTGAGCTTCCCCTCCAGAAAGCTGTGTGCTCGGCTGTCCCAGCTTAACGTATCCAAGGCCTACGTCTTCGAGGGTTTGAAGCTGTCGCTCTATGTTTGGTATGTTCTTAAAAAACTCAAGACCCTGGGAAACGTTCATATCGAGAACATCAAATATGCTCTTGCCCTTATACTTCACCTCCAGGGTTTCTCTATTGTAGCGCTTGCCCTTGCACACATCACACGGAACGTATACGTCAGGGAGGAAGTGCATCTCTATCTTTATTATGCCATCACCGCTGCAGGCTTCACATCTTCCTCCCTTCACGTTAAAGCTGAAGCGGCCCTTGCCATAGCCCCTCATTTTCGCCTCCGGCAGCTGAGCAAACAAATCTCTTATGTGAGTGAACACTCCCGTGTATGTTGCCGGGTTTGACCTTGGAGTTTTCCCGATCGGGGACTGATTTATATCTATTATCTTATCGATATTGCCAAGGCCCTTTATCTTCTTATGCTTGCCAGGCTTGTCCTTGCTCCTGTAAAGCTCAGTCGATACAGCCTTGTAAAGTATCTCGTTTATCAGGCTACTCTTTCCTGAACCTGAAACTCCCGTAACGCATACGAATTTCCCTAAAGGTATCTTTACATCTATGTGTTTAAGGTTGTTCTCCTCGGCGCCGATCACTTCGATTTTTTTGCCGTTGCCCTTCCTACGCTTTTCAGGTACGAAAATCTTTTTCTCTCCGCGAAGGTACTGGCCTGTAATTGACTCTTTGCAGTTCTTAATGTCCTCCACGGTTCCCTGAGCTATAAGCTCTCCACCGTGAACGCCTGCCGCAGGTCCTATATCTATTACATGGTCGGCAACGTACATAGTATCTTCATCATGTTCAACTACAATAAGGGTATTGCCGATATCCGTAAGCGCTCTCAAAGCCTCCAGAAGTTTTTCGTTATCCTTCTGATGAAGGCCTATGCTTGGCTCGTCTAAAATGTAAAGAACTCCCACCAAACCTGAACCTATTTGGGTTGCCAGTCTTATCCTCTGGGATTCTCCTCCCGAAAGAGTTGCCGATGCTCTGGAAAGATTTAAATAATCCAGGCCTACTCCTGCCAGAAACTGCAGTCTTCCTCTTATTTCCTTTAGGATCTCCGACGCAATGGCCCTATGGAGATTTGACAACTCCATATTATCCACGAAGGCTATGGCCTCCACAATGGACATTTCACAAAATTCCATGATATTCTTGCCGCCTACCGTTACGGCCAGCAGCTCAGGCTTCAGTTTCTTGCCATTACAGACAGGACATGTGGAGACACGCATATACTGCTCCATTTTCTCCTTAATCCACTCTGAGCCTGTCTCCCTGTACCTTCTTTCAAGGTTGTTGATTATTCCTTCAAAGGTGTGGTTGCGATGCTGGACCATACCTGCTCTGTTGGTGTAATCATAGACCAGTTTTTCGTCTCCTGTACCATAAAGAAGTACCTGTTTAAATTTTTCGGGCAGCTTCTTATAAGGCATCTCAAGGTCGGCTCCGTACATCTCCGCAAGGGCTTTGATTATCTGCCAGTAAAAGCTGGTATATTCCATGGTCTGGAATACGTTTCCCAAGCATTTGTCGACTATGCTCTTGTCCTGGTCGGGGATAATGAGATCCGGATCTATTCTCTGTATGAATCCAAGTCCGTTACATTCCGGACATGCTCCCAGAGGATTGTTGAAGGAAAACATCCTGGGTTCAAGCTCTTCTATGCTTACACCGTGTTCAGGGCATGCTAAGCTTGTGCTGAATGTCCTTTCCTTTACTTCCTTACCGTCGTCTACGACAACCTCTATAAGGCCGTCACCGTGCTGTATTGCCAGCTCGCAGGCCTCCGAAAGTCTGCTTTGGATACCGTCCTTGACCTTTATCCTGTCTACGATTATTTCTATAGTATGCTTAAAGGTCTTTTCCAGCTTGATTTCGTCTTCTTCGAGGAGCTTTACTTCTCCGTCTACTCTTGCCCTCGTAAATCCTTCCTTGCGTATTCTTTCAATAATCTTCTCGTGCTGGCCCTTTTTCCTTCTTACGACAGGAGCCATAACTGTCAGTCTGGCGCCCTCGTTTTCAATCATGAGAAGCTCCACAATCTGGTCTATGGTCTGACTGGTTATTTCCCGCCCGCAAACGGGGCAATGAGGTATGCCTATTCGTGCATACATAAGTCTGAGATAGTCGTATATTTCCGTTACGGTTCCTACCGTAGAACGTGGATTTTTATTGGTTGTCTTCTGATCTATTGAGATAGCAGGCGACAAACCTTCTATATATTCCACATTCGGTTTTTCCATCTGCCCCAAGAACTGCCTTGCATATGAAGACAAACTCTCCATGTATTTTCTCTGTCCTTCTGCGTATATTGTATCAAAGGCCAGTGATGATTTCCCCGAACCTGACAGCCCGGTGAAGACCACAAGTTTATCTCTTGGAATTGTTACGTCTATACCCTTCAGATTATTTTCCCGTGCTCCTTTAATTACTATGTCCTTAGTCATTTTTCTCCTCTACAGTCCTGCCTTGTATTCAAAGACTATATCTCTCAGCTGAGCAGCTCGCTCAAACTGCAAATCTGCCGCCGCCTGCCTCATTTCCTTTTCCAGTTTCTTTATATAATCCGCAAGCTCCTTCTTGGTCAATTCAAGCGGACTCTTGCCTTCGTATCTGCTTTCATCCTCAGCCACCCTGGTAGCCTCTATTACGCTTCTGACAGCCTTCTTTATGCTCTGTGGCGTAATGCCGTTATCCTTGTTGTATTGAGCCTGTATCTCCCGTCTTCTCTCCGTTTCTTCCATAGCCGATTTCATGGCAGGGCTTATTCTGTCACAGTACATTATAACCTTGCTGTCTACGTTTCGGGCAGCTCTGCCTATAGTCTGGATTAAAGATGTTTCCGTTCTGAGGAAGCCCTCTTTGTCGGCGTCCAATATGGCAACAAGAGATACCTCTGGTATGTCCAGCCCTTCTCTGAGAAGGTTGATTCCCACAAGAACATCGAAGACGCCAAGACGCAGGTCGCGCAAAATTTCCATTCGCTCCAAGGTATCTATTTCGGAATGAAGATACCTTACCTTTATGCCTACGTTCTTCAAGTAATCCGTAAGGCTTTCTGCCATTTTCTTGGTCAGGGTGGTGACGAGAACTCGCTCGCCCCTGTCGGTAATCTTGTTTATCTGACCAATGAGATGGTCCATCTGCCCTTCGCTGCTGTGGATCTCTATTACAGGATCCAATAGCCCCGTAGGTCTTATAATCTGCTCTGCCGAAATACCACCGCTCTGTTCCTTTTCATAGGCGGTCGGGGTGGCGCTCACGTATACTATCTGATTCACAAGCTCGTTGAATTCTTCAAACTTGAGAGGCCTGTTGTCTAGAGCCGACGGCAGCCTGAAACCATAGTCCACAAGAGATTGCTTCCTTGAACGGTCTCCCGCGTACATTGCTCTCAGCTGAGGCAGCATGACGTGTGACTCATCTATCATTATCAGGAAATCATCGGGAATATAGTCGATAAGCGTATATGGCCTGCTTCCCGGCTCGAGGCCGGTTATGTGTCTTGAGTAGTTTTCTATTCCCTTGCATGTCCCTATTTCTCTCAGCATCTCAACGTCATATCGTGTTCGCTGCTCTATTCTCTGAGCCTCGATTAGCTTCCCTCTGTCTCTAAACCACTTTAGCTGCTCCATCAGTTCTAGACTTATGGTCTCTGCCGCGTGATCGATGTTCTCCCTGCTGCTGACATAGTGGGATGCAGGATAGACCGCAACGTGCTCTCTGAGCCCGATGATTTCTCCTGTAACAGGATTTATCTCCTTGATAGTCTCGATCTCATCCCCAAAAAGCTCGACTCTTACCGCATTCTCTGCCCCGGCAGGAAAAATATCTATAGTATCACCTCTTACCCTGAAATTACCTCTTTCAAGGGCCAAGTCATTTCTAGTGTACTGAATATCGATAAGTTTTCTCAGTATCTCCTGGCGGTCCCTTTCCATTCCCGGCCTTAAGGAAAGCACTTGATTTTCATAATCTATCGGGCTTCCCAGTCCATATATACAGGACACGCTGGCTACGATGATTACATCTTTCCTTTCGGAAAGGGCTGCTGTTGCCGAATGCCTTAGCTTCTCTATTTCCGCATTTATATCTGAATCCTTCTCAATATAAGTATCCGTAGACGCAACGTAGGCCTCCGGTTGGTAGTAATCATAATAGCTGACAAAATACTCTACTGCATTGTCAGGGAAAAACTCCTTGAATTCCCCGTGAAGCTGTGCAGCCAGTGTTTTGTTATGGGAAATCACCAGGGTTGGCTTCTGCACTCTCTCTATGATATTGGCCATAGTGAAGGTCTTGCCCGAACCGGTAACACCCATGAGGGTCTGGCTTCGCTTTCCTTGCAATATCCCGTCTGCAATCCTATTGACAGCCTCGGGCTGATCGCCCATAAGCTTGTAATCTGATACGACTTTAAAGTCCGGCATTAAAGTGTTTCCTTTCAAAAATCATGTTCTTTCACATTATACCATACCCCCACCGCCACTGTAAACAAGTGTTCGTTATTTTGCATATTTTACCACAAGCTCTGCTCAGTTGCCATAAAACTGTATCAAGGCATTGTAAATGTATGGATAACTCGTCTTATAGCTATGCCATTTACCCGGCCACATCTTGAAAGTGATGTTCCCCTCGCCAAAATAATTGTCTGTGTAAACAAATTCTTTATCGTCCGCCAAATCAAAAACCTGCATTGCGGTTGCCTCACCCTTATGGTCCATTCCTCCCGTTGCCGCAAAAACTTCAAAATCCTTGGAGGTATATCCAGAACTGTTCAAGCTCCCCTTTAATTCTGCGGCGGCGGCGAGGCTTTTCATTCTGGAATAGCCCTTATTATCGTAGTATGTAGCCATACTCATGGGAATGAAGTAGCGAAAATAATCGATATGGTCCTTCAGTGTGTGCCATGTAAGACTTCCTCCCATAGAAAATCCGCCTATGCATCTATGCTCGCGTGACAGACGAAAAGAATCCGACGTTATTCCTTTTGCAAAGGTGTTGAACTGCCCCTCGACAGCCGGCATTAAATCAGTTGCTATTTCATGGCTTGTGCCTTCCATAATCATATCGTCACTGCCATACTCGTATGTCAAGTTAGGGGCAACGACAATCAGAGGTTTTATATCACCGTTTTCTATCATATTGTCCAGAATATTCTTAAACTCTCTTGGATGCTTTTGGTTGCCCAGCCATGTCTTGTATGAACCTCCTCGCCCATGCATAAGATAAAAAATGTTGTACTCCTGAGTTGAAGTGTATCCGTAGGGAAGGTAAACCGTAGCCTTCTTATCCAAGGTATTATGAATACGACCTATCATAGTGGTCTTATATGAAATAACCTTGAGGCTCCCCTGCTGAAATGCTTCATTGCTGTAGCCTAAGGACATTTTCTCTATGCCCTGCCCCTCAAGAAAATCATCCTCTATACTTCTGGTAACGACACTAAAAATCACCGCACCAGCAAAACTGATTACACAAATACTTATCACAAATTTTAAAAACACTTTTTTCATAATTAGTAATCCTACTTGCTATATCTGATGAATAATGAAAGAGTTTTTTTCGTAATCTATAATTCCATCCTTCTGCATCTTAGAAAGTTCATTCGACATTGCACTTCGATCCACACTGAGGTAGTCGGCCAGCTGTTGCCGATTAAATGGTATTGTAAAGGCATAGCTTCCGTGCTGCCGAGCATGCTCTGATAAATATGAAAGCAACCTGCCCCGAATGGTCTTTGAAGATGTATGCAAAATTCGCCTAGACAGCCCTAGGTTTTTCTGGGTTGTAACCTGCAGCAGATTCTTTATAAGCCTATTGTGGTGTAGACACGAATTTGAACAAGGAATTAGCAACCGTGAAGCGTTGATAAACATCACCTCTGTCTTTTCACAGGCGACTACGCTAACCATCATCTGTTCTCCAGGAATACAGGCATAAGACTCTGCAAACAGTTCTCCCACCCCCGCACGGCCAAAAATACTCTTATTTCCCCAAACATCATCGCTTTCGATGTTTACACTTCCGGTAACCACCAATCCTATGCTTTCCGCTGTATCTCCGGCACGAAACACCGTATCTCCCTTTTCATATTTTTTCGTAAAAGAACCCAGGCAGTCCAATATACCTTTGACATCCTCAACAGCTATTCCGCGAAAAAGCATGGTATTCGCTAAAAATAAGTAATTCATATTTTCTCCGCTCCTGTTGTTATTACAACATATTAGTTGTAATCATTATAGTATTCTAAGACCATAAAGTCAATGTCGACAACCTATTACAAAATTATGGAGGTTAATAGAATGATAAGAAAAATAATACAAATAAATGAAGAAAAATGCAACGGCTGCGGCGCATGCGCCCAGGCCTGTCACGAGGGAGCTATCGGCATGATAGACGGCAAAGCGAAACTGCTGCGCGACGACTACTGCGATGGGTTAGGGGACTGCCTGCCTACATGCCCAACCGGTGCCATTACCTTTGTAGAAAGAGAAGCTGCAGCTTATGACAAAGATGCAGCCAGCAGCAATACGGCTCACCATGAGGATAATTTGCCATATCATACAAGTATTCCGTCTCAGCAAATCAATCGTCTGTCACAGTGGCCTGTCCAAATCAAGCTCGTTGCCGTCAATGCCCCGTACTTTGAGGATGCCAAGCTGCTGATTGCCGCCGATTGCACGGCTTATGCCTACGCAAATTTTCATGAGGATTTCATCAAGAACCACATCACCCTTGTGGGCTGTCCTAAGCTAGATGAAGGCGATTATTCAGACAAGCTGACTGAGATTATCAAAAACAATGATATTAAAAGCGTAACCATCGTCCGCATGGAAGTACCATGCTGCAGAGGTTTGGAAAATGCCGCTAAAACAGCTCTGCAAAACAGCGGCAAATTCATACCGTGGCAGGTCGTAACTATCTCTACTAACGGGAGAATAATTGATTAACACCACTAAAAAGATCTATTGCCTCGGCAAGCACCTTAGCTCGACCCAAAATAGTATATTTCTGCGCCGGGGCACCTGTCTTTTGCATATTTTTCGACCGCCCTCAGGTCTTCAAGGCAATTCCCTATCCTCAGCATATCACCGTCTACGTGGCTCTCACCGTGAGCCGGAAAATCAAAGGCTATGACTCCTATGCCTTCTTTGGCAAGGTTCTTCATAAGCATTAACGAAGTGGGGCTCTTGGTGCTACTGGCAAATCCGTGGACCACTATAACCACCTTGTCCGGATTTCCATTGAGAGCGTCTTCATAATGTATATTGTAGCCGCCATGTCTTTTTATAACCTTATCCATACTATTCTTATCTTCCCCTCCTCAAAAGCTTACTTAACTGCCTTAAAATAATCAACTATATAATACTACAGGGACATATTTTACACAATTCAAATTATGCTGTATAATTCAGGTAACTACCAGAAAAGAGGATTATAAATGAATGCTTCAAACATAATAAAAGAAAAAAATGCACAGCGAAAAATCATAAAGGAAAAAACGGACTCCCTTACAGAAGCCTACTGCAAAAATTCCGATGAAGGGATATATGAAAACATAATCTCTCTCAATGATTTTCAGCGTGCTACCTTTATTTTTTGTTTTGCGAGTGTCGAAAAGGAAATAAACACCTACTCTATCATTCGCCATGCGTGGCGCAAGGGCAAGCGAGTAGCGGTGCCTAAGTGCATAGGCAGGGGCATAATGGAAATATACGAAATACACTCCTTTGATGACCTTGAGCCGGGAGCATACAATATTCCGGAACCAAAAAAGGGGTGTAAGCTTATTGCCCCCTCCCAAATAGATTTTTCTATAATTCCCTGCCTCTCCTGTGACAGAGAAGGTCGCCGCCTTGGTCACGGTGGCGGATACTATGACAGATACCTGGAAGACACTGATTTCGTAACTGCTGCCATATGCAGAGATATGCTGCTTCTTGACAAGGTTCAGGCCGAACCTCACGACAGAAACGTGGACTATGTAATAACCGAAAACCACATTATTGGAACAAGAGTTTCCCTTTGACCATATCCAACACTATTGGCCCAAAGGTTCTTGAATCAATGGAGTTTTCCCGATTGTCACCCATTACAAAAACCTTATTTGCCTCAACGGTATAGGGATATTTGACCTTGCTGCCAATCTCTTTTGTCACACCTTTAACGTAGCTTTCTTGCAGCTTCTTGCCGTTCCTATACACACCTGCGTTCTTGATGCTGATAACATCACCCTCCACGCCTATAATCCGCTTAACGTATTTATCACCAGAAGGCATAGTTATTGCTACTATATCCCCACGCTGAAAATCATCTGACAATCTGAAATAGGTCACGACCTGTTCGTCACTCAACGTAGGCTGCATAGAGCTGCCATCTACTCTTGAAAATCCGAGAACTATGTAAATCACCAGAAGGGTTACTATTACAGCAATAACAACCAGCTTTAAAAAATGAAGCCAGCCATGCTTTTTCCCATCGAATTTACTTAACATTCTCTTTTTGCTCATACTTTATCACCTTTCGTACAATCATTCTCACATTATGCCAAAAATATGGAATCACAGCTTATGTTATGATTCCGTCACAATCTTTCTCTAAGTTTTGAACTGCTCATTTGCACAGCTCATTGATTTTTCAACCCATAGGCCGGTAATCTCCCCAATATCTGCCAGTGGTATTCCCTTTGCCTTCATCTTTGCTGCCATCTCAAGCTGCTCAGCCCTGCGCCCTGCTTCCACGCCTCGGTTATATCAGTCTTCCTCCCGGATTTCTTCAATGGCAGTTTTGTTGCTTATTCCGGTGTCCTGCTTGTCGCGTATCATACCGATAAACTTGCTGTACTCTTCCAAGGTCCTGCAACGCTTGAGTATCTCCGCACCTTCCTTATGGTTGACGTTGATGACCTTCACCACCACCTCTACTGTCATTTTACCACATTCCTCAGGAAATGCACCAGATAATTTGATGGTTTTTCGAGGGTGCATTCCTCCGCTTCATTATAAAAAACGTACAGATATGGCTTGGGTACCTTGATCGGAGCTTTGCTGTATATGGCCTTGTTTATGAAGTTCTTCTCACATTGGCTAATCCTCTTTTCCCTTTTTAAAATGTAAATATTTACCGTATAATTATACATTTTTTACCAGATGTTGTCAACAACAGACGAGAAAAAGAGGAAATCACAGTTATACTATGATTCCCTCTTTTTTAATATTGAACGTTTGCTTTTAACCGCTATGCGTTATCCTGCTGAGGATCAACTGTCTCGTTTGTATATATTTCCGACAGCTGGTCTTCAAGCTCCCTTTCGCGCTTCTTCAAGTTGTGATGTCTCACGATGAATAACACTGCTACAGCTACCAAAATCAGGAAAGCAGGAAGGTCCCACCAACAGAATCCAAAAACTGTGTTATGTACTACATGTTCCATATTAAGCCCCCTGTTCTTCGATGATTCCGCTCATCTTATCATTAAATTCCTGTTCGCGTTTATTCTGATTATGTGCGTGTACTACTGCAACCACTACCATTGCGACAAATACCACTATCGCCAAAGCTACCCATAAGCACACTCCGTAATTATCATGTAACATCTCATGTAATTCAAACATATCGTACACCTCCTATACTATCCTCTGTATTCCGTTAACTCTTCTTCCAGCTCGAATATTCTTCTCTGGCGTCTCTTCATATCCTTAGTGTACAACATATAAGTTATCAATGCTGCCAACATTAACAGTAACTGGAGTATGCAGCAATGCTCCGATAACAAGTTGTTTGCCAACGGCGTTTTGTTATCTTCTATTGTGGTTATTTCATAACCTCCATCAGCTGTACCCGTTATTACTCCAACAACAGGTCCGTCTACAGGTGTAGGTGGTGTTGTCGGTGTTACTACCGGTACTGCAGGTGCTGCAGTTACAGTAAGAGTTCCAAATACAGTTGTAACATCGTAGTTACCTTCATCATTCTCCTCCTCAAAGGCATACCTGAATGTATTATCACTGCTTCCAATATCTGTCTGGCTTCCAATGATTACAAAACCTATTTTATCTCCTTCTACGATTCCATCCCCACTAACAACAATATCTGTTTCAGGATTGTTCTTTGTCAGTTCTTTACCATCATAAACCTTACTGCCTGATGCTGATGTCAAAACAACTTCTCTCTTAATAATTTTCAACTCACTGTTTTCTACATTGAACCTGACATTTGCAAAATTATTGTTATTGTTAACGAAATCAGACTCCCTGATATTGGTATCGTAAGTTCCAACATCAACTCCTGAAGCCGTTGCATTGCCTTTGAAGGTAAAGTCCTTATCGGAGTATAAGCTATTATTGATATCAACTACCTTATAACCCGTTACAGACTGCTTTGTACCATCATATTGTACAGTATCTCCATTGGATCTGACTGTTACAACTACTTCTGTCAGAGGAGTTACGGTAAGCTTGCCATATTTAGGTGTTATATTGTAATTCTTTGCTTCTGTACCATCTTTCGCAGCATAGGCAAATGTGTTATCAACATTGCCTACGTCTGTGATTGAGCCGGTGAATGTAATATTAACTCCTTCATTGTTTACAAAGCCGTCTCCAGAAACCTTAATATCTTTATCACCATTTTTCAGAGGCTTGCCATTATACATTCTGCTCACATCTTCTGATGTAAGGGTTACATCTCTTGGCGTTACTACAAGCTTTCCGTCTTCAACTACAAACTTGACATTTGTAAAGTTCTTGCTGGTGTTTTTAAAGTTTTCTGCTGTCAGGTTCATGTCGTATGTTCCTGCATCGGTTCCCTTTACAACAGCATTTCCATCGAAGCTAAAGTCGGATTCCTTG
>JAAZCE010000076.1 GCA_012513435.1 Clostridiales bacterium
ATGAAAATAGTCATTGCTACAAAAAATTAAAAAGAAAAACCGACAAGCTCGGTTTATTGTTGTTTATAAAATAAAATACTAACCCTTGTAACATTGCAGGTTCTGCTCTGTGTTTAATACTTACAAGGGTTTTAAACACAGAGTGGACTCTACAAAGTCCACTTTATTTATTAGAGCTGACAAGCTCACTAACCACGCCCTACAAGGCGAAATAAAATATGTTAGACGAAAATCTAAACCAGCAACCTACTGCTGAAGAGTTAAAAGAGGAAGAAATTGCTCTACAAGACTCTAAAGAGGATGAAATTCGTAACTCTATTATAGAGAAATACGAATTAGACGAGGAAGACAACGCTGATTTAATTCAGAAATTAACAGAAGATATAATCGCACAGCGAAAATCTTTTGGAAAAGTTGTCTCCCAAAAGAGAGCATTAAGAGAAAAACTATCATCTATTAAACCAGATGAAAAGAAAGATAAGGACTTAGACCCTGTTCTTGAAGCTAAAAAGATTGTTGAAGAACAATTTATGCAAAGAGATCTAGAGGAACTAGAATACTCCGATGATATTAAGGATGAGATTAAAAAACTCGCCTCAATGAAAGGACTATCTATTTCCAAGGCATCTAAAGACCCTTATATAGAATATCTTAAAGCACAAGAGGAAACTCAAAAAAAGATAGAGAAAGCAACTATTTCTCGGACTAACAAAGGCTCTTCTTATGTTGTTACAGACCCAGATAAACCCCTAAACCCTAACGACTTTGATTTATCAACGGAAGAAGGGAGAAAGGCTTGGGATGACGCTAAGAAAGTCAGAAAATAAATGAGAAATTGCTAATGGACTATCACATTATAAGTTTATTAGTTAAATTAAAATGAGTGACGCAAAATTAGAATTTTGGGGAGATATGCAAAGGACACTGTTTGTTTCAAACACAGCCGTTGCTATGCTCTCAAACGAACAGTTGGCAGGTTTAATTTCAGAAGATGGAAGAAAGGCACACAGACCTATAATCTCTCTACCACATTCTGGAACATATACACCTTACAACGACATTTCCTTTAATAGAAAAACCGCTTCTAAGCAAACACTTGAAGTTAATGACTTCAGTTATGCCGCAGATGAAATAGATATTACTGATGCAAATCAGACCAAATATCCTCTTTCAGCTATTTCAGCAGCTGACCAAATGAAGGTTCACAACAATTACATTGAACAAGCAGTTATGGCAAACATATCTGGTGCTTTCAATGTGATTCAAAACGCTGATGGTTCTGCTATAACAGTTGATACTTCAAATGTTTTAGATTTGTTTGAAGAAGCTGATACCAAATTGGGTGCAGTTGATGCTCCTTTTGAAGGGAGAATTGCAGTCTTCGGACCACACACAATCGGTGTTTTGAGAAAAGTAAAAGCTCAAAGAGAGTCAGCATTAGGAGATTCAGTATTAGAAAATGGGGTTATCGGACCTTGGAATGGATACACAGTTATTCAAAACAACAACCTTCCTTATACAGCATCTCTTAAATTGGCTACCAAGCCAACAGCAACTAACACAGTTACTATTGCAGGAGTTACATTTGAGTTCGTTGCCGATCTTGACAACGACGCAAGTGATACCTCTTACATTAAGGTTCTTATTGGTGATGCAGCTGCAAACTCAAGAGCAAACTTAAAGAATGCTATTGAGGGTGACGCAACTTCAAAGGGAACAACTTGGAAAGAAGCTACTGGTTCAGTATCTGCTTACAACAGGTTTGTTTTGAACGAAAAGAGAAACATAGCTATAACCTCAGACGCTGATATGGTTCTTACTGGTTATGGCGACATTGTTGTATCTGAAACATTAGCAGACGCTGCTGATGTATGGTCAGGTCAAGAGCAGTCCGCAATAATGGGAAACAAGGGAATGATTGACTTAGTTCTTCAAATACAGGAAATTGATACAATCAAGAAAGAAAAAGGTTTCGCAACCTTAGTCAAATCTATGATTGGTCTTGGAACCAAGATGTTTGATGACGGGGCAAGAGTTTCTTGTCGTGTTCGTATTGACGCCAGTGCTTGGAAATAGTATCTGGTAATTAGTTTGTATTTTTCACTTAAAAAATACACCTAGCCCTTATGGGTTGGGTTGAGTGCTAAAATGGTCGGTATTTAGCACTCTATCCAGCTCATAATGGTAAGTAATTATTAAAATAATTCTCTCAGAAATGAGACAAAAAATAATATGAAAGTATTTAATAGAGGAGTTGATATAAATGTATCAAATGAAGACGCCTTAAAGGTCAATGGAACTAAAATAATAGACAAAGACGGTAAAATCTACGGTGATATTCACGCCGCCGCTGGTTCTATCGGAACAGCCGAATTAGCAGATGGTGGAGTTACCACAGATAAAATTGCAGCAGGTGCAGTTGAAACAACAAAGATTAAAGATTCAAATGTAAATCTTGCTAAACTAGCCACAGGAATTAAACCTAGCCACATTGTAAAGTTTTTCGTTGATGGTTCTACAATAACAGGAACAACACTTGTGGGTTTGGAAGAAGGTGATCTAATCGTAACCATTACCGCCACAGGTGCAGCCTCAGTTGCTACTTGTTCAGCTGATGATACACTTCCAGATAACCCAGAAGACACAGATTACCTTATTGTATTTAGAGCAGTTTCTTAATTATCAAGTTAGATATTCTAAGCCCCTGCTTCGGTGGGGGTAAAGAATAATAAAAATATGAAATCATTAAAAACATTTAGTGGAAAGGGAAAAGCAAACACAGCCCTATCAGTTTCAACAGAAAAGGGTGCAAGATATTTAGTCCATCAAGTAGTAGTTTCTTATTCAGCAGCCCCAACACAAACAGGAGTAACTATTAATTTAGATTCTGGTTTAGGGGCTGATTATGATGCAACACTTTTAACAGGTAGTGCAAATGCTCAATACACAATATTCCCAGTAGATTTACTAAAACCTTTTATTGTTATGGAAAACGACATATTGACCGTTACAGCTCCAGCAGGTGGGGCAGGAATAACATCTGCAATATCAATTTTAGCAGAAAAACTCTAATTATGGCTTGGATAAACAGAATCAAACAAATACTTGTCGGATTCTTATCCACTCACGATAATAAATACATTATTACAGACACTGGTAAGAAGATAATTGGTTGGAATTATAGCTTTGGATTAAAAACTAAAGCAACAACTATTTTTACCAGTAAGAGTAAGTCAAGTTAAATATTATGAATGACCAAATAGAAATTAAAGACTTAGATGAAGGAGTGCCAGTTCAGGCAGACTGGTTGGTATTCCAAAAAGTTAGCGATGGTGTAGTATACAAAGCTCCCAAATCAGATATTGAAGGGGAAGATGCTTTCGTCTATATCGCATACGCTGACGATGATATTGGAACTGGATTTACTCTTACTTTTGACGCAAATAAAAATTATATAGCAATCAAAAGCACAAATACAGAAATAGCTAACCCTGTGGTTGGTGATTTTGCTGGTTTATGGAAGAATTACAAGGGTGCAAAAGGTGATGATGGGGATGCCGCAACAGTAACAGCAGGAACAACAACAACATTAGACGCTGGAGAAAGTGCAAAAGTTACAAATACTGGCTCTACTTCTGCCGCAGTTTTCAAGTTTGAAATACCAAAAGGAGACAAAGGAGA
>JAAZCE010000070.1 GCA_012513435.1 Clostridiales bacterium
GCAGAGAACACTGTGTCGCCCAAGAGTTGGATGCCAAGTGACTCTGTAATATCCAGCGGATTCGTTCCATATTTCAGAGATGAGCCGATGTTGTAGAGGTACAGGACTGTCAGTTCCATGCCAGTTATGTCGCCTGTGATAACAGATGAGCCGAGGTTGTTGAGGAACAGGTCTGTTACCAATTTCCGTTTAGGTATGGTAAAGCTTCCAGCATCCTTGAAATAAATTTCTTGAATCGTGTTTGCGGCAAGGGTTAGCGGAGTGGTAACGAACTCTCCGCTACTGCCTATTCTAATGCTTGTGCCGCCAGCAGGGGTTACAGTTGTTGCTTCCGATACTCGAACACGGACGTATTTTGTGCCATCGCCAGCGGTGACTGTGAATACGGCAGGGAGTTCGCCTGGGTCTCTTGCTCCTTGCAGGTATGTTAGCTCCATCCCCGATATGTCGCCAGTGATGGTAGATAAGCCGAGACTGTAGAGGAGCAGGGATGTCAGCTTCATGCCGGTTATGTCGCCTTTGACGACAAGTGAGTTGAGGTAGGCGAGGTGCAGGTATGTCACCTGTTTGCGCTTGCCAAAAGTAATTGTTCCACCGCCAGTACCACCGGTAATTTTTAAAGTCCAATAATCCAAAGCGTCTGATACAGTATGCGTTCCAGCAGTCAGCTCTCCCTGCCCATCGCCAAAATCAGCGGTCACATCGCCAGTTATGGTTACGGTTATAGTTTCACTGAAGTTGATGCGCTTTATTCCATCGTCCACAGACCCAGCGGCAATAGAGAATGTGGCAGGTTTGTTGCCTGCGTCTCCCACTCTCCGCCCACCGAGACTGAGACCTAAGCCGAGACCTAAGTTCATTTCTTCACCACCAGTGGCTTCACAATACCTTGATAGATAGTGGACACGAGGGGCACAGCGTCAAAGACATTGTTAATCCCAAGCTTCTGCAGGACGTTCTTCTTGCCTTGTGATTTCAGAGCCTCATTAGTCGCAGCAGCAACGATGAGTGCCTTGCTTTCGTTAGTGTTAGCATTGCCTTTGTCCACCATAGGTATCTCTGATTTGTCTTTAATCGCCCCCAAGACGCTCATAGGAGACGTTTCTGCTTTCATGCTATACGCAGATGCTGTTGACTCAAAGATGCCTTTAGCGGCGTCCTTAACCCGCTTATATTGGATTATAGCGGCTGTTATCAACGCACCGATTGTAGTGATGATAGTGATTACAAGTTCTAAGTTCTCTTGAATGTTCATAAGTATGTCTTTCATTTTGTCTCCTCAAGCTTATGTAATTGTTTAAGTATCATTTCAAGCATTGTCTCAAGCCTTGTGAACCTGCTTGCGATGTCCAAGGCTTTCATATCTTTAAGTTGAATGTTTACATTGTCCATCATGCTCTTGCATTTCTCATTATGGACACGAGTATCTTTGATGTTATCCACTTCTTTCTCTATCTCTGCTATTTTTGAAGTGAACTTTCCCCAAGCAACTGCAAATGTAACTAAATACACAACGACAGTGATAGCAGTAGGCAGCCATGTCATTATCATCATAAGCTCCTATCAATACTTCTTTGATGGTGTCATATAGCATAGAGCACCTGCTTCTGCTGATTTAACTGTAAGCACGTGTCCGGGCTGGACTATGAGTTCTACACACTGCCCTGCCATGATAGGCATAGAGGCTTGTTCTAATGCAGACTCAGGGTAGTTGCCAATAAAGCCATCTTCATTCATAAGGACTCTGACAATGACAGGAGTAGCTCCACGATTGACAGGGGTAAAAGCAATAGGCTCATCAGAGTAGTGGAAGA
>JAAZCE010000074.1 GCA_012513435.1 Clostridiales bacterium
AGGATCATGGTCAACGGCAACTACATGAAGGAGTACTGGGGCGAAGGTTCCGCGAGAGCGAGGAACTGGCAGAGATACGACCTGGGAGGAGACGCGAAGCTCAAGTTCGAAGAGGGCGTCGATTCATACGTGCCGTACGCCGGACCGCTGCACGACAATGTCAACCTTTCGCTCGACAAGGTCAAATCCACGATGTGCAACTGCGGAGTCCTGAACATCAAGCAGCTCCAGACCGAATCAAAGCTGACGCTCGTATCTGCTACGAGCATCGTTGAAGGCGGAGCTCACGACGTATTGCTCAAAGACAACAGCGTACCGAACGTAAGGAGATAACATGGCTCAGAACAAGATCCTCATACTGGATTTCGGCGGACAGTACAACCAGCTCATCGCGAGAAGAGTCAGGGAGTGCGGTGTCTACTGCGAAGTCCGCAATTTCGACAGCATGACGCTGGACGACATCAAAGCATATGATCCAAAAGGCCTGATTTTTACCGGCGGCCCTCAGAGCGCCTACGGCGAGGGAGCGCCTTCGATAGACGGCAAGGTCTTCGAACTCGGGATCCCGGTCCTCGGCATCTGCTACGGAGCCCAGCTCATGGCACACAAGCTCGGCGGCAGGATCAGCTCGGCGCCGACCAGCGAATACGGCAGGACCGTAGTTTCGATCGACAACAAAGACGGCGTACTCGAGAAAGCCGATGACGAGAACATCTGCTGGATGAGCCACACCGATTACATCAGCGAGCCGCCCGAAGGTTTCATCGTGACGGCCCACACCGAAAGCTGCCCGGTGGCGGGGATGGAAGACAGGAAGCGCGGGTTTTACGCGGTCCAGTTCCACCCGGAAGTCAATCACACGCAGCACGGCGCTGAATTCCTCCGTAAATTTGTGTTAGGCGTCTGCGCCTGCGAGCAGGACTGGCAGATGGGATCTTTTGCCGAAAAGCAGATCAAAGAGATCCGCGAAAAAGTAGGCACCGGCAAAGTCCTCTGCGCTCTTTCGGGCGGCGTCGACTCAAGCGTCGCGGCGGTACTTCTTTCAAAAGCCGTCGGAAAGCAGCTCACCTGCGTCTTCGTCGACCACGGTCTTCTCCGTAAAGACGAGGGCAACCAGGTCTCCGAGATCTTCGGACCGGACGGTCCGTATGACCTCAACTTCGTGCGCGTCAACGCTCAGCAGAGATACTACGACAAGCTCGCCGGCATCACAGAGCCGGAGGCAAAAAGAAAAATCATCGGCGAGGAGTTCATCCGCGTCTTCGAGGATGAGGCCAGAAAGATCGGCAAGGTCGATTTCCTCGTCCAGGGCACCATATATCCCGACGTGATCGAAAGCGGCCTCGGCAAATCCGCCGTGATCAAATCGCATCACAATGTCGGCGGCCTTCCTGATCACGTCGACTTCAAGGAGATAATCGAACCGCTCCGCATGCTCTTCAAGGACGAGGTCAGAGCCCTCGGCCGCGAGCTCGGACTCCCGGATTACCTCGTCAACAGGCAGCCGTTCCCGGGCCCGGGTCTCGGTATCAGGATCATTGGCGAGGTCACCGAAGCCAAAGTCAAGATCGTCCAGGAGGCCGACGCGATCTACCGTGAAGAACTCGAGAAAGCTGGCTACGGCTCCAAAGTCAACCAGTACTTTGCCGCCCTCACCAACATGCGTTCCGTCGGCGTCATGGGCGACTTCCGAACTTATGATTACGCCATAGCCCTCCGCGCCGTCACAACGACCGACTTCATGACGGCCGAATCCGCGGATCTCCCATGGGACCTCCTCCAGACCGTCACCTCCCGCATCGTCAACGAGGTCGACCACGTCAACAGAGTGTTCTATGATTTGACGGGGAAACCGCCAGGGACAATCGAGTTCGAATAGGGCCAAGAGGCTTTCATAATTCTGTAACCATTGAAATTTCAACGGTTCTGAAACAAGAATATTTTTGTGGTACTACTTTGGTACTAAAAAATGTATTACCACAAACACGGGAAACGGTTGAAATTCAGCCGTTTCTTTTTATTCTTCATAGTTCCGGAAAATATTCGCATAATTGCATCTCCATCTTCCTGAGATTAGTATAAACACAGCGAAAAGCTATGTCCATGTTATGAATGAATGGAGGTATCTAAGATGTTTGAATCAAAATACAGGATCAACTTTACTTTCGATGAAAAGAGAATAATAGTATATAGTCTGGTCGAACTCAAGAATAAGCTCACCGAAGAAGGCAGATACAC
>JAAZCE010000059.1 GCA_012513435.1 Clostridiales bacterium
AGATATAATTAAATCTTATAAATATTGGTGTATAATGGTATAATGTTTTTGAGGTGTATTATGAAAATAGAAGTAGGAGTATCAAACAGACATATTCATTTAAAAAAAGAAACTTTTGAATATTTATTTGGTAATGTAGAGTTAAAAAAATATAAGGTTTTAAAACAACCTGGTGAATTTGCAAGTGAATATGTTGTTACTATAAAAACTGATAAGTCATTTATCGAAAGAGTAAGAGTAATGGGACCTTTTAGAGATTATAATCAAATAGAAATTTCTAAAACAGATTCCATTAAACTGGGTATAAATCCTCCGGTAAGAACAAGTGGAGATTTAAAAGGAGCGCAATCTATAACAGTAATAAATGAGAATAAAGAATTGTATCTTGAAAATGCTGTTATTATTGCTAATAGACATATCCATATTTCTAAAGAAAAAGCCTTGGCATTAAAAGTTAATAATGATGATGTTACAAGTGTTTATATTGAAGGAGAAAAGGGTGGAATATTATCTGATGTGCATTATAAAGTAGGAGATAATTCTTATTTTGAATTGCATTTAGATACTGATGATGGTAATGCTTTTTTACTTAGTCAAAATGATGAAGTGGAATTATTAGATGAAAATTAAAATAGGCAATTTAGAAATAAAAAATCAAGTTGTACTAGCTCCTATGGCTGGTATCTCTAATAGCAGTTATAGAAAAATCATAAAATCTATGAAAGCAGGTTTACTATTTGCAGAAATGGTTAGTGACAAAGCTATAGTTTATGAGAGTAAGAAAACATATGAGTTATTAAAAATGGATGATAGTGAAAGACCTATAGCACAACAGATATTTGGTAGTGATGTTGATACTTATGTTGAAGCCGCTAAAAAAGTAGAAGAATACATGCATCCTGATATAATAGATTTGAATATGGGATGTCCTGTTCCAAAAGTAGCAGTAAAAAATCAAGCGGGTAGTGCATTATTAAAAAATCCTGATAAAATTTATGATATAGTTTCTTCTGTAGTAAAAGCAGTCAAAGTCCCAGTTACAGTAAAAATAAGAAGTGGTTGGGATGATAATAGTATTAATGCAGTTTTAGTAGCAAAGATGATAGAAAAAGCTGGCGGTAGTGCAATTACAGTTCATCCTAGAACAAGAAAACAGGGATATAGTGGATTATCTGACTGGAATATAATAAAAGAAGTAAAAGAAAATGTTAATATACCGGTAATAGGTAATGGAGACGTTACAAGTTGTTATTTAGCAAAAAAAATGTTAGATGAAACAGGTTGTGATGCTGTAATGATAGGAAGAGCTTGTCTTGGTAATCCATGGCTTATTAAAGAATGTGTTGAATATTTGGAAAAAGGTACTATTCCGAAAGAAGTAACTACAAAAGAAAAAATAAACATGATAAAAAAACATTATAATTTATTAGTGCAAGATAAAGGTGAAAAGATAGCTCTTTTAGAAATAAGAGGCCATGCTTTATGGTATTTAAAAGGTATTAAAGGTTCTTCAAAAATAAAAAATGAAATTAGTACAGTAAAAAGTTCTAAACATTTATTTGATATTTTAGATAAAATAGAAAAGAATTAAATTTTTAATCCTTTTCTATCTAAAGTCTTTTTAAGAATTTCTCCTGAACTGGTATTCATAATTAATCCTAAATTTTTAAGTTCTTTTTGTATATTATTTTTTTCTGTTAAATAAATTATTTTCTTAAGTTTATAAAAAGCTAATTCTGGATCTTCTAAATATAAATTATATAATTCTATAGCAATTAATAAAGATAATACACAATTAAAATTATTTTCATAATCAATATAAATTAATTCATTTAATATTTGTTTTTCAGTACCTAATTTAGCGGCTAGTTCTCTTATTTTAATATGTTTTTTAATGTCAACTTCATGATAAGTTTGACATAATGGATGCATATCTAAAATATCTTCACTCATATTGTAAGATATAGAATATCTATTTAATCTAGTATCAATAAAACTTTTATTGTTTAAAGTTTTTTCAAAATAATCTTCTGCTAAAAATTCAAAAAAATATGGTTCTAATTCCGAAAAATTTAAACTCTTTTCAGTATATAATCTTTTTTGATTCAAAGAAAAAACTAAAGCATGTACATATTCATGAGGTATAGTTAAAATGGTTTCTAAATCTTTGTGATCAAATATTTTTAAAAAGCTTAAATTAATACCTCTGACACTATAAGTAAGTCCATAATTTGTATTTTCAGAATTAGTGTTATAATTTTCAAAATTTAAAAACTTATGCTCATCTTTAAAATTTTTAAGAAAAGCTTCAAATATCACTTTATCTGTACTTCTAAAGAAATCAAATACTAAACTCAAATAATCATTTCTTGAAATTTGTAAGGGTTTTGTTTCATGACAATGTTCAAGTAATTTATACTGTTTATCAACTATAGAATCAAAAATAGCTATTTGATTAATAAAGTGTCTATTTCTATTGAAAGTTTTATTTATATCTTTTAATGCTTCTTTAGGTTTTATAATTTCAAAAGAGTTTTCATTTTCTAACTCAAAAATTATTTCATCTAAATCTTCTAAAGCTACTTCTATATTTAATAATTCTTTTAATAAATCATCATCTAAATTTAATTTTTTAATTTCTAATTTTCTTTTTACTAATTCATTTCTTTTTATTCTTAAAGTCTCGACAGTCCATGCTATTCTTTTCATATATTGATTTCCCCCTAAATATTTTATATTCTAACATAAAAACAAAAAAAATGAAATATAAAATTTCATTAATTTTCTTATGGCGCCTGATGTAGGACTCGAACCTACGACCTAACGGTTAACAGCCGTGCGCTCTACCGACTGAGCTAATCAGGCATTACTTGATTAGTATAATACAAATTATATTTACTTGTCAACTTAAAAGACTAAGATTCAAGTATTTTTTAAACAGTATGTTTACATACTAATTAATAAGTTGTATATAAAAGTTTATATAATAATGTTATAATAATACTGGTGATTATTATGAATCAAGATAAATTTAGTATGTTACAAAGATATGGTGATGATTATACTAAAAAAGAATATATAACAGATCCTGCTATTGCTAGAGATGAAGAAATAAGGAAGATGATACTAGTATTGTTAACACCAGAGAAAAGTGCTCTTTTAGTAGGTAAACCTGGTATAGGTAAAACTGCTATAGTTGAAGGTTTGGCATATAGAATACAAAAAGGAGAAGTACCTGAAGTATTAAAAGGCTGGAAACTAATTAGATTAAATATTTCTAGTTTATTAGGCAATGTAACTAGTGAAGGTTCTGAAGAGAATAGAGTGGAATTATTAATTGAAGAATTAAAAAATACATCTAATACAATATTATTTATAGATGAAGTACATTTATTAGTTAGTAGAAACAAAGAAAGTATAGATATAGCTAATATGTTAAAACCAGGATTAGATAGAGGAACTATAAAAATGATAGGTGCCACTACTACTGAAGAATATGAAGCCTATATATTAAGAGACAGAGCGTTCTTAAGAAGATTTCAAAAAGTAGAAGTATTAGAACAAAAAGCAGAAGATGTAGTAAAAATATTAATGGGAACTTATCCAAAAATAGAAAAACAAACTGGAGTTAGTTTCGCATATACTTCTTTTATAATAGAAAGAATTGCAAAATTTATAGTAGAAATGACTAGTGAATATAAAAGAGTATATGAAGTAGCAAGTAGATATCCAGATGTATCACTTACTATACTTGCAAATGCATTTTCTAATGCAGTTTTTGAAAATCAGAAAGTAATAGGAATAAGACATATATATTTAGCAATAAAAGAAGCAAGAAATATTTATGAAGATGTAAAAATAAAAGAGATAGCAAGATTTAAGTTAGAATTTGCAGATTTAATTAGTCAGGAAAATGCTATTTTAGATTAAAGGAGACATCAATATGTGGAATCAAATTAAAGTATTACAAGTTGGTTGCGGTAAGATGGCAAAATATACAATGAGATATGTATTTGAAAAAGGTGGTAGTGTAGTAGCTGGAATTGATGCCAATCCAGAATTAATTGGAAAAGATATAGGTTATGTTATAGATGGTGGTATTAAAGGTCCGATAATATATGGAGTTACTGAATTAGAAAGAGTAATAAAAGCAAGTAAACCTGATATAGCAGTTATTGAAACAAAGAGTTTATTAAAAGAAGTTAGTGAAATAATAAAAGTACTAGTTAGTAACGGTATAAATGTTATTACTACTTGTGAAGAAGCCTTTTATGCAGAAAATTCTAATCCTAATTTATTTAAAGAAATAGATAAACTAGCTAAAAGCAATAATTGTACTGTAACTGGCAGTGGATATCAAGATGTATTTTGGGGAAATTTAATATCTACTTTAGCAGGATCAATTCATAAAATAACAAAAATAGTTGGTTCTTCTATGTATAATGTTGAAGATTATGGTATAGCGTTGGCTAGAGCGCATGGAGCTGGACTTACTGAAGAAGAATTTAATAATACAATAGCAATTGTAGATAATATTACAGAAGAAGAAAGACAAAGATTAATAAGTAATGGAGAATTCCTTCCTTCTTATATGTGGAATACTATAGGATGGTTAGTGGATAAATTAGGTCTTACAATTACTAATATAATTCAAAAATGTATTCCCAAAGTTGATTTAATTGATCTTAATAGTCAAACATTAAATATGACTATACCTAAAGGTAGTGTTACTGGTATGAGTGCTGTAGTAACTGCTAATACAAAAGAAGGTATAATTATAGAAGCTGAATGTATTGGTAAAGTATATAATGAAAATGAATTTGATAAAAATGAATGGACTATATTGGGTGAACCTAATACTACTATTACAGTCAATAAACCTCATACTGTAGAATTAACTTGTGCAAATATAGTAAACAGGATTCCAGATGTAATAAATGCAGAACCTGGATTTATTTCCACAAGTAAAATGAATGGGCCTAAATATTTAGTTTCTTCATTAGATAAGTACGTAGATCCTAAAAAATTAAATAAATTTTAAATTAGAAGATTCAAAAAAGAATTTAATAATTCAATATGTTTCTTTTCATCTAGAATAATTCTATTAATTACACTTTTAATGTTATCATTACCAGTAATTTTAAGGAGTCTTTCATATTCAAGAATGACTTCTTTTTCTTTGTTTATGTTATATTTTAAAAATTTATTTATATCAGTATTATAGTATACTCTATTAGTACTGTAGTAGTCCTGGTTACCTAAATCATTTATATATGTATAGTTAGGATTACCTCCTAAATTCGTAATAATCTTACTAAGTAACTCAATATGTTCCATTTCATCTCTAGCAATACTTTTTAAAGTTATCTTTAATTCTTTTAAGTTGTTTTCTGTAATAAATTCATCATAAACATATTGGTTAACAGCATTAATTTCTTGCACATAACTTTTTTTATATTCCATAGCTAATTTTTTATCTGTTAAATTGAAATTAACTTCAGGATATTTTTCATCAACTTTTAAATTTATACCATTAATTATATTATTCAATTTAATCACCTATTAAAAGTATATAAAAAAAAGATTAACATATTCATGTTAACTCTTATTTCCTGCATCTTTAATAAATTTAGTTATTATTATTCCTACTATGATAACTCCTATCATAACTAAAAATATATTAGCAACTGGTTCTGGTAAATATCTATATAAAAATCCAGTTATCCAATTATAAATATTAATCCATAAATCTTTTATGATGTTAAATGCTTCTACTAAAACATTCCATACACCTTGGAAAAAAGCTTTCATTAAATCACATCCTTATAACAATTATAATATATTAATATAGAAATTTAAAGTCTTATTGCATTTTCAATAATATTTTGTTATTATATTTACACATGGCGGAATTGGTGAAGTGGTTAACACGCCAGATTGTGGCTCTGGTATACATGGGTTCGATTCCCATATTTCGCCCCATATTTAGGGTAATAAAACCTTTTGGTTTTTATTGATATAAAAAACCTAGGATTTCCAATAGGAATCTAGGTTTTTTTGTCGTTTAAAAAGAAAGGTTTGATTATATGAAATTTGAAAAAGAAAAATTACCATTAAATAATAACTTATATAATAAGCTAAATAATATATGTAATTTTAGTAATATAAGGTTAGAAGTTGTTAATGGATTGATATTTAAGGCTAAAGATATGAATATTAGTTTTATTGAGCCTCATAGATTTGTAATAGTTGTTAATGATATTAAATTAGTATTATTATGCTATGACAATTTAAACTTATATTTATACGAAAAAGATAAACCAATAAATATACCAATATTAAAAGAAATAATTGATGGCATAAAAGGAGGAATATATAATGGCTAAAAAGAAATTAGGTATAGGAAATATCGAAATAAATAAAAAGTTCAAAGATAAAGAAGAAGCATATAGATATGCTAAAAGATTAATTGAAAAAATTAGATGTGTTTGCAACGATAAAGCCGATAAAGGTTGGTATGCTCAAGCTATGGTAGTATGTAGCAATTTAAAAAAGGATGTAAGTACATTGAGATACGAAATAACGGATAAAAGAGGAAGACCAAGGAAGAAACA
>JAAZCE010000094.1 GCA_012513435.1 Clostridiales bacterium
ATTAAAAACATTAATTTTTATAAACCCACTGTTTCTGCGTTTGATGAATCTGGATGTCTCGCTGGGATTATTTATACGAATTTTGGAACATATGAACAGATGCGTATAATGAACGTTAATATTTACAGTGGTTATATTTCTGGATACGGTAACCACATGGGAGGGATGATAGGCTGTATTTATGTTTATTCAGATGTTTGTGTATCACATTGCACACTTGCCTATACTAAAATTCAATCCGATGCCCTGCCATGTTTTATTGTAGGATCACTTCGGGCTAATTCGGTGATGTATGTTGAACATTCTCTTATTAGTGACAATCGTCTTATTGTGCTACATCGCGGTTGTGTTGATTCAAGGAATGTCTCTTCTTATGAGAAGAAATGGTTTGACTCGAATGAATTAAACTAAAAACGGGCATTGATATAAAGTATAAATTATATTTATACTATTTTTGGTTTTTGTAGGTTTAAAACAATATGTTCTCCATGCAGTAAATCAGCATAATGGCTACCCTAACTTTAACCTTATATATTAAATGGGTGTTGGTTTTATTTATACCTTGTTATATTAAAAAAGGATAATTATTTAGATGGTTTGAAATATTCTAAATATTTCATGTTTTTGGTAATATCAAAATTTGGATTTTTAAGTTGTCGTTTTAGATTCAATAGTTGTGTATTTTTTTGTGAATCATATAATTTGAAATTTACCATTTTTGTAGCAAGCAATTGTTTTTCTAATTCACGTCTAGCTTCTAATACATTTCTATTCGATGAATATAAAACAATTTCTCTAACTAGTCTATTTATATGATTTTTTAGTTTTTGACTCGGTTGTTTTTTATATTCAGTAAATAATTTAATTACGAGTGCTCGATTCATTACACCAAAATCATATGTGTCTTTTGCATATCTATGCATTTTATTTTCTTGTGTATCAAGAAGCGAGGCATTCGCTTTTGCTAAATGTTCAACTTTAAGTGTTCGCCCTGTGCTTTTTCCATATTTCGCAAGAGGATAGATTTTTGATCGAATATTTAGGGGTGCGGGTGTAATGGTATATGTTCCATCTTTATTTTTTTTGATTTGTTCACGGTATCCGATATCTGCGATTTCTTGATTATTGATTTTGACTTTCCACATACCGTACATGTTTAATTGCAATGTTGTTTTTGGAAATTTTTTACGAATAGTTTCTAAAAAGTCCATCATTTTTGTTTTTGGAATATACATATCGAAATCTGCTGTTTTCCTCATATGGATTTGATTTGCTGATATAAATGTTCCATAATATATTGCACCAAATTTATTTCCTAATTTAAATATTTCGTCTCTAATTTTCTTTGGTAATGACACTTTTGCTGGAGATAATGAATTTTTATGAACAACTGCATCTAAATATTCTTCATATGATATTTTTGTTAATTTTGCGATTTTTTTAATATTGTTTTCTTCTAGTGTCATTTTACATACCACCGCACAGGGGTTCTGGCTACTTCGATATAAGCATTTAGATAATCTACCGCGTCTTTCGGTATAGGGTATATCTTTTTATCTGTAATTTTATCATCGTGATACACATAGATAAGCCATCCTGACACGTTTGCATTTCTTGATTTATATCCCATCAATCGCATATCATTTACCATCATAATAAAAAATGTTTTATGCCGTAAACTTTTATACGGTTTTAATTTGTTTTTAATTATTTTTAGTTCCATATGATTATCCCCATATCATTTTTTTTGTATAGTCGTCTAAGTCTTCAACCATTTTTCTATTTTTCTTATGCTTTTTTGCTCGTTTTACGGGATCTTTATTTCGAACTTCATCGTAAATGTCCATGGCTACTGCCGCTCCAATTCCTAATACGGCGATTGCTCCGACTGCTTCTAATGCTGACGTCATAGCATATTCCTCATGTGAATTTTCACATATCGTTCTGGTTTACCTTTATTCATGCAAACTTGTTTGAAATCAACATTATACTGCGTTTCGTTCTTATATGCAGGTAATGGTTTTAAGTCTACATATGCGTTTAGTGTTGACATGATTTCTTTAAACTCGTTTTTAGTTGGAATATAGGCAACTGCGTCATCTATAATAATTTGTTTTTTATTACCTCTGTCCATGAGTCCATATTGTCCATTCGTTAATCTTTTAATTTTAACGGACGTTCCTAGGTTTGTCCCGCGCGCTTCTGGGTTTAAACTGAGAGCTTCAAAAGTATTATTGTTTATTGTATTATAAACGAAATACTTTGCGTTGTTTCCTTTAAACCGAATTACTGAAAATTTTTTTAGTCCCATACTATTCCCATTCGTTGTCCTTATATTTAAATCTTATCCGTTAACGTGAAAGACAATACATTAATATATACCGATATGTAACATTATATGCATATGGTAAATTGTGACACTTGTCAAACAGTAATGCGACTGCAACGTAGCGTAAAACAAAAAGATGCTTATATTAGCAATATCTTAATGGAATTGAACCAATATAAAAGAATGGCTAGACAAAAGAAATCCGATTTATCAGATGTGCAAATGCAAAGTTCTAATGTCATTCGTAAATTACAATATGAAAACAACGAATTAAAAGATATGTTAAGACAATATAAAAGTAAATTAAATAATAAATTGGATGCAAAACGAAAACCTATGGGCACTCCTAAATTGGCAAATTGGGATATTTCTACATTGAGACAAGATGATTTATTTTAAAATTTATTTTTTTTAATGAATTGAAAACTTTAAATAGTAATAACACCTATATTAATTTGACAGAGTGGTAGAGTCAGGTCAAATACAATGGATTCAAAACCCATTATCGTAGGGTTGCAAGGGTTCGAATCCCTTCTCTGTCATCTATGATGGACTGTAAAAATAAATGTGCCTATGCGGTTGATTCCCATGGGATAACGGTATGCTCTCGGAATTTACTTCATATTCCTGGAAAATATGAATTTTGGCAACCAGATGGAGCAATGACATGTTTGTTATTACCGGACGTGTCAATGGGTATATATTTAATAGATATCAAGTTTTGTGATATGGCTACAAAAGAACAAAATGAAAAAAGTCAAGAATGGTTTGATTGATTCGTAAAACAAGGTGGTTTAGACCTTGTTTGGGTCTATATTACCTGCGGTTAATGTAGAGACCGCCGATGATAATGGACAGGATACCAACACCAGCGATTGCAAGTGGAGCAAGTGCGGCGATGTTAAAGGTCGAGCCGGCCATTGCATCGGTTGAGTTAAGGACATCCCTCCATGCCTCCGGCATAGTCGTGATGGACGTTGCGGCGCCAGAGAAGGAACCGGCAATCAGGATGATAATGTACAGAGTGATGACGGTAACACCGAGACCGACAACCATTTCTACTGCGGACACGGCCTTTCCAGTCTTGTGATAGGTGGAAAGTAAATTCTTTGCTGTTTCAAATGAGGTCATATTTCTTACCATACAATAGGTTAGTTTTCTTATATTTAAACGTATGCATAAACCTTATATATGTTAAGTTTGATGCATAAGTATGGTTATTCGTAAATATAAAATAAAAAACATATAATTTCGAGAAAAAAAGAAAAACATAATAGAAAATATATTGTGATGTGATATGTTTCTTTAAAACACCAGAGCGCGCATTTTAAATCACACCATCCGCTTTTACGGTATAATTACACATATCGTTTTTACACGTGATACAATCTACTTGTGTTAATATAGTGTCTATGACATTCATCTGTTCTTTCCAGTTTTCTCCTCCCATTGTGCCCTTTTTATGGTTTTCTAAAATTTGTCCTATTTGAACCAATGCTTTTTCTAAAAATGCTAAATCTGTATTTTTATCTTCGTAATTTTCAACTTTATATAATAAATTAGCTTGGACATGCGATACGAAGCCTCTGCTGTTTAGAATATATGCTGTAAAATCAGAGACTTCTTGCATTAACATTATTCGTTGAATACCTAACATTGTTTTTATGTCTGCTCGCATACTGTTATCTGCCATTTTAGTAACCTCTTTTGTATTTTGTGTATGTTTTAATATCTAGTTTTACCATTTTACAGGCACTTGTGCGCGTATAACCGCGCGCTAGATAGTCTTCGACTTCTTCTACTTTTCTTACGGTTTCTCTTTGTTTTTCCGTTTTTATAGGGATATTCGTAACGGTTTCTTCTTTTTTATTTTTCTTTTTATTACCAAGTTGTTTATCTTTTTGTTGTTCTAATTGCGCTTGTAATAATTCTTGCGATTCGACAATTAATGCATCTCCTTGTGTCGATCTCATTTTTTCATATTCGCGAATCAACTTTTTATTATCTGGTTTTGGCACTATCCAACGATTGAATTTTAGTTTGTTCGCATGCGCGCCTTTATATCCTAAATCTTGAGCTGTTAAATTTGCGGTAAATGTTTTGCCATTATTCTGATTAAAAAATACTCTTCGGAAACTCATTGCATTATAGCCTTCTTCGTGATGTGAATCTGTAATTTCTGCCCAGTGGGAACACATGTTGCGGATTTGTACATCGATTTGTCCTCTTGATGGTGTAGTAATGATGACCACATTTCCCTTATGGCGAGATACGGTAATTAAATTAACAACCATCTTATTGATATTGCTCATTGAGTTACGTGAATTTAAAGCTAATGAACCATCGTCCAGAATAATGACACTGTTTTGAATATTTACTGTGGAAATAATATTCAATAGTGAAGATGGGTCAATAGATGACACGTGAGAAATATTAAAAATTTCCTCAGCATGTGACAAATCTCCATATTTTAATCTTGAAATTTCTTTGCTTATGCCTTGTCCCAATGTTAATGCTGATATAGATTTACCACTTCCTCTTTTTCCACTTAAAATAATTAGGGCATCTTGTACGTCTTCTCCGCAAACGCGCTCTGCTATGTGGGTGCATAAGGATTTCACCTGAGGTTTTTTGTTGGGTAGAGGAGTTATGTCGTAAAATGTCCTTAATAAAAAGTCTATCGGGGTGTTTGCTGTGGTTTTTAGTGTCTCATTCATCTTGGATTTCCTCTTCGACTTCGTTGGTTTCGGATTTATAATTCGGTAAAACACATCCGGATAGATTGCTTGTGGTGTTTCCGGCGTGGAATAAATCACATATGATTCCTGATGCAATCACACAGGTTGTAGCGGCCTCCTTGTGATTGGTAAGTATTTTTCCTTGTGCGTTTGTACATTCTGCCAGAAATTTACTTGTAAACATTTCGCGGGCTTCCCTATCCGGAATGAACTGTATCATATATAGTGTCAACGTAAACATTCTAGAATCATTTTCTACATCTATCCGTTCTCGCAAAATATTGATCACTGTAGTTCGACAATAGTTGAATACGAATTCGTCATTGAGTTGATTTGTAGAAAATTGGGGAAGTATCCCAGTGGCATTTATTGTATCACCGGGTTGTGCTATTTGTGAAAATTGATTTGGCATATTCATATACCATGTGAATTGTATATTTAAGTTTAAGTTTATTGGTTTGAAGATTTCTTTTTTCCCGATGTTGGCTTTCAAATTGCAGTCCGTTTTTGAAATGAATTAATATGAAAAGGTGGATCGAAGAGCCTCCCGCGCGCGGATTGTTTAATCTTATGATAATAACGCGCTTACGTATGAAAAAAAGTTTTGATGGTATGAAAAATTTTTGAAGAAAAAGGGAAGAAAAGAAATATCTGTTTTTGTAAAAGAGTATGCGCGTTTGATTTTGGAATAGTTAATAAAGGGATGGTGTACTGGAAATCAGCTTAGACTAATGGGATTAGAGATTCTGGTCGAAATGTTTAAATGTAATGCCTGTGTATAGAATAGTGTAGAGAAGTGTAGTGTAGTGGTCAATCATTCCGGCCTTTGGAGCCGGAGACGGCGGTTCGAATCCGCCCATTTCTATTTTCTATTTGTGGAGATTGATGTTTATTTTGTTGAATTTGTTGGAATTGTATATTGAATGAGGTGTATTTGCTCAAGTGTGGTTCTGATATAGGATTGTAGAGGCTATTTTTTATTAAAATACGTTCAATGCGGGCTTTAATTTTGAATCTGGGTGAAAGTTGGGTTTAGTTTATGTTGGTGAGATTATATAATTTAGATTATTATAATCGTAATTATATATTGTTTTTGATTAGTGCAGTTGGATCATATTACTACATTACTTTTAAATATACAGACTGCGTTTTAATGTTGGTATGATTGGAAAATTAATTACAAAGAAACAAATCACTAAGAAAGATTTAGAGGGGGTTGATTTAGTCGTTGTTGCTGAAAGGCAACCTTCTGGGTATCCCTTTAAAGAAGGTAAGGGCGAAACATTTGATGAACATTTATATTTTATAGATAATCGTAAATTAGATGGGGATACACCTACATCCTATGTGAAAAATAATGTAACTAGATTTAATTCGATAAGATTATATTTTGGTAGATTATTGACTGAAAAGGTTTGGGTGAAACGACAACAAAGTTTAAGTTATTTTACTCCAAATTTGCAAGAGTTAGTGGAAGCAATAAATCGACTGCTTAAAGATGCAGATAACCGAGGGTCTAAAGTTAAATTGTATAAAAATGTGCCCCACGATATCACTGTTGAATTACCTGACACTCCCCATTTTGACTGGGATGGAGTGACATTGAAAGGTAGAAAGGTCGTAATTAAAAAAGTTAAGAAATCTACGGATTTGAATAATAAGTTGTCAAAAGCATTCAGAAGAATGCTTTAATCTTTTTTTTAAGTTATTTTATGTTAATTCGTGTTTCATTTTTCGCTAGATATTATATATGTATATTTTAGTATGTATAATTCTGTCACTAAAAACATATGTTATTGGTGACACAGTTTTTTCGGTAACTATAAATACAAGTAAGTTCTATGATAATGTGAGCAAAAGTATGCTGATAAAAAAATCAAATGAAATCATTGATGCCGATAAGGTACAGCGCGAAAACCTGAAAACGCAGATTCATCAGGGTAAACTTAATCTTGCGAGGCAGGCACC
>JAAZCE010000007.1 GCA_012513435.1 Clostridiales bacterium
CTCGTATACCGTCTTCTTAGGCAAAAGCCTGAAGTTCTGAAAAACTATGCCAATATTTCTTCTGAGCTTGGGTATCTGACGATTTGACATCCTGGTGACCTCATTGCCTCTTACCTTGATGCTTCCCGAATCAGCGTTGATTTCC
This sequence comes from Clostridiales bacterium, assembly GCA_012513435.1. Taxonomy (GTDB): domain Bacteria; phylum Bacillota; class Clostridia; order Peptostreptococcales; family Anaerovoracaceae; genus Lentihominibacter. The sequence continues at coordinate 146 of JAAZCE010000007.1, forward strand.
TTGAGTATAAGCTTTATGAATGTGGACTTGCCTGCCCCGCTGGGCCCCACGAGAAAAACAAAATCTCCTTTGTTGATTCTCACGGAAACCTTTTCAAGCCCAATATTCGATTTATAATACTTGGTTACATTGTTAAATACGATCATCGATTATTACGTCCCTTCTTTCTCACAATGATACACCATAATCATACTACATATAGTTGTCAATTACAAGAAAATGTGTGGAAATATGCCGTATTTACACACATTTTGTCAAGATGACGTGATGATTTTGTGAAAAATAGATCCCTTAATTTCCTTCATACTGTATGCGCAGTTCTACGGTGTCAGGAAGGCTCTTAAGTTCCGTTTTAACAACGCATACTGGATATGTAAGTATCTGAGATATTATGTTCTTTTTTTCAGGGTCCTTGAAATCCGCGTAGACTATGAGATTGCTTTTGCCGTCTTTTTCATCGAGCAAAATCTCATCCACCGAAACTTGAAATCCAGAGGTGGGCTTCTCTCCCCTCGTTACAATGACATAGACCTGGTCATCTATAACACAGGCCAATGCTCTTTCCATGCTTCTGTATTCAGGAATGACATTCAGTGAAATATCCTTGGGAATCTCAGCGTTTTTGGCAATCTCAAACCCAACCTTCTCTTCGCCGTTAAACCAGCGATACATCATAAGCGCAGCTAATATACCTGCTATCAGCAGTATTGCCAGGACGATAAAGAGCTTTCGGCCCTGCAGCTTTTCCATAATGGCGGTTTTGTTCAATTTAAAGCCTCCTTTTCATAGAGTTCTTATTAGAACTTATTATGATAAGGAGGTTTTTATACCTTGTTTATGTGCCCCGGTCTATTTGTTTGTATCGCCTAGTTTATTTAATCAGAGCTTTTACCGCCTCTATTATATCATCTGCAGTCATTCCGTATTTTTTCTTCAGTTCATCAGGCTTTCCCGACTCCCCGTAAGTATCCTTCTGTCCTACCATAGCCATCCTTACGGGATGATTTTTGACTACGGCTTCAGCAACCGCGCTTCCCAGTCCGCCTATTATGGAATGTTCCTCGGCGGTAACTATGGCTCCTGTTTCCTTAGCTGCACGGACTACTATTTCTTCATCAATAGGCTTGATGGTATGAATGTCTATAACTCTCACATCCAGGCCTTCCTTTGACAGCTCCTGAGCAGCAGCTACAGCCTCGCTTACCATGATACCCGTTGCAACTATTGTGGCATCTTTACCTGCTTTTATCATATTGCCTTTGCCTAAGGTTATATCTGACTTCTCATTATAAAACACAGGAACCTTGGCACGCCCCAATCTAACATAGCAAGGGCCCTTCATTGCAACAGCCTGCTCTATGAGCTTTGCCGCCGAAACGCCGTCACTTGGATTTATAACCGTCATTCCCGGTATTGTTCTCATAAGAGCTATGTCCTCAAAGGTCTGATGGCTGGCGCCGTCCTCACCTACTGTGATACCTGCGTGAGTTGCACAGATTTTCACATTTGCCTTGGTATATCCTATGGAATTCCTTATAATCTCAAATGCTCTGCCAGCTGCGAACATGGCGAATGTACTTGCACAGACCACCTTCCCCGACAAAGCCAACCCTGCCGCCGTCCCGTAAAGGTTCTGCTCCGCGATCCCCATATTAAAAAATCTTTCAGGATAGGTCTTGCCAAACTCCGCAGTCATAGTGGATTTAGAAAGGTCTGCATCCATAACCACTAAATCAGGGTACTTTGCTCCCAGTTCAACCAATGCCTTGCCATAGGCTTGTCTCGTTGCCATTGATTCTGCCATTAAATTTCACCTCCTAGTTCAGCTATCGCCTCTATGGTCTCTTCCTCGTTAGGAGCCTTGCCGTGCCATCCCGGATTGTTTTCCATATAGGAAACGCCCTTTCCCTTGATGGTATGAGCTACTATCATGGTAGGCTTTCCCTTGCAGCTTCTGGCCTTGTCAAAGGCATCCAGTATCTCCTTAAAATCATGTCCATCTATCTCTATTACGTTCCATCCGAAGCTCTTGAACTTATCTGTAACTGGAGCAACTGTCATAACATCCTCGTTCTTCCCGTCAATCTGCATTCCGTTGTAATCCAGTATGGCGACCATATTGTCCAGCTTGTTGTGAGCTGCCGACATAGCCGCTTCCCATATGATTCCTTCCTGCATTTCTCCATCGCCGATGAGGGCATATATCCTTCCCGGATTGCCGTCCAGCTTGTTAGCTATAGCCATTCCTCCCGCAGCGGAAAATCCCTGCCCTAAAGAGCCGGTGGACATTTCTATGCCAGGCACCTTGTTCATGTCGGGATGCCCCTGAAATTTCGACCCTAATTTTCTCAATGTCATGAATTCATCCATACCGAAATATCCTCTGACTGCAAGAGCCGAATACTGTACGGGACCTGCATGACCCTTGGAAAGAATGAATTTATCCCTGTCCGCCTTTTTAGGCGCCTCAGGGTCTATGTTCATTTCACTAAAATACAAGGCTGTCACAATGTCTGCCGCAGACAGGGAACCACCGGGATGTCCGGAGCCAGCATTATGTATAGCCTTTACTACCCCCATTCGCACCTGGTCAGCTGTCTTTTCCAACGATTTGATGTCCATAGCTTCCTCCATTTAATTGTATAATATTAAAAAATATGACCCTCACAGAACAACTGCAAGGGTCAAAACATTAATCAGAAAAAAGAATTGTTGTCAATTCCCAAACTGACACTCAACGCTTCATTAACTTCCGGTAAACGGGTTTTATCAAGTGTTCCGATTCTTTCCTTCAACCTTTTCTTGTCTATTGTTCTAAGCTGTTCCAGTAATACTACCGAGTTCTTGGAAAGGCCGTTATTATCCGCCTCTATTTCAACATGAGTCGGTAAATCTGCCTTATTTCTTCTTGAAGTGATTGCCGCAACTATTATTGTGGGGCTGTATTTGTTTCCTACATCGTTTTGGACAACAAGGACAGGTCTTACACCTCCTTGTTCGGAGCCCATTACCGGACTTAAATCTGCAAAATAAAGGTCTCCCTTTCTAATGCCCAAGTCCATACTCCTATTCTACAGCTAACGCTGTTTTCACTTTCCTATGATCTTTTTAAATGCAGCAGGCAGCGATTCTTCAATATCCACAGACGTCATTCCCCACTGTCCCAACCTTTGGGCTGCAATGTCTCCTGCCATACCGTGAACAAATGCACCTGCTTTGGCCGCATCAAATGGCTCTATTTCCCAGGCGGCAAGAGAAGCTATTACTCCCGTAAGAACGTCTCCGCTCCCTCCTGTAGCCATACCCGGATTTCCCGTAGTATTAATATATGTCCCCCTGCCTGTCATGGTCACAACAGTGCCTGCTCCTTTAAGGAGGACTGCGGCTCCGGTTTTACGACCTAATAATTCTGCCGCCGTGCATCTTCCCGTCTCCCGGATAGATTTTTCTCCCAAGGCCTTTAACAGCCTGTCTCCTTCTCCAGGATGAGGTGTTATTATGACTTCGCCCTCTCTATCTCGAATCATGCTCAGCTTAGGGCTGTACTGGCAGGTGGTGTTCAATGCGTCCGCATCTAATACTACCGGACCCTTATACCTCTTAAGTATATCTTCTATCAATCTGTAATTTTTCTCATCAACTCCCAATCCCGGCCCTATTGCAATGGAATCATAGTTCTCCAGCGACCGTGAAGAAAGCTCCTCATGAGTACATAAGCATGTGACCTGCGGAACGAGAACCTGCAAGATTGGATATAATTCCCACGGCACCGACAGCTGAACCAGCCCTGCTCCGGATTTCAATGCCCCTCTTGCTGATAATGCTGCAGCTCCTGCCATACCGACAGAGCCTGCGACTATAAGCACACGTCCGCACTGCCCCTTATGTATTTCTCTGGGGCGTTCTTTAATTACAGTATTCACATATTCTAAGGTGATTAAACCTGTATTTTCCATTTTTTCTCCAGATCCCTCATGTGCATGGGCACATTATCAGTACATTGAAAGTATACCTCATGTTATGACTCTTCTTCAAGGAAACTTTAAACAAATATTATATTTATTTTTACGCCGCCTTGGTGTAGAATCAATATATAACAATATTCGGAGGCGCACTATGAGCAGAAACAAAGTAATCTTGGTCATTGCACTGTTAGTAGCACTTTATTTCATGTTGCCAAACGATGGCATATTCCACGTAATAAAAGTCAACGCAAAAGCGATCCTGCCATACATACTGCTTGGGATTATCATTTATCTGGTAATAACAATTAACGTGTTAAAAAAAGCATGGAAAAAACTTGACGCAAACATCAACGACGAAAACACCGTCAGCTTCGCCAAAATAATGAACATCTCTTTTGATGTCAAGAGGATGCTGGGTTCCAACAATCTTCTCGATTTATATCAGAAGGTCAATTTTTCAACAAGAGTATCCATGAAATCCAAGCGGCTTCTCTTTGAAGCCATGCGCCGAAAAAGACTGGATGTTCCTACTCCCGGCAAGGGAACTGATGGAGATTTGTCCTTGAGAAAAACTGCTAAGACAAATGCCGAAATAAAAGCTGCCCGAATAGAAGCCGCCGCAAAAGCCAAACGAAAAAAGAACAAAAAATAACTGGACTTCTTTTATAAGCCCAGTTGCTCGGTGATGTGTGCTACTTCACCATCATTTATATCATTCATTTTCTTTATCCAAATACTTAGCTGCCTTCAATGTGCTTTCAAAATAGGTTGCCTTATACCTGCTTTTCCTCAAGGATTCCCTGGTTTTCTGTAAGCTCACCAATGTTTTCCTCTACATATTTTTCATGATCCAAAACGGAAATTCCGCCATCCACGGCATCTACCATAATGTAGTATTCTCTTTCATCCACATCCTGACAGGTTACAATGTAAAACTTCTTATAAAAATGATCTTCCTCGATTACGCTCATCTCCGGAGATATTAGCAGCTTCGATTTTCCTATAAACTGTTTCAGCGTGAAGTCATGCCCAATGTTATAGCATTCCTCCATAATGGTCTCTACATTAAGAGCTTCCTCTTCAGGAATACTGACCTCCTGAAATTCCGGCTCTCCCCTGGTTTCATACACCGAACCTGACACCCGGTCTATTATACAGTCGGACAGCTTGTTCGCTTTTCTCACCATCTTTCCCTTGCCGGCAAGAATTTCATATCTGAACCTTACATATGGATAATACACATCCTCCACGTCACGAATGTCCAGACTTGCATCGGTATTCAACAACAAAACGAGAGCCTGTCTTGTATTATATCCGCATTTTAATAATTTAATATCCACCATAAGGGCTCACCGTCCTTTTGAAACATTATGCGGCAAACCTCCCGTTAACATTTTTACAGAAGGTTTGCCACTTTTTTAATATGACATTGCAAATCTAAGTCCGTAAGCTGCCAAGCCTACGCTTCTAACACCAGATTTTTTCTGCTGAAAACAAACTGAGTGATTGCCTTGTTTTCCGTTGACAGATGCTTAGATGAAGCAACCTGCACTTTCTTTGATACGTCAATCTTCTTACCCTTTGCTCTTTCAATAAGGTCAGTCATTTCAGGGCTTACCGGCTTACCGAAGTGACTGAATATTAACATGCAAATCGAAGATACTATTATGCCTGCAAAGAACTGATGGCATCCTGTAACTACATCCAGACCTCCCAATGACCAAATCTGTACTGTGGCTCCGCCTGCTAGCATAGATGTTACTGAACCAAGAGCATTTGCCTTCTTCCACCATATAGCACATACATAGCTTGGCAGGAAAGCACAGCCCATGAAGCTGAACGCATCCACAACCAGATTGAATACTCCGGGCGGATTGAGTATAGCAATAACAACGCCTACTACAGCAGTGGCTATTATAGATATTCTTGCTACTGCTACAACCTTCTTGTCGCTTGCTTCAGGTCTTATCCATCTCTTATAGAAGTCGATGGAAACTATTGTACCTATAAGCAACATTAGAGCCGCTACAGTACTCATGATTGCTGACATGATAGCAGTAAGCACCACGCCTGTAACAACGCCAGGGAACAGTTCACTCGTAAGTGTAGGTATTACCATTTCAGGGTCTTCCAAATCGCCCAGCATAACCAAACCGAAGAGTCCCAAGAAATACGGAATGAAGCAGAACAACTGCGTCCATATAGTCGCATAGAGAACAGATGTCTTCGCAACCTTAGGAGCTTCCATTGCCATGTGCTTGTTTACACTGTGCGGCAGTCCCATGTAACCTATTAAGTATATCAATACTGCTCCGGCAATTACTCCGTAACCGCCCTCATACATATTGTCCCTGCCCCATACACTGAGGAGTGTAGGGTCTATAGCAGTTAACTGCTCGTTAAGTCCTGTGAACCCGCCTACCTTGACCATGCAGAGGATGAAGATAAGAATAAGACTGCCTATCATGATAAAGCCCTGAATTACATCAGTCCAGGCTACTGCAAAATATCCACCTACGAATGTGTAGAATAAAATAACTATTACTCCTACTATAAGTCCTGCTTCCAGAGGGAAACCAAAGAGACTTACTAGAGTTTTTCCTGTTGCCAGGAACTGTGCCAAAACGTACGAACCCAGACCAAAGACTGCTATAACGCAGGCAATTACCTTAACAGGTATTGATTCATATCGTTTCTCTAAATATTCAATAGGTGAAATAGCATCCAGAAGCTGAGAAAGCCTTCTCATCCTTCTTCCCAGAACGGTAATGTTAATCAGTCCACCGCCTGCATCTCCTACTGCATAGAAAAATACGAAATAGCCTACTGCATATGCTTGAGCAGGTCCGCCCATAAACATATATCCGCTCATAGCTGTTGTCTGTAATGTCAGAGCCGTTACTAGAGGCCCCATTGACCTTCCGCCTACCATATAGTCCTCGGAGCTCTTAGCTCTCTTGTTCCAATAGAGGCCCATGGAAATCATTCCAATAAAATAAAGAACAAGTACAATTACTTCTATTCTCATTTCTCAGCGCCTCCTCTCCCCTTGATGCTCTTCTCAAATTCGCTGTCGTCAATCTGCTCATCTTGCTTTTTCATCACAAAATAGACAATTATAGCTGCTGCCAAATAGACGATGGGCCATATCAACGTAGCAAAAAACGTGGTTGCGGGCATACCGATAATCATATTCCTTCTCCTTCCACTAATAATATAAAGTATTGCAAACAAATTAATGCAATTACATACTATCAAATTTACGGAAGGATATTAACGAAAGGGAGGACCTTTTATATGTATTTTAACAAAGCCTTAAGGTGTTTTTTCACAAGATTTAATAATTCCTGTTTTTGTAATCATTCCTGTAGGATTCTATCTTCTTGTAAATTTTTATCCTAGGCTTGTCGTTAGCCGCAAGTAGCACAAAGAAAAACATATTTATTAGAAGCCCTGACAGAGCACATACGCTGGCTTCGCCAACCTTCAAAAATACACATGAGAAAAACACGGCCTCTCCTATGAGTACTCCAAAAACCGCAGCTTTAGCAGAGGACCTTTTCCAGAACAAAGCTCCCAATACAGGAACTATGAGCTGAGCCATGCCGCCTAAAGCCATAACCGCTAAATCAAAAATACTCTGAGGCACTATGATAACAAGAGCATATGAAGCGATGGATACGAAAATGACGCCCCACTTTGCCACGGATACTACTCTCCTGTCGGAAGCGTTGCGATTGATATACCGCTTGTATACATCTACTGAAATTACCGAAGCAAGGGCATGTACCTGTGAATTGGCTGTGGAAAAAATAGTGGCAAATACTCCTACTACTATAAATGTGTAAAAATATGGATTGGCATATTCCTTCATCAACTGTATCAATATAGCATCAGGGTTGTTCACATCGTTGGCCAATACCACGCCAGCGCTGCCAGCGAATAGAGTTCCTATACATATTATAGAAGACAGGCACAGCAGCCACGGGATAATAATAAAATTTTTGCTGGACGCCGCCGCATAGTTCCTTATCCACATTTGCGGTCCCATAAAAGCCCCCACCGGAACTACGATAAAAAGCGACAGCCACATGAATATTCTGTTGTTGTCCTTAGGTACCGACATTGATACATTGGATGGATCCATCTCTATCAGCTTATTGAACACCCCCTCCGTACCTCCTGCTGTTTTCATAAGAAAAAAACCGGAGCTCAAAATGGCCGTAACTATCAATATGCCATAAAAAACATCTGTCATGGCTACGGCCCTTAACCCTCCAGCCCAAAGATATATTACCAGTATAGCAAAAAATATATACCCACCCACATACCAAGGAATCGTTCCTCCCGAGGCTATATTCATAGCAATTATACCACCCAGTATCTGCACCTGCAGATATATCATGGTGCAGATTAAGGTAATAGCTATGACTATTACATTCAGAACCTTGGATTCGTATATATCGTTTAAAAAATCCACCGGTGTCATATAGTTATGGACCTTGCCATAGTGCCAAATCCTTCTTCCCACGATGACGAAGAGTACAGCGAATAGAGCATCCCAGCCTATGGTGGTCATATATATGGGCCCCTGCTCATAAAAGTATGCAATGGCACCCATGAAGGCGAAGGCACTCATCCATGTAGCAAAAATTGTCGCATACATAGGGAATATTTTTAAATTTCTGTTTTGCAGTATAAAATCTTCCGATGTGAGCACAGAGCGATTCCCGGCTATTTCTCCCAGTAGAAGAGGAATAAAAGCAAAGGCGCATATCATAAGCAGAGTCAAAGCATTCGTTATCATTTCATAAACCTCAAAGTGTCCGTAATATTATTTTCCTTTATTCTAGCATAAAATTCCGCTATAATAAAACAGAGAGGGCATAATTATGACAACTATTTGGCTTTTGGCTTTTTCAATTTTAATATTTGTATTCTCAATTTTGTATTTCTATATGTTTTCAAGAAAGCAGGAACAGTTCATGCAGTTTTGGGGATTCTCATGGGTTGCTTATTCCTGCAGCCTCCTTTGCCTGTTCATTTATCTGGTCTATTCAAAGGAGTTGTTTTTGGAATTGAGAAAAATAATAGATATGATAAACATACTGCTTCTTCTTTTAGGAGCCTACTCATTCATGCACGTTAAGGCTCCTGTGTATTGGTACAAATTTTCCCTGTATCTTCTCCTTCTGGCGGGCATGTGTATGATGTATGGTACTGAGCTCCTGTCCTTTTACCTTCCCATTTCCATTTACCAACTGGTTATTACCGCGTTCCTCTGTTATAACGTGTTTAAAAAATGGGATATTCCAAGGGGAGAGCGTATAATCTCCACAGCCTCATTTTTGTTCTGGGGAGCCGGCAAAGCGATTTTTTCAATCGTGGAGATATTCAATGCTACAGCCTTCAACTACATGTTGGAAATCATCCTTTCCAACATAGTTAATTTCTGCATACTTACTATCTACGTGGTATACACACGGAAGGAAAATGACCTTACAAACAACATCTACAAAACAATAGTCGAAAACACCAGCGATGCTATATTTTACTACAAATTAAATCCTGAGCACGCTTTTGAATATATCTCTCCTTCCATAGAGAACCTTACCGGCTACAGCCCCTCGTTTTTTTACAACGACCCCAACCACCTTATGGCACTTTCATTGAACCCTAACATCAATATTCTGGAATCCCTTATTAGTGGAGCCAAAAGCAGAGAACCCTATGTAGTTGAGCTGGCAAGAAAAGATGGGGAAGTTTTTTGGGCTGAATTCACATCAAAGGTCATCGAAAACGACTCAAAGGAGCCTATTGCTTTGGAAGGAACTCTTCGTGATGTGACCAAATTTGAAACCGCTGAGGTTGAGCATATCAATGCAATCAACAACCGAAACAAGCTTTTGTCTTATATTTCTCACGAATTGCGCACCCCTATTACCTCAATAGCAGGATATCTTACCGCTATCAGTGACGGAACCCTGTCAAGTAATGAAGATAGAAAGGAAGCCTTAGAGATAATAACAGGCAAAACCATGACCTTAAAAAGGCTTATTGATGATATGGATCAGCTTTCCAAACTTGAGAATCACCAGTTCACATTTGAATATATCACCTGTACTGCCGGCGAAATCGCCGAAATGCTTATAGCCGACAATATAGAACACATTGATGACAATGAATTCAAAATAACCCTCGACTACAACTTAAAAGAGCTCAACAAATGGTGGATAATAGTAGACAGAAGCAGAATCAACCAGGTTTTTTCTAACCTTATCACCAATGCACTTAAATATTCTCTGGTCAAGAAGGAGCTTCATGTGGAATTTAAAACAGATGACGCCAGTGAACATTTTATCGTTTCCGTGCATGACTGCGGTATCGGCATAAAGGATGAAAACATCCCTAAAGTATTTGATAAATTTTACAGAGATAATGACAAAAGCCTTAAAATCGAGGGTCGAGGTCTGGGTCTTACGATATGTAAGGAAATCATAGCCGCTCATCGCGGTGATATTTACGCAGAAAGTACCTATGGACAAGGAAGCACTTTTACATTTATAATACCATTATACATGGAGGTGTAATATGGCACATGAAAAAATACTCGTAGTAGATGACGAACATGCAATCAACAAACTGGTATGCTCCTATTTGACAAAGGAACAGTTTAAGCCATTCCCCGCCTATACGGGAGAGGAGGCTCTGTCCATATTAAAAAAAGAAAAACCGGATCTCATGATTCTGGACATCATGCTGCCAGACACCGAAGGAACATCCCTTTCCCTTGAAATGAGAAAGTATTCCAATGCTCCTATCATATTCTTAAGCTGCAAAACCCAGGAGATGGATAAGATAATAGCACTGTCCGCAGGGGGAGACGACTACATAACCAAGCCCTTTATGCCGGGAGAACTGATTGCCCGAATAAAGGCTCATTTGAGAAGGCAGAACTCTCTTTACAAGGCAAACTACGATGAAGATGCAAACATCTTTGAGTGTGAGGACCTGAAAGTGGACTTTGATACCCACGAAACCCATATCAATGGTAAAGAGATAAGCCTTACCTCCAAGGAGTTCGAAATTCTTAAGCTGCTAATAGAAAATCCACGCAAGGTCTTCCCTGTTTCCCAGATTTTTGAATCCGTTTGGAAATCCACTTATATGGAAAATGACGGTCGCTCGGTAATGGTATACATAAGCACTCTCAGAAAAAAGCTGGAGCATGGTCCCGATTCACCTAATTATATAATAAGTGTTCGCGGAGTCGGCTACAAATTCAACCAGTCTTTGATTAAGGAGTAAAAACAAGGCAATTTAAAAAAGCATCCTCTTTTATTTTTTAAAAAAAGGGTGCTTTCCCCAAGACGTCTTATAAGCGTAAAATAACACACTGCAAATATACAGCCAACAGCATATTATATACCCATACAGAAACGGAAGCCCCAGTATAAAGGGCTCTACCCTGTCGCATACAAAGAGAATCCCCGGAAACTCACTCATAGCAAATCCCACGCTAAGCAATATGCCTATGACCAGTTTTCTCTTATTTATTTTTTTCTTTTTTTTCTCATATCTCACTGAATCACCACCGGTCTTTCAGTCTGTTACAGGGCTATTCCCAACAGTACAGAAGCTATCAACAGGAATGTCACGGCCGATACCATGTCCGTAAGGGAAGATATCATCGGCGTAGCCATCAATGCCGGGTCAATGCCTATCTTTTTGGCAGCCATAGGCAGCAGTCCTCCAAGAAGCTTGGCGAATATCACTATGATTATCATAGATATAGCCACAGTCATTCCTATCATAATGCTTTGACCATCTACAAAGACCACCTTGGCCAAGTTAAGCGCACTGAGGATAATGCCTAATATCACACTTATCCTTAACTCCTTCCAGAAGACCTTGAGTGCGTCTTTCAAACCTATGTCGTCTACAGCCATACCTCTTATTATAAGAGTCGCCGCCTGAGAGCCTGTATTTCCCCCGGTTCCCATAAGAAGCGGCAAGTATGAAACCAAAACTATCACCTGAGACAGCACAGCTTCAAATTTTCCTATTATAGTTCCTGTTATCATCAGTGAAATAGTAAGGAATATAAGCCATGGCAATCTGTTCCTCACATGCCTGAACACTCCCATATCAAGGTATTCCGTGTCCGAGCCGTCCATAACTCCTGCCATTCTTTCTATGTCTTCAGTGGTTTCCTCTTCAATAACATCCAGAATGTCATCTACGGTTATTATTCCTACAAGACGATGTTCCTTGTCCACAACGGGAATTGCAAGAAAGCCGTATTTCTTAAAGGATTCAGCAACCTCCTCCTGGTCATCGTAAACGTTTACGTACACGTAATCCGTATTCATCAGCTCGGATATTCTTACATTATCATTGGCCACAACCAGGGACCTTAAGGACACTATACCCTCAAGTTTACGCCCGCCCCTTTTCACATAGCATGTATAGACAGTTTCGCTGTCCATTCCCTCTCTCTTTATGTGAGCCATCGCCTCACTGACGGTCATGGTTTCCTGCAGACTTATATAATCCGGAGTCATAAGGCTTCCGGCACAGGTATCAGGATAATTCAAAAATGTATTTATAAGCTTGCGTTCTTCCTTAGGTGTCTTTTCGAGAATCTTATCTACTATATTGGCAGGCAGCTCCTCCAGAAAGTCTATCTTATCGTCAAAGTCAAGTTCTTCGATAATATAGGATATTTCTCTGTCTGTAATTCCCCGGACTATTGCCAACTGGTCGTCTGACGGCAGATATGAAAAGACTTCAACTGACACGTCCTTAGGGAGCATCCTAAATAATATTATAGTCTTTTCGACCTCAAGTTCATCCAGAACTTCTTCAAGAATTTCGCCGATATCAACCTCGTTGTACTTCAAAATCAAATCTCTAGCCTTGAAGTAGGATTTTTCGCCTAAAAATTTTATTATCCGCTCTGTATCCTCTTCAAATTGCTGCATCTTCGCATCCATATACATTGTTTCAGTCATTATATCGCCTCCCTTCTCTTTAGTGGCACAACGCACCGTTCTAAGTATAGCAAATTTTTATTATAAATCAAATGTTTTATTATTATTCCTCATAATAGGCGTGTGGATTATTTTAGAAGGGTCACTTCTTACACCCGTTGAAAATACTCATTTTTGAGACATTTATCAGAAAATTAGAACTTTCCATCTCATATGTGAAACTCATTGACGTGAAATTATCAAAGTGATATATTTAACTTAACAAGGCATTACCAAACTTTGCGAAATTTTATTTAAAAAGAGGAGAAAAAAAATGTCAAATTATGTAGAAAGATGTATTGAGCTTTGTAAGCAAAATAACCCTGGCGAAGTTGAATTTCACCAGACAGTAGAAGAAGTACTTACTTCATTGGCACCTGTAGTTGAAAAGCACCCTGAATATGAAAAGGCTGCTATTCTTGAAAGATTAACTGAACCTGAAAGAGGAATCACTTTTAGAGTAGTATGGACTGACGATGCTGGTAAAGTACAGATTAACAAAGGGTACAGATATCAGTTTAACAGCGCAATTGGACCTTACAAAGGCGGATTAAGATTTGCTCCAAACGTATATCCTGGAATCATTAAGTTCTTAGGATTTGAACAGATCTTCAAGAACAGCTTAACTGGTCTGCCTATTGGCGGTGGCAAGGGCGGTTCAGACTTCGACCCTAACGGCAAATCCGATGCTGAAATCATGAGATTCTGCCAGGCTTTCATGACAGAGTTATACAAATATATTGGGCCTTACACAGACGTACCTGCAGGTGACCTCGGTGTTAGTGGAAGAGAAATCGGATACTTATTCGGACAGTACAAGAGAATCGTTGACAGATACGAAGGCGTATTAACCGGTAAGGGAATTCCTTATGGTGGACTCCTTGGAAGAGCAGAAGCTACTGGATTCGGTATCGTATGGTATGCCGAAGAAATGTTAAAGGCTAACGGCGAAGACATGAAGGGTAAGAACGTTGTAATCTCAGGATTCGGTAACGTAGCTTGGGGTGCTGCTTGGAAATTACAGCAGTTAGGAGCTAACCTTCTTGCGTTCTCAGGTCCGGACGGATACATCTATGATCCTGATGGAATCAACACTGATGAAAAGGTTGCTTTCCTCCTTAAATTAAGATCTTCAGGTAAGAATATCTGTGCACCTTACGCAGAAAAGTTCCCTAACGCTACATTTACAGCAGGAAAGAAGCCTTGGGGAGTTTGCCAGGACTTCGGAGCTAGTGTGGATTTATTCATTCCTTGCGCAATGCAGAATGACGTTCATATGGAAGATGCTAAGAATATCGTTGAATCAGGTTGCAAGTTCTACTGCGAAGGAGCTAACATGCCTACAACTAACGATGCATTAGTTTACCTAATGGACAAGATGGTTGCTGTAGGACCTGCTAAGGCTGCTAATGCCGGTGGTGTTGCATGCTCATGCATCGAAATGGGACAGAATGCAGGACACACTGTATTCCAGCACGAAGACGTTTACAAACAGTTACACCAGATCATGAAAAACATCTACAATTCATGTGCAGATGCTGGTGAAGCTTACTACGGAAACAAGAATGCTTTAGTACAGGGTGCTAACATTGCTGGATTCTTAAAGGTTGCTAATGCAATGATGGAACAGGGCATAGTATAAAACTCGCAAAGGTTTGAGCCTATATACAATAAAAACCCGAAGCACAATGCTTCGGGTTTTTATTTATTCACATATCCATTGGGAACCTATTTGCTTTTCTGTCTGGATATTAAGCCTTCATCTTGGCCTGGAATACCATAGTATAGTCTTCCAGCCTGCCTTCGGCTATTGTGATTTCTTCCTTCTTCTCACTGTAAAAGAGTATCTCATCACCGCGCATGGTTTCCTTGTTAAAATAAATAACAAAATCCCTGTAATAGCAATCTCCTGTTATGTCACCTACAAACTCCGCATACCGGCAGTTGTTGGTGTGCATATTGCCGTCAAGATCGAACTCCTCTACAACATGTGTGCCTGCGGGACTTACCTCATCAATGCGTATCTTGGGGAATCCCTCGTTTATATACTCTGAATTATGGTCTACATTTTCAACACCAAAATCCACCTTTTCCACTTTTCGCGTCACGAAATTCAGAACACACCACTGGCTTGTCCCTTCAAGGACCACCCTTCCATCTTCGCCATATATGAAATAATCACGAAAATACGTAACTGCCCTTTTCTTCCTTTGGCATGTACTTATAACGTATTCCTCATCCGTAGACAAGCTTTCATAAAGTCTATATTTGAGCTTAGAAAGCACCCATATGCAATTGTCCTTCTTGATATCCTCTATTCCGAAGCCCTCCGATGCAACGTGGCCCGATGCTATTTCCTGAAAGTGATAGAGAAGCCTGTCAGCTCTCATAATGCCTTGGCTGCTCAGCTCATCGGCACTAAATTCAAATTTTCTCTTATATTCACCCATTTTTACCTCCTCGGCTCTATGAATTCTTATTCTATGGATTTTAAGGCTTCCGCCATATTTATGCGCTTTAGTTTCTGTCTCATTATCACATCGACCACAAGGGAAAACCCTATAACAATAATTACCGTTAAAATATAACTCTTTATCTCAATGACTTCATTGAAGGATACCATGTCCACGACTATCTGATTCATGATAAAAGCGTGAAGTATGTAGCCAAGAGGGATGCCCACTATTATCCCCATTACCGTAAGGACCAGATTTTCTCTGAACACATAGGTACCCGTCTCCCTCGGATAGAATCCCAGAACCTTGATGGTGGCAATCTCTCTTTCCCTCTCCGTAATGTTAATATTGCTTAGATTGAACAAAACTATAAAGGCAAGAGCCCCTGCACAGCCGATAACAAGAATAACGATAAAGTTTAGACTTTCCATCATGTCATTTACATGAATCTTGGTATCCTCATTCAAAAATGCCCCGGCAGCTCCATCAGTCTCGTTCACCTTGGCAGAGGCATCACGAATGTCTACACCATCTTTGAAGGTCAAAAACAGCAATATAGGCTCGTAATCCTTATTGAACACATCTTTGTAGGTGTTCTCATTGATATAAATATAATTGCTTACGTAATTTTCATATATACCCGAAATAGTAAGCTCCGCTTTCTTTGTATCATCATACTTAACCTCTATCCTGTCTCCTGTATTAAGCTCCAGCTTCTCTGCAAGCCCGTCTGATACCAGGGCCTCCCCATTTTCCGGCAGCTTCTGCTTAACCCCATGATTTTTGAAGCTAACAGACTTGCTAAGATTCTCATCGGCGCTTATCATCAGATAGCAAGTCTTGCTAACGCCATTCCCCGAAGCGTTCACAGCCACCTGCTCCACTCTTGTAGCATTCTCAATATCATCTCTATTAACCTGATTTATCTGCTGGTATTTATCATCGTCAATGGCCTCGGAAAACATAACCGTAGTATCATAGGTCTCTACCTTAGAATACTGATGGTCAGCTAATCCCGCCACAGAATCGTTAATGCCGAAGCCCGCTATGACAAGAGCTGTGCATCCCGCAATGCCCAATATCATCATGGTCATTCTCTTCTTATATCTGAATACGTTTCTGGCAGATACCTTATGTAGGAACTTCAATTTTTTCCATAGAAAAGTAATTTTTTCCAGGAATATCCTCTTCCCTGCCTTAGGCGCTCTCGGCCGCAATATCTCGGCCGGAGTGCCTTTTAGCTGACCGCGGCACGCCATATATGTGGTTCCCGCCGAGCAGATAAGTGAAACTACGAGAGATATAATGGCAAGAGTAACATTAAAATGAAATTCAAGCTCGGCAAATCCGAACATCATGCCGTAAGCTGTCCATATGGCCACAGGAAAATATTTTGACCCTGCCAGAAAGCCTCCAACACAGCCTATTACTGCGGCGGAGCCGGAATATAGCATATATTTCCACATTATCCTTCCCTTGGTATAGCCAAGAGCTCTAAATGTTCCTATCTGAGTTCTCTCCTCCTCTATCATACGGGACATGGTCGTAGAACACACCAGAGCCGCAATGAGAAAGAAAAACACAGGGAAGACTTTGGCTATGCCGTCTACTATCTCTGAATTGCTTTCAAAGTTGGAATATCCTCCGTTATCATCTCGTGTCTGGACATAGAGCTTGGGCTTGTCAAGGTCAGCCAGCTCTTTCTCTCCGGACTTAAGGTCTTTTTCTGCCTTTGTAAGTTCTACTTCAGCCTCCGCAAACTTCGCATCGGCTTCAACCTTCCCTTCTTCATACTGCCGGTATCCTGTCCGAAGCCCCTTTTCTCCAGAAGCTATTTCTTTTTCCCTAGCCGCTATCTGCGAGAGACCTCCCTCCATTGCCTGCAAAGCCCCCTCTGTCTGAGCTATCTGAGTTTTCAAGCCCTGTATCTTTTCAGGGCTTTGAGGCACTTCGCTTTCAGCCAATGCCAAATCCTGCCGCAGCTGTGCAAGGCCCGCTTCCGTACTGCTCTTTTGATCTATCAGATCAGCCTTTTGAGATGCCAATGTGACCTTTCCGCTGTTAAGCTCTGCCCTTTTCTCATTCAAAAGATTCTTTGAATCAGAAAGGGTTTTATAGGCGTCAGCTTTTTCCTTTGCAAATTCAGCCTTGCTCTCTTCAAGCGCTTTCCGCCCTTCGTCTATTTCCTTCTGAGCCTCAGCCTTTATATCTACAAAGCGTATATTCCCCCGCTTCTGGGCGGTATCGGTAATTGCCCCTTCTGCAGCCTTTATATTATCATCGTACTCCTTGCTGTAAATATAGCCCTGCTCCTTGCAGGTAAGGAACATCTCGGTATAGTATTCCGACGTGAAGCAGTCTCTTTGAAGATATACGAATCCAGATATGCTGCCATCTCCCAGAGAGGTGGTTCCTCGCTCCGTCTTCAACACATAATAAGGCGACCTTACTATCCCCACTATGGTATAGCTCTCATCGTTAAATGCTTCCTGCGTCTCAGTGTCGTTTTCCTTGGTGACCTTTATTTCCCTTCCAAGGTACTTGCTGCCGGCAAAGTGCTCGTCAACTACACATTCCTTGTCGTTTTTAGGCAGTCTGCCGTCCAGCATCTTCAGATTGTTTATATCCTGCATGATGGAATGAGCCCTCAATATGACTGAATTCCCATTCATATCCTGAGAGAAAAAATCCATCGAAAAAGCACCCTGGGCTGATTTGACTTCCTTCATATCGCCTAGAGCCTGGGCGTCCTCCTCAGTGAATCCGTAATTGGATAAAAGCCTATAATCATACATATTGTATTCTGTGAAATATTTATTACAGGTCTTTAGCATGGCGGCTCTCGTGTCTTTTATTCCCACGAAAAAACCGACACCGAGAGCTATGATAGCGAGAATCGCTATATACCTTCCCAAGCTGCCAAAAATAGTGCGCCTTATATTTTTCCTGTAAACTTTAGCCGCCATAGCACATCCTCCGCAGACTTACCATTCGATTTCTTCAATAGGTACAGGGTTATTATTTACGGCTATATCCGCCACCGTTCCGTTTTTTATTCTCACTACCCTGTCAGCCATAGCTGTCAACGCCGTGTTGTGGGTGATTATTACCACTGTTTTCCCATTGTTTCTGCAGGTGTCCTGCAGCAGCTTCAATATTGATTTTCCCGTCTCGTAATCCAGCGCCCCCGTAGGCTCATCACACAGCAAAAGCTTAGGGTTCTTGGCCAAAGCTCTTGCTATTGCCACCCTCTGCTGCTCGCCGCCGGAAAGCTGTGCAGGGAAGTTGTTCATTCTGTCCTTCAGCCCTACCTCTTCTAAAACCCTTTCGCTGTCCAAAGGCTTTCTTGAAATCTGAGATGCTATCTCAACATTCTCCAATGCAGTCAAATTAGGTATAAGATTGTAAAACTGAAAAACAAAACCTATGGCAAACCGCCTGTAAGCGGCCATCTGCTTTTCGGTTAGGGAAGAAATGTCCTTTTCGTCCAACAGAACCTTTCCTTCAGAAAGGGTATCCATACCTCCCAGTATATTCAGCAGAGTAGTCTTCCCTGCTCCCGACTGGCCTACCACTACGCATATTTCTCCCTTTTCTATGGAGAAGCTCACGTCTTTGAGGGCGCGTACTTCAACGTCCCCTGTTTTGTATATTTTACCCACCCCTTCAAATGTTACAAAAGACATAACTCACCTGTTACGGGCACACTGTAACCCCCGCCTTTCCGCCATTATTATCTTATTGCTATTATAACTGTTTTTAGAAGTAACATCAATCTATGATACGATATTAATTAGTTACAATATTAATTAACTTTGGTTGTTGAATTTCCTTTGCAATGGTATAATTTATATAAACCCATGAAAGGACGGTATGAGAAATGTTTGAAACCTTAAAGTACGAAGTGAAAGATGGTATCGCTTATATTACCATAAGCAGGCCTGCGGCCATGAATGCCATTAACACACAGATGCTGGACGAGCTGTACACAGCATTTTATTATGTTGCCAAGGATCCAGAAGCAAAGGTGGTCATCCTGACAGGAGAAGGCAAGGCTTTTGTTGCCGGCGCTGATATAGACCAGATGAACTCTATCGGCCCTGTTGAAGGCAGAGCTATGATCGCTAAAGGTCACAACGTAATGAACTTTATGGAATCTATCGAGAAACCTATTATCGCCGCAATCAACGGTTTTGCACTTGGCGGCGGATGTGAACTGTCAATGGCATGCGACATCAGAATTGCTTCAGAAAAGGCCAAGTTCGGCCAGCCTGAGGTGGGTCTTGGAATAACCCCGGGCTTCGGAGGCACTCAAAGGCTTTCAAGACTTGTAGGCACAGGAATGGCTAAGTATCTTATCCTGACAGCTCAAATAATAAAGGCAGATGAAGCGGTGCGGATTGGACTAGTGGAAAAAGTCACTTCGCCTGAAGAACTTATGTCCACATGCGAAGCTATTGCTAATACTATCATATCAAAATCGCCCCTTGCTGTTGGAATCGCTAAAACTGCAATAAACAAAGGTTTTAATCTTGATATGAGCACAGCTTCCGCTCTCGAAGTAGAAGCATTTTCTTCTGCTTTCTCATCGGAAGACAAAACAGAAGGCATGACAGCATTTTTGGAAAAGCGCACTCCGGAATTTAAAAATAAATGAGGTGAACAACAATGGACACGACAGTACTTATTTCTGCCATAGGGGTATTCGGAGCTTTAGCAGGAATGGCAATATTAATTTTCAAACGGGTATCACCTATTCTCATAGGTCCCATGGCGGCCATTTTGGTCTGCCTGACAAGTGGCATGCCTGTATTCAAAGGCGTCACAGAAACCTACCTTACAGGAGTTACAGGTTTCTTCATATCATACTTTTTTATTTTTCTCTTAGGAAATATATTTGGAAACATCTATCAGAACTCAGGGGCTGCTGCCAAAATTGGCGCTATGATATCGTCCAAGCTGGGGCCTAAGAACTGCATGTTGGCATGTATGGCTTCGGCAGCTATATTGAGCTACGGAGGCATAAATAGTTTCGTTATCATATTCTCCGTTTACCCTATAGCATTGAAGCTCTTCGAGGATGCCGACCTGCCTACATACCTGCTTCCAGGAATCGTCTGCGGCGGTATGTGGACCTTCGCTATGACCGGCCCCTTCACACCACAGATACCCAACATCGTATCCATGCAGTACCTTGGAACACCTGCAAATGCAGGGCTATTTCCAAGTTTAGCAGGTGCGATAGTCATGGCCGTTTCCATAGTTCTATTCATGAACCATGCAGGGAAGAAAGCACGTCTTCGCGGCGAACATTTTGAATGGCCTGAGAAGGTCAAGAAAGTCAATATAGACGAAAATGCACCAAACGGTGCAGTTGCACTTATACCTATTATTGTAGTTGTATTGACCTTCAACCTCTTTGAATTAAATATAATAGTATGCCTGCTTATAGGTATTTTTGCTGCACTTATACTCTTCTGGAAGAACCTTCCTAAATCGGAAATGTTGGAAATGTTCAACTCTGCGGCTAGCTCCTCTGTAATTGTAATTATTAACACAGCAGTTATTGTTGGCTTCGGGTCCGTTGTAAAGGGCTCTCCTTTCTTCGACTTCGCCACTCAGGTTCTGGTGAATTCAGATGCCAATCCTTACGTTGTTGCTGCTGTGGGAGCCAACGTATTTGCTGGTATTCTGGGGTCTGCTTCAGGCGGAATCGCCCTGATGTACGAAACTCTTGCTGACACATTCTTGGATTACGCATCTCAGGGATATAATATAGAATTCATACACAGATTGTGTGCAGACGGCTCCGGCGGACTTGATTCTCTGCCATGGAACGGCTCTATTGTGTCCGTATTCGCCATATGCCACACCACCCACAAGCTGTCCTACAAATACAACTTCGTCACCTGCCTTGTAATACCGATTGCCACCACTTTCCTTGTTGCACTGCCAATTTGTGTTATTTTTGGTTAAGGAGCTTATTATGGCCGAAGTTTTATTTGAAAAAAGAAATCATACAGGTCTGCTCACCATGAACAAGCCTGAAACTCTAAATGCTCTGAGTTCAGGTTTTATTGAGGAAATAAACCGGGCTTTGGATTTGGCAGAGTCAGATCGAGATGTTTATGTGCTGCTGATTACAGGCTCGGGAAAATCCTTTTCTGTAGGAGCCGACATAGAGGAAATGTACGACAAAAACTCTCAGGAAATCTTCCAGTGGTCCAATTTTGGCAGCAATCTGAATCTTCGCATTGAAAAAATGCCTGTACCTGTCATCGCCCTGATAAACGGATACGCTCTAGGAGGCGGTCTTGAACTGGCTATGGCATGTGATATACGCCTTGCCGCCGACACTGCGAAGTTGGGGCTGCCCGAAACTTCTTTAGGCGTCATATGCGGCGCCGGAGGCACTCAAAGGCTTCCCCGTATAGTCGGCTATTCAGCTGCAAAGGAAATGATATTCACCGGAAAAAAAATAGACACTCAAGAAGCGCTTTCCATAGGCCTTGTAAACCATGTTTACCCTGCCTCAGAGCTTGAAGAGGACGGCTTCAAACTGGCTTCTCAAATAGAAAAAAACGGTCGGCTTGCCGTAAGGACCGCAAAAAAAGCTATAGCCTTTTCAAAGGAATCAGATATTGAAAAAGGTTGCCTCTTTGAAAGAGAAATATTCAGCAAGCTCTTTGAAACGGAGGATCAGAAAATCTGCATGGGCGGTTTTTTGGAAAGGAAAAAGAAATAATATGTTTGCTAAATTTATAAATGCTAAAGAAGCAGCTACATTAATAGAAGACGGTTCAACAGTAGGCATAGACGCTTTCATAAGTTTTTGCCTTGCTGATGATGTGCTGGGAGAAATAGAAACTCGCTTTCTTGCGGAAGGTCATCCGAGAGACCTTTCTATAGTCAACGTTGCCGGAATCGGCGGAGATGGAGAGAACAGAGGGATAAACCACTTTGCCCACAGAGGTCTTGTGAAGAGGCTTCTTTGCAGCAATTTGAGCCTTGCTCCCAAAATATATCCCCTTATTATAGACAACATCTTCCCTACCTTCATGCTGCCTCAGGGCGTGCTTTCCCACATGATGAGGTCTATTGCTTCTCATAAACCTGGAGTTATCAGCAAGGTAGGCATGAAGACCTTCGTAGACCCAAGAATCGACGGTGGCAAGATCAATGAGGCTGCTAAGGCAAGCGATGAACAGGTAGTCAAGCTCATAGAGCTTGATGGAGAGGAATACCTACACTACCCAGCATTTAATCTGGATGCTGCACTAGTCAAGGGCAGCATTGCCGATACTAAGGGTAACGTTTCCATACAGAATGAAGCTATCCACATAGAACAGTTTGAAATGGCTGCTGCCGCTAAAAATTCCGGCGGCAAGGTTTTCGTTCAGGTAGACAAAATAGTCCCGCAGGGAGAGATTCATCCTCAGATGGTTACAATACCGGCAGCAATGATAGATTACATAGTAGTAGGCACTCCTGATAATACAGGACAGCACTTCATAGGAGACTGCAAGCCTATACCTTCCTGGTGCGGCGATGAGATCATACCTTTTGAGGACATCAAGCCCCTGCCCTTTGACCTTCCCAAGGTAATATGTCGCCGCGGCGTTCTCGAACTCAATGGCGGAGAATTTATTAATCTTGGCATAGGCATATCCATGGGCGTATCTGAGGTAATCAACGAGGAAAAACTTGTTGACAAGATATTCTCCAGCACCGAATCGGGGGTTACCGGCGGTGTTCCCGCTCCGGGAATTGCAACAGGTGCAGCATACAATCCCGAAGCCATGCTTAAACAGCCCGACATCTTCGATTTCTATGACGGCGGCGGTCTGGATTTTACCGCTCTTGGTGCTGCCGAAATGGACAAGTACGGCAATGTCAACGTTTCAAGATTTGCCGGCAAGGTCACAGGCCCCGGAGGATTTATCAACATTTCCCAAGGTGCCAAGAAGGTCTGCTTTATGAGCACCTTCACGGCAGGCAAGAAGGATATTCGCATCGAAGACGGTAAATTGAACATCGTCAGCGACGGCCCTTATATAAAGTTCAAGCAAAACGTGGGACACATTACATTTTCCGGCGACCACGCGAGGCAAATGTCCCGCCAAAAGATACTGTATATAACAGAACGCGCTGTATTCGAATTAAAGCAAGCAGGCTTAACCCTGGTTGAAATCGCACCGGGAGTCGACCTTGAAAAGGACATCCTTGGTAAAATGGAATTCAAGCCTTTGATATCAGATGAGCTTAAGTTGATGGATGCAAGGCTCTTCAGACCCGAGGTCATGGGTCTGGCAAATATCATCTGATAAAATTACAAGACCCGGGATAAATATCCCGGGTCTTTTTTTAAGTTTACCTAATCTAATCGTCTACCTGAGTCGACTTTCTACGCCGTAGGATTGGCTACCTTAGGCAGTCTTTCAGCTATGACGTTCATCAAGCTATCTGTGCTCTTGAGAGGGTCTGCAAATACATTGTCTGTAACAGGAACAAGCTTAGCATCCTCAGTCGGTATAAGAACTCCGCCCAGAATTTCTCCCACTTCTGCATACTTGTATCTAGGAACACAGTCATCCATTTCCCTTGAAATGTCCTCTGTATCTTCCCAAGTATAATCAACTTCGAATACATGAGCAATTTCAGCGGCAACTTCCCAGTTAACAAGGTCAACATCTTCATCAATGGCAGCCTGTACAAGCTGAAGTCTTCTCTCTGTATTAGTATAAGTACCATCAGTTGATGCGAATCCTGTTCCCGGAATTACTACATCTGCCTTAGCTGCAAGCCCTGTCATATGTGTGTCGCATACTGCCAGGAATTCCAGTGCATCTGTATGGATTTCAGCCTCTTCACCGAACACTACCAGAGCTTTGACTCCTTCAAGAGCCTCTGCGCCGTCCTTGATTCCAAGGTCAATAAGTCCCTGAGAATTGTTCTTGGCTTTCACCTGAAGTATGCCGTCTCTAGGACTTCCTATATGTCCGCTTGCCATTGCAATGCAAGCCAGAAGCTGAGCTGCATCTACTGTTATCAGGTTCTGGTTGAAGACTATCATAGCCTTCTTTGCGCCCATGTACATATCAGCTACTTCCTTGGCTTCTCCGGAAACCTTAACATCCTTAAGACTTGCTGCAAATTCCTCATAGCCTGCAATACCTGCAGCCTTACCACCATCGAGAACAGCCTTTGCTATTTCCTTTACAAATCCAAGGTCATTTTCAGTGTAAATTTCCTTTGCCAGGAAGTTCATGTGCTGAGGATAGTCCTTAGGATTTATCAGCACTACCTTTGCTCCTCTTTCGGCAGCCTGCTTCAGCTTGAGCTGTACAACAGGGTTGTCTGCAGTATTATATCCAACTGTCAGTATAAGGTTGGTGGAAAGAAGCTCATCCATAGTATTAGGGGAGGCATCATGTCCGATAACCGGTGCGATACCGCTCTTTCTGTTGTTCATGGAGAATACTTTGGCACCCATAGCCTCGGCCATTTTCTTCATTGCATAGGCTTCTTCGTTAGTGTATCTGTCGGAAATGGAAACGCCGATGGCGTTCTTTCCGTACTTAGCTCCTACTGCCTGACATTTCTTAGCTATCATTACGAGAGCTTCGTGGTAATCAGCTCCTCTGAAATCGCTGCCCTCCTTAATGAGAGGTTCTTCAAGCTTATCCTCCAGCATTGAGCAGTCAAATCCCCACTTGCCCTTGCCGCAGGCAAGACCGGCATTTACTATTCCCTCTTTATCAGGGTTTGCCTTGATGAGCATATCGCCGTAGGACTCCAGCTTCAGGCTGCAGCCTACTGAACAGTATGAACAAGTAGTGTCTGTTTCAACTGTAGCTACAGGAGTTTCCTTGACCATAGTCGTCTTCTCCTGGAGAGCTCCTACAGGGCAAACACTTACGCACTGTCCGCAGGATACACATCCGGATTCAGCCAAAGGCTTTTCCATGTTAGGCTTGACTACAGTATCAAACCCTCTGTTTACAAGGCCGAGGGCTCCTATTCCCATTACCTCGTCACAGACTCTTACACAAAGCCCGCAGAGGATACACTTGTTAGGGTCTCTTACAATAAACGGATGCTCATCGTCATATTCTATTTTGTTCACGTCTCCTGCAAGTCTCTCCGGATGCACGTCATATTCATGTGCGAAATCAATGAGCTTACATTCAAAGTAATCATGACATCCACATTCCAGACATCTCATAGCTTCCTCCTCAGCCTGCTGAGGAGTGTAGCCTTCAGGAATTACCTCGCTGAAATTACCTTTTCTTTCATCTGCGGAGAGCTGAGGCATCTCAGGTCTACACATTTTTTCTCTGTCTTCAAAGGTCTTTTCCGTAATATCGTCTCTCTGTACGAAGAAAGGCTTTTCATATCTGATAGTTTCTCCGTCAAGATAAGCGTCTATTACTTCCGAAGACTTCCTTGCATCCGCTATCGCTTCAACTGCAATGGAAATCTTATCGTTACCGCAATCACCGCCGGCAAACACTCCCGGAATGCTAGTCATAAATGTTTCAGGGTCATATGCGATAGCGTTCTTTCTCGTCTTGTCACAATCGAATATAGAGGCATCTACCGCCTGACCTATGGCCAGTATCATAGTATCGATGCCTATGGTTTCTGTCTTGCCCTCCACGGGAACAGGTCTTCTTCTTCCCGATTCATCAGGCTCGCCAAGCTCCATTACCTGAAGGAGGACTTCCTTAACGTGACCATTTTCATCCTTGACAACCTCTAAAGGATTGGTCAGGTTCTTGAAGATAACGCCTTCTTCCTCTGCCTCTTCGATTTCTACCATGTCCGCAGGCATTTCATCCTTGGTTCTTCTGTAAATATTATAGACTTCCTTAGCTCCCAGCCTTACTGCTGTTCTGCATGCATCCATTGCAGTGTTACCGCCGCCCACGATGGCAACCTTCTCTCCAAGCTCTATTTCTTCATTCCTGACAACCTTTCTCAGGAAATCGATTCCACCTATAACTCCCTCTGCATCTTCTCCTTTGCATCCTACGCCCGTTGATATCCAAGCGCCTATACCGAGAAGCACTGCATCGAAGTCCTCTTTAACTGTTTCAAAAGGAATGTCAACGCCGATTTTAGTATCGGTGATGATTTCTACTCCCATTTCCTCGATAGTCATAATCTCATCGTCCAGGACTTCCTTCGGAAGTCTGTATTCCGGAATGCCATATCTCAGCATACCGCCCGCCTTAGGCATGGATTCAAAGAGCGTAACCGCGTGTCCCATCTGTCTGAGGAAATACGCAGCCGAAAGGCCCATAGGGCCTCCGCCTATTACAGCTACCCTCTTGCCCGTTTCAGGGTCGCATTCAGGGATGAATTTTTCGCCGCTCATAAGGTCCTGATCAGCAGCAAATCTCTTTAGCCACTGAATTGAAACAGGCTCATCTATAAGCCCTCTTCTGCATTTCTCTTCGCAAGGATGAGGACACACTCTGCCCAAGGCAGCCGGAAGTGGAATCTTGTCCTTTACCAGCTCCAGTGCCGCCTCATACTCACCGTTAGCAATAAGCCCTACATAGCCCTGACAGTCTGTCTGCGCAGGACAAGCCAGCACGCACGGAGGTCTGCAGTCTCCCACATGATTGGAGATGAGAAGCTCCAAGTTGGTCTTTCTCGATTCGGTTACTCTTTCCGTATTTGTTCTTATTACCATTCCCGGCGCGATTTCCGTGGCACATGCCTTGCAAAGTTTAGGGTTTCCTTCTACCTCGCACACGCATATTCCGCAGGAGCCGTATATCTTGGTTCTTTCATCGTAACAAAGAGTCGGAATGAAAATGTCATTTTCCCTGGCGACTTCCAGTATAGTCTGTCCGGCAAGACCTGTAACTTCTTTGCCGTTTATATTCAGTCTGAATTTGTTCATTTCTTTTCCTCCTCTCTTATTTCTTCTCTATTGCACCAAATTTGCAGGTATCAATACACTTACCGCACTTGATGCATTTCTCATTGTCTATAACGTGTTTGTCCTTCACCTTGCCCGATATAGCCTCTACAGGACAATGCTTAGAGCACAGTGTACATCCCTTGCACGCATCTGTAATGGAATAGGATATTAAAGCCTTACATGATGCGGCAGTACACTTCTTGTTGTAAATATGGTCCTCGTACTCATTTCTGAAATACTTTATAGTCGTAAGTACAGGGTTTGGAGCTGTCTGGCCGAGACCGCACATTGAACCGTCCTTAATCTTTTTTGCAAGGTCTTCAAGAAGCTCGATATCTCCGTCCTTGCCTTCGCCCCTTGTAATCCTTTCAAGGATCTCAAGCATCCTCTTAGTACCGATACGGCAGTAATTGCACTTGCCGCAAGATTCGTTTCGTGTAAAGTTCAGGAAATATCTTGCCATATCCACCATACAGGTGTCTTCATCCATTACTATCATACCACCAGAGCCTACGATAGCTCCAGTCTTGTTGATGTCTTCGTAGGTTACAGGAGTGTCGATAAGTGAAGACGGAATACATCCTCCAGAAGGTCCACCCATCTGAACTGCCTTGAACTCTCTGTCATTTTTGATTCCTCCGCCTATGCCGAATATTACATCATGAATGGTCATTCCCATAGGAACCTCTACAAGGCCGCCCTTCTTTATCTTTCCTGCAAGAGCGAATACCTTTGTTCCCGGAGACTTCTCAGTTCCAAATTTTGCGAAAGCGGCTCCGCCGTTGTATATTATCCACGGCACGTTCGCCAAAGTCTCTACATTATTGATATCCGTAGGCTTCTGCCAGTAGCCCTTAGCTGCAGGAAACGGCGGCTTAAGTCTAGGCATTCCTCTCTCTCCCTCCAGTGAAGCGATAAGTGCTGTCTCTTCACCGCATACGAAGGCACCGGCACCGGCCTTTATTCTTATATCAAAATCAAAGCCACTGTCAAGTATGTTCTTTCCAAGAAAGCCCATTTCTCTTGCCTGTGCCATTGCCGTTTCAAGTCTCTTAATTGCCAGAGGATATTCGGCACGGCAGTATATAACTCCCTCATTTGCACCCATTGCATATCCGCCAATAATCATTCCCTCTATCAATGAGTGCGGATCTCCTTCCAGAACAGACCTGTCCATAAATGCTCCCGGGTCTCCCTCGTCAGCATTGCATACCAGGTACTTTTCATTTCCTGGACTCTGCTTTGCCGCATTCCACTTGAACCATGTAGGGAATCCTGCTCCGCCTCTTCCTCTTAAGCCAGAAAGCTTTATCTCTTCTATAACGTCCTCAGGCTTCATTGACTTCAATACTTTTTCAATAGCCTTGTATCCATCGATAGCCGTGTATTCGCCTATGTTCTCTGGATTGATAACTCCGCAATTCCTCAGCACAACTCTCTGCTGCTTGCCCACAAACTCCTTATCCTCTTCGGAAATAGTCTGTTCCTGGACAATTCTGTGGTTTGCGAGATGTTCATCCACTATCTTCCCCACTTTGTCCGGCTGAACCTTAACGTATCTTGTCATTTCACCGTTGTCTTCGTAAACGTCAACGATAGGCTCAAGATAGCAAGTTCCTACGCATCCTGTAATATCTACCTTCGCGTCTATCTTCTTATCTGCGAGCTGCTTCTCAAACTCAGCAGCTGTTTTTTTAGCACCTGTGGCAACTCCGCAGCTTCCCTGTCCGATTACTACTTTCATATTGTCACCTCCTATGCCCTTTCTTTGATTTCGGCTAAAATCTGCTTAACCTTGTCCTTGGTAAGGTTGCCGTAGGTTTCATCACCTTCAGCACTCTTTACCATCATTACCGGCGCAAGAGAACAACACCCCAGACACGCCACATTGTTCAGCGTAAAGATTCCGTCCTCGGTGGTCTCACCGTCTGCTATATTCAGATACTCGCAAACAGCTTCCTCAATTACCTCGGAACCGTTAACATGGCAAGCTGTTCCCTGACACAGCATAATCAGATATTTACCGATAGGCTTTAATCTGAACTGTGCATAGAACGTGGCTACGCCATAAATTTTTGCAGGTTTAATGCCTGTAACCTCGGATATGTAATTAATGGCATCTATGGAAAGATACCCGTAAATATCCTGAGCCTTCTGCAGGATAGTGATAAGACTACCCGGCACCTTCGCATATTGCTCTAAAACAGGGGCCATCTCCTTAAACTGAACCTCCCTGCTCTGAGCGCAATTGCAGCTACAACCTTTTTCACTCATGCTAGTTCCTCCTAAAATATATATTCACTATCATTTATCATTCAAACACTGTCATTTTACCACAAGTGCCGGTCATAAATCAACCGGCACGAACAAAGAATCTAATATTTTCTAAACTAGTTACATCGTTCAAATTACAATGTTTTTTTTCTTGTGAGCTTCGCGATCAGTTCCTTGGTATCAATTTCCATGATAAGCAGGCTCACCAGCATGAAAACAGCCCCAAGATAAGCCCTAGGAAGTAGCACTTCACCTGCAAAGGCAAAGGCCACTATTCCTGCAAATACAGGTTCAAGAGTAAATATTACACCTACCCTAGTTGCCGTAGTGTACTTCTGTGCAATAGCCTGAACGATAAAGGCAACCCCCGTACAGAAGACTGCCAGGAACAATGCTGAGCCCCATCCCATGGCTGTCTGAGGCAGACAAGGCTCCTCGAATACGAATGCCAATATCAGCATCCACACCCCTGTAAATCCCAGCTGGTAGACTCCCAGCTGAAATGCATCTACATCCTCACGAGAAACCGCAGTCTCTGTTATAATCAAATCTATTGCATACGCGAAAGAACACATGAGAGAAAATGCATCTCCCAAGGCCGGCTTAAGCTCATCACTCAAGGTCATAAGTGACATTCCTATAAGGCATATCAATACCACGAAAGCCATTTTCTTTCCCGGCTTTTGCTTCTTTATAAAAAATGCCAGAATAGGGGTGAAAACCACTGCCAAGGCGCAGAGAAAGCCTGTGTTTGAAAGGCTTGTGTACTGAACCCCAAGGGTTGCCCCTGTATATACAAAAATCAGCGAAATGCTTATGTAAAAAGAATACTTCAAGGTAGCCTTGTTTACCTTCCTTATCTTAGGGAACATAACTATCCCGGCGATAATAAATGCCCCCAGGAATCTGAATGCATTTAAAGTCAAGGTTCCCATTTCCTCAAGACATATCTCCATCAAATAATAGGATACCCCCCAGCACAATGTTACCAGCACAAGCATCAAATCCGCTTTTGTTTCGATTTTCATAAACACCTCAAAAATTATCTATATCTTCGCAATAAAATATTCCAGCGCCAATGAGCCTTCCAGCAGTCCCGACTTTATGTTTCCGTCCACCTCATAAGCCGATGACAGCATCTGTCTAAGCTTTGCCGTGGTGTATTGTCCCGTAAGGCTCGCCGCCTTCTTTATCCTAAATTCATGGCCTCCCAGTATCTGGCGTATCTCACCTAGGGATTTTCCTTCTTCCTTAAGCTCCTTGGTCTCCAAAAGCAGCTCTATTTGACCTGTTATCAGCGCCAACAGCTTATACACGGCTACGCCTGATTCCAAAAGGTTATGCAGGAGCCTGAAAGCGTCATCCTTCCTGTTCCTACCTATTGCATCAAGCATTGCAAATACGTTATTTTCAGGACTTGAGGTAAGGACAGATGCCACATCTGCGACGGTTATTTCATCTCCGCTACTGTAGGCGATAATCTTTCTCAAATCGTTTTCCAGATTAAAAAGGTTGTATTCTATGGACTTGTTTCCATATCCGCTTGAGCTTATTATATTACTTACTACCGAAGGCATATATATCTTGCCAGCGGTTTTCAGCCGTTTTTCTATAAAGCTCTTGAGCTGTTTGTCATTTAAAGCCGTAAAATCGTAGACTCTGCCGTATTTTTCCACAGCCTTTCGTATGGTGCTTTTCCTGCCTCTGATACCCTCTTGCTCGAAAACGGACATGAGTAGCATGCTTCCCTCAGGTATATCCTCCATATAGGCTACGAGACCCTTTACATCCTCATCGGCAAAGGTCTTCACATTCTTCCCTTCTGCGGGAAGAAAGTCGGGCAAATACACTACCTTGCGTTCCGACATGAGTCTAACCGTTTCAAGCCCTTCTGTTATCCCTTCCAGAGATAAGTGCGCTTCATCTATGGAAATCAGGTCCATCACTACAGAAGCATCAGATACAAAATGCTTTATCAGCACCTCAGAGTACCAGTTTATCAGGTATTCTTCTTTGCCACACAGTAAAACCAGGCGGGGAATATTCCCCGCCTTTAGATCCTTTTCGATTGTTACGAAAGCATGCTCCGCATTACCATATGTATTCGCCATCAACGTCCCTCAGCTTCATAACATTTCTTACATAATTATATTATATACTTCCTGTGGCCTTTTTCAACCTAAAAATCGTCGTTGTATCTTTCCTTGAACTGCTTCTTCAGTTCTTCTCTAAAATCAGGGTGTGCTATATTTATAAGCTGTCTCGCCCTGTTCTTCAGAGACTTTCCTCTCATTTCAGCGATTCCGTACTCTGTTATTATATAATCCGAGTCACATCTTGAGGTGGTAACGGCGGCTCCGTGGTCCAAATAAGGCACTATCTTTGACACCATAGTTCCGTCCTTCTTCCTAGTCACTGACGGCATGGCTATAATGGCCTTTGACTTGCCGTCCTTAGTCATGGCTGCACCTCTGAGAAAATCCACCTGTCCGCCTACGCCTGATATCTGCATGGTTCCAATGGATTCAGAAGCTATCTGCCCCATAAAATCCACCTGTACACAGGAATTGATGCACACCAGCTTGGATGATTTTGCTACCACCTCGGGATGGTTTACATAATCCACTGTTCTAAGCTCCAGGGCAGGATTCCTGTCTGCAAAATCGTAGAGCTTTTTTGTACCCATCAAAAACGTTACAACTATCTTCCCCTCATCCATAGCCTTCTCGCTTCCGTCTATGGCTCCCGTTTTGTAAAGGTCTACCACACCGTCGGAAATCATTTCCGAATGTATTCCAAGATGCTTCTTGTCCTTGAGCTGAGAAAGAACTGCATCGGGTATTGCTCCTATTCCAAGCTGCAGCGTAGAGCCGTCCTCTATGAGAGACGAGCAGTGTTTTCCTATTGCCTCTTCTACCGTACCGATTTTGGCAGGCTTGCTCTCATAGAGAGGATGGGAATTGATAACAAAGGCATCTATGTCCTTCACATGTACGAAAGTATCTCCGAAGGTTACGGGAACCTGGTCGTTTATCTCGGCTATTACGGTAGCACAGGATTTCACAGCCTGCAGTGTATAATCGGAAGATACCCCTAGGTTGCAGTATCCGTGTTCATCAGGCTCCGACATGGACACAAGAAGTACGTCCTCCTTAAAGGTACCATTCTTTATAAGCTCAGGTATTTGATGAAAAAACACAGGCACGAATTCACCGTGACCCTGGATAAGGGACAGCCTTGTCTTGGCATTGGTAAACCAGCCTTCGTACGTAAAGACATCCTTGTGTTCATGGGTAGAGTATTCTCCTTCTCCCAGGGACACCATATGAGATACGGTAATATCCGTATACAGATGCTTGTTTTTTACCATGGCATCCACAAGAACCTCTGGCTCTGCAACACAGTGCGCAAGCAGTACTCTGTCTCCCGATTTAATCAACTTCATTGCCTCATCGGCAGAACATTTCTTTTCTTCAAATATTGTTTTCCAGCCCATTTTTCCCTCCGTCTTCATCGTAAATTTTAACCAAAAATTTCTCCGTCATTTTTATGCTATTTTTGCATATTAACATAGAAAAAATGCAGACGCAACACATATTTTCGCCAGAATTTACTTAACACTTTTTATGGGGAAAGCATAGTGATTTTTTTAACTATTCTTTTGCCTGTTTCAAAGCCAATGGCACCGTTCATATCATTTCGTAAAATCACAGCCCCTCTGGCTTCATATCTGTCTACTACCTCCTGGTTCGGATGGCCGTAGTTGTTCTTTCCTACCTGAAATACAGCGTACTTTGGCAAAGCCTTCTCGTTGAATTCTTCCGAATAGCTGCATTTGCTACCGTGATGAGCCACCTTCAAAATATCTGTTTTAAGCGTGTTCCCCCATATTCCGGCAAGCTCTGCCTGACAACTCTCATCCACATCTCCCGTTATGAGTACGCTAACTCCCTGGATTGTAACCTTCAAAATCAGACAAGATTCATTTTCATCCCTCTCCCTGCTCATTCTCTCTTCGTAATCTGTATTACTTCCTCTCCTTGGCCATAAAACCTCGACAAAGGCACTCTTCCCCAAGTTAATTTTTTCGCCTGAAAAAATGTAAGTGATTTCATCTTTTTTCAGTCCTGTGTCATTTAATATTTTCTCTTCGGAAGCCCTACATCCTTCGTATAGGAAAAGCCGCCTGACCATACCTTCCCTGCAAAGCCTGGCAATGCCCTCATAGTGGTCTGTATGGAGGTGAGTAACGAAGGCACCCTCAAGCTCCCTTACCCCGTTTTTCAGCAGATAAGGCTTAAGCGTCTTCTTTCCAACATCGTAATCAAAGCTTCCTCCACCATCTACCATATAATCGCCGCCTTCCTCTATCTTAAAATGTATGCAGTCACCCTGCCCCACATCCACAAATATCAGGTCAGCATTTTCAAAGCCTGACCGGCATGCGAGTCCAAAGGCAAATGAAACAAAAACCATGCATATTATACTTACGGCAACCTTTCTCCTCTCCTTCCTGATAAACATCAGCCTGCCTTCCTCAGACAGAAGGACTAGAAGGCACAGATAGTAAAATGCAATAAGTGAAACAGGCGGGCTAGCAACATCGTAAACGGTAATACTGTCAATGCACGTTAAGTGATTGGATTCCTCAAGGATGACGCACAGGTAAAATAATATCCTGCTTGCAATGAAAAACAGGCTGCTGATTTCCGAAAATAAAAAGGCCACCAGACCCAGGGGTACTATTACTCCTGCCAGAAATATAACGAAAATGTTTATGAATATTCCTACCACCGATATGTAATTAAATATAAAGATGGTCAAGGGTGTCATTCCGGCTTGGATGGCCAATCCCCCTGCCAGTATTCCATTGTGAATTTTTTTAATATAGGGCAGCAGCAGAGACAAGGACAATACTGCTATAAATGACATCTGGAATCCCACATGAAATATCTGCATAGGATTATAAACCATCATGGCAGATGCAACGGCAAAGGCTGCCGTGCTCAAATCATAACGCCTGTTTGTCAACTTGGCAAAGGAGTGAAGCTCAACCATGAAGACAGCACGTACCACAGACGGAGCAAACTCCGCCATTATGGTATATACTGCGAAAAAGCCTGAAACCAGCAGGAAAAAGAGCCATTTCTTCTTTCCAAACCAGAGCAGTGATATGAACCCGTATATTATCCCTATGTGCAGTCCGCTTACTGCTAAAATATGGGCCGTTCCGTTCTTTCGAAATTCCTCAAGTGTCTCTTTCTCGATGCCTGTTTCGTCTCCAAACATTATCCCCTGAAGAAGCTCTGCCGTATCTCTTCCCGCCACCTCTCCCATGCGGTGCCTAAACTTTTCCTTCGCTTGATACAACAGGCTTTCAATACCCCGGCCCTTTTTTACGATTTCCACATTTGCACCCTTCATGACGGCTCTGATTCCCACAGACTCTAAATACAATCTGTAATTAAAGCAACGTGGGTTTCTTCTCTCCTCCGGCAGCTCTATATGGCCTCTGAGCATGACCTTATCCCCCGGCTCTATTCCTGCACTCGAATAGTCCCACGAAAGAAGCATATTCTTTCCCGATACCTTAATCTCGTTTATGCAGTCTATCTTTACCTTGTACTTCAGGTATTCCTCTCCTCTTGAATTGTAAAGTTTCTGGCAGGTTTTTACCTCTCCGCCTACCGCCGCTGTCTGCTCTTCCATTTGAAGCAATGGATCCTCTCCTTGGCTGTAGAACCAAATATTAAGGATTCCCATCAAATAGCATATGGCAATTATCCCTATAGCGGATTCGCCCCTGCATTCATGTTTTCCCGCAAAAAAATAGCAGCACAGCAATGCCACCAATGCAGCGAATGCAGCTACCTTTCCGAAGTAATGAAATATAAGTATTGAGGAAGCAAAGGTTACGGCAATATAAAGCATGGGTCTTCTTATCATTTTTAACTCCTGCCGCGACAAACAGCTTTGCTTATTCCCATATTATTCCATTATGACGTTTTTGTCAAGACTTGACTATTTTCCTTTTATTTTTCCTGCTCATATGATATAATACACCCGTTATTTTATGTAGTATATACACTAAACAATTTACATAGGAGGACGGAATTTTGTCAGATAATTATAGGAACAATAACTACCACAACAGTCCGGACGACACAGACGATTTTTTTGCTCAATTTGATGCACCGCCTAAAAAGCCGGGACAGTCTCAGCCCAGCAAAACGTCGCAAGGTAAAGCTCCGCAGGGGAGACCTTCACAGAGCAGATCTTCTCAAAGCAGGCCTTCTCAAGGAAGAACTTCATACGATGATGTGAAGCCTTCCAGAAGCTCCGCAAAAAAGAAAGACTCAAGCAACGGGAATTCCAAGTCTGTCAGGGGTTTGTCAAAACGCAAATCTCCCGCTCCGGGAGCTTCGGCTACTGGTTCAAGGTCAGGCAACGGTCCAAGAGGCAAAAGGCCCACTAGCAAGAAAAAGTCCGTACTGCTGATTTGTATAATGGTAATACTTCTCATGGTAATGGCAGTAGGAGTTTTTGGTGCCGTTGTAATTGCTATAACGCCTAAAATAGAGACAGATGACATGTATTCTCTGCTCTCACAGCGTTCTGTCATGTATGATGCCAAAGGGAATGAAATAGAAAACCTTTACTTTACAGGCGGCAACAGAACCATTGTAGACTACAAGGATATTCCTGAAGATATGGTCAACGCCGTAGTTGCTATAGAAGACAAGAAATTCTGGTCTCACAGCGGCTTTAACTTCATACGAATGGCAGGAGCCGTCGTAGACAGCGTATTTGGCGGCGGTCAGATAAGCGGTACCAGTACTCTTACACAGCAGCTTGCCAGAAACGTCTATCTTGCCGATGTCAAGAGCGACCGTGACATCGGCCGTAAGATAAAGGAAGCCTATTATACCATATTGCTTGAGAAGAATCTTTCCAAGAAACAAATAATGGAAGCCTATTTGAATACCATTTATCTTGGCTTTAACTCCTACGGCGTCCAGGCAGCCTCCCAATCCTATTTTTCTAAAAATGTACAGGATTTAAGTACACTGGAATGTGCAGCCCTTGCTGCATTGCCTCAATCACCTGATGCCTATGCCCTCATTCAGGCGGATTATGACGGAGGAGCAGCTTCCCTGCCAGTAGTGTCCACTTCAGGTTCGGTTTCTTACCTCTACAACGGAGAGACTTCCAAGGACAGGCGTGAGTTGGTTCTCGAAAATATGGAATCTTCAGACTTCATAACAAGTGAACAGATGAACGAGGCCTTAGGCGACGACTTGAAGGCTCACATGAAGGTGGGCATCGCCTCCGACGACAGCACTTCCTCATACTTTACGGATTTTGCTATCGACCAGGTCATCGAAGATATAGTTGCTGAATATGGTCTTGACAGGTCCGATGCGGAGAAGATGCTGTATACAGGCGGCCTTAAGATATACACCACTATGGATTCAGAAATACAAAAGGTAGTAGAAAATGAATTTGCCGACAACGATAACTACTGCGGTGTTTCCTATGCCAGTACAAACGGCGCCGGAGATATTATAGACCCTGAAGGAGAGGTTCTCCTCAGAAGCTATTCCCACTACTTCAACGGTAGCGGGCAGTTTACCCTTGCCTCTGACGAGTACTCTATGGATGGCGACGGCAACATGACAATTTTAGCGGGCAAGCGGCTTAACCTATACGAGGTTGATGTCAACGGCGAGCCAGATGTCAGTATAGAATTTAAGGGAATGTACACCAGAGAAAGCGGTACCTTCTATTTTATAGAAAGCGGTGCCCTTTCCATACCACAAGGCTACAAGAAAATTGACAGCAGCGGCAACGTCATAATATCAGCTCAGTTCTTCAAGGATTATCCCGATTTCTTCGTACAGAGCGACAGTAGCTATGTGGTGAACAATAACAACTACAGTTTAAAGCAGAAGACCAGACAGCCACAGGCAGCCACAGTAATAATGGAAAATTCCACAGGACAGATAAAAGCCATGATGGGCGGACGCGGTCTTACGGGAAAACAGCTTTTCAACAGAGCTACCTCACCTAGACAACCAGGTTCA
Organism: Clostridiales bacterium; assembly: GCA_012513435.1. GTDB lineage: Bacteria > Bacillota > Clostridia > Peptostreptococcales > Anaerovoracaceae > Lentihominibacter. The sequence continues at coordinate 37,892 of JAAZCE010000007.1, forward strand.
TCCATGAAGCCAATAGGCGTTTACGGTCCTGGAATCCAAATGGGTTGCGAATACTATAAGGACAACAAGACCATGAAACTGGATACAAGCGAAGGAAGCGACTGGGGTAAATATATAACCGCCGGAAGCCTGATTAACGATGCCGCTCTCAGATATAACGGCAGAGTTTGGCCTAAGAACTGGTACTCAGGCTATAGAGGTCAGATGACCTTGAGAAAGGCAGTTGAGCAGTCAGTCAATGTCTGCGCCGTAAAGGTATATCAGCAAATTGGACCTGATTATTCCTCCAAGATGCTTAAGAAGGTTGGCATATCCACTCTCGATGAAGAAGGAGAAGTTAATGACCTTAACCCTGCAGCTCTCGCTTTGGGCGGTATGTCAAGAGGAGTTACGCCTCTTGACATGACAGCTGCTTACGCTACATTCGTTAACGGCGGCATTTATAAGGAGCCTATAGCGTATACCAAGGTTCTCGATTCCAACGACGAGCTTCTGTTTGAAAAGGAAGCTAAGGAAGAGCAGGTTTACGATGAAGGCGTTGCCTGGATAATGACAGATATTCTTAGGACTACTGTATCCAACGGTATTGCAACCAGTGCAAGAATCGGATGTCAGCCGGTGGGCGGCAAGACAGGTACCACTGATGATAACTACGATATCTGGTTTGCCGGATTCACACCGCAATACACATCAGCCATCTGGATGGGCACCGACATGAACATGGAACTTACACTGGGAAGTTCGCTGACGGCATCTTTCTGGGCGGATATCATGGAAAGGATATGCGGAGACATCCCTTATGGCTCTTTCAGGGATAGACCTAGCAATGTAGTCTCTGTTGCTGGTGAATACTATATCAGCGGAACCTATTCCAAGGTTACCAAAAAAGCGTCTTCAGACAGCACCAATAGTACGGCGCCTACTACAGAGCCTTCAACATCAGAAGAACCTACTATTACTTCTCCTACGGTAACTCCTACTACTACTACTACTGTGGAACCTAGCCCATGATAACATAACTACATCAAAGGACCTGCAAAAAAGCAGGTCCTTTTTAATATTGTACTTATGTCAATTCATAGACCGACGTCCTACCTCACTGACTTGGGGTTGAACACCAGGGCTATCAAGTATCCCCAGCCTATGGCTGCAGTGATACCTCCTGCTGCCGCCTTTACTCCTCCTGTAATTGCCTGAAGCAAGCCGTTTTGCGCGCCCTCCATGGCTCCCTTTGCTAGGTTGTAGCCAAAGCCCGGAAGAGGAACCCTTGCCCCGGTTTCCGCCAGTTCCACAAGAGGCTCATAGATATTGAAAGCCTGAAGCAACACTCCTGCCGTAACCAGTACCACCAGCACCCTGGGAGCCGTTAGCTTAGTCCCGTCCATGAGTATCTGGCCAATTACACAAATTCCGCCGCCAATTAAAAACGAATATAAATAACCCATATTTACCCCCTATGTTTATTCTGCCTCCAAAGCGATGGCATGCGCTATTCCGGGAATTGATTCCCCCTGAAAAGGGCTTATAGTGGAGAGTAGGGCTCCCGTAGATATTATTAAAGCTCTGTGTAACTTTCCCTTCTTCATCTTTTTGTAGATATATCCCGAAAATACGGAAGCTGAGCAGCCGCATCCGCTGCCTCCACTGTGAACATCCTGCTTAGGAGTGTATATCATGGCTCCGCAATCGTCGTAAACCTTTGCCAATGCCGCGGGACTTAACCCTGCATCTGTGAGCAAATCCTTTACTATGTCCTTTCCTATGAAGCCCAAGTCTCCCGTAAGCACCGCGTCGTAGTAATCGATGTCCCTGTTAGTATCCTGCAAATGGTTTAGTATGGTATCCACTGCGGCAGGCGCCATAGCGCTGCCCATCTGGTTAGCGTCCTTCACCCCTGCATCTATAACCTTGCCGATAGTTCCGCATTCTACGCGAACATGCTTCTGCCTTTTGACCTTTCCTTCCTTATCCATATAATCAGAAATCTCTCCTCCTTCTCTGGAAAGGAGCATAGCTCCCGACGCTGTAGCCGTCCATTGTGCAGAAGGGGGACGCTGGTTCCCGTGTTCAAGTGGCAACCTGAACTGCCTCTCCGCCGTACAATAATGACTTGAAGCCCCCACGATAACATTGTCACTGTAACATCCGTCGGTCAATACAGAGCCCAGCATAAGGGACTCCGTCATAGTAGAACAAGCCCCGTACATTCCAAGAAAAGGAATGTGCAGATCTCTGGCCATAAATGATGATGACATAAGCTGGTTCAGCAGGTCACCGCTGAGCATAGCGCCTATCTCTGACTTGTCCTTGCCTGCCCTTCGTATCACCTCGGTTATAGCGGTTTTCAACATTTTACTCTCCGATTTTTCCCAAGTAGTCTCTCCGTAGGTATTATCCCTGATACAATCATCGAACCACTTGTTGAGAGGCCCTTCGCCTTCCTTTTCGCCAACGATGGAATATGCGCTTACTACATAAGGCTTTTTCTTAAAAAGGAGGGTTTGCTTTCTCTTCATCATCTTCTCCTCCTATCAAATGAAAATACCTATTACCCAGTAGAAGACACCTACAAGTGCCGAACCCGTAATGCCGCAGACAAGAACAGGCCCTGCCAGGGAAAACAGCTTTGCACCTACTCCCAAAACAATGCCCTCTTTCTTGTATTCCAGGGCAGGAGCCACCATAGAATTGGCAAAGCCTGTAATAGGCACTATCACTCCGGCTCCTGCGAATTTACCTATAGTATCAAAGCAGCCAAGGCCTGTAAGGAGCTGTGCCAGCATTATGAGTATGATGACTACGTAGGTTCCTGCCGCTTCCTTGCTGAAGCCCCACATCATCATCCTGTTTTCCAGCCATAAAGATGCGGCGCAAATAAGCCCTCCAATAATAAATGCTTTTATAGAATTGACCAAGTACTTGGGCTTGGGCGTAAACTGTCCAGCATATTTTTCATAAGCCTTGGCCACCTTCTTCTTGTTTGTATCTGTCATAGCTGCACCTTCTCATTTACATAATATGATATGGCTTATTATTCCCATCTGTGGCATAATAATGTTATGAAAAAAATAATTTTAGCTTCTTCGTCACCAAGACGAATAGAAATGATGGAACAAAAAGGATATTACCCCGAAATAATTCCCGCTCATATAGATGAAACCTTGCCTATGGATATGAGCCCTGAGGCCTCCGTAATGTATCTGGCATACAAAAAAGCGGCCTGTATATTTGAAAAACCAGAAAGTCATAAATCGGAGAACCGTGATGTTATAATTGCCGCCGACACCATAGTGGTCTTTAAAGGCAGCATCATAGGAAAGCCCGCAGGCAAAGACGAAGCCTTCTGCATACTGAGCAGCCTTAGAAATAGCAGGCACGAAGTCATAACCGGCGTATGCGTCTTCCCTCAAAAACACTGTTTTTTTGACAAGACCTATGTATTCTTTAAGGATTACAGCGATAAAGAGCTCCTTGAATACGTCAACACCCCTGAACCCTATGACAAGGCCGGTGGCTACGCCATACAGGGAACCTTCAAGAAATACATACATCACATCGAAGGCGATTTTGACAACGTGGTAGGCTTCCCTTGGTACAAGGTCAAGCCTTATTTATAGGGCAAATTTTACCTGCTAACTAGGATTTTCTTGCACAATTGAAAAAGAGATATTCACTTAGTGAGTAAATATCTCCCATTTCATTTAATTTCTCAATTCAACATCAACCTGCTTATTTGCCGGACAACTGCTGTTCAGCCATTTCGACTAACTTCTTAGTCATATATCCTCCAACATAACCGTTCTGTCTTGCAGTCATGTTGCCCTTGTCAGCCTGTTCGTAGTTTGCAAGACCAAGTTCGCTTGCAACTTCAGCCTTAAGGTTCTTTAATGCAGGCTTTGCATTAACGTTCATCTTATCCTGTAATGACATGTTTTCTCACCTCCTGTACTTATAATTTAACCCAAGGTGAAACAACTATTACAAGCAATAATTACTAGCTGTACCGACTTTTCCCATTCTACAGATTGAGCTGGAAATCCTCTCCAAAAAGTTTGACCACCCTTCTTCTTAAAGGTTGATTTTCAGCAGCCTCCAGCTTCGGATCTTCCTGCAAAATTTTTTTAGCCTGATCTTTTGCCACATTCAAAACCTTCATATGTTTGGCTAAATCAGATATTTTAAGGTCTGGCAAACCGTGCTGCCTCGTTCCGAAAACCTCTCCCGGCCCTCTCAGCTTCAGGTCTTCTTCAGCTATAAAGAATCCATCTGAGGAGCTTGCCATTATCTCCGCTCTCTCAAGAGCTATCTCTGACTCATTCTCGGTTATAAGCATGCAGTAAGACTGGTACTTCCCTCTTCCCACACGTCCTCGTAGCTGATGGAGCTGGGCGAGACCAAACCTTTCGGCGTTTTCCACCACCATTACGGTAGCGTTGGGAACATTTATTCCCACCTCTATTACTACGGTGGCTACGAGAAGGTCTATTTCATGGTTATAGAACTTCTCCATGATGTCGTCCTTTTCGGATTGCTTCATGGCACCGTGGATAAGCACTACGCTGTATCTTCCGAACCTTTCCTTAAGCTCCTGAGCCAGCTGCTCTGCCGATTTGGCATCAAGAAGCTCGGAATCCTCTATAAGAGGTGCTACAACGTATCCCTGCCTCCCCTTCTCCAGCTCCCGCTCGATGAGTTTGTAACATTTGTTTCTATCCTTGCCTCTTATGTCTCTGGTAATAATCTGCTGTCTTCCCGGTGGAAGCTCATCTATTACCGATATATCCAAATCGCCGTACAAAATAACTGCCAAAGTCCTTGGTATAGGCGTGGCCGTCATGACAAGAACGTTAGGATCATGGCCTTTTTCCTTGAGTCTTACTCTCTGATTCACTCCGAATCTGTGCTGCTCGTCGGTAATCACAAGCCCCAAATTCTTATATTCCACATCCTGCTGTATGACCGCATGGGTTCCCACGAGTATATCTATCTGGCCTCCTGCAAGCCCCTGCAGAACCTGCCGTCTGGCAGAAGCCTTCATGGAGCCGGAAAGAAAGCCCACCTTGATGCTGTGATTTCCGAAGCCCTTGCAGAAGCCCTCAAAATGCTGTTTTGCCAGTATTTCAGTGGGAGCCATCATAACTGCCTGATAGCCGCACTTCGCAGCCTTATACATAGCGATTTCGGCCACAGCCGTCTTCCCTGAGCCTACGTCTCCCTGTATAAGCCTGTTCATCATGATGTCCGACTCTAGGTCCTTGACTATCTCATTCACACAGCGCTGCTGCGCCCCCGTCAACGGGTACGGCAGAGAATCCACATAAGGCTTTACGTCTACGTCCTTGCTCAAAGCAATGCCCCGGCCCCCCTTCTTTATATTCTGACGTGCCGCGAATAGACCTGTCTGCAAGACGAGAAACTCGTCGAAGATAAGCCTGTACTTTGCCTCAAGAAGTTTTTGTTTTTCCTCTGGAAAGTGAATATTTTCCAAGGCATATTCCAAGCTGCAAAGTCTGTTGCTTTCGACTATGCCAGGGCTTAGAAAGTCCTCTGCTTCTCCCCACAGCTCTTTCGTCAGGTGCTGCCAGCTTCTCATCTCTCTTTGGGTTACGCCCTTAGTCAGTGGGTAGACAGGGAGTATTCCTTCTCCGCGACTGCCCTCCTTGCTAAAATCCGGGTGTATGAGCTGTAGCTTGCCAAAGTTGAGAACCGGCCTTCCGTAGAACATGTATTCATTTCCTTTCTGAAAACTGTTCTGAAGGTATTTTGCATTAAAAAACACGACCTCCAAGGAGCCCGTATCATCTGAAATCAACAGGCGAAGAATCTGCTTCCTGCCCTGCTTGTATCTGTCCTTGACTATCAACTGAACCTTTGCCTTGATTACGGAAGCCGTTTCTTCCTTTAAGTCACATATATTAACCCTGTTTCTCCTGTCCTGGTAATCTCTTGGAAAGAAAAAGATAAGGTCCTCCAAGGTGTCTATATTCAGTTTTTTTAAAGCCTCTGCCTTTTTAGGGCCTACGCCCTTAAGGCTTGTGGCCGGTTCGTGAATGTTCATTTACCTGCTTACCTCAACGTGCCTCTTGGCTATATTCTTCGACATGACACCTGTTACCAGCACAGTAACTTTTTGGGGCTTGATTTCCAGCATTTCTTCAATGTTCTTGTAAATATAATCTATTATCTTCTCCGTAATCTTTTTTATGCTTATACCAAAATGAACAACGATATATATCTCCAGCTCAAGGCCATCCTCATCTTCCCTGAACTGTATGCTCTCCGATTCTTCGTCATAAAGGTTCATCATGGATGCTATGCCTGTCACATTGCTGACGTACTTTCCCTTGAAGTTCATGAGCCCTGCCTTGCCATCGCATTGCTCAACTGCAGCCACCACTATTTTATTTATTGCGTTTTGAGAAAAATTTATCTCGCCCAGTTTTGTTTTTAATTCAAACAACGTATCTCTCCTTTTCTCTAGATAGTTTACCACGAGATTCCACATTCAACAACTAATCTCTCATTGTCGAACAAAAATATTTCCACGTCATATAATAAATAACGAGAGGTATATTATGAATCATTCAGGTTATAAGTATTGTTGTACAAAGAAGAAAAAGAAGAGAAAAAATGAATACAAAAAAATGGGACTTATTATGCTGCTCTTAGGAGCCGTCACCATATGCGCATTCCTTCTGCCAATTAGATACTGGATAGTGGTTCTGGGGCTGGTACTTGTGATATTCGGCATACTGCTCATAAAAAAATAGGTTTTGCACAAAAAAACAGCACTCACATAAAAGTGAGTGCTCTATTCCAGATTTAGATGGCACGGTTAACTTTACCGGATCTGATGCAACTTGTACATACCTTAGCTTTTCTTACATTTCCGTTTTCTTCAATTCTAACGGTCTGAATGTTAGCATTCCATTTTCTTCTAGTGTGTCTGTTGGAATGGGACACATTGTTTCCGGAAACCTGTCCTTTTCCGCAAATTTCACATTTTCTTGACATTTACCGCACCTCCTTACACGCATAATATCTAAAAGCATACGCAATTATTTTTATTTAAAATCCGAACAAGTGGTATTATAGCATATACCTGGCATCAACACAAGGGCTTTTTTCTGCTTCTACCTCAGCTTTTACCTGTTTTTAAGACTGTTTCCACAAGACTATTTCCCCTGTTTCTCTTGTCTTGTTCATGTCGATGACCCGCTGATTGCTGCTTCCGCAAAACTGTAAGGTCAGGTCACGCAGCTCTTGAACAAACCTTCCATCTATAAGTATATCCGTAAGCCGAAGAAGCTGGAAAACTGTTTCCGCTTCTTCAGCTTTTATGGTTATTTCTTCATATGTATACCCACTGAACAAGGTTATGCTTAAATCTCGCTTCTTGATTTCCTTGGCCAGTTCCAAAAGTCCTTCAGGTTGACAGAGCGGCTCTCCGCCCGAAAAGGTGACCCCTGCCAAAAGAGGGTTCTTGTCGATTTCCTGCACAAGCCTTTCTATGCTGCACTCCTGCCCGCCGTCAAAATCGTGGCTCTCCGGATTGTGGCATCCGCCGCACCCATGAGGACAGCCCTGACAAAAGACTACAAATCTTATGCCCGGGCCGTCAACAATAGATTCTCTTACAATTCCGGCGATTCTCAATGAATACGCTCTTGTCATATTATACCAGCTCCAGTCCATCATCCTGGAACGTGATACGCTTGATTCTGTCGGAACCTTCATCACTGGCTCCCTCCTGCCGGTGGCAGTGAGGACACTCATTGTCTATTATGCCCGTATACCCGCATACCGGGTCTCTGTCAACGGGATGATTGATGGAACCGTATCCGACTCCGCTCTCCTTCATGCATCGCACTATCTGCTCAAAAGCATCCAGATTTTTCAAAGGGTCGCCGTCCAACTCAACGTAGGTAATGTGACCTGCGTTTGTCAACGCGTGGTACGGAGCTTCTGTCTTGATCTTATCAAATGCACTGATGTTATAGTAAACAGGAATATGGAATGAATTAGTGTAGTAATCTCTGTCCGTCACGCCTTCTATTACACCATACTTAGCTCTGTCCATTCTTACGAATCTTCCGGAAAGCCCTTCTGCCGGCGTGGCCAAAAGAGTGTAATTGAAGCCGGTTTTCTCAGAAGCTTCGTCAAGCTGCCTTCTTATGAATCCTATGATTTCAAGTCCCAGGCTCTGAGCCTCTCTGCTCTCGCCATGATGTGTGCCTATAAGAGCCTTAAGACATTCGGCAAGACCTATAAATCCCACCGACAAGGTTCCATGCTTCAAAATTTCGCCTATTGAATCCTCTGGTTTAAGGTTGTCGGAATCAAGCCATACTCCCTGTCCCATGAGGAACGGATAGTTCTTGACCTTCTTTGAAGCCTGTATCTTATACCTTTCCATAAGCTGCTCCATGCACAGGTCTATCTTTCTCTCCAGTTCTTCAAAAAACCAGTCGATATCCCCATGAGCCTTGACTCCTATTCTCGGCAAATTCACAGACGTGAAGGAGAGATTTCCTCTGCCTGTAACTATTTCTCTGGACGAGTCGTACTTGTTTCCGATTACTCTCGTTCTGCAGCCCATATACGCAACCTCAGTTCTAGGGTCGCCTTCCTTGTAGTATCCAATATTGTAAGGCGCGTCTATAAATGAGAAGTTAGGGAACAGCCTCTTGGCCGAAACCCTACAAGCCAGCTTAAACATATCGTAGTTAGGGTCTCCTGGCTCATAATTGACTCCGTCCTTAAGCTTGAATATATGTATAGGGAATATAGGTGTTTCACCGTTTCCCAATCCTGCCTCCGTAGCCAGCAGCACATTCTCTATTACCAGTCTGCCTTCAGGTGTGGTGTCCGTTCCATAGTTTATGGAGGAAAACGGTATCTGGGCCCCTGCTCTTGAATGCATGGTGTTCAGATTGTGGACAAAGGCCTCCATTGCCTGATATGTAGCCCTGCTGATTTCCTGATTGGCATATTTGGTTGCTTTTAACTGCAGCTTGTCGATAAACTTTTCTTCTATGACCTTGGCAAGATATTTTCTTTCAATCTCTTTGTAGCCGTTATCATCTGCCAGTATAGGATACAATCCTTCCTTATCCATTATCTCGGCACCAATTTCCTTCATCTGTTCAACGCCATCCTCGATGTCAAAAAGCAGGTTAAGCATTTTGCCTAGGTTTGTCCAATACAGCTTTCGGAAGGTCTTCTTCACACCATTGGCCATGCCATAGTCAAAATCAGGTATGCTCTGTCCTCCGTGCTGATCGTTCTGGTTAGACTGTATGGCTATACATGCAAGAGCAGCATAGCTCTGAATATCGTTTGGCTCTCTCAAGAACCCATGCCCCGTTGAAAATCCGTTTTTAAACAGTTTTTCAATGTCTATCTGACAGCAGGTAGTAGTAAGGGTAAGAAAATCCATATCGTGAATGTGGATGTCTCCTTCCCTGTGAGCTCTAGAATGTTCCGGCTTCAACACGAACATTTCGTAGAACTGCTTGGCACCTTCCGAACCGTACTTCAGCATGGTGCCCATGGCGGTATCTCCATCTATATTTGCGTTTTCACGTTTAGTATCATTGTCCTTGGCTTCCTTGAATGTGAGGTCTTCGTATATCTTCATCAACCTCGTATTCATATCTCTTATTCTTGTTCTTTCCGCTCTGTAAAGGATGTATTCCTTGGCCGTTCTGGCATGACCGTTCTCGATGAGTACCTTTTCCACGGCATCTTGAATCTGCTCTACTGTAGGTATCTCGTTATGACATATCTCGACTAAATATAATTCCACCTGTCTTGCCAAAAAACGAGCTGTATCTCTGTCACTTCCCCCAAGTGCCTGAGCAGCTCTGTATATGGCATCCGTTATCTTCACCAGGTCAAAATCTACAGTCCTTCCGTCTCTCTTGATTATCTGCTTTATCTGTTCCATGGACTACCTTCCTTTGAATGTTAATCATGCACTACATCTTGTTTAAAAAACGACCTTTACAAGAATTATACACCAAATAAAGCGTTAGTCAATATGATTTGAACAATTAAACACTTTCTCCAAAAAATTCCGAACGCAGAAGAGACATAAGGTGAAGGTCATAGTATTTGCCATCCTTCTTGGTTGCATTTCTGGCAATTCCTTCGTTCTTGAATCCCAGGCGTTCATACAAGGCTGCCGCCCTCTTGTTACCTGTGTAATAATCCAAGGTTACTCTTTCCATATGAAGGAATGTGAAGCAGTAGTGAAGTACCTCCATTACGATTTCTCTGCCCATGCCTTTTCCCCACATATCCCTTTCTCCGATATATAGTTTGGTAATATCAAGGGAATCTGAATGAGAATCTATTCTTGTGATATTGACTCTGCCTACAGGCTTACCCGTTGCTCTGGCTACTACGGTAAAGTCCAATTTAGTCTCGTCCAGTTTACTGTAAAGAGCTTCCTTTACAACATCTTCATAGGTTCTTTTTTCATCAAAACTAAGGTAACGAATAACATCTTTATCCGTTTCCCAGCGAACAAAATATTCATAATCGTTAAACTCGGTTTCTCTGATTAAATAATTTTTTGTCTCCATATCCAAACCTTTCTTTTATCATCACATTGTGGTATTATAATACCATTATATTAGCAATATCAATAAGAGACAAGGAGTAAAATCACAAAATGAAGCGTTTTTTCATATTAGGCATTTCCTGTGTGTTAGTATTGACCCTCTTCCTCAGCAGCTGTTCCTTGAGCGTTGTGGACAGAGAAAAAGAATTAAAGGATGCGCTTGATACGGTTTACGGCAATTTAAATTCAACATTTTCAGAAGAAACCGGCGAATTTAACCTTATTACGGAATATATAAAATCCTGGGCAAAGGGCAGCACCATTGAAATCACTGAAAACAGCGACCACTATATGGTTTTGACCAATCCTGCCACCGGAGGGTTTGAAAACAAAGAATCCGTTACTATGCAGTGTTCCGTCCTCAACGATGATTTTAACAATTCCATGGAAACCCTTTCCATAGGTCTTTCTGCCCTGCTTGGACCAAATGAGCATGGCAATATCTCACTAATCATTACGGAACAGAAAACCGGGGAAAGAATAGGTGCCGCCGCAGTAAACCCTAAGTACCTCCAATGCGATAACTTTATCAATCTGGAATACGATACGAACAATTCCCTCTTCACATCGGGAGCTAAATCATTGACCGGTACGGCCATCTCTAGTATCACTACAACAGCACCTAAATACACCAATGCTTACTTGATTACCATGTCCATAAGAGACTATACTGACCCATTTAACTTTTCAAAGCACTACCCTAACCCTGCCGAAACCGTAGGCAGCCTTTTAGCATCGGAAAAAAGTTCAGGAAAGTTATTTCAGATAGCCTCATTTGAATGTGAAGTTTCTAATGGATATACCCCCCATTCCGCAGCCGCGGTTGTCGTAGTAGATGAAAACAACGTAGAAGGCTTCATGAAGAAGTTCGACAGTTCCTACGAAAATATGGAAAATCGTTTTGACAAGCTGGATGACAGCTTCGTATACACTATCACCGAGACTGATATGCCTACTGCTGTAATGTCAGAGGACTCAAGCAATAATCTCATCAGCCTAATGTATACTCTCAAGACCGGCATATTCCTTCAAGACGAAGAAACAGAGGATATTATTTCCGTTTCGAATATGTCGGATATATCTACGCAGAACAACAATCTCACAGTGACCATCGATGGCAGGAGCATATACAATAGTACTCTCAAGCTGATGTCCAACGCTTACCTTTCCACCTCTACACTGTGCGATATGGAGTATTCCCTGTCAAACGAACGAGATGTGTGGAGCTTTGATAAAGAGAAGAGTCTGGGCGCATTCTTCAAGAAAAAAATGTTCATACAGTCCACGGAAAAAAACGTACTGCTCAAAAGCTGCGACCTTGACATCCTCGCATCAAAGGTGTCCCACCTCAACGCCATATCCTATCACTGCAGCATGAACTGCGGCGAATCATCGGTTTTGATGATGACAAGGTTTATGGAGTCCCTAGCACAGTAATAATTTTGCTAATATCAGTCTCTATGCAAATCGAAGAATTTGCGATTTCACGCGGCACCCTTGCCTACACCAGATTTATGCAAGCATATGCCGCGTTTTTATTTTGCGCCGTCATATGCTTCACCAGCTCCATAATTATCCCTTCCAACACCTTTTATTCTTTTTAGGTTTTGGGGTCGGCAAGTCGTCATACATAGCTTCAAATAACCCTGACAAATATTCCTTGCTATCAACCTCATCAACAAGCAGCATTTTCTTTGCTCCCTCATAAGGTAATTCATACGAAGCACCCTGCATATATTCTACCGCAGAGCGAACAGGCTTTACGAGTAACCTGTCATCATATATTCCACCGACAATCTTACTCCTGTAATAGATGATGTATTCTCCCATCATGTCTCTATAGGTTATGTCTTCTAATTCCGAAAGTTGTCCCAATATATATTGTAAACACTCTTTGCTTGAAGCCATTTCACTACCCCTCCTTTTGTTCCTTGTTTACCAAAAGGTCATGTAGCTCCGGATGCTTTTTAAACCAGGATATGGCATATGTGCAGCTTAATTTAGCCTTTCGGCCGGTGTCCTCCAAATCAGCGGCAACCTCCTGCATCAGCTTTCCGGCAACGCCCTGCCCTCTCAGAGAATCATCGACAAAAGTACGCTTTACATCGACCGTATCCTTATAGACTTCGGGGAATATAACCTCCGCAATGACTGCTCCGTTCTCGCCATGCAAAACTATCTTATTGGAATAATGTATAAAGTCCATAATTAATTCCTTTCTAATTTTAACTCAACAGTTTTTTTCCCAATCTTCTCCTTTGAGTTTCAACTTTTTTTACTTTCCTTCTAACCCATATTAAACCATAAAAATATTAAGCACACCATGTAAAATCACAGCCACTTAGTTGCCTTCCAATAATTGTGGCATTACCCCCCCCCTGCTGTGCACGTCGTCCACCAGCAGCATTTTTTTGCACCTTTACTCTGAATGTTTTGTTCCATTTGCTTTTTCAAATTTAAAAATTCATAGCGTTAGGATTGGACATTTCTGATTTGAATTGTAATCTTTTATAATCTCTTTGTCTTACAAATTCCTCGATAAACATTAATGCTTTCTTACCATATCCTTTGCCTCTTTTATCTTTTCTTAAATACAAATCGTCTAAAACCAGTGCTTTGCCATGGGACCCATACTCTAAAAATTGTCACTAAGTTAGCAAACCCTATTATTTCTTTATCTTCTTGAAAAACCATTAAGCTAATAATCCCCGTTCAAAGCTTTATACTTGTGATTTTTCTTACTGTATTTGCTGTGCGGATTGTAATCTTGTTGCTTATGTTAGAGCTGGCAGTTTTTGACCACCAATTTGTCTTTTGATAATCCTTCCGGCTAAAGGACCAGAAAATAACGTTCTTGTAATTATGGGCTTTCTCATAGCCATCTCTAGTATTGCCGATTTCATCATAAAACTCCTTATAAGACAACGGAGGCATCATAAATATAAGGTTATCGTATATCTCTTTGTTGTCATCTCCCCACCAATCAGGAGCATTATTTAATAGTTCTTCTAATTCTTCTTGCATAACAATAAAAACCGGTATATTTAAAGCAAAGCTGTCTTTTATCATTAGCTTTATTTCATTTGAAAGAATATCTTTATCATCTATTGCACTTGAAAAGATGACATTCCCGCTATTAAGATATGTAGTAACTTCTGCAAGCCCTATGTCTACACAACCCTTTTTTAATTCAGACATAGCAATCTTGTTTTTTCCACTTATATTTATTCCTCTTAATAAAGCAATATATCTTCTCATATTTTATCACTTTTCTTCCCTTTCAAAGATGAAGCCTTAGTATGTTTCAACCGTCTGTAAAACCAAACCACCCATTAAAGCTTTATTGGACCCCTCTTCATCTCGCTTTACCGTTATATATTCTCGGTTTACCAACCGAGACTTTCTTATATTCTATAGCTTTCTGAGGACAGGCATTAATACACGCCATACAATGGGTACACTCACTTCTCCATTTTGGCTTTTCTCCAACCAAAGAAATGTTGTCACAAGGGCAGAGATTGACACATCTTCCACAGCTTATACAGTCATTGGTAGTTCTGAATCCTTTAGCCGAGATACAAAACAAATAAAAGGCTTCGTTAACTATTCCACTTTTTATTTTATCCACCAGACCAATATCTTGTCTGGGAATGCTTGCAGCTTCTCTTATGTATTCGACAGTTTTTATTGTTTCGGTCATAGCCGCCTCAATAATCTTCTTTAGTGTATTTTCATCCGGTACAGGGAACATTGCAGTATAATTTTCCGGCATATTAATTTGTTTTACGCCGCGAAAAGAAAAATCTTTGGCATCACAAAGACTTCGAATATGTTTTTCGGCATTTCCTATTTCACTTCCACAGGTCATTACAAAATAAGCATCCCTGCACCCTGAAAAATGAGAGCAGAGAATAAAGTTTTCAAAAATTCTCGGCAAACGCCATCCGTACGTTGGACTGACAAAAATCCATGGGTTGTCAGATGTATAATTTTCATAGGTTTTGCCACGGATTGCCTCAAAGGCATTCATAACTTCGTCTTTAGTTTCCTCAGCAATCTTCTCCGCAACAATTCTACTGTTCCCCGTTCCTGTGTAATAAATAATCATTTCAATTTTTCCCCGCTTTATTCTTTTATAAATATTTAAGAAAAGTGTGCATTTCATCAATAATACCAATCATTTTATAGCCAAAGCGACCATTCGCCGTAATCAAATATACCGCTGCCATGATGCAGTTTGTTCTCCTCATTCAGTTGCCGAAATGCGTCTCGCATCCCAATCAGAATCTCCGGATGGATATCCAATGTGTGATGTGCCGGAAATACCCGTTTTACCGGCAACGCTGCGACCTTCTCCAAGGACACAAGATACGCCTGCGGATTGGTGGATGGATAGTAGGCGAACAGCCTGTCCTTATACACCAAATCGCCGGTAAAAAGATAACCTCTCGCTGTCTCCCAAAAACACAGGTGTCCAGGCGAATGTCCCGGCGTATGCAGTGCTGTAATTACCCGACCTCCAAGGTCTAGGGCATCTCCGTCTAACAGCACTCGCGTGGGCATTCCCTGAAAGAATTCGTAGGCATTTACATCATATCCATCCGGCGCGTCACAGCGGTCAAGCACCATCTCCCGTATCGTCTCAATATCCAGCGGGAATTCACCTGAAAGCCATGGAAGCTCCGCTTCATGGGCGTAAAAGTCGGGATAGTATTTGTGCCCGCCAATATGGTCCCAATGAATATGCGTAGCCACCGCTATCACCGGTTTTTCCGTCAGTCTCTTAACCTCACTGGATATATTTTCAATTCCAAGCCCAGTGTCAATAAGCAGTGCTCGGTCACTGCCCTCCAGAAGGTAGCAGTGTGTTTCCTCCCAATGGCGGTATTCACTGATGATGTGTGTGTGTAAATCAATACTATCTATCGTAAACCATGGCTTCATGTTTTATCATTCTCCTTTACAATTTAAAAAAGTTTCAATTGCCTCCACCTCTATATGCTTCTCGGGAATCATATTTTTAAAATATATATCATACTCTGAACTGCAATAAACATTTCTTCGTATTCCATATTTCCTTCGTTAAACAAGTAATATGTTCCGTGCATACGTCGTCCATCAGCGCCCAATAAATATTTTTATCTGTATGATGATAAGTAAAATGGCATTTTTCCTGTGCTCGTTTTGACTTTTCGTTACCGTCAAAATATCCACACCACAAGTTTTCCAGCTTCATGTCCTCAAAGGCATGTCGTGTAATCTCTTCACAAGTTTCCGGTACAGCAAGAACATTCCCAATAATTTCTCTGCTGTTTTCCACGCTGGTGTGAACAGGCCATCCGGCAATAGGTCCGACCTCTGGATCCTTTGCATACTCATATAAGCTCTCCGCATCCGACTCCATCCACGGACGAAGGATTAACCGCTTCGTATATAAATTCTTTTCTTTTTCTTTGGAAATATAAACGGTTGAATATTCACCATTATATTCGTAGCCCAGTTTTTGAGCCATATGCAAAGAAATTTTATTGGCTGCATCCCAGCACGGCCTTATGCCACGTTTCTGGCATTCAAGTATAAATCTTGCTGCCGTAGGCATCGCTAGACCTTTTTTCTAAAGTCCTCTCTAGTTGCCACCTGAATTTCAATTGCCCCATCATAAACAATCATGGTTGAGGTCGCCGCCACAAGCTTGCCTTTGTATGTAATACCGTATCCAAAGCCCTTACTTAGATAATCCTCTGCAGATTCAAAGGTTTCACAGAATTCCCGTGACCATTCCTCACTCATTGCCTGCTCGTACAAATCCCTGTCAAAGGCTTTAAGAACAGTACTCTTCCGGAATGCCGTTTACAAAATCCCTCAGATTTTCTCTATCAAAATCATAATCCTTTTGCACAATCCAGTATCTCATAACTTCCGATGCGTTTTGAGGATGACATTCCAATATCAGATTTCGCCATTCAAGGCTCTTAGGAGAATATATTGCCGTAGTTTCTCCGCTTATGATGAACCCAAAATCCGGCTCCGGCATTTTATTTACCAATGCTTCACCTTGGTAGCCTTATAAATATGCAATTACCATTTCTTTTTGCAAACATTCGAGAAATCTCGCAGCGTGTACTCCGTCCATCTGTGTATGATGAAATTGAAAGGACAAAGAAAGAGTCATCTTTGCAAATTTCCTCTTATATCTGCTCCAAATAATAAAAGGATTATTATATAAGCCGGAATAAATATTTACCGCTCCATCAATGTTATATTGAACAAGTGCGGAAGTACCTATAACCATATAATCATCCCCAAGATTGTATGGTTCACATGTATCGCACACCTGCTGTGTCAGTTTTAGATAATCCTGATTAAAGCGTTGAATATCTTCGGAAAAAGGCACATCACAAGTGTTGATTTCGCCGTCTTTTGTAGAGACAACTGTGTTTATTGCAATATTATCGTACTGCATCAATTTGTCACCTACCGGCAACAAATAGAATTCTTTTGTCTGTGAAGCTGCTTTGCCAATGCACCAGCACATCATCATGTTAAATTTATAGCCATGCCCGCGACTCAGCTTTACAAGCTGCGTAACATCCAAGGTTTTGAACAACGTCACCATAGGCATGGGTGTATTCATCCACAGCTCAAATGCCTGCCCACGTTTAGTTTTCTTTGCATCTATTTCTTTCAATTATGTTGTTCCTCCGTTCAATTCAAAAAATATCTAATTAAATCGAGCCTCCATTACACTATCCGACTTTTGACATTCAAATCACCTATTAAACAATCCGCTGGCATCTAAATCTCTGTTTCAATGACCGACATCTAATCCAGCGCCTAAACTATACACAGCTTTTCCGTTAAGCCCTCATCGCCCTGTTTCCGCAAAGCGCTATGTTTAGACCTTGGATTGAATTTTCCATACTTCCGATCGTAAAAAAGACCTGAAATCAAGACTTTTTCACACGTATTTACCTGACCTTAAACATCCGTACTACCGTCTCAACATGGCACGAGCGGGTGCTTTTGATAGCATTATCAGAGCCTAAGTGCTTATTTCTTGTGGTAATAAGTCCAAGAACACTACTGAATTTGCGTAAACAAGTCAAAGGCAAAATCCTTAGAAAATCCTCGTATTTCAGTAAATAGGTCAATGTCAATTTAGAGCAATTTCATACTGTTTTCTGTTCTTCGTTTGGAAATCGGTCAACGAAATTTTGAAAACAGGGTTCTGTTCATAGGGGAACATGCAATGCCATTTATGTCATCTCTGGAAAGTGGAATTTGTAAGTTTCCTTTCAGTCTCCACAATGTCCTTTTCGATGAGCGGACGCATACTGCCTTTATACTTAGATAAATCAGCACTATGTAAAGCTGATAGTGTCATCGGAATATATTGCCGTTTTGCCAGACCTACTTGTGCAAGTGCTTTAATACATTGTCTGGCTGTAATCGGCTTTTCATCTGTAATATGCATGAGGAATTCAGAAATAATTAAATCAAAACGGTTTCCATCATCCCATTGAGCATTTGCCGCAAGAATATACATCGCACGATTTCTTACTAACGATTTTGGATAATTAAGCAATGAAGAAAAATCATCAAAATATGTATACCATACATCCATTTCCAGACTCTCAGAAATAATTTTGTCAGCCAACGTACAGGCATATTTATCATCCTTTGCTGTCAGCTTTTCTACAATATTCATATTCGCTCACCTAGTTCACTTAAACCGTAAAGCTTTTCTTTAGAGTTCATGCATATCGCCAACCTTGAACCATCTTCAAAAACTTTTTGTCATTTAGCTGCTCATTTGTAATCCAAGTTCCGTTACAAAACAGTGCATATGAAGTACATGGACTTGGTACTGTCTGCGCCTGTTCTTTTGTTTCAATATGAATCGCCTTAAAAGGAATATTATTGTCCTTGGCGGTTTTCTCAACAATTGGCACGTATTTTCCATTGAACGGGCATTGACTCGTATAGTATAAAACATATCCATCTTCTTCGATATGCGGGTGCTTTGCACACTCTTTAAAATTAGGCATCGGTGTATTTTTTTCAAAAGCAAGATACATAAGATTGATACCTGTATCCGAGTTATCTGCCACTTGGAATCCCTTATATAGTAAATGCTTGGGATCGGATAAAAAAGGTTTTTTCTTCTTTGATGAAAGAACACATAATCCAATTTTCCCCTTCGCTTTTGAATCCTCTATGCACGCATTTAATAGTTCATTAGAATAACCGTGCCCTTTCAAAGAACCGGATATCCAGAAGCAGTCAATATACATATACCCATCTGCAACTATAGGAATCCATGCATTTTCTGCCGGGATATATTCAATGAAACATTTGCCTCTCTGGGTACTTTTCAAAAACACTAGCCCGTCATCAAAACATTTCATCATCCAATCTTTTTTTGAAGATACTTGAATATCTTTGTTGTTGGAAATTGCACAGCAAATATGTTCATTTTCAATATTTTCTTTCGTCACTTGTATATATTCCATTTTCTATATCTCCTTCGGCCAATAATTTCTAAATCCCTACATGTGGGCAATCTTTTTCAGTGTATTAGCGGTTCGTATTGTAAGCAGTTCTCCAATTCCTGAACTTGCTGTCTTTCTCCACCAGTTAGCCTTAGAATATTTCTTCCTATCAAATGACCAGAAAATATACCGCTCACAAACGCTTATCCGTTCTAAATCCGCCGTAGGGTCTCCAACTTTTTCTGCTATTTCTTCAGCACTTGATGTTGGCATTACAAAAATCAGATTGTCATACCACTCTTTATCAACACTTTCCCACCAATCTGGTTTCTTGTCCAACAATGTTTTTAATTCATTCTGTAAAATTACCAAAACAGGAATATCCAGTTCAAATTCTTTATTTATCATTAATCTAATGTCACTGGAAATTCGTATTTTGTCTTCCGCATTACAGCAAAAAATAATATTACCGCTATTAAGATATGACAAAACCTCTTTATACCCCAGTGCAAGGAAAGAGGCTTTAAGTTCTGACATGGATATCTTATTTTTGCCACTTATATTGATACCTCGCAGCAAGGCGATATATCTGTTCATATGAATTATCACCACCTTATCAAATTCAGCCTACTCAGATACTATCAGTTGTTCGAAATTTCCGAACAACTTAAACACTATTCCTTTTTACCTTTTTTCTCTAACAGCTTTATACTCGCCAAATAGTCCTGTTCTACGCTGCCAAGAGTTTTTGCCCTGTATTTCTTGTATTCTAGTCTGAGCATTGTCCATCGCTTGCAGGTGGCTAACTGAGCCATTCCCAGTCAATAGATTTTCACCCGTTGATGTTAAAATTCCATCGAGGTGCTTTGCCCAATCTTCCATTGTCATAGGCACTTCTCGTTCTGCTTGTTTTTCCGCAAAATCAAGATATCCGGAAACAAGCTGTCCCATTGCCCGCAGTTCTTTCTCATCCAGATAATTCTTTGCAATCTTTGCTTCACGCAGTGTCGGTTAGTCTCCCGAAAAAGTCATAAGTCCCATAAAATCTTTTTCAGCATCAGCACGATGATAGATAACCTCGGCAGCCGTTTCGCCGGAAACAGCATAATGAATCTTGTTCTGTACTCGCTTGAAAAACTGTATAGAAACTGCTGCGGTAGGATTGTAATTGACACTGGTCGCATAGATTTCCAATACCTGACGATAGAAAACCTTTTCCGAAGCACGAATGTCACGGATGCGTTCAAGCAGTTCTTTAAAGTATCCGCCACCGCCCAGTTCTTTCAAGCGGTCATCATCCATTGCAAAACCTTTTTTGATGTATTCTTTTAAACGGAGATTACAACATCAAGATTATAGTAATTTGTTGGCTTGGTAGATTATTATTTCTCCATAATTATCCACTGAACTATTCTCCCTTCAGTTTTACTATTCAAGATTTCCCGTACCTTTCAAGTACAATCTCCTTAAATTTTTCGCCGGCATAGATATATTCTGTCTTACCATTTATCTTCATGGTAAACAGCCAGTTAAAATTTACAGCATGATTAATTTCAAGTGTATGTAAAATTCCATCTCGGATAAATTCATAAAAACGATAGCCGTCATCAGCAAATCGGCTTTGCGTTGTATTCAGTGTAGCGATAGCACTTTTGTCCGTAAGCTTTTCAAAACAGGTGATTGGGTTTGCTTCAAACATTTTCTTTAGGGCTTTTGTCATTTGCTTATCCGTCTTATATAATTCAAGCAGATAGTGTGCCATCATATCTCCAACATTTTCTAAGTCCGCTACCTTTATATCAACTAAAAATAGAGTTAGCTTACTGGCGAAATTCACTACTTGGATACATTTTCTTTTATCAAAATAAAACAGCTTTGCACCCCATTCAAGAATTTTATCTCCGCTTTCATTCTCAATCACAGCCCCAGCAATCTGATTGATTGGAGGAGTTAATTCATTTGGAAGTTTCAATTTGTATCTTTCAAAGGTCTGCTTTGTCGCATAAATAATCATAATGTATCACCTTCATCATTCCGCTTCACATATGTCAATTTAATATCATAGCCCAGAGCCTCCAGCATCTGCACGAAGGTCTTGTTTATCACACCGTCCTGTTTTTTGATGATACGGTTGACATATTGCCCCGTAGTGCTAATCTTCTCGGCAAGCTGTGCCTGCGTGACACCTGCTTATGTTCTTAGGAAAAAGCTACCAAATGGAAGATGCATTAATGTGACAAAATCCTGCTGAAAATAATGAAAAATCGACATGCTGATTTTAGGAAAATTCCCTATCCTAAATTAGGAAAAAATTCTTTTTTATTTTAGGGAAAAACACTTCACTAAATACACTTAGACATCAAGACTACGCACTCAGCAGTAAATTCCATTCCAGCTGAAGCTGGGGAATTCTTGCATGAGACGTACCTCTGCTTACTTCGTCTCTTCATTCCTTGTAAGTAGGGTTACGGCTTCAACATGTGCCGAGATGACTTAATTAATGCCATCACTAAGCTATTCCTCGGGTCGAGTTTACAGTTTAGATTTATGCCTCGTCTTTAAAGGTTGAGTTGATATTATTGTTGTTATTCCAGTTCTTCAATGGCATCTTTAAGTTCTTCTAAAGTATCGTAATCATCCACATCTAACCCAAGTTCTTCTGCCCTCTGAGTAAGAGCGTCATTTTCCAAATCATTATCAAAACCACCTAAAATTTCAAACCCTATTACTTCATCAAATAAGCTCATTTTCGTATCTCCCGCTATATCAAAAATTTGACTTGATATTCTCCTCCGCTAGTCTCAACTGAAGTAAATCAAAATTATACTCTTTAATATCGTTGGTTGCTCTCAGTTCATTTATCATTTCTGATAATGTTTTCTTTCCCTTTGAAATGATAGTATTAATTGCCTTAATTTGAGAAAGAAAAGGCTCTTTGTAGTAATAATGTTCTAGTTTTTCCTTAATATCAATTATAGCCCCTTTGGGAACTATATCCCAACAGATAATAAGCCATTGTATCGCATTGTATAATTGCTTAGATTCATCATTCCACTGTTTTTTTGGAGTTCCAGTTCCATTACAACCAGTTTCATTTCCACTTCCACCAGTTGCTCTTATTGGATCAAACAATGGCATATCTGGTTCGCCCATTAACTCTAAGAAATGCTTTGCTGCACCTGTACCACACAAAATTGATTGGACGATTTTATCATCATTTTTAGATGTACATTGGAACACGTAATACTGATCTTTCAACTCGGCTTCAGCATCACTTCTTTTCGTTTGTCCATTCAATAATCTTGTGTGTGCTATTAATTTTATATCATATTGTTCTGCTATTTTTATTCTAGTGTTTACACCTCTACAATTCATTATATTTTTACTCCTATCATTTCCTTTACTTCCTCAACACTATAAACCCCTCCAACCTTCGAATGTAAGATCATATGACAGTTTGGGCATACTGGTATCAAATCTGTTGCAGGATTAACTTCATATGTATCATCAATTTCATTCAATGGTTTAATATGATGAATATGGATTTTGCCTTCAAACTCTTGTCCATAAACTTCTCCAAAATCAAAGCCACATATTTTACAAGTAGATCCTTGCAATTTAATGCACTCTTTTCGAGCTTTTTCATTGCGTTCGTAGGCATTTATAGTTATCTGTTTTTTTGCACCCTCAATATATTTTTCTGATTCAATAAGACCAAGTTCTTCAGGGATCTGAGATTGCTGTTTTTTATCTATCAGCGTTAGTATATCGTTTATTTGGGAATAATCCAGTTTTTGTTTTACTTGTGAAAAGCCTTTAAAAGTACTATCAATGCTTGAAAGTTCTTCTGCAGTTATTGGCTCAAAAACAGAAATGCTATGAATATCAAAAACTATTGCTCCCTTATATATTCCATCCTTAGGCACATTAAACTTTTCAGTTCTTAACAATCTAGCACTTGCTATAACTTCACCATCAATTTGAAAAAGTACAAGAGAACCTTCTGGACAGGTTATGCCCGTATTCCTAAAATAGTAATAACCCTGCTGTTCTTTTATTAAATGATTCAAAAAATACGATTCTTGTATTTCCTCATATGACATATCTGGGAATTCATATTTCTTGCTCATTGGTAATAATCGCACTTCCTTAAGCATCATTCATTACTCTCCATAAATTTTCTAACTAAAATAATACCAATATATTCATCAATTATATTAGATACATGTCTAACATTTTTAAAACCACCTGTCAAACCAAGAAATTTTTCTAATAAAGGTGCAAAATGAATGATCGTTTTTTCTTTTGCAGTAAGTTTGTCATATTTTTCTCTACATAGCTTCTCTATAATAAGTCCCATCGCTTCTTTTGAGAGTTTTTCAAATTTTATAAAACGATCAAATCTATAAAATATGGGATCTCCTAAATATTTCTGTATATCTTCTTCTGACTGATAATTTGAAGTACATATAATAATCGAATTGAACAATTCTACTCTATAATTTTTATCTTCAAAAACTCCCTCATCAAATAATTGATAGAAAGCACTATGGAAAACAGGTGCAGGTTTATCAAACTCATCTATAAGAATTACATTAGATTCTCTTTCAAGTAAATCTCGTGCAAAACTACTTTGCATATGTGTACCACCGAAAAGATAGCTGGCAAACTCCTCACTGTGAAACATAGAAAACTGTTTTCGAAACAATTTTTCTCCAATTGTATCACTGATAAATTTAGCAGTTTCAGTTTTTCCTACTCCTGAAATGCCATAAAACATCAAAACAATAGGCTTTCGTATATGTCTACTCTTTACAAGAGGATATAGTGACATCATAATTCTTTCTCTAGCCTGATCCTGTCCAATAATGTGTTCTGAAAAATTCTTATACATATCTATAAATTTCTTTTCCGATATTGGCTTATATTTATATTTTTCAATTTTTATTTTATCTGGAAATGCTTGCTGTACCTGATGTAATATAGGGATTGTTGGATTTTGTAAATACAAATTGTCAATATCATAACGGCTTAATAAACTAACAAAACTTTGTATTGCACCTTCAGTTATTCCTGCATATGCTTCTGAATATGCAACTAAATTTTCCACATATTCCAACTCTTCAATTTGATTAGTTTCATCCGTAGTTACCAAAATTTTATTTCTTTTCTGATCTCCTTCAGTAACGATTTCAGTTAACGTTCTATAATGATTTGGTAATATCTTTTTTAGTCCTTTTTTTGGTCCAAAATATATAATAATATTTTTCATGCTTCTACACCTGCTAAAACCACATCAAAAACATCTAGATGATTGCCAACATCATTTCCGTCAATTATTTCAAATGCAGATGATATAACTTTTTCTTCCATCGAAAATTCTTTTCCAATATCAAGCAGATATTCTTCCGTAGTACCAACTTTTACAGCAAAATACTTCAAATCCATTTTTGATATATCTGCTATACCGTAGTTATTTCTAAATGCACCAATATTAAATCGAAGTACACACTGCTTCTTTGAATTTTCAGCAATCATTTCATAGTATTTTTTTCCATTTTTAAAGGCATCATCTAGTTTTGATACGTCCAGACAGAAGCCTTCTTCAATCTCAATCTCTGCTTTTGTCATAACAAGAAAAGGTGTAAACATTTTAAAAAATGCAATTGAATTTTTAGGTGGTCTAACAAAAACATTTTCTATTTTTTCAATTCTTTCATCTAATTTTGCTTTTTCTAGATAATCTGTTAATACGGTGTTCGATAAAGTTGTCTTAAATATAGAGTCATTTTTTTGTGCAAAATCAGCATCGATATTTCCACTTACGCTACCACCTGCAAAAATCCAATTCATTTTCGCAAATAAATTAATATTAGCTTTTTCTGCCAAAGCCTTTGTATTTTCCTTAATTTTCTCTTTCTGTTGGACTTCTTCTCCGCCGTTATATATATTTAAATAATCTGTCGCTGACAATTCATCAAAATACACTACTTTTATCATTGTATTCTAACATCCTTTCCTATACCTCTGCTGTCCCGACGAGGTCTTTTCTATTGGTATAATCTTATCCTCACCAGAGTTATTCACCCAGTGCAGAAACAGGATGCCAAGAAGCAACCTGCTTCTTCTGTCAAGGCGATTCCATTCGTATCCTTTGAATAGATCTCTTACTAGAAATATCTCATCTGCATGCACGTTTTCTATTTCCTCTATGGCTAACTGTAATAATTCTTCAACTGTTTTCATTTCTTCGCTCCTATGTTGTTACTATAACAACGTTGTTTATATCATTATACCTTTTATATGTAAATATTTCAATCATAAACGACAAAAAACCGCCAACCGAGATATTTCACTATCCCAGTTGGCGGTATGTATTTTGTTATTGCTTTTTCCACTCTATATCAAGCTCCAGTCCACTTTTAAAAGTAATGTGAAGCAGGTCATTGTTTACTAATATTTTTTCAACAAGCAGGCGAACTAGCTTATCGTCATAGTCATTGATTGTGGTTTCTTGCACCTGCAGGAATGCTGTCATTTCACCAATTCGTGTACGTTGACACTGTCTCTTAGTATTTTGCTGTTCAATATTTTGTTTTTTAGTCCGTAGATCATTGATGCTATCAGCAAGCTCCTCATATTTTTTGTCATACTTGGTGCTGTTTACTCCGTCTCTTGCATTCATTTTTGCATAGTTCAGCATTTCATTTTGCAGGCTATCTAGTTTCTCATCTATGGAATCAGTATTGCTATCATTCGTGGCATTAAGTACGGTGTTAATATTATTTTCCAAGGTTTGTATAAATCCATCTTTACAAGTAATTATCTGATTTATAGCTATTATTACTACATCTTGTAACTCTTTTTCTAAAATGGTAGGTGCTTGGCACTTTATCGTTTTATCCTCAAGTCTGCTCACACATCTCCACACAACGCTTTTCTTCCCTCTATTATTCCAGTGTACCCTGCGATATATTTCTCCACATTCTCCGCAATATACAATGCTTGAAAGAGCAAACTTGGAACTATATATTTGCTTTTTACCGTTGGTGCTACGTTTTAAATTACTACGCCTTTTTATTTCTTCTTGCACTTCAAAGTACAGTTCTTTGGGAATAATAGCCTCATGGTTATTTTCTACGTAATACTGTGGAACAATCCCATTATTAATCACCCTCTTCTTTGTAAGAAAATCCACTGTGTAGGTCTTTTGGAGCAAAGCATCGCCCATAAACTTTTCATTCATTAATAATTTTTTTACACTCTCTGGTCTCCACTTGACTTTACCTGCAGCAGTTAAAATATGATCAGCTTCAAGTCCTCGGCATATAGATAAGAGGCTTGCTCCCTCAAGATATTCTCGAAAAATACGTTTCACAACTTCTGCCTGCACTGGATCAATAATTAAGTGACCATTCTCATCTTTGGTATATCCTAAAAAACGATTGTGGTTTACTTGGACTTCTCCATTTTGGTAGCGGTAGGCAATGCCCATCTTTACATTTTGGCTAAGAGAACGAGATTCTTCCTGTGCAAGTGAACTCATAATGGTAAGTAAGATTTCTCCCTTGCTGTCCATAGTATTAATGTTCTCTTTTTCAAAATATACAGGTATGCCTTTGTCTTTTAACTGACGTATATATTTTAGGCAGTCCAGTGTATTTCTTGCAAATCGGCTGATTGATTTTGTAATAATCATATCAACTTTACCTGCCATGCAATCGTCAATCATATTGTTGAATTCAATTCGCTTCTTGGTATTAGTGGCTGAAATACCTGAATCCGCATATATTTTAACCATCTCCCACTCGGGATTTTTATTAATGTACTCGGTATAATGACTTACCTGTGCATCGTAGCTTAAAAGCTGTTCTTCGCTATCTGTAGAAACCCTGCAGTAGGCACAAACCCGCATTTTCTTAACCACTTCATTAACTGGCTGAAATCTTGATCTTGCAGGGATAACCGATACATTTTTACTTGCCATCTACGCTCATCTCCTCTCCTATGATTGCAGAATATATGGCTTCAGCACGTTTCAATAGTAATACCTGCAAATCATCTTTATTTGTAGTAATAGCTACTTTCTGCGCTATATTATCTGCCTCTTGTGAACTATCTAATGTATATTTTATGGGCTTTAGCGATGGAATTGGCTTTGTTAAATTCTTTCTGCCAAACTTTATCATCCTGCGTTCACGTTCCTTAGCTACACTTTTAAATTGCTCAACTGTTACAATGGCAGGATAGAAATCATCTCCAACATAATGGGTGCATTCCAACAATCTACTAATGGCAGAATGAGTTTTCTTTATCCCTGCGGTTTTTGCCGAGGTTTGAAAAGAAGCTCCTGATAGATATTCAGAATATAAGATTCTCAATTTTTCTGCTTCTATTTGGTTAATAACTGCTTTTCCATGAACTATCTCATATCCATAAGGAGTATGGTTCATTCCCTTCACCTCTCAATCGTTTCTTTTAAACACAAACTACTTTTTAGCTGAAATCCAATCTCTGTTTTAGAAAATACAATAATTTTATCTACCAATTTTGCAAATAAATCCTCGTCAAATTGTTTTGGAATACTTTCTGTCTTTTTTAAGTAATGCAATAGTTTTTCAGTTTCAACTATAATTTTGCGGTCACCCTCGGAGCAATCAATTACAGCTTGTTTTTCTATTTTTAAGTTTTCAAGTTCAGTTTGCAAGATGCCCTTTTGCTCCATAAAAAGAGCAGGTTCAAGGTAACCTTTAGACATCAGTCCTGTGATTACTTGCTCCTGCTCATGAAGTTCTGTTATTTGTTTATTAAGTTCCTGTATTCTTGCTACTCCGCCATCACTGTCAAGTTTTTTTAATTCCTCCAGCAATGGAATTAATATTTGGTTATGATAAAGCCGTAACTTCGTTAGCATAATCATAAAGGCATTTTTAACATGCTCTTCTTTTATTAATAACATATGGCAAGCTTCCTTATTTTCAATATGGGTGGCACAGCTCCAAGCTATATACTTTTCATTTCTGTTTTTAGTACATATTTTTCTTTTAAAATGACTGCCACACTCATTGCAAACAATTCTGCTTGTAAATAAATATCGCTTTTGATACTTTTCTCTTTCACCAAAGTTTCCTTTTTCCTTAGCACGCTGAATCACTAATTTTTGTACTGCTTCAAAGTCTGTATTTGAAATAATGGCTTCATGACAATTTTCCATATAATACTGATCTTGCTCACCATAATTAATATGCCTATTAAAATTATCATCTGTGTAAGTTTTTTGAAGTAGCACATTTCCTGTTACCTTTTCGTTTCTAAGTATGCCACGTATGGTTGTAGAGCACCATCTCCCATTTCTCTGTGTTGGTATACCATCAGCATTTAATCCTCTAGCAATCTCAGCTGTACCACTTCCGCTTAGAGCCTCTGAAAAAATACGCTTAACAATTTGGGACTGTTCTTTGTTTGGAACTAATATTTCACCGTTCCAATCATAACCATAGGGCGGACTTGCTAATTTGTAAGTCCCGTTTTTAAACCTATTTTCTATGCTCCACTTATTGTTTTTCGAGATGGAAGTAGATTCACTGGAAGCTAAAACACTGAGTATGGATAACATAAGCTCGCTATCAGTGGTTAGCGTATTAATATTTTCTTTTTCAAATAATACACCAATGCCAAGCTCTGTAAATCTACGAATGATCTCTAAACAATCAGTGGTGTTTCGTGCAAATCGGCTAATGGATTTGGTAATAATAAAGTCTATTTTCCTAGCTTCACAGTCTGCTAACATTTGCAAAAACTCAGGTCTAATTTCCTTTTTTGTACCACTGATTCCGCTATCAGAATATATTCCAACAAACTCCCAATCGGGGTTACTTGAAATAAAATCTGTATAATGCAGCACCTGTGCATCAAAACTGTTTAACTGCTCATCGCTGTCAGTGGAAACTCTCACATAGCAGGCAGTCCTAATCTTGCGATTGGGCAACTTAGCACTTGCTACATCAATTTTAGTAACCTTCTTCATACAAAACACCTCCTTTCGTGTGTCACATCATAACTCTACAAAGCTGTAATAGCAAGTTGTTTACCCCATTATTGGTGCTAATTTGGGTGAAAAAGATGTACGGTTTAAAAGATCAATTTTGTGATATTCATCATCGTTTATTAAGCCTGTCTTTCTCATATTTTCAATAATTTTTACTGATAATAAATAGCAGTATTCATTCTCCATAGTTTGTTTTGGTTTACTTAATGTATCCATCAAATCCTGCCCCCTTTAACTTCTTTAGCATCGCCTCAGCATTAGCTCTAACCGAATACGCTCCCACCTGTACACGATATAGTTTCCCAGATGGTGCAGGTGATGGCGAAAGAGATCCATAGCTCTTTACTTTATTTAAAAAGTCTTGCCATGAATATGGTTTTCCACATCTTAATTCACTGGGACAGTTTTTTCCGCTCCAATGATTATGCTGATAGACTTGATTAATGTTTAGGTTATAGTCTTTAAGTAAATGTGCCACAAGTTGTGCTGCATTGTTGCAAGCAGTGGTAAGATTGCTATCTGGATTAACACAGATTTCAATAGCAATCGTTTTGTAATTCCCATTACCACCCCCATCACCTGCATGCCAAGCTACTTCATCAAGAGGAATTGTCTGAGTGATAAGCTTATCATCTACTGCAAAATGCCACGAAACCTGATTGTTTTTTCCTCCACCTGCGAGATATTTTGCATGATTTAGAGCACCTGCTCCCTTAGAGTAATTCCCTGTATTATGAATGGTGATGCCAACTAAGCCAGTTCGTTTGATGCCACTTCGAGCACGACTTACAGGTATAATCATCTTTCTAATTTCCACCATTATCATCACCGCCTTTATCCTTTAACTGTGCTAAAATATCCTGTAGTTTCTTAGGTACTGGAAGTCCAATTAAGCTAGCATTTTCTAAAATAGAGATTCCCTCATTGGAGCAATAAAAAAAGATTACTGCAGTTCGCAGGACACTGTTATTACCTAAAAGCTGTGTATCCACAATATGAGCAATTCCAACCATCAAGAAAATCATAACTTTCTTGAATATACCTTTAAATCCAACTTGACTTGACAGCTCTTTATTTACAATTGCCACCATAACCCCTGTGAGATAATCAACTACAACAAAGGTTAACAGTGCATAAAGGAAGCCATCAAAGCCCCCTAAGAAATAACCTAAAAATCCGCCTATCACAGCGGATGTTGTTTGTAACATATTTTTCATCATTTTATCCTCTTTTCTTTTAAAACATAGACTTCAGTTTGAATGAAACATTTATGGATTCACTCGTCTGATTACTTGTACCTGTTAAAGTAACAGGATTTTTATAAACCGCATTATTTTTGATTTTTACTGAATAATTATTTAGCACAGTATAGACATAGTTTGTCGATGGTGCACCATTAGGATTAAAAACAAAAGTATAAGTATCATTAACATCAGCAATAATGCCATTGATTTGCTTTTCAATTCCAAGTATCCTTGTATCACCTTGACGAACATCAAAATTTGTATAGCTTTTGCTACTACCATCCACACTTGTACTATAAAATACATACGTTACTATCTGCATAGGCTCATCTTCAACAGCAACCTCTATCTCAGCAAAAATTGACGGGTGCTTTGCCCACCTAAGGGTTACTATTGCTATTCCCACTTGTACTGCTGTTACAATACCATTTTCCACCATAGCCACATTGATATCTGACGATTGCCATAAATAACTCTCACCTTGCACTTCCACTCCATTTTTAAATAAGCTAGGTGAAAGGGTAGCTGTTTCACCAACCTTGATGGTTGCACTTTCCGCACCTGCTGACACTGTCCAGCTAGGAATAGCATTCTTATTTGCAATTTCATTTTCCATATCATCATCAGAGCCAATCGTATCTTTTTCTGCTTCCAATATGACTAGACCTGTTTTGGTAATATCTACTCCGATGACTTTCCAAGGGGAAAAGGAAGCAATAAATCTTGTATTGATATCTATCTGTTGAGTTATCTTATTGGCTTGCAAACTCACACGAAGCTTACCTGTTGCCATATTAATTGTGCCACCTCTGCTAACGGTTAGATTTACCATCTCAAGAATGGAAACAAATTCATACAACCAATCATCAATAGTAAATTTCGTTATATGATTACATTTACGCATCTTACACTGTAAGCTATTTGCATTCTGATCTACTTGACTAATGACAAGCCAATTTTCTTCTTCATACACAACAATCGCTCCTGCGTGTAGCAGTCCTTTTGCTCGTATATATTTATCATTAAAATAGTAATCAGCTCCACGAGGTGCATCGCTGACTATCGCTTTGATGGGGATAGTGTCAACAGTTATTACTACTCCATTTTCATGGACAAAAAAATCTATCCATTTATCAACGCTCTGCATAATTTACCTCACATTCATACAGCAGGAGTTCTAAATAATCGTCCCACTGCTTGATATCCATGACCTTATACAAAGCATTATCCGTCTGCATATAGCAAAATATATTTAGTAGCACAATGTCACAAAAGGCACGTTTGGTAATATGGAGTGTAATGTTATCTTCAAATGTCATCTGCTGATTAAATACCTGTAAGTCCACAAGAGCCTCACCAATTTTGGTGAAGCTCCCGTCTAAAATATTTACTTTAGTTTTATAAAACATTATCCGCTGCCTCCCATCACATGAATTTTAGGCAAAGGTAATGCAGTCATAATATTACTGGGCAACTCTGTTTCTGCAAAGGCAACACTCCGCTCGCCTTGTCGTTTGGATAAGTATCCAACGCTGTCCCTATTTTGATAAAGGTATACCGCAAGGTCGCAAATTGTGCCATCATACAGCGGTTCTAATATTTCCACATTGCAGTATCCACAGGCAGTAATCCTCGCTTGCTCTAAAAAGTGAGCGAGCAAGGTATCTTTTGTCAGATCTTCTGGTGGAATATTTAAAAGCTGTTTCATTAAAAGCAGCTTGCTGCTTTGCCCTTCTGTATTTACCATAACAACGCCCCCTCTATCCCAATAATCTACAGGCAAGCAAGCTATCAAGTGTTTTCACACCACAAAGCATATCAATAGAAACTACGTCCTTTTTAAACTGGCTGTTATAATCATAAATGACACGAAGTCCAAAGCCATCATAATTTACGATTGCCTTTTGAGTGTCGGCTAACCCTTTGGGTAGTGCAAGAGGTCTTGTAACAAGAGAAAAGGCATTCCTATGAAATGCCAAATTCGCCGTATGACTTGCTATGAAACTAACCTCTGTATTGGCAGGGATTTCTTCCAGAATGACTGGTGCAATTTTTACGGCAATTTCATTGGTAGCTGCAGTTGCTCCAGCTGTTACAACATACTGCGTTATTCCAACGGCAATTACATCTCCTACTGCTACTGTTCCAGTTAAAGTTGTAGAAGTAAGTACCACTTCACCTGCCCCTTTAATAACAGAAGTCTTTACTTTAATTTTTCCACTCCCTGCCGACAATGTACCTGCGGTATGATTTAGAACGTTTTGATCAGAATAAATATCAAATCCAAACTTTCTGCCAAGAGATGCTTCTCGCATAGCTGTGCCATTATCCCCAAGTTTATCTGCTTCATGAAATGTTGGAATCTGTAAAAATTCATTTTCACAAGCTGGATCAATTACTAGCCTGCGACTGCCAAGAGGTACTAAATGCTCCCCCAATATCTGCCTTGCATCAGTAATACTTGAAATTTGACTCGGAGTAGTTCCTGCTGTGCCTATCACATAAGGGATATCTTTATATAGTCCTAGTAAATATTTATCAATTTTCTGTGCAAAACTCTGCATGGCAGGTTGCAAAAGTTGACTTGAAAAATCTGCAATATCCATAGTAAGTTGCTCTGCTGTTACCTCAAAAGAAACATCAAGCAATTTATCAAGCTTAACATCTACTCCGTTTTCTGTGGCATCTTGAATTTCTATACCAGTAGTTCTATTAAACTCTTTTGCTTCAAATGTTGCAGGCTTTCTAATTGTTACAGTATCACCAACTCCTGCGACAAATTCATTTGAGTAATCCCTGTAAACAAGCCCTGCCATTACGCAGTTGGCTTTTAATTGCATCATTGCTTCTTTGGCGATGATTTTTGGTGTTAAAAATGCATTTCCCATTATACATTACCTTCTTTCTGACGAGATTTAATGTACTCGCCCATATCCATATCTTCTAATTTTTTAGTATCTGCACCGCCTTTGGGTGGAACATAGCCATCTGTTTTCAACCTTGCTTCTAGTCCTTTTTGTACAGAGGCATTAAAACTGGTTTCCAGAGATTTAAGATTATCCATGGTGATGTCCTCATCTGCTCCAACAAAAAAGCCTACAAGATCAAGGGGTAATCCCTTATCACTTGCAAGCTTCATTGCCTTATTGGTTAGGCTTTCACGTTGCTTTTCGGTTTGCATCTTTGAAATCTCATTTTTTAGATTCTCAACTTCTAAGTCCTTCGGATCTTTTTCGGGAAAACGCTTTTTAATCTCAGCATCAATCAATCCTGCAAGATTATTACTTTTCCATGTTTCAAGACCTTTTTGCAGATGTTTATCCTTGAGCGAATCAAGCCAAGATTTACCCTCTGCTGTCCCTGTGAAGCTTTCAACACTAGAAGCAGTAATTGGGACTAACTCCTGTAAATACGACATAACTTCACTTGCTTTTCCTGCTTCACTTTCTAAAAAAGCTTTTACTTCTTCAAAATTCATAGTTAAATTTCCTCCTTATTATTTACCCCACCTGTAGCTTCTGCCACAAATGCTATTTCAGTTTTAATTTTTTGCATTTCCACACTTGGATTTTCAATAAACGGCAATAATGTAAGTAATGTTTCCTGTGAGCATATTCCCTTTAATTTAACAATAACATCTGCAAGTCCTACTAAATCCGTTGGCAGATTGCGAGTAAATTTCACCGCAATATCTCTGTAATCAAACTGCCTCCCTTCTTTTTTTGCAACAAATAAAAATAGATTTTGTACTCTCTCTATAATTACCTTTTCCATAAAGGTCTGCCTCATAGCCACTCTGTTTTCAAGATTTAACAGCTTGTTTCGAATGGCAAGAGAAGAAGTATTGGATGCCCAGTTTTCATTGAAGTTTACCTCATCCATCATGTCATAAATTTTACGTTCTATGTTATCCAATTCATTTTGTACAAAGCTGTCATTGATGTCTTTGGTAAGCCATGTAACCTTACCGCCCTTTGGCACTTGAATAATACCCATTTCTTTCATCTTAAGAAGATCCTCTTCTTCAATCTTTGCATTTTCTATTACAAGATAGGCGTTTCGGTGATCGGATATTTCATTCACTAAATCTGAATTGATAGCGTTATATGCATCAAAAAGAGATACTACATCATCAAATCCACTTTTGCGTTCAGAATTAGCAGGGCAGACAATCACTGGAACACGCTCAAAGATATGTGGGTGAGAGCCACATGGGGTGAGCTTATCTCCATCTACCGTAAAATGCAAAATCTCGGTGTCCGTATAGACATCGAGATTTTCAGTATCCTCAAATTTTCTTTTGAATTTATGCAGAGCTATGATGGCATTGCGACCTGCTGTACCATCTTCTAAAACAAAGCACTCAAGAGGAGTAAGGTATGTGCCACAAAACTCGCCCTCCGTATTTATATAGTTAAGTTCATAGCTCTCACCATAAATTTCACTATATTTTCGCAGGTTTATGTTGTGTTCCTTATCCCAGTGAGCAGTATTTTTATCAATGCAAGAAATCGCCTCTGCTTCATCTATTTTGGAAACATAGTTTACTGGTTTTCCAAGCAGATAGCCTGTTTCATTATCCACAAATTTACGTGGAAAGTTAAAAATGAGTTTACGGTTACTTCTGCTGTCCTGCATATCATAATCTTTTAAAATATCATGATTGCCTGTGTAATAATCTCTGTATTTTTGCAAAGATTTTGCTCGCTTATCAAGCTCCTGCAGGCATTGCTTGATAAGGTCTATGGTTGGTTTAATGTGGATCACCTCCTAAATTTGGGTATGAAAAAACCGCCCGAAGGCGGTTTTTAGTTAGGTCAGATTTTGTATAATGTCACTCATTTTATTCTTAAACAAAGAATTATTCAGTTTAAGTTTTCCAGTATCATAAAGAAATGCAGAGAAACAAGTTTGCGTTCCATTAAGATATGACTTAATTATATTAAAAATATCATCCTCAGAGTCATCCAAAAGTATTGAACACAGCATTTCAACATCTTCTGAAGAAAAATGAAGGACACCTTTAATTTTTTTGTTAAGTATCTTGCTGTTTTTTTCTTTTGCGTTATTTTTTTCTTCACATTTTAACATCCTGCCTTCTACAAACAAGTCATGATTAACTTTATTCCAAACATATGGAGTAATTTGCATACTTTCTGAACAAACAGTGGCTATGTAAATATTTTTAATTTCTTTGTCGATTTCAATAAACTCAGAATCATACTTTAACATTTGATTGTAACAGTCATCTACTTGTTTTGCAGGACAGATAATCATCCTATCTGCATTTTTGTTTATCATATCTAACTTATAATCAATATTCACACCTTCTAATGGAGATTTTCCTTTGCATTCAAATATTAATAGATTTTCGCCTTTTAATATGTATCCATCAGATGTTTTACCACGTGAAGCACCTGTTTTCGGAAAATCACGCTCATTAATAAAGCGATGGTTGTTAATGCCATCCAAATGTGAAAGTAGTTTTTGAATGTACTTCTCGAAAACACCTCCAAAGACCTCTTGGAATTCTGTCCCTTTATAGCATCCGCAAATTTTCCAAAACAATCCAAGATAGAGTTGATTTGAGAGCGACGATATACTAAGCGGTAAAAAATATTCCCCCAATTTAAGAATGTGTTTGTGTGTGTAAATAAACCTATAGTCCCATATATTATCAATACATTCAATAGCTGAAGCTCGTGCTTCTTCCACTGATGTTGAATGATTATTAACATACGTTTTAAGCAACGGATTACATGATGAAATATTTTTTACTCCAGACAGCGGAAACCCCATGCAATAACACGCAGGGTCTATCTGTTGTGAAAAAAGTATTAAAGTGGATTTGTAATAATCCTTTATAGTAGTCTTATAACACTGTTCAAAGCGTTTGTTATGATCCTCTATTTGTTCAAGACTGCTTACAAATAGTTCGTATCCTCTTACAATGTTCAACATTGGATTTGCATCAGTTGCATAATACTGGGAAAGATAAGAATACTCATTTTCTACGGATTCGCTTCCGACTTCCTCTGCTGGCAAATAATCAGCAAGCATTAGATGAATCGTCAAAAGTTCCATCACTTCATCGCCTGTCGGTGCTTCTAAGGATACCGTATCATTTGCATAAGCCAGCAACCATTTAGTTAAATTAAGCAGACTTTGTTTACTGAACAATTCAACAATTCCAAAGCTGTAACAGTCATTAGCAAGAGGTTTCATATTATTACAGTATCCAAGATATGCACATTTAAGAAAATTAAAAGTATCCTCAGCTTCCTTAATGCAAAACATAGAATTATATTGCAAAGTACTAAATGCGTTTACTATAACGAGAGATTTGCAAAGATTTAACTTTGAAACCTTTTCTTTTATAGTGTCTTTAGAAACTTTTTCTGTGCGAAAAAAGACATGATATTGAGCTATTGACAATCCCTTAAAAGTAGTATATCCCTCCATGAGCAACCCCCTATTTCAACTAATTATATAAAAACATGAACTTTTCTATCATCAAACCTAAAACAACAATCCTCTATCAAAGAACTGTAACTTCTGCACGCCCTGCACCAGTTGCACTGCTCCATATAAACTGTCGGGAGCATCATCGTGCTTAGCACCTTTGTTGTAGTCCTTTACTTGATTATTATACGCCATATTGGAAGAATTGAACAGGATAAATCCACGTTTCACGTCAGGCTCTAAGGTAATAATTCGCTCGTGCTTTTGACCTTTGGCATTAATTTCTTCTACTGGTGTGTAAATGCTAACATTCCACAGGCTTTCCTCAAACTTCTGCTTCATATAGCTTTGTGCCTGCGTTGCTTCAAACCCTATTTTTTCTACAGGGAACAGGTCTAGCTTCTCTATTGCAACTTTAAATAAATCATCGGGAAGTAACTTATAAATGCTACCATCTAAAACATACATCTGCCCAGTTTTCTCGTGTCTTGCCAAAATGGTAATCGCTGAATAGTCGTTGCGTTTTCCTGCTTTGATTGCAGGATCAATATACATAACCACCTCAAGATCGTTATAATCGGGCAGGCTTTCCCAGTAGGATATAGCTTGAAAAATATAATCATCGGTGCTACGTGGATCATTTTGAAGTTCCTTATAAAATGACTTATCTCCCATGGACTGCTTTTTACACATTAGATAGTAGTAATCAAGGTACTCATCCCACAGAATTTCAGTTCCATCAAGCATCGCCTCTTGGTTACTCTCAAAATATGTCTTTGCATTAATGATACGATTATCATCTTTTAAGTTATTGTAAATTCTCTCCCACTCACCCCAAAGGTCATCTCTATCAGAAAAGGCGGTAACTGCCGATTTCCTAATGCTGCGAACTCCTGCAATTTTACCTTTCAGCAGGTCTGCCATCAAATCTTCTTCATGGAGCACTGTTCCAACCACAAGAATATTGGTATCTCTTGTACCGATTGGTATTACAACATCAGTAAAAGTATTTTTTACAGTCTCACGTTTTGTTTCAGATTTTGCGGTATCATCCTTTAATAGGTCATCTAGTAAAACTAGTTGAGGACGATATTGTTTAAAATGGATTCCACGAAGTGAGCCATCAATACCTCTTATCATAATGCAGGCATCTATGCCATTTGTGCCTTTAATCCATATTTCATTATTATTCCAGCGGTTACCTTTCCGCACACCAAAGTCTTCAAGAAGTAATTGGTTATTCTCCAGTTCATCTTTTATCATATCAAGAAATGGCAGTGCAATTTGCTCAGTAGCCGATATAATTAATGTAAACTGTGACTTGCTGTAGAGTGTGGAGTATAAGGGGA
Organism: Clostridiales bacterium; assembly: GCA_012513435.1. Lineage (GTDB taxonomy): Bacteria > Bacillota > Clostridia > Peptostreptococcales > Anaerovoracaceae > Lentihominibacter. The sequence continues at coordinate 76,114 of JAAZCE010000007.1, forward strand.
ACAGGAACGAATTTATTGTGCTTTTTCCATGTTCTCTTGGTAAACCAAAAGCCTCAATCAAGCCAGTATTATCAAGCATATATTTAAGCTCTTCAAACAGCTCCTTATGAAAAGTACCAAAAGCTCTATCGAAATATTTCGGAAAATAACACAATGCAAAGAACTCAATATCAATCTCGCCCAGTAACTTGCGAAGCTCGGAAAATGAAAACTCTTTAATCAGCTTTGCTACCTGCTGAGTATTAAAATATTTTGCCATATAATCAGCAAGCAGACTGTTTTGCCTTATAATCTCCTGTTCCAAATCCTCACCTCCAGTTTAGTTTTCAGATAAATTTACTGTAAAAATTTGCGAAGCGTCTGCTGTTTGTGCATAGTACACAAATAGAAGCCCCCCTGTCCCCAAATGATTGGTACTACTACACCAACAAATTCTTTGACTGAAACATTGGTACAATTACACAAACAAAAGATTTCTTATTATCTTTTGTGGTTTGTGACAAAGAAAAAAGAACTGCTGTTTTAAGCAATTCTTTGTGCAAGAAGCCTTGTATAATATGCTGTTTGATAAAACTACCAAACTAGGTCAGCTAGAGCATCCACTTTGTCTTGCTCTGTAGTTTGGGTATATAGGTTCGTGGTAAGTATACTTTCGTGACCCAGTATCTGCTGTATGGTTGTCATTGGTGTGCCTGCCTTGATCAACTTATATGCTAAGCTGTGGCGGAGCTTATGAGGTGTTATGGCAATACCCAGCTTTTCACCGTATTTGTCGAGGATTATCTCAACTGCTCCTCGCCCCAAGGCTCCACGTTGCCCAACTAAAAGGCTCTGTGTCTGCTTTTCACCTCGGTAGTCAATATAGTTTGCCACCGCCTGCCTTGCCTCCCTGTTAAGGGGCAGCGTGCGGTTTACGTTTCCCTTGCCAAGTACTCTGATATAGCTGTTATTCTCATCAAGGCTAATATCGTTTAGGGTAATACCTGTAAGCTCGCTAACTCTAATGCCTGTTCCCATCAGAAGCTCTATTATGCATGTATGAAGCAGGTTGCCTGTTTTTAAAATATGATCATGCAATTTATTCAGTTCTTCGGGTGTTAAGCCTTTATATTCTCTTTTATCTCGGTTCTTAGTAAGTTTCACGTTGTAACTTTCAGCTATCAGCCTTGCATCATATAGGTATCTGCAAAATGCATTGACACTGGCAAGCTTGCGGTTGGCTGTGATAACCGTTTTTTCTTTTGCATTCAGATATTTCTTATATCGGATAAGGTCAAATTCATTGATTGCAGTGATATCCTTATCAAGCCAAAGCAGGAAGCTCTTAATATCTCGCTTATAGCAGGAAATGGTATTATCACTACGTTCCTCTTTCATGAGGTAGGTTTCAAAGTTTTGTAAATCCATAATGTTGCACCTCTTTTCTTTTGGTACACCATTAATCACTCTAAAACCTTTAAAAGTCAAGATATTATGGGAAAAACTCATGACATAACACTAATTCCGTAATGAGTTCTGATATTCCAAGCAGTTACTCGGTAGTTTCTTCCATATCATCATCGGAACATTCAATCTGCGGTGCAAGCTGTTCTAATTCGGGATTATCCTCACCAGAGAGCATTTGCATAAATAATCTTTTACGAGCTGTTTCATTTTGAGCTGTATCCAGTACCAGTTCCTTTTTATCTGCCCATTCTTCGGGACAACGATTACGCAGGAAAAAAGAGATTGCCTGTGCAGATGGTGGCTGATGGCGTTTGGATTTTTCAAGCTTAGTTCGCTTCTTCCCATTTTTGTCCTCTTCCACAATTGTCTTTAATTCTTCGAACTCATATCCAGTACAAAGCTTAAGTAACGATTTTTCCACAGTGGAAAGGGTAATCGACCTGCCCAGTTTTACTAACTCCGAAAGAGTTTCATGTTCTTTTTGATAACGATACCAAGTGTCCTGTGAAATGGATAGTTTTCCGCAAATGTCCTTGATAGAATCACCTTGACCCAGCCACTCACGAATCTCCGAAAAATGGGGTGCAATATCTGTATCAAACTTATTAACTTTATTAGGAATTCCTTCTCTACTCAAATCATTCACCCCCTTTCTTTACGGTGTCTGTATCCATATCAAATTGATCAATATACCGCTCATCTAAATCCCAAAAGTACACCAATTCTTTTACCATTTCTCTAATCTTTCTAATCTCTTCAAAACCATCTTCATTTCCAAATACGCACAATTTTTCAACAGCCGTAGCTGTTAATCCATAAAGGGTTTGCACTATAAGTGCTTCTGTTTTACTCATAATAACGCCCACCTTTCAAGTTTAGTACACCATTCATCACTCTAAAAGGTAGATTAGTCAAGTTCTTTACTCACATCAGCAAACGGTATTTTCTCATCGCCACGAAGCAGAAAAACTTCAGCAGGATTATCTACTTTGGCAATATACCTTTTTACAATTACGTCTGCATATTTAGGATCAAGCTCCATCATATAGCAGGTGCGACCACTATTTTCACAAGCAATAAGAGTAGTGCCACTGCCACCAAACTGGTCTAGTACAAAGTTACCACGCTTTGAACTATTGACAATTGCACGCTCCACAAGCTCTACAGGTTTCATCGTTGGATGTTCCTCTGATTTACTTGGTCTTGGAATATCCCAAACATCACATTGCTGACGATCAGTAAGTGGATGAATTCTAGGAGCACCATCTTTCCAACCATACCAAATTGGCTCATACCTTGTATGATAATCTTTCCTTGACAAAACAAGGCGGTCTTTATTCCAAATCACAGTTGATGACCAATGAAACCCACTTTTTTCAAGTGCAGGCATAAGCGATCCCCACTCTTGTGCTGACATAACCACATAAACCATACCCCCAACTACCATGGCATCCGCCATGCAGGTAAAGGCTTTTGACATAAACTCTTTGAATTCTTCACTGCTCATGCTGTCATTTTGAATAGTGCGTGATTTCCAACTTGGATGATCAGTTGCCCCATAATTTACATTCCAAGGCGGATCGGTAAATACCATCTCCACATGTTTTCCCTCGGTAAGTTTATCCATATCGGATTTTTTTGTACTGTCACCACACATGAGCCTATGCCTGCCAAGTTCCCATATATCACCAAGTTTTGAAATAGGCTTATCTGGCAGATCCGCTTCAAAATCATCATCAGCAGAATGATCTTCTTTTTCCATTGTTTTCATGAGTTTTTCTGCTTCATCCCAATCAAAACCAGTAAGTTCAATATTATAGCTTTCTTGATCAAGCTCTGATAAAAGCTGTGCTAGACTTTCCGTATCCCACTCACCACTAATTTTATTTAATGCAATATTCAAGGCTTTTTCTTTTGTTTTATCCACATCCACAATAACGCAGTCAACTTCTGTAACCCCAAGTGCTGACAATACTTTTGCACGCTGATGCCCCCCAATGATTGTCATATCATAATTTACAATAATAGGTTCTACATAACCAAACTCCTCAATGGAACGTCTGATTTTCTCAAACTCGGGATCGCCTGCTTGCAAATCCTTACGTGGGTTATATGATGCAGGTATAATATCTGTTAATTTTAGTTTTTTAAATTCCATAAGACACCCTCCAAAACAAAAGCATCCACTGGTTTTCCAATAGATGCTCTCGATACATTTTCTATATTACTATCTTAGCACAGGTAATCGGGACAAAAGGGACAACTTTAGTTTTTGGCAATAAATCGATATGCCATCTTTTTAACGCTGTCCTCGGTGTTGTTACCACCAAGGCTATAGGCAATCTGCCTCCAGTTAAATCCATTGATATATCTAAGAGATAGAATCTGTCTGATCTGACAATCCTCAATGGTTTGAATATATCGGTTTAACCTGTTTAATTCATAAAAACATTTTCTTATATTGAGATCAATCAGCTCTTTTAAATCCAATATTTCTGCAATGTAGTTCCCAATGCGGTCATTCACACCACTACCATGAGGCATACCTGTAATTCTGCAGTTACAGGAAGTGGCAAGACTCTCTAGTTCCCTAAGCCTTCTCTGCTGCTCTTCAATTTCCCGATTTAAGTAATAAAGCTGTGACAACTCTTTTTTATTCATAGGGTTAACCCTCCAAGTTTTCAAGTATTTCTCTAACTTCATTCACACTTGTAACTTTGTAGGCTTTGCCTTTAGCATCTTTAATTTTAGCAATCGTTATTTCTTGTAGTTTTGAAAGGACTCCCGTTTCTGTTTTTACCTCAAAAGCAATAAATCTGCCATTAATACAGCAAATAATATCGGGAATGCCTGCTGTTCCATACATACCACCATGTTCTTTCCATGCAAAACAGCTTGGAACAGTCTTTAAATATTTTAAAATCTTATTTGTAATCTCTTTTTCAGCCATAAATTCTCTCCAATAACAGGTGAACCGAGAAAACCGACTAAATTTCACTCTTTATATACATGTGCATATATGTATGTATACATATATATTTCAAGATACACGTTGGAAAAGGGAAAAACTCGGTTTTCTTGGTTTACTCGGTTTGGTGGCTTCAATTATTTTCATTGCCACCCTCTACAAACCCTATATTTTCCCACGTTCTACGCTTGGTTAACTTGTCACGTCCTCGTTTAATGCTTTGATCTGAGTTTTCAATTTCTTTGTTAAAGTTGGTTTGGGATACTGGTTTTAATCCTGCATTGATGCAATATTCTTTGTATCTTGTGAATAAATCATCACGAAAGACAGTAGCAGATTCCTTTATCTCACAAAATTCTTGTGCAAAAGATAGTACGCTGTTGCTTTCCACCTTGTACCTTTGAAGCTCTGCTTTTGTGCGATCAGTTTCAGAAAAATTATAGCCCTGATCAATTAACCGCTTAAGCCCTTTCATTGCCCACATCAAGATCCCATCTCGCTCTATTGCCAATTTTTCACGTAAATTTGCATCTCTTTTACTTGCAGGAACAGACTTATCAAATCGAATAATAATGAGTCTGCGGTAAAATCCATCACTTCTATCTCCATAATTTTTCGGAATTTCATTGCAGGAAAACAGAAGCCTTGCATAAGGCTTAAAGCTAAAGGGATTCTTATTTTTACGCTCGGCAATTACATAATCCTCACCAGTAAGTGCTTTGAAAATTCCATTATCATCTACATTCTTTGAGGGCAAGTCCGCAAAAATATTAGCCAGTTTCCCAAATAGCTCCGCTGTCTTAAAACGATCAGCCAAGCTCTGCCAAGGTATATTGGACACATTGCTACTGCCAAGCAGGATTTCTTGTGCCACTGCGAGCAGAGTAGACTTTCCTGCATTCGCTGCACCTACAAACACAAAGCTTTTCTGTGCCTTATTAACAGGGATAAGTAAATAACCAAGTATTTCTTGGATTAGTTTAATCTCCTCTTTAGGCAGCATGCTTTCTAGGAATTTTAGAAATTCAGGGCATTTCGCTTCGGGAGTATAGGTTGCATTGATCTGCACAGTTGAAAGATACTGAGGATTATGAGGCTTGAAGCTATCATCAAGAATGTTATATAACCCATTTTTCACATTGATAATGAATGGGTTACAATTGATCTCACGCACTGGGCGATTAATAAGCATTTTCCATTGTCCCTCCGCATCATTGATTCCAGACATTGTTGCATAACGATCTTTTAGAAACTCTCTTACCTTCGCTGTTGCTATTAAATCCGATTTTTCGTTGTAGACCCCATTTTCATAAATGTAATAACTTTCTGCACCATAAAAAGCATGGACATTTTCTGCCATATACTTTGCAAGCACCCCTGCCACAAAACGAAGTCCTCCACGCTCTATAGGCTCATACCAATCGGGGAGTTCCTCTGCCATCATCTCTCTCTTTGTATCTTTGCTTTGCAAATACTGCTTATAAATATCCTTGTGCAAGGAAAGTAACGGCTTGATATCGGTAGCCCGAAATGTAAAGTATGATTTTAATTCATAGCTAATAAAAGTTTCTGCTACCACTGATTCTATGTTATATAGATACTGAGATATAAACTTGCTCGCTGTTCCAATATCTTCAACAGGAGCATTTTTAACAGGCATAGTAAACAGCATTTGACGAAGCTCTGTTACATTTAAGGCTTGATAGCAAAGTCCTGCAGGAGCTTTAGACTTACATCCACCAGTCCCAATCTTTAGGCATTTATATCCCTTTTCTGCAATACATCTGCAGGTCATGGGTTTTGTATTACTGCTCAAAAAATGATTGATTTTATTTTGTGTTTCATCATAGTTATAGTTTCCATAAGCCTTGCTATACTCATGAATTGCCTTATCACCACCCTCAAAGACAGCGAGATTTGTAATCATAGCATACCAGTCATGCTCAGATAGATTTTCAGCGTTTTCCCTGCAATATGATATGAATTCACAACGGTCTACCACCATAGCAAGTCCCCTTCGAGTACCCGTTATCATAGCTGATGGGACAGGTGTTTCTAAAGGTTTTGGCAACGCATTTTTTAACTCCTCTTGGGTATAGCGAAGCTCAGGATTAAACTTTATACACTCCACCATAATAGGATCTTCTTTGTGATGATAAAAGTTAGGCAATCGAAGCACTCTGCTTTCATTAATACAGGAGTTATCTCCATGAAACTCTTGTATCAAGGCTTTTTGAGTATCTCGAAACTGTGCAACCTCACCATTTTTAATAAGCCAGTAGGTGTGAAGTGATTTTCTTGTTTTTACTATAATGCTAGGCTCTATGCTAAATGCCTTAATTTTCTTATACTGTTCTTCCAATGCTAAGTCATCGCACTCCACAAACTGAGCGTTAATCCTAGTGATATCCTTATCCTCGTGACCGCCAAAATTAACCACAAAAAAGATGCCTCTATTTTCTGCATTGTGCTTATCTAACGTACGTTGCATACTGCCAATAGATCCTGCAGTTGTTTCAAGCTTTAAGCCTTTAAATGCACTGCCTTTGCGGTCAGCAAAGATACGCAAACACACAGTTTCTTTTGGTTCAAAGAAAGGCTTGATAAATTCCTCTAAAGGTATTTTAAGCGGTATCATTAAAGCACCTCCTCACAGTATTCCGTAAAGTATCTAATCGGGATATTTTTAGCTTTTGCAATTGTAATTTCTGATTTCATTCCTGTTGATATGGTGCTACCAAACACCCATAGCTCTTCACATTTTGCAAGTAAAGCAAACCCCATTTTAATTCCACATCTTCGCTGCTCTTTATCAGTATCATCTAAAAATCTAGTAAAAATGGTGTGGGGTGCCAATGGCACTTCACCACAGCTTGCCACAAAGGAGCAGTACCTAAGTGCCTTTTGTATATTTTTATCAGCATTACCTGCTAATGGACTGGCAACATAGATTAGCTTCATGATAATTCCTCCATTTCTCCAAAGCTACTGCCTACTGCACTTTCGGCAATAATTGGTACATCAAAAGCAGGAAAAGGCTGTACCTCCATACATCTTTTAATGATTGAAACTGCTTCCTGCACTTTATCCTCTGGCAACTCAAAGACCAACTCATCGTGAATTTGAAGTAGTGGCTTTATCCATAAACACTTTGGCAATTGGGAAATAATTCGACCCATAGCCAGCTTTAAAATATCTGCTGCAGTACCTTGAATAGGTGTGTTTAACGCACACCTTTCGGCAAAAGATTTCTTACTCCAATCCTTTGAGGTAATATTAGGTAAATATCTACGTCTGCCAAGATAGGTTTCTGTGAATTTACGAAATCCTGCTTTGCTTTTCGTTTCGTCCTGCCATTTTGAAAGTTTTGGATACCCTGCCTTTAAATTAGATATGATGTTCTCACACTCCCATAGGGGTGTATCAAGTCCAGCTTTAAATTTTAATGTACGCTGTAGCCCTTTGGGGAATAGCCCGAAAAATGTACCAAAGTTACAGTTCTTTGCAATGGTTCTACGCTCTTTATAATGATCTGCATTTTTATCTGTTGCCTGTTCAAATGGTATCTTATAAATAACAGAAGTTGTCTGTGCATGAATATCACCGCCTTGTTTATAGGTTTCAAGCATCCTTTCATCTCTGCAGTAAAATGCTCCTACACGAAGCTCAATCTGCGAAAAATCCAGTGATAATAGAACGCTTCCTTTAGGTGCAACAATAAAATTACGCACACCTATAACATCTCCATCTGCTCGTGGCATATTTTGCAGATTAGGATTTCTACTGGCAAACCTGCCTGTCTCAGTGCCTAGAGGGAATAGATCAGGGTGAATTCTACCAGTGGCAGTATTTATATGAGGCAGATACCCATCAATATAGGTAGATTTCAGCTTTCCCCACTTGCGATACTCCTGCACAAGTTCTAGCAGACGAATAAGCTCAGGCTTATTTTTGCTGCACCAATCTATAAGTAGAATTATCGTCTCATCGTCAGAAGCCTCACTTTGCTTAGCGGTAGTTTTCAATACAGGTAAGCCTAAATCCTTAAATAAATAGTTTTTAAAAGCAGAGGTAGAGGCATTTGCACCAATATCCACATCACCGATGAAAAACTGTATTTCTTCTTTGATTCGAGATAATTTTTCCTGTGCTGCCTGTTGTTTCTCTTGCATTAGCACTTTGTCTGCAAGTAGTCCGTTATATTTCATAAGTCCAACAAACACCGAAGCTTCCGATTCTATTTTTTCAACCACATATCTGTGCTTCGGCAAGTATTGATCAAACCAGTTATTAAACAGATGATAAAGCCTAAGTGTGTAATCGCTGTCTGCACAGGCATAGCGAATTGTTTCACTATCTTGAGGAGCAAGTTCATCAAAGTAGCGACCACCTGTCACTTCCGTAAACTTTGGCATATCTACGTCAAACAGTAATGGCACAAGTGTTTTCAGTCCGCTGTCAGATAGTTTTCTAAACTCTGTATTGCTTTTTAGTGTCAGCTGACTTGCAGATATTGTGTCATAAACGGGAGCTTGCATCACAATTCCTAAATGATATAAAAACATGGTTTCAAAACTAAGGTTATGTGCTATTTTAGTAATAGCTTTATCGGTCATGACTTTTCTCAATGCATCCACAACCTCGTCCACATTTGCGTTTACGCCCCTTTTGTGAGCCATTGGTACATACACACCACTGCCCTCTGATACAGCAAAGCTAACCCCAACAATATGGGACTTGTGTGGATCTAGTGCGGAGCGTTCTTCCTGCCTAAAATCACCATTTGGAGCAGTTTCAAAATCAAAGGCAATGAGCTTACTATCACCTAAATACAGCCAAAGTTCGTTTATATTTGTAACGCATTTATATTGCATACTTTTATCCTTTCTGCTTGAAGCAGAGAGTGGAAAACTCCACTCTCTAATCTCCTAAGCTATACATTATTTCAGTGGCTCTATTACTTCGCCTGTTTCCATATCTATCATGGGTGCTTCTTCCTCTGCGTGATCTGCATCAAATCCGATATTTTTACTGTACGCTTTCACCTGCAAAGACAGATTGCTTATTAAAGACAGCTCCTCTTGTGTCAATACTCTGTCCACTGCAAACTGTGCCTGCGAATAAGCAATGCCACTACTGTTAGTTACCTTTTTAAGGCTGAACTTGGTAACCACGCTATTTGATTTCTTGCCTTTAGAAAGCAGCCTTTTAATGTATCTGCTATATTCTTTTAACGAGCCAGTTGGAAGAGATAAAATCATTGGAAATATTTCACCTTCACGCAAGACATAAATTCTGCGTCTATTTTTACAGGCTTTCGATCCATTTTCTCCACTTCCAAACTGATTATTGGGGCAAGTGCTACAATCTCCTGCTGGCGTGCCAGTCCCTGTAATGCCATCATAGCTTCCACAATCGGGCGGTTGATTTCCACCAGTATATTTACTTTCATAAAAAGCATATAGGGGATGATGATATAGGATCACCGCACTAAATTCTTTTACCGCATCAGGCTCTGATGGATCATCGCTTGGTACTTCAAAAACAGTACTTCCTGCAGATGGAATTTTAATCCTTTCAAAACCACTGTCTAATCCCTCAAGCTCCTCTGCTAAAACTTCGTTCATATTGAACTCCGCTAAATTTGCAAACCCTGTTACTGTTAATTCTGTATTCTTGTTCATTTCTAAATCCTCCTAATTTTAATTATCCTTTACGCACACCAACGGTTGTTTTTTCATAGACCTTAACCAGTCCATCAAGCCAACTTGGTAACTGATCTTCATTCTCTGAAATCTGTTCTTTCACAAATGCTGACAGGGAATTTGCATTGACGGTTTCATATACCAAATCACCAAACCCCTCTTTTTTCAGTGTGTCATATAGCTCTGTTTTACGCTCTGTAACACCCGATGCACGAGTAGCAGTATTCAAATAAAATAACGTTCCTGCCCTTGAAAAGCTTTGTGTTTCTGTTTCTGCCATCAGCTCTGACAAAGCAAAATCCACCTCATCAATCTGGGCATTAATATTTTTAACTTGTTGTTCTGCATCTTTTTTAGAAGCACGCAGTTCCTTTAATCTGTCTGCTAAATCAAACATTTTATTTTCCATCTTGTGATCCTTTCACTTGAAACGGATTTGCTCCGTTTTTATAATCATCTACTAACATTTTTGCTAAATCAGCTTTATCTTGAAGTGCCAATAAAACTTTACTATCCACCGTATCTTTTGCTATTAAGTAAATATAGGTGCAGTTTTCTTTCTGACCAACCCTATGAATTCGAGCCTTTGTTTGCTCAAAATTGCTCATAGAATAATCAAGGGAATAAAACACCATTGTACTTGCAGAAGTAAGCGTAATACCTAGTCCTGCAGTTGCAATTTGTCCGATAAAAACTTGCACATTAGGATCATTTTGAAACTGCAAGACTTGCAAGTCCCTGTCCTTAACACCGCCCATAATGAGGGAATATCCTACCTGTTTTTTCACGAGCATTTTTTCAATTGCTTTGATTTCTGCCACAAATCTAGCAATGACAACAACCTTTTTTCCCTCATTTAAAACAGTTTCAATAATATCCTCTAGGGCATTCCTTTTGGCACTGCTTATCTTTTGTGGTGTATTGCCCTCGTCATCGCCCACAAAGCCTCCTGTAAGCTGTGAAAGACGAAGCAGACGGGTAAGTACATTTGTTGCTGTAACAACAAGTGTGCCTGCTTTTGTGCCAGTCACAAGCTGAGCATAGCTGTCTTTGACAAGGTCTTTATAAATTTTCATAGCACTAGGTTCTAGCTCCACAGTCCGCACAATATCTGTTGTAATTGGTAAGTCAAGACACTGAGCTTTGGTTGTCCGAAAAGCAATACTATGAATTTTTCCACTGAGTTCCTTCTCCATATTCTGCTTTAAAACTGGGGTGTAATTTCCGTAACCTGTCATATCAAAGTAGCGGTTTCTAAAAATATAGAAGCTATTTCCAAACACTGCAGGATTGATGAATTTGTACTGGCTAAACACATCAATGGCTTTGTTGGTTATAATCGTGCCAGTAAGAAGCATTTTGTACTTCGCCTTTGCCCCAAGCTTGTGCATGGTTTTCGCAGCAGAGATATTATGGGTTTTGATTTTATGCCCCTCGTCTGCCACAATAATGTCTGCGTTCCAACCAAGAAGTTCTTTTTCAAGCCTCCAAGCGGATTCATAGTTGATAACTGCCACCTGCAATTTTCTGCCTTGCATCTGCTTTAATTTTTCTGCCTTTTTACTACTGCTACCTGATAAAACCGTTAACTCATAGGAAAACTCAGCAAACTTTGCAAACTCCTCCTGCCACACTCCTACAATAGAAAGTGGTGCAACAATAAGGACTTTATTAATAGCTCTTGCCTCTGCCAATGCACCAATAACAGCTATTGTAGTAATGGTCTTGCCAGTTCCCATTTCCATCAAAAGTGCTGTGCCTGTAGAAATAGGGGAGTCCCTGCCAAGCCCAAACTTGTCACATACAAAGTTAAACGCTTCAACTTGGTGGGCATATGGTATTGCTTTAATTGGCATTGATATTTTAGGCTTCACCATGTAAGACCTGCCTTTCTAAGCCAATTAAAAGTTCCTCTACTTTATCTGGTGGTAATAGATTTGATACCTCAGCCTTACTTTCACTGATTTCCACCGAATCAGCTTTGCCATCTCGGATGGTAATTTTAATGGTCTGCATTTCTCGCTCCTCCTTATTTTTTATTGAGAATTTTAATCCTCTATATATAAGCCACGAGAAATGCAAAATCGTACCCCCTAAGTCAAAGATTTTTTTAACTTAGCTAAGATTTTTCTAACTCTATTACGGATAGCTCCTTCTGTTACATGTTCTGACCGAGCAACATCTGCTATTTTCATATTTTGAAAATACAGCTTGTACACTAATTCTTTCTGCTGTGGCTGAAGCTTTGCAAGAGCAGTATGTAATGCATTATTTTCCGTATTTGCAATAACATCAGCTTCAATATCTGCTGCTGGATCAATCAGTATTGGTGACTTATCCATTAAATCGCTTAGACTTTCGTGCCTGCGAGTTTCCTTGCGGTTAACGTTATAGTCATTGTGCCTAGTCTCAATAATTACATCACCGATATCCTCAGGAACATCTATTTCAACTATTTCACCAGTTATAAATTCATACTTTATGAGCATAAAAAAACACCTCCTTTCCTTGAAATTTCTCAAAGAAAGAAGGCATGGCGGTGCTCTTGCCCTATTATTTAGTTTTGGTGGAGGCATAGAAAATGCTAGATCAGCAAAAAGGATAAATGCAAAAATGCCCACAACAATACACTAGGTATCGTGTGAGCATTTTTACAAACTCCGATATTTTTTGACATATTTCTGCATTTTTCGTAAATAAAAACCCCACAAGGTTTTTAACGACCAATGTGGGGCAAGATATTCGTATATCATATTGTATGGTGTGTTTCGGAAAATACAAGGAAGGACTACCTTGCCACCAAAAATCATATTTAGTTTTCATATGTAGTCCTTTCTATGCCGTCTTAGATTTCTAATCCTGCTAATGTCTTATTGCATAAATCCAAAAAATTATTGTGGTAAGAGATTAATTCAGGCATCACATCATTGTCTAAATCAATATATTCATATTGCATATTTTTACTTCCAAAATCTTTCACGCCTTGTTGTTCTTTATGTTCTTCTGTAAATATAATATTAAAAGTAGGCTTATTAGATATATCATTTCCGTCAAACTCAAGTATGCCACGATGCTTAAACTTGTTGCACCATATTCTTACTTTAGAATATTCTGGTTTAATATCTTTAGTGTCTTTGCTTACCAAATTAACAAATTCTTTATCTGCACAATCATTTAATTTTTTAATTAAAATTTGGGGAGTTGAATAACTTTTTAAGGCTTTTTTAAAGTTATAAGTATCTCCGTGAAATCCTTTATAGATCCAAATTATTTGCATTAAGATTTCAAAGGCTGCATAATAGGAATATATTGCATTCTCTGCATTGTAGCAGCGTTGTTGATAATAAAAATCATAGTCATGATAGTTTATATCGCTGTTCAAATAATCTACATTAAATTTATTTGAGGCATTAATTGTTTCAAATCTTGCCTTGTTAATATATCTTTCAAGGGATTCAATCAAACGAATAATAAACCCACTTTTAACTTCAAAACACTTTAGGATCTCTTTTTTAAGCATTTCTGGGTTATGATACATCTCAGCAATTTTCAATTCAAAAGCTTTATTCTGACTTAACTGTTCATATGATAATTCGTCGCCTCTATAAATATAAGTATACCTTTTTAGAAATTCATGACTTATGCTGCCTTTGCTCTGTAGCAAGATATCGTTAACTGAAACGGTTTTATTTTCGCTATTTTTAATTTGCAAATAATTTCTGCATTTTCTTTCTGATATAGATTTACCTACAAGTTTATTTTCCATAAATTCACTCCCTTACAGTTCCAGCTTACTAACCGCTTCTTTTAATGCTACCATCTCATCCTTTGAGATGGTTACTCCCTTACCCATCTTTTCATGCTCAGGAGCCCATTCTCTAATATCATATTTTGGTTCTCTATCATTCCAGCTTATAAGGTTTAGTTCTTTAGTCCAACCCTTAGCACCTTCAGATAGAACCGCTATTTGCTCCTTTATTTCATATTTTATTTCTGCCATTATCATTTACCTCCGTTACAAATAAATTTGTCTCCAATATATAAATTTCCATTAATAAGTCTTGCATTATAAACTAAATCTTTTGTTGACACCAATTGCACTATATCCGATAAATCTCCAACTTCAAAATATTGCAAATTACTTTTTTGCCCATTAATATCTAAAACAAATCTCGCTTCATTTTGATAAATAAATCTCTTTAGTTTTTCAAATGGGTTAAGCATAATAGCTGGTTTATCTTCATCATTTACATACGTAATGAATCCAAACACCGCTCTAGATTTTAACAATAATTTTTCACTAGCTTTAAAAATTCTCCTTAAAAATTCATTTGGGTCATTAATCACAACGCAATACTCACCAAAGGTTTTTTCCAATTTAGGATTCGGACTAATAATTGTTTGCTTTAATTTATTTTGTAAAAGAGAATATAAACAAAATATATTTTTATATTCATCCTCTTTTCTATGTCGAACTGCAAATTCAATGCTTGGTTTATGCTCTGGATCTCGGTCAATGCATTTAAAATAAAAATTGCCATTCTGATCTGTTGAATTCACCCATATTTTATCATTGGTGTTTTTACAATAAAACTCTGCCCCATCAACAAAGTCCTCTTGATCCTCTGACATTTCTGTAGCTCCTTCCATATTCTGTATATTCTTATATGTGCTCATAAATAAATGTCCACCTATAAAATCGTCAACATACTTTTGAGTTTTGCATATTTTACATAATACTGCATTAAAGCTATTATCTATTTTAATCACTCCCTTCAATTTATTTTTCTTTTACAATAAACCTTCAATCACCATACTATTTTACCAATTTCCGTTTTTAATCTCATTATGCCATCTTGTTTTTCTGTAATGATGTTTGCCACTATTGAAATTAATCATTCATATCGAAAATACCTAGTTGACCATCAACAGTATCCACTTTTTTTATTTTTATAAAAGTTAGCATATCCTATCCTCAAGGTTAGCACCATGCTTAATTCTTTAATAATGTGTTCTATGATCAGTGAATTAATAAGTAAAACCCTCCAATTATTATCTACCATTGGATTAAAGGCACTATTAATATAAATTGCTATTGTTGTCTTAAGCCTTGCAGAATTTATTTGCATAAAAGGAAATAATTCAAACTTTGTTGTACCTGTCTTCGCAATGGATGATGATAATTCTCTCAAAATAATATGATCTCAATTTTTCTCTCAAATCTTCTTTTAAATTATCTGATACTCAGAATTATGAAACATGTTATTCTTCATATCCTCATGACACATATCCCCACTTTTTATAGCATTTGCACAAATGAGCATATTTTTAACAGAAAGAGCAGTACCATATACTCCTGTACTCATACTTATTCTTTCAAGCTGATTAACAAAATTCCCAATGAAATGTCCTGCTACAAACATAAAGTAATATGTTTCAATATTAGTATTAAAATTAAGCCACCACTCATTAGAATTGATTTTTTTATCTCTTGTTTGATTTTCACGTATGTAACGCTCCATCTCATCTGCCTGTGAAATTGGTAAATTATACCCCTTGGAATATGCTTTAGTATCTACTATTACACCATAATTTTCAGTCAGATCATTAGTATATATAATACCATCTGGTTTTCTGCTTCCACCAAGATGCAACCCTGTAAACTTACACTCCTCGGTCAATAATTCTAAAGTTTTCATTTCAAATAATCTGTTTTGTACACTATCGTAGGCAAGATCTATTAATGACAAATACTCATGAGATAAATGTGTCATTTGAGGACGAATTTCATCTTTAATTTCCGCCAACGAAGATTTGGCTAAATTTTGAGATACAGGTATTATAAAATCATTTATAGTATCTGCCCATAAAAATCCAGTATTTGTTTTAATAATATTTAATCCAATGTTAATAAGTCCTTTTATATCATCGTCAATAGTCTCTGCCACTTCTTCTATCTTCATTGTAGATAAATAGTTCATTATACTTGATACACTGACTTCTTCTTTGCTCTCGGATAAAAATTTTAAAATATAGGAACGTCTTGTTCTTAAATACTCACGATCAGATCCTTTTGTTGCAAACATTTCAAAACAAACATTTTTTGCTATTCTTTTATGCTTACTATTACCTATTGTTTTCCTTAATGCTGCGATACCTTTTCCTGTGATTATATAAGCCTGTCCTATTACTTCGGTATACTCTTTGGTTCCAATGGATACCGTTATTTCCTTAGGTAACTGCTCTACTAGTCCAAGTTTGCATAGCCATTTAGAAATCATCCTAGCATATTTATCCGAAGATCCATCCCAATCAGCTTTCATTTTATTTTTTTCTGATGCTGACTCAGTAGTAGCTAAACTTCTAATTAAAATTGATTGAGGCAAACTAGTAAATCCGCCTTCTCCAATAAACCCAAGATTTCTTCCTAATTCAAATTTTGTTAAATGTGTATTTTCTGTTTCCGCTAATAAATTTAATATTCTTACTGCAGGTGGATATGCAAGCACAGCTTTGGTTAATAATTCAATTTCCTTTTCAGACAACTCTTCTCCTTCCTTTGCTTTTGTTAATTCTAATCCACTTGACGTTATGCTAAAAGCATCATCGCTATAAGAATATTTTATAAACCCAAAAGCATGAGCCCATCTTACAAAATTATCCGCAGGCCAATCACCAATAAAATCTCGACTCTGACCTTTAACTGTAGCTTGAACAATACCGTTACATCGTGAATCTTTTCTCGGTGTAAACGAAGTTCCTACAAGCATTGAATATGGTATTAATAGAGGACGAGTATTCATAACGTCTATCAATAATTCTCTTCCATCTCTCTGCTCAACTAGAGAAGGAATGATTGTATCTATTAGTTCTTTATGCTTTTTAGATGTCTCATCAAATATAGCAACAACGTCACATAAACTTCTTAAATTGCTCGGATCTTGTACCCAACCAAATGCTCTAAAACTTGTAATATGTGTAGGTAAAATTGATATCATATTATTTTTTACAGTAAATATTAATAATTGGTGATTAATACTTCCCTGCTTCCTCCTTTTGATGTATTATAGCTAGAGTTTGAATAATTATAATTTAAATCTATTAAATTGTATCTTTTACTCCACTCTTCCAGTATCTCATTTTTTCTTCCTTTATGCTCCATGACATTAGATAATGCAAAGTTAATTCCCAAGTCATCTGCTCTATTCAACAATTGATATAACTGATGTTCTTCTGGTTCTTTCCAGTCTTTAAATCCACGATTTCCATCATTGTATGTCCCTGTTGTTATTAAATACGGCGGATCACAATATATCATATCTCCAACAGTTAACTCCTCTACATTAAAATCATTAAAATCTGTATTTGTAAATATAATATTTTTATATTTTAACTTATTAACAAAAGCAATCAAATTTTGCTTCATAGTATCTGAAAATTGACTTCTATTACGACCAAACGGATTATTATATTCCAAGTTATTGTTGAATCTAAATTGATAATTAAATGAATAACATGTCAATGTATATAAATCTAATGGATCTTTAGTTTTATTATAATAATCTCTAAAAGTTTTAAATCCATATTCATTTTCTTTTGACAATGAATACTTTTTGATGTTTTGCTCTATGGTACTTAAGATTTCTTCTATTTCTTTTTCTTGAAAGCACTTAAAAAGTTCAATTATTTTGCTGTTTATATCATTGCAAATTATATTTTTTGCTGAAACATTTATGGCAACATTAGATCCCCCAGAAAATAAATCAACAAATGTATTAATTTTTTGCGGAAATAGAGGCATAATTTGAGGCAATAATTTATATTTCCCACCAATATAATTAAGTGGACTTTTTAAATATTTTTTTGTATTTGATGTTGGTTTTATTTTATTATTATATGTATTTATATTTTCAAAACAATAATAGCTCTTATGGGGAATATCTTTTTTTACATAAAATAAAAGCTCATTCACTGATTTTTTAGGTGATTGGACTTTGCTTTTATATTTTCTGTATGGAATGGAATACATTTTATAAGATCTCTCTATTCCATATTTTTTAAATATATTTTCAATTTGAGGAATGCTCATTAATCCATCAGTACTATAACTCATTACAATATTTGAAAACTTAGCCTTGTCTATCAAATCCTCAAAAGCATTGAGTACTTTATTTTTTATACAAAAATCTGATTTTTGTTCGGAATATTCTCGCATTCCAGTTATTCCGTGAATAGTTGGATTGTCATATTTAGAAATAGTTTCTAAAAAATGATAATTGGGAGCATATTGCCTTGAATTATAAGGCGGGTCAAGATATAAAATATCTCCTTCCAACTCTCTAATTAATGCATTTGCGTCCATATTATAACTTTTATTATTTTTTTTATTGTCAATAACATCTAAACGTAACATTTCAAAATCTTTTAAAGCCCTTTTATCCCACTCTTTGAGATATGCTCCGTATGTTCCAGTTATATTAGAAACGAAAGGAACCCCCTCTATCAATCCTGCTAATAAATAATAGTATTCCATTTCATCTATCAGTTGTTTCGACTTCCATTGCTCAATGGTATTCCTAATAAAATCAATTCTCGTAGCATTATCAGTTGAAACATACATCCTATTACAATTTTCGTTAGGTGCATAATTATTAGTTATAAAGTAATTCATATTGTTTAAATTTATATCTCCATCTTCTAAAAATTTAAATGGATCATTAATACCATATTGTGCTAATTTTTTAAACATAGGTTTTCTATTATTTTCTATTGTTGCTTTTTGGATAACATATGAAAAGTACAAAGAATCATTCGAATGTACTTCATACTGCGGTTTAAAATGCCTAGATACAGCACCTGTACCCGCAAAAATATCGCAAAAAACCTTTTCATTGCCTGTAGTATTATCTTTAATAACACTTTCTATATTTTCTAACATTGTGGCTTTACTGCCAATGTATCTCATTAAAAAGACCTCCTCACATCCTAAAACATCCTTGCTAATATTATAAACGATTTTCTTTTATATTTCAAGTCAATAACAGGTTAATAACTAAAACTATATCCTCGACCATTTCCCACATACATCACTTTCCAAAATTTCTCCGAAAGTAACACTAAAATACCGTTGATACATTTCCTGAAACGTCACTTCTTAAAATCAATCCGAAAGTAATATGTCGACTTATTCCCACCAACTCTATTCTCCGCTAAATTCTCTCCAAAAACTAAAAAATGCCACCTGCAAGGAAGCTCCCTACAAGTGGCACAATCTTCATCAACCTTTATAACCAGCCACTTTACAGCTCTTTTTATTTGTCTACCTTAGACATCAACACAACACACTCCACATGACTTGAGAGTATGGACAGAATCGCATACTCAACCCCATTGTTTTAGGTAATATGTCATAGGGCATTTTTACCCCTATTGTCTATGCCGGATGCCATTTCCGGTAATTAAATAGCGAACGTTTCCATGAAGGCATATCAAGAATACTGTCTCACAATTTTCTCCCAGATTTCTTGTGTTTTAAGGTATTGCTGATAATGCTTTTTAACATTTCTATTGTACTTTTCTAACTCTAATGAAATATTCATAAAATCCCTGCGTCCAAAATAATTACAAATACTAGGAAGCGATGCTGCAATCTGCTCTCTCA
>JAAZCE010000081.1 GCA_012513435.1 Clostridiales bacterium
CGCCTACTAGGTCTTGTTCGAGATAGGGGGCAATATTTTGTAGAATTACATTGTCATCACAACCTATATTTATACTATTTGCGATTTGGTCGTAGAACTCAGTAGGAAGAGCTCTTGTCCCATGGCATGGTGCAAGTGAAACTCGCTGAGCTCTGATAACATCATCTTTGTCAAAGAAACTCCTGCACAAGTCTCCTGCAAAGCGAGCTACTTCAGCATTGTCCTCATCTCCACCCAGCGTCGCGCTTGTTAGAACATACTGTATTTTAGAGTTTTCCAGTTTTGCCTTAAGGCGGCTAAGAAGCATCGATACTTCTATTCCGGTTGATCCATTATATACATGCGCTTCATCCAAGACGATAAAACGCCAATTCTTCGCGTATTTCCTCTCAAAAAAAACACTGTCCTCAGGACGTATCATCAAGTACTCCAACATGGCATAATTCGTTATTAATATGTTGGGGGGAGTTTCCTTCATTTGATCACGAGAAATAAGTTCATTCTTTCTAGGTTCTTGATTATTATTCAGAGCTCGATACTCCTCAAGTGCCATTGAATACTTATTTCTTGTTTGTCCCGTATAACAGCCAAATGTAATCTCAGGATAATCAATCAACAGATCGCGTAATCTTTCAACTTGATCGTTCGCTAAAGCATTCATCGGATATATTAACAGCGCTCTGACACCCGGGGATAATGTTCCTGCGGCATGCTCAGCAACAAGTTGCCGGAATATAGGTATGAGAAAGCACTCGGTCTTACCGGATCCGGTACCGGTAGAAACAACGATGTTTTTGCCTTGGACTGCCTTAAGAACCGTAACCTCCTGATGTTTATATAAAGGTCTTTTCGTGTGCATATTGATCTTGGTGAAGTTCTTTGGCAAAATACCTTCTTCTACCATCTCAGATAAGCACTTTCCCGTTACAAACGAATCAGTTACATCAATATACGGTCCTGCTGCAAAAGTGCGCTCATCATCAAGTTGCGAAATGAGCTGAGAATAGTATTCTTCATCCGATATTTCGAACATCGTTTTCAGGTATCTCTTATAACTATCAGTAATTTCTTTTGATGCGTTAACCGGTGAAAATTTCATAATTATCTCCTGCTTGACGGATTATTTGCCAGTGAGTATTGGAAGTATTGGTTCTGGTTATACAATAGCTTGTATCTGTTATATGCATTCTTTTTGCTCATACCGCTTTCTTCATTCTGCACGAGCGTTCGCTGTAACTTATCATACTCAAGATCAAGTTCGTCATCATCTTCCGTGAATTGGACGTAACAAGAGTTCTCACCTTCTACTGCAAAATACACAACGGCATCCATGCAAATATTTCCTCCGTTAATTAATGGACAGATTAACTTTCCACTATACTTATCCTGACCAATACGTTGAAGCCGATACATGTGATTTCCTTTCAATAAAGGTAATTCAAGGCCGCCAAGCTTCTTATCAATTATTTTCTGGAGGAAAATTGATTTATTACTTAAATTATTCGGGTCAATTAATTAGCACTGTATCGTTTCAAGTTCTTCGAATTCATCTTCAAACCCAAGATCGTTTTCAATAAGTTCGTACGTACGTATTGTATAAATTCCTGTTAATGGCCTAGCATTAATTCGTACCGGCTTCTCCTCTGCCACTTCTTTTTCACAAATTGTGTGTCCATCAAATTCGATATCATATACAACAAGATTTTTTCCGAAATAATCAATTGAACAAGTAATTCCATTGTTATCATAATCCGGTCTGATATCTGCGCGGATGACCACGTTTTTGGTTCCAACTTTCATAAGCTCGATCTTGTGGTTGTTTGCATAAAAATCAACAAACCAAATTGCTCGACGCTTGTCTAACTGCGATTTCAGCTTCGTAATATCGCAGATGAAATACCCCTTTGTAATTGACTTCTTAAAGATGTGTTGAGTGTCATCTTCAACGTCAGGCAAATCGCGAACTACTAGTTGAATGTCATTAGTTGGAAACATAAAATATACAACATTGGGGAGTTGATCGTACCAATGATCATCAATCTGCTTGGAGCTCCATTCGTCTGTTTCACTCATTCTCCAAAATAGTGCTGGGATTGGAATTGAAATAATGAGTTTTTCATTTAGTGTATCAGTTTCAAACTGAAGATCTGTACGTCTTAGTATAAACTCAAATCCAAAAACTTGATCTCCTAACAAATCCATTTCATCCAAGGGATAAATCGAGTCACAACCTTTTATTGTTATACATCCTGAAGACTCGAAAACATAAGGAGCGCCATCAAATTCATAGTCGAAATTATGAATTAAAACAAAAGACCAGAAACGGGATGTTGAGTCACTCGGAACACTAATATTCAGTGTATAGATACCATTCGCAGAAATTCCAAGATCTGATAAACGTATAAAGAAACCTCGCTCTTCTGTGTTCTCGTCAAGTGAGAAGTCCTTATATTGAATATCTGACGCTTTTACTCTTATTCCATTAATCGAAATAGTTGTATTTGGCATTCTACTCGGCTTCATTTTCAAAATCACATAGGGAATCTCACGATACAGGCTAAGTTTACTGTCTAGAGCCATCGCACCGATTCCTCGAACCATTCCTTTTTCACTAATTCCTTCTGCGATTTTCTTCCCAGCCGAAAGAGGTTTTCCAGAAGGAAGAAATACAATGTCTCCCTCTTCAAGATAAAAATCACTTCTTCTTATGTTTCCAAAA
>JAAZCE010000062.1 GCA_012513435.1 Clostridiales bacterium
CTTAATAAGATGAAAAAGATTTATAAAGATAATGTTCTTAACATAAATAATTTTTCTGATTTAGAACATATAATAAGAGTAAAAATAATAGAAAATATATTATATTCTATTTATGAAGATGATCTTTTTGTTATTAATGATAGCCATGTTAAATTAATTTTAGATATGATTGAAAGCAATAAAAAGAATATTATAATTAATCTTCCTCATAATATTATTGTGAAAAAGGAATATAATAAGTTGATTTTTAATTATGAAGATTTTCCAATAGAAGATTATGAAATTGAACTTCAGGAAGAAGTGTTTTTAGATAATGGTATGACTATAAAAATAGTGGATGAATCTACTTCGTCAGATAATTTCTGTACTAGATTTGTTTTATATGAAATAGAATTACCTTTATATATAAGAACTAAAAGAGAGGGAGATAAAATATCTGTAAAGAAGATGATAGGTACCAAGAAGGTAAAAGAGATATTTATAGATGCAAAAATACCAGTTGAAAAAAGGAAAAGCTGGCCTTTATTAGTAGATGGAAAAGGCAGAGTTTTGTGGGTTCCTGGTTTAAAAAAATCTAAATTTGATAAAGAAATAAACGAAAAGTATGATATAATTATAAAATGTGAAAAGTAAGGAGAAAAATTATGAAGAAAAATATAACACAAAAAAGTTTTTTACCATATTTAATATTATTCTGTATAATTATTTTTACAGTATTAGTATTTAATTTGGGAAATACAAAAGTTCACGTATTTACTTACGATGAATTTACTAAAAATATGAGTAAGGGTAAAGTAGATGCAATATCTATTACTCCAAAGAAGAATGATGGAGTTTATCTAATAGAAGGAAAATTAAAGAATTATAATGAATATGAATCTTTTAAAGTATATGTACCTTTATCAGAAACTTCTTTAAGTAGAATATTAACTTATTCTGAAAACAAAGGCTTTGAAATTGTAACAAATACTAATCCGGAAAATAGTATTATAGTTAGTATGATAGCTAATATACTTCCGATAGTAATATTAGCGGGTATAACATTCTATTTGTTTACCAAGGTTACTGGTGGAAATAATAAATCCATGGATTTTGGAAGAAGTAAAGCTAAATTAAGTGAGGAAAATGGTAAAGTAAAATTTACTGACGTAGCAGGTCTTAAGGAAGAAAAAGAAGAAGTTGCAGAATTAATTGATTTCTTAAAATCACCTAAAAAATTTCAAAAATTAGGAGCAAGAATACCTAAAGGAGTTTTATTAGTAGGTCCTCCAGGTACAGGTAAAACCTTATTAGCAAAAGCTATAGCAGGAGAAGCAAATGTTCCATTCTATTATATAAGCGGTTCTGACTTTGTAGAATTATTCGTAGGAGTAGGAGCAAGTCGTGTAAGAGATATGTTTAAACAAGCAAAACAAACAGCACCATGCTTAATATTTATAGATGAAATAGATGCTGTTGGACGTCAAAGAGGAACTGGACTTGGTGGAGGACATGATGAAAGAGAACAAACATTAAATCAATTATTAACAGAAATGGATGGTTTTGGTGCTAATGAAGGTATTATAATAATAGCAGCAACCAACAGACCTGATGTACTAGATCCTGCATTATTAAGACCAGGAAGATTTGATAGACAAGTAACTGTAAGTTTACCAGATTCTAGAGAAAGAGAAGCAATATTAGAAGTACATGCAAAAAATAAAATATTTGATAAAAGCGTAAATTTAAAAAATTTAGCGGGAAGAACGCCTGGATTTAGTGGTGCAGATTTAGAAAATTTACTTAATGAATCAGCGTTATTGGCAGTTAGAAGAAATAAAAATTCTATTTCTATGGATGAAATAGATGAAGCAACAGACAGAGTTTTATTGGGACCTGCTAAAACAAGTAGAAAAATAACAGAAAAAGAAAAGAAATTAGTCAGTATTCATGAATCAGGTCATGCGGTTGTAGGTTTAAAATTACCTGATGCAAATGAAGTTCATAAAATAACTATTATTCCTAGAGGTATGGCCGGCGGATACACTATGATGTTACCTAAGGAAGAAAAAATATCTATTATGACTGAAAAAGAATTATTAGCTGGTATAACAGGATTGTTGGCAGGAAGAGTAAGCGAAGAATTATTCTTTGGAGAAATTACAACTGGGGCTTCTGATGATTTCAAAAGAGCAACAGCAACAGCAAGAGCTATGGTTACTGAATATGGAATGAGTAAATTAGGACCTATGCAATTAGAAAGTAAAAGTGAAGGAGTATTCTTAGGTAGAGATTATACTAAGAGTAAGAATTTCTCAGATCAAGTGGCTTTAGAAATAGATAAAGAAGTAAGAAGAATTATAGAAGAATGTTATGAAGAAGCTAAGAAGATTCTTAAAGCTAATGAAGAATTAGTGAATTTAATTAGTTCAGCTTTAATTAAGTATGAAACTTTAACTAAAGAGCAAATAGATTATATAGTGGCTACTGGTAAGATTGATTTTAAAGAAGAATTAACAGTTGATGAATTAAGAGAAATTGCTAAATCTAAGAAAATTAAAGACTATTTAAAAATGTCTGAAGAAGAATTAAGAAAAGAGTTAGATGTCGACTAACTCTTTTTTAATTTATAAAGACAAATAGCCATCTTTATGATAAAATAATAGTTAAGTAAATAAGTAAAACAAAATGTAAGGTGGTTAATAGTTATGGGCAAAATAATATCATTAGTGAATCAAAAAGGCGGAGTAGGAAAAACTACCACTAGTATAAATTTATCTGCTTGCTTAGGAAAATTAGGCAAGAATACTCTATTAATTGATTTGGATCCTCAAGGAAATACTTCAATAGGTTTAGGATTAAATAATATAGACATAAAAGCAGATATTTATGAAGTATTAACAAATAGTGTATCTATAGAAGACGCTATAGTTAAAACAAATTATGAAAACTTATCAGTAATACCTGCCACTATAAATTTACCGGGTTTAGATATAGAGTTTATTAAAAAATTTTATGAAAATAATGGATTTCATCAGAACGAACAATTAAAAGATGTATTAAATAAAATAAAAGATAAATACGATTACATAATAATTGATTGCCCTCCTGCTTTAGGAATATTAACTACAAATGCACTAGTTGCAAGCGACTCTTTAATTATTCCAGTTCAATGTGAATTCTTTGCGTTAGAAGGAATTACCCAATTACTTAATTCTGTAATAATGATACAATCTAATTTAAATCCAAATTTAAAAATAGAAGGAGTATTACTTACTATGTTGGATACTAGAACTAATATTGGTTTAGAAGTAGTAGAAGAAGTAAGAAAATATTTTAGAGATAAAGTTTTCAACACAATAATTCCGAGGTTGGTAAGACTTGTTGAAGCACCTTCTCATGGAAAACCTATAGGAGAATATGATCCTAAAAGTAAAGCTACAGTAGCTTATACAAATTTAGCTAAGGAAGTGATTGAACGAAATGGACAATAATAATAAAAAAAGAGCTTTAGGAAAGGGACTAGAGCAATTATTCAGTAATGAAAGATTAGATCTTGATCAACTTGAAAGAAAAATAGTAGAAGAAACTAAAGAATCAGACATAGTAGAAATTTCTATAGATGAGATAAGATCAAATCCTTATCAGCCAAGAAAAAGTTTTGATGAAGAAACTTTAAACGAACTTGCTTCATCAATAAAAGAACATGGAGTAATTCAGCCGATAATAGTAAAGAAAAGTATTAGAGGTTATGAAATAGTAGCTGGAGAAAGAAGAGCTAAAGCATCACGAATAGCAGGAATGAAAACAATACCTGCTATAATCAAGAACTTTGATGATAAAGAAATGATGGAAATAGCTCTTGTTGAAAATATTCAAAGAGAGAATCTTAATCC
>JAAZCE010000095.1 GCA_012513435.1 Clostridiales bacterium
CATCCTATATCTGCATTTGTTTGCGCGTTAATGTTTGGTGCTGTTGTTTGTTCGCGTAATTTTAGATTCGAAGGCTCTTTATCTAATTTGTTTACTATTATTTCTGGAGATTCTGGTTCTGGAAAAAATGATTTAGCCTTGATGACACGAAGTTGGGATGCTCAAGTTCTGTGTAAAGGACTTGTAATTGAAGGTTCTTCTTTTACTTCTTCAACGGCTCTACACCGTGCTGTTGCGGCACAACCGCAGACATTAATGCCATGGGATGAATTCGGTAGACTTATTTTATCATTATCTAAAAGCGAACTTGGAGAATCGGTATCTAGCGAATTGACTATGCTATTTACATCAAACAATTCAATTTCTGCCCCGAAGGCATATGCGTCTCCTAGCCAAAAAAAGAAAAGTGCCGATGATAGCAATAGTGAAACTGAAGATTTGCGGATGGCTATCATTAAAAGACCTGCCCTTTCGTTGTTGGGTTTTGGAACCTATTCGCAGATGAACGAATTAATGACAGAAGAAAATTTTGAAAGCGGTGATTTAACTAGATTTTTGTACTTTTTCATTCCACGAAATATGATTGTGGAATACGAATTAGCAAATAAACCATTACCTAAATGGTGT
This sequence comes from Clostridiales bacterium, assembly GCA_012513435.1. Taxonomy (GTDB): domain Bacteria; phylum Bacillota; class Clostridia; order Peptostreptococcales; family Anaerovoracaceae; genus Lentihominibacter. Next base: position 628 of record JAAZCE010000095.1, read on the forward strand.
GTCGATGGAATTCGTGATATTTTAATTCGAACTGGAGCAACTACCTTGGATGGTTCAACTTCTGTGCAAGTAGATGAAAAATTAAATGATATTGTCGATTTTCAGTGGAAAATGGAAACACGACGGTATAATAATCCGATTGATCCAATCGAATGTTATTATGAAGAAGGTCGTAATAAATTACAACAGTATGATTTACAATATCAGGAATTGACTATTAAAGAGACAAATTTAATTAAAAAAGGGTTACTCACTCGGCATCTCGATAAAATTAAACGAATTGCTATTATTTTTTCATTATTGAATCATCCTTATACAGAAGAATTAGATTATGATGATTGGAATACTTGTGGTCATTTGATTTCTAAATTAGATTTCGAAAATGCAAAACTTGTTGTTGATAAGGATACTAAAGTAATGGATGAATACCAAGAAACGAAAATGACATTCAAACAACATATCTTGGATAAAGGAAATGCTATCATTGAGTTATTGAAAGTTAGAGGTGATATAATTAGAAAAGATATAGCGGATGCTGGCATTAAAATTTTCCCAAAAGATTGGAATGAAATACAATTATATTTGGAACAAAAAGGAGTCGCTTCCGAAAAAGATAAAACTAGCATGCTGTCTAATGCTGGCACATCCCCTTGGCATTATCGTTTTATTGATCAATTTCCAAATAAACTTGAGTCTAAACAAAAGGCTCCTTCGTCTAAAGGTATGTTAGATTTTTATGTTGCTGACTTTAAACCAAGAGCTGATGTAGGAGAAGCAATTTTAAAACTCGGAAAACATGGGATATCACCTTTGCCATTTAAATATAAAATCATTTATCCGGATGTTGATAAAAAGAATGATGATTCAGATAGATATCTGTATACAGATGATTCTCACACAAACGATTCGGTAGAAACATCATTATTAGAAAAGATATTTGAACTTGCAAACACAATACAGGAGTGATTAGTATGATAGAAAAAATATTACCTACCAATTTCCCATTTGAGGAAATATCATTTACATGCACGCATGTAGATAAAACTCGAAAGAATTGTAAAAATCAATATAATAAATTTGGAGAACCTGCATATGGTGAATCTAGGAAAAATTTAGAGCATTTAATGAACTATGAAACAGCTCTTGCTACGTGTGAAAAATTTGACTATTTAACTCATGTCGGGTATGTGCCTAGGTCAAATCTATTTATTTTAGATTTTGATTTAAGTGAACAAGACATTGTGGATAAATCAAAAAAATATAAATATGTAATGAATTTAGTGGATGTTTTATCTGAATATACTTACATTGAACGTAGTGCGTCTGGCAGAGGTTATCATGTGTTTTTCATCAAAAAAGATGGAAAGTTACCAATTGAAGGTAAAAAAACATTTGCGGGATTTGAATATTTTGGAAAATGTAAAAACCATTTGATTTTGACATTTGATAAAATTGATAATTGTAAATCTGAAGTGGGAGAAGCTCCTGATTTTATTATTAGTGAATTGAAAAAATTATTGGATAAATCGTTTGAAACGAGTAATGGTGCTGGTAAATTCGCAAAAGATATTTCTCCAATGTCAAAGAAAATAAAAGAAGCATTTGGTATAACTGATCCAAATGATAATAGAATTTTAGACATTTTATCTCAATGGTATTTGCAGGCATATCAATCTAAAACTGATTTGCAAACACGGAGTTGTTTCATGGGCGGAAAAGTTAGTTTTGTGCAAAATAGCGGCAAATGGAAAGCCTGGAGAACTGGAATTACAGGCGATGCGGTTACGGCAATTGGATATTGGTTAGGTGCTTACGATAAAGACACATTTGAAATTGATTATAGTCAAGTATATGAATATTTAGAACAGACGTTTCAACTTAAATTTTCTTAATGATTAAGAAATATTTAAATAGTATTAGAACGAATATATACATATGGAAAAAACAGTTTATACTTGTGAAAAAGGTAAATGGGTTATCTCTCCCCATTCAGATTTATTTATTGAATTTGATGGTATCATTGATTCGGATTGTGAAAAATGTGAATATCGCGATCGATTTGTATGTGAGCTTAAAAAAATTAAAATCGCACACATATGTGATTGTCATTGTGAATCAGGTTCTTCTTTGAGTTGCCATGATTTGTGGAATGAAAAAAATATATCCGAGGATTGTGACTTAGCGTATGAATCGAGATTAGAAAATTTACAAGCAGAAAGATGGTCTAATGATGAATTTTTAACAATTTATAGTTGTAATTCTGGACTTGAAGCTTGGTCGAATTATCTTGCTAAATTTGGATATCGTAGATCGAAAAAAGCAGTTGTTAACAAATATAAACGGATTTGGACATAATACATGTGATGCTGTGTTTAATTGAATTTATATTAATTTAATTTTTTTTTTTTATTTTAGTTTATTGTGTCAGATAATTATATATACTATTAAATGCTATATATAATGAGACAATTGACAGAGTTTACATTTGAATGAGATTGTTTTTGCGTGGATTATTTTGTAAAATTAATAATAAATGATAAATAAAATCTCACCTTCATGGTATTGAATTTGGTTAGTTTATTTTATTATAATTTACGCTAGGCTAAAATATCCTTGAATGATTGCTATTGTTCTAGCTTTCATTTTGACTTGCCTGTAACTTTGTTACTTTGGTCTATTATTGCGTTTTAAATGCAATTCACCACCGGAAGCAACAACTGTGGCGGTCTTGTGGGTAACGGTGCCTACACCTCTTCCGTCCTTTCCCCTTTTTAAAAGGGGAAAATTTCTTTTATATAATTAATATGGTATATATTATACTAAAACCCTTAATATGTATAAATATAAATAGTATCACAGTCAATTTATATTGGTGAGGTTTATTCTTGAGTTTTAATGAATATAGACTTTTTTTAGATAAAAGTATGGCTAGACATGTTGATGTTTATAATATTAAGCCAATTGTCAATGGAACAGAAAAGCAAAATGAATGGGCAAATGATACACGCACTAAATTAATTAATCTTATCGAAAAACATTTAAGTGAACATACTGTTGAGTTTGTAACGAAGATTAAAGAAAAAATAATTCATATTAATGATTTTAGTTGGTGGTTACATTATAGTGAACTAAAAGAGAACGCATTTGTAACATTTTTAATTCAACACATAGATGAAGTATCTAATGGTGAACAAATTTATTATTCACATAGTTCAACTAAAGATATCAAATCGAGTGCTGTTACTACTATATCTAATGATTTGCTGTTGCCAGTTCAAAGTAACTCGGATATATCGATTTCTAAATCTTCAGACATAATTGGCGAATCGCCAAGTAAACCTCAACCATTAGGTTTTAATGTTGAAACTGTAATTATTAATGATAATGACGTTGATTATTTATTTATTATTTGTAATCCTTCATTAAAAATAGAACATGTTTTAAATTCGTGTAAAGTATGTAATGTTGATTATGTGAAAATAGAAAATGGATATAAATGTGCAATAGCTAAATCAGATTTAGAAAGAAGTGCTTTTGTTAGCGCAATCATATGCCAATTTGTTGAGTTGTCAATTTGTGTAACAAAAGTAAAATCAAATTTGTCATTACAGCTATTTGACATATATGTAACTATTGAAAATAATAAATTGATATGTTTTACTAAATCTCAATCGGCATATAAAGAACTTAGTAGATTTGGGTATCGTAAAATTTATATGCCTAATAAAAACGTTGTTCAAATGATTGATATTTTCAATAATTATAATAGTTTCATATCGGATGATGCGTATTCTTATTTAGAAAAAAATAAAGGACGGGACGTTTGATGTTTGTAAATAATATAAGTTGGGATAAATTGAATTGGAAAAAAATTCATTATACTGTTGAAAAGCTACAAAGTAAACTAGCGAAGGCAACAAAAGATGAAGATTGGGAACGTGTAATGCGTCTTCAAAATTTAGTTTTTAATTCGTATTATTGTAAATTAGTAGCAGTTAGACGGGTGACTGTTAAAAAGAGAAAACGAACCGCTGGTTTAGACGGAAAATTTTGGGACACGGATGTTGAAAAATACGAGGTAGTTAATAAAATGGATTATCGATGTTATAATCCATTACCATTTAAACGTATTTATGTGCAAAAAGATCACGATAAGACAAAATTAAGGCCTTTATCTATACCTGTTATTTACGATCGAGCTATGCAGGCGTTGTTCCTAATAGCGTTAGACCCCGTTATAGAAACATTGGCAGATAAACATGCGTATGGATTTAGATTGTATAGAAATTCGCAAGATGCCATTCGTGATATGTTATATAATTTTAATTTTACAAATGGTAATCAGTGGCTAATGAAAGCTGATGTAAAAGAATGTTTTGATAATATTTCGCACGAATGGTTGATGAATAATTTAATTTTTGATAAACGATTATTACATTCTATTTTAACATGCGGTTATATACATCAAAATAAATTTCATGCATTATCTGCTGGTATTCCACAAGGAGGTGTTTTATCTCCAGTGATTGTTAATTTCACTTTAACGGGTTTTGAAAAAATTCTTCGTTATAAATATCCAGACGCTAGAATGATTAGATATGTTGATGATTTTTTATTTTCAGCTCCTAATAAACAAATGTTAGATGAAATTTTAATTGATTTATCTAATTTTTTAGAAGTTAGAACATTAACTTTATCGTCTACTAAAACAGAAATAAAGCATATTACAAAAGGTATTAGCTTTATCGGTTGGTTTATTAAAAAATCTGGTAATGAAATTGAACTTTCTCCTACGGATTTGTCTTTGTATGAAGTATGGCTTAGACTTTTACATACAAAAGAACAATCTATACATTGGTCTCCTACAAAATTCGTTACAAAATTAAATTATATAGTCCGTGGATGGGGAAATTACCACACATATGCATGCAAACCTCATCATTTTATTGATTTAGATATTGCAATTGAAGAAATGTTATGGGGTTGGTTGAAAACTAAATATCCAAAATTAACTGAAAAAGAATTAAGATATAAATTTTTTAATGATAACTCAAATGGAGATAGAAATTATAATTTTAATGGTGTTAAATTAGAAAAAGTGGCAGATATAAGATTGAAAACGGCAGATAGACTTAGTTTGGATAAAAACCCATATGTAGATCGATTATATTTCAAAGAGCGGCGAAAGAGTTATAATGCCCGGTTATTGACCTATTTTAATTGATATTTTTTTTTCAATTAAACCGTATATTTTGGGAGAGGCATAGGTTTAAATATATGGATGTTTTACTTTATACCTATGAAAAGTATAAAGACCATGTTAGTTATTGATTTTAATGTATTACATCTAACTAATTTTTACAAATTTGTAGGTGTTAAGTTATGATTAAGCTTGATTTGATTGGAAAAAAAATAGGCATTATTTTGCTTTGTTTGATTGCATTAAGCGCGTTGGTTTTACCAGTTAGTGCCGCTGGAACAGGTGAAGTTGGTGATCCTTTTATTATTACAACTGCTACTGAATTGCAGTCGATACAGAATAATTTAACAGCTTATTATGTATTAGGTAATGACATCGATTTGAGTGGTGTTACATGGACTCCTATTGCTACTGGCGGTCAATTTCTTGGTGAATTAGATGGTGCTGGATATACAATTAGTAATTTAAATCTGAATTTATCATTAAATACAAGTGTAGGTTTGTTTAGTGTTGCGAGTTCCGGCGCG
>JAAZCE010000087.1 GCA_012513435.1 Clostridiales bacterium
ATGTTCAGCATCGGAATGCTGGTAGGGGGAGTTTCGAAGAACAGTAAGGTTGCGGGTATTCTTGCGAGCATCCTCTATTTTCCTATGTTGATCTTCTCAGGTACGACGATACCCTATGAAATTCTTCCGGCTCCGTTGCAGCTGGCAGCGGATCTGATGCCTTTAACACAGGGAATCAAACTTCTGAAGGCAACCTCTCTCGGACTTCCGATGGAAAACGCTTGGCAGCCCATTCTTGTGATGCTCTTTCTGGCAATAATCTGCATAGCGCTATCCATTCGATTTTTTAAGTGGGAATGATTAGACTGTGAAAAATGTTGACTCTCCCCTTAGGGTACACCTTATTCTCAAGTCAGAGAGAAATTTTAAGGGAACCGTAAGGGGGTCAACGTGCTTAATCAGGAACAAAAGAACTTTCTCGTGCAATGGATCTGCTTTGTACTCTTTTTCCTTCCGATCGTTTATCTTGGGAGCATAGCTGCCGTTACAATTCATGAAGTTGTCGGACACGGTGTAGTCGCTGCTCTTCTGGGAGGAGACTTTCTGGGGTTCGGTATTCTGATCGATGCTAAGGGTTGGGCAAGGGTCGATATAGCCGACATCAGCCCGTTCAAGCAGGCGATCGTTCTTGCCGGCGGGACTTTGCTTACGAATCTTTGTAGCATATTCTTTTTGGTACTGGGGATCAGGCTGAAGAAATCTCCGCTGTCATCCGTCGCCTTACTCACGCTTGCCTTCACATTTCTTTGTGACGGATTACCATACTATTTTTGGGATGCGTTATTTCATGGCGGGATCGGTGACGCTTCGGGGATTCTCGGACTGTATCCCTATATTTGGCTTAGAATCCTCATGATCGTTCTATCCGGTGTAGCGACTGTGGTGACGATCCTACTTCTGAACCATATCCTACTGAACAGCGTCTATTCTTTTCTGGGAACAAAGGGAAAATCTCATCGTTATGAGTTTATTATGATAGCCTGCACCCTCTTCGTCATCCACACAGTGACCTGGCTATCCTTTGATTGGACACAGCTCATCCCGGTACCGGAGATCGGATTGTGGCCATCCGTGATCCCGGTGGTCATGACAATCGTGTACATAGGGGCGCGCATTGCTTTATTCGAGAGAAGGAAGCCTCCTGTTCCGGCAGATCGACCCGTCCGGTTCAAGGCAGCCATCCTCACCGCATGGGCGCTGTGCCTTGTCACAATCGTTGTCATACTACTTTTTCTCCAGAATGGAGTTGCACTTTGAATAGTTGAATGGAATGTACATGATCAAAGGGGCTGTCTCAGAACAAAGTGCACCCAAATGTTGGACGAAAGCCCTCATCCAACTTGAGTTACAAGTCTTTTAAGACAGCCCCTTTTTTGGCGAGGACAAATAACTGGTAGAATGGCTAAAAAGCACTTATGATAGAGAAAAACTCGATGTAACATGGAATGCAAGTCAAATGTTACATTTAGAAACCAGAACTTGGTAGAGCAGGAAGGGGTAAATCCCATATGCTTGCCTCATCAAGAACGGAGGTGCAAATCATATGAGCATCGGAAATAAAATAGCAGATGCAAGAAAAGAAAAGAACCTGACCCAGGAACAGCTGGCGGATATGATGTCCGTTACCAGACAGTCGATATCCCGTTGGGAATCGGATCAATCCTACCCTGAAATGGAGAAGGTGGTCCTGCTGGCGGAATTACTGGGCGTAAGCTGTGACTATCTGCTGAATGACAGCCACGAGGAACAGAAAGTCAGCGCGCCGGTAAAAAGCGCGGTGACGCGTCTTTTATATGGTCTGAAAGGCAAAAAGGTCAAGCTGACGCTTTTCGAAACGGATTATGAGATAGGGAACGAGGTCTGCACGATCATCGACTTTGACGGTCCGTGGATGAGTATTGAGTATACGAAGTCCAGGAAGAAAATCACGAAAATTCTCCCGGTGTCTTCCATCCAATCGATCAGTATTGTGAAGTAGGGGGGAGATAATATGGAATCTGTCGGATATATGGGGTTTATTTTTGGCATGGTCGCCTTTTTCTGGTGCATCAGTCTGACGACACAGGTCCGGGAGCTGAAGCGCATGATTCAGGACGCGGGCATCGGATATACAGAAAAGGCTTCTCTCCGCGAGATCCTGGAAAAGAGCATTGGCAAATCAGCCGACCTGAAGCTGGAGGGCAGCGGTATGAATACAAATACAACAGTTACGGATTGCCTGATCCAAGAGGTCGACGAAGAGTGGGCGCTTGTGATTGCCGGCAAAAAAAAGGAAGAGAAGCTGGTTCGCATCCGGACCATTCGGAGTATTAATCTGAAGTGACTTTTCGAGAATCAGTCAGCGATAAGCATAAGACTCAACAACCATTGAAGCTCGAGGATATCCTCGGGCTTTTCTTGCTTGTGATAGAGTCAGAAGATTTATTTGCGTGAATAAGAGTTAAGA
>JAAZCE010000008.1 GCA_012513435.1 Clostridiales bacterium
ATGCCCAGTCCAAAAAGTCCCAGTCCTGATACTGCCAAACCCATAACGGCACCTGACCTGAAAGCGATTTTAAGCGCTTTGTTCATGCCGGATTCCTTGGCAGCATTTGCAGTCCTTACGTTGCCCAAAGTAGCAACGTTCATTCCGAAGAAGCCTGCCAATACGGATAAAACTGCTCCGCATACGTAAAGTATGGCAGTTATCCAGTTCAGACACAGTCCAATAAGTAAGAACAGTACTGCGATTACGATAATCATAACCTTGTACTCTCTCTTGAGAAATGCAAAAGCACCTTCCCTGATAAAACCGGATATTTCTTTCATCCTATCTGTTCCTTCAGGTGCCTTCTTAATCCACGTTGCCAAGAATACGGCAACAAGCAGACCAACGATTGCCGCACATACAGCAACAATTGCTAAAACGTTCATTAATGATACCTCCCTCTCGCTTCCAAATATGATTATAAGAGGCGCCAATGACACCTCTTAAAAATATTCGAAATACGAAATATTAAAATAATTAAACTAACTAAATAAAATCAATTATCAATGGCCTGCGACCTATTCAAGCGCAACTAAAACCAGTGAAATAGCGATGAACAAAATAGCCGCAACGGTGGAAATCCTACCTAATATTCCATCGTAACCCTGACTCTTTCTCTTACCGAAAAGCTGTTCGGCGCCACCACCTATTGATCCTGACAATCCCGCACTGTTACTGGATTGGAGCAGTATACTCACTGTCAAAACCACACTTGCTAAAGCAAGCACTATCTTAAGAGCAATCGTCATTTTTTACCCTCCTTGTAATCTAACTATATGAGTGTACCACAGCACTTGCCAAAAATCAACGATTACTTCTTCTTAATATTGTAAAATGCGCTCATTCCTGCGTACTGTCCCGCAGTATCCAAAAGCTCTTCTATTCTGAGGAGCTGATTATACTTGGCAACTCTGTCTGTCCTTGAAAGCGAACCAGTTTTTATCTGCCCCGCATTAAGGCCTACCACTATATCTGCGATGGTAGTGTCTTCCGTCTCTCCGCTTCTGTGAGATACTACTGCAGTATAGCCTGCCTTCTTAGCCATTTCTATAGCATCAAATGTCTCTGTAAGCGTTCCTATCTGATTTACCTTAATAAGAATGGAATTTGCAACACCCTTGTCGATACCCTGTTCAAGTCTTTCCGTATTGGTCACGAACAAATCATCTCCAACCAGCTGAATTCCGCTTCCCAGCCTTTCGGTCAGAAGCTTCCAGCCGTCCCAGTCGTCTTCTGCAAGACCGTCCTCTATGGAAACTACAGGATATTTGTCGCAGAGCATTTCGTAGTAGTCTACCATCTGTGCTGCCGTTCTGCTTACGCCTTCTCCCGTAAGATTGTATATTTCCTTTTCTCCATCAAAGAATTCGCTTGCTGCAACGTCCAGTGCGATTCTCACATCTTCACCCGGCTTGTATCCCGCCTTCTCAATGGCTTCTATTATAACCTGTATCGCTTCTTCGTTAGTGGAAAGGTTAGGCGCAAAGCCTCCTTCGTCACCTACGGCCGTGTTCAGCCCCTTGCCCTTGAGCACACTCTTAAGGTTATGAAAAACCTCTGCCCCCATTCTGAGAGCCTCTCTGAAATCAGGCGCTCCCACAGGCATAATCATGAATTCCTGAATATCCACAGTATTATCTGCATGTGAACCTCCGTTAAGAATGTTCATCATAGGAGTAGGAAGAACCTTACCGTTAACTCCACCCAGATACTGGAACAAAGGAAGACCCAAAGATTCAGCGGCGGCTCTTGCGTTAGCCATGGAAACGCCTAATATGGCATTGGCTCCCAGCTTTCCTTTGTTGGGTGTTCCGTCCAACTGGATAAGCAGCTTGTCCAAGCCTACTTGGTCAAAGCAATCCCAGCCCAGAACATGGTCTGCTATAATGTCGTTTACATTCTCCACTGCCTGAAGCGTACCCTTGCCAAGGTATCTTGACTTGTCTCCATCTCTCAGCTCAACTGCCTCATGAACTCCCGTTGATGCTCCCGATGGAACTATTGCTCTGCCGATGGAACCATCCTCCAGCAGTACTTCTACCTCTACCGTAGGATTCCCTCTGGAATCCAGAACCTCTCTTGCTATTATATCTTCAATATAAGACATGTTTTTTCCTCCTTAAAAGTCGATTATCTCCATGAAATCTTTTGCTTTAAGACTTGCACCTCCCACCAGGGCTCCGTCTATCTCTTCCATATTCATTATCTCAGTGGCATTGGCAGGCTTGACGCTTCCGCCGTACTGGATAATCACCTGGTCTGCAACGTCTTCATCGTACATCTCAATAAGTGTATTCCTGATGAAAGCGCACATTTCACCGGCCTGCTCCGGTGTGGCGGTTCTTCCCGTCCCGATGGCCCATATAGGTTCATAGGCGACAACTATCTTTATCATGTCATCTCTGCTGATTCCTTCAAGGCCATTTATCAGCTGACCCTTGACAACATCAAAGAGCTTCCCCGCATCTCTCTGCTCCAGACTTTCGCCTGCACACATTATAGGCCTTATGGAGCTTGTCAGAAGTTTTTTCAGCTTCAGATTTACGGTTTCGTCGGTTTCGCCAAAGTACTGTCTTCGCTCGGAATGTCCCACTATGCAAAAATCAACGCCTATCTCTTCAAGCATCCCTACGGATATTTCACCTGTATACGCGCCTTCATCTGCAAAATGCACATTCTGAGCCCCAACGCCTATTTTGGTTCCGCCAAACTCCTCTACCAGCACTTCTAAGGTTGTAAAGGGAGCGCAAATGGCTGTCTCCACATCAGTCCCCTCGTAAAGTCCTTTAAATTCCTCTGCAAAGGCTTTCGCTTCAGCCTTTGTCTTAAACATTTTCCAGTTTCCCGCCATAAAAGGTATTCTCATTACTTATCCTCCAAGCACGCTATTCCCGGTAAAGTCTTGCCCTCAAGGAACTCGAGAGAAGCTCCGCCACCGGTTGAAATATGTGTCATCTTATCTTTGAATCCGAACTGCTCAACAGCAGCAGCAGAATCACCGCCGCCTATTATTGTTATCGCCTGACTATCTGCCAGAGCCTGGGCTATTGCCTTAGTTCCTTCTGCAAAATTAGACATTTCAAATACACCGGCAGGACCGTTCCATACGATTGTCTTTGCCTTTGCAATAACTCCCTTATAAAGCTCTATAGTCCTAGGCCCAATATCCATTCCCATCATGTCAGTCGGTATTTTATCTCTGTCAAACACCTCACTTTGGCTATCATTATCAAAAGCCTTAGCACAGACCGAATCAACAGGAAGAAGAAGCTGAACATTCGCTTTTTTAGTCTTTTGCATAAGCTCTCTAGCAAGATCTATGCTCTCCTCATCAAGTATGGATGTTCCGACCTCATAGCCCATTGCCTTAAAAAACGTGTATGACATGCCGCCGCCTATGATGATGGTGTCCACTTTCTTCATAAGGTTTTTGATTACCGGTATCTTGTCGCCTACCTTAGCACCACCCATAATGGCAACGAATGGCCTTTCAGGCGCATCGAGAGCATCACCCAGAAACTTGACTTCATTTTCTATAAGGAAACCCGATACGCTCGGCATATAGGCTGCCAATCCTGCCGTAGAGCTGTGCTCTCTGTGAGCTGTTCCGAATGCATCGTTTACAAAAATCTCTCCCAGCTTAGCAAGCTCCCCGGTGTAAGGCTCTTTGTTCTTAGTTTCTTCGGCTCTATACCTTGTGTTTTCAAGGAGCATTACCTGGCCCGACTCCAAGGCTTTTGCCGCCTCTTCCACCTTTTCATCCACCACCTTAGGTGATGAAATGAAAACCACTTCCTTCCCCAAAAGTCGGCACAACTTATCGGCTACCGGCTTAAGGGAAAGCTCTGGCTTCGGCTCACCCTTTGGCTTGCCCATGTGCGACATGAGAATCACACGGGCTTTGTTTTCTATTAAATACTTAATTGTCGGAAGTGCCGAAACGATTCTGAAGTCGTCTGTGATTTTCCCATCCTTCATAGGAACGTTGAAATCACACCTTACCAGAACTCTCTTTCCGGCAACGTCAACATCTCTCACGGTTTTTTTCATTTTGATTGCCTTTCCTCCATAAATCATCAACTATTTACTGTCAACGCTGTTCATATGTCTGATTAGCTCCAATACCTTGGTGGCATACCCATATTCATTGTCGTAGAATAATATAAATTTGAAGAACTTGTCATTAAGAGCGATACCCATAGTGGAATCGTAAATAGATGTATTGGTATCACCGATGAAATCACATGTTACACATTCATCCTCAACGTATTCGAGTATACCCTTCATTGAGCCTTCCGAAGCCTTCTTAACCACTGCATTAACCTCTTCAAGACTGGTAGGCTTCTTAAGCATAACATTCAGGTCGATAACTGATACATCATTTGTAGGAACTCTATAGGCAAAGCCAGTCATCTTTCCTTTTAATGATGGAATAACCTTTGCAACTGCTTTGGCGGCACCTGTAGTCGTAGGAATAATATTGCCAAACACGGACCGTCCTATTCTCCAATCCTTCATGTTTCTCTTGTCAACAACCGTCTGTTTAGAGGTTGCGGCATGTATCGTCGACATAAGACCCTGATCGATGCCGAAATTATCTTCGAGTATCTTGCAGAAAGGAGCCAAACAGTTGGTAGTACACGATGCGTTGGAAACAACATTCATGTTCTTGGTGTATTCCTGATGATTTACTCCCATTACGAATGTTGGGGAATCATCCTTTGCCGGAGCGGTAATAATTACTTTCTTGGCGCCTGCCTCTAAATGTACCTGACACTTCTCGGTAGTATTGTACGCACCTGTTCCTTCAATGACGTACTCAGCTCCACACTCCGCCCAAGGAATCTTGGATGCTTCCGTTTCGCTGTAAACAGGAACCTTCTTTCCATCAATGATAAGACCATTTTCGTAATAATCAAGTTCCTTTGGAAAGCGGCCAAATACTGAGTCATACTTTAGCATGTACGCCAAATATTTCACGTCTGCGTTTCGATAATTGATACCTGCAATTTCAAACTCCGGCATTTCCATTGCCGAACGAATTGCTAAACGCGAAATACGCCCAAATCCACTTACTCCGATTTTAATTGCCATTTTTGTTCCTCCTAAAAAACACAATGAATATTAATTGGATTTAATAATTATTTATATTCAGTCTCTCGACTTAATACCGCCTTCGCTTGGACGATGACAATATGTTCATCTCGTCCCTGTATTTGGCAACGGTCCTTCTCGATATGTTTATTCCCTTGGCCTCCAACATACCTACCATGTCCTGATCGCTGCATGGGTACTTAGGATCTTCGTTTTCGACTATCTCGCGAATGAACTCCTTTATGCTGTTGGAGGATATACCCTCCCCGTGCTGACCCGAAACACCGGCAGAGAAAAAATACTTTATCTCAAATACTCCTCTGGGACTTTGCAAATACTTCCCGTTGATAGACCTGGAAACCGTAGATTCATGGATTCCCACTTCCTCCGCAATGTCCTTGAGGGTCAAGGTCTTAAGGTACTTGTTGCCCTTGTCAAAAAAGTCCTTCTGATACTTGACCACAGCATTGACTACATTATAAATGGTCTGTTTTCTCTGCTCTATGCTCTTTATCAGCCAAAGGGCAGAATTCAGTCTGTCGGTAAGATATTTTGACAGCTTGTCGTCCTCCTCCGCCTTAGCAAGCAGATTCCTGTAATATGAGCTGACCTTAAGGCTGGGAGTGCTGTTCTCGTTTACTGTAACAACGTATTCATCATCTACACGCTCAACAAAAACGTCAGGCACTATATATTTCGTATCAGCCTGGGTGGCAAACTGCCTTCCCGGCTTAGGCTCCAATGTCCTGATAACATCACTCATCTCCTGGACGTCCTGAACGGGTATACCCATATCCTTGGCTATTGCACTAAGCCGATTGTTTGCCAAATCCTCCAAGTGTTCCTCTATAACATACTTAAAGGTATCGGTCAGATATCCTTTTTGCTTGAGCTGAATAACCATACATTCCCCGATATTTCTAGCTCCCACTCCGGAGGGTTCAAAGGTATGTATAATTTCCAGAATCTCCAGGACCTTTTCCTTCGGCGTACCTGTAGCCTGAGCTATTTCTTCAACGGTACACGTCATGTATCCGTTTTCGTCCAGAGACTCTATAATGTATTTTCCCACACGTCTGCAGCCCGCCTTGTGAGACGCAAACTGCAGCTGGAACATAAGATGCTCCGGCAGAGTGACATCGGAGCTGACATACTGTTCGTACCTGTTTTCCTTGTCCTCACCGCTCCTATCATCCCACTGCTTGTAGCTTATATCATCGTACTGCCTGTCCTTGAGATATTCCTTCCAGTCAAAGTCATCGCTAAAAGAATCCCCTGAAGACTCACCTTCCTGACGAGTATCGCTGTCCTCGCGGGATTCCTTATCATCATGGGATTCTCTATCCTCGTGGGATTCCTGTTCCAAAACCGGATTTATCAAAATCTGTTCATCTACATAAGTATCCAGCTCCTGAGTGCTGAACTGCAATATCTGAATTGCTTGAATCAATTCCGGAGTCATTACCAGTTTTTGAGCTTGTTCGATTGTTAATTCATATCCAAGTCGCATGCTCATAAAAACACCTCACTTATTCTTTTTAAGTATATCACATTATTTCAAATTTGGGAACTCCAGTTGTCTAAGAGCTTCAAACAAAACTATGTTCACGGAATTTGCCAGATTAAGGGAGCGAAGTCTGGTATCGTCGCTCATAGGTATCCTTATGGTTTTCTCCTTGTTTGCTTCTATAAACTCCCTTGGAAGCCCTGCCGTTTCTCTTCCGAAGAGCAGCATATCCTCATCGCCATATTCTACATCAGTGTGCTTTTTTTCTCCCTTTGTCGTAGCCAAGTACATGGTTCTGTCTGCATACTTTCTCATGAATTCTTCCAGGCTTTCGTGAACCTCGAGCTTGACATACTGCCAGTAGTCAAGACCTGCTCTTTTCAGGCTTTTATCATCTATGGCGAAGCCCAGGGGCTTTACGAGATGCAACACTGTTTCCGTTGCCGCACAGCTTCTGGCTATGTTCCCCGTGTTAGGCGGAATTTCAGGTTGTACCAATACTATATGTAAAGACATGTTTTTCCCTCCGGTCGTATTAAATTTCCCCTCCACCATTATTGTACTTTTTCATTTTCAAAAGTCAATATCCATGTTATAATGAATCCACTTAATTATTGCAGACAGACTGCAATGTGTAGCTTGTTATGGAGGTTTATCACTAATGAAAACAATTAAAATCGGACTACTGGGTCTTGGCAATATCGGAACAGGTACCTACAAGACCCTTGAAATGAACAGGAAAGAAATCGTATCTACCCTGGGAACAAGCATCGACATCGTGAAAATACTGGAAAAGGACGTTGACAGGAAGCGCGACATCACCGTTTCAAAGGAAAAATTCACTCAGAATCCCGACGATATTTTCAAGGACCCCGAAATTGATATAGTAATTGAGCTTTTAGGTGGCATCGAACCGGCGGCATCCTTCATGCTCGCCGCTATGGAAAACGGCAAGCATGTGGTGACGGCCAATAAAGCAGCTGTGGCAGCAAACTACAGCAAGCTGGCAGAAACAGCAATTACTAACAACGTATTGTTTAAGTATGAAGCCAGCGTTGGAGGCGGCATACCTATCCTAGGCACCTTGGACGGCCCTCTAAGAGCCAATAAATTTGAAGAGGTCCTGGGCATCGTAAACGGAACCACAAACTACATTCTTTACATGATGACAGCAGAAGGAATGGACTACTCCTCTGCCCTTAAACAGGCCCAGGAGCTGGGTTTTGCAGAGGCTGACCCCACTGCAGATGTAGAGGGTATAGATGCAGCCAACAAGCTTTCAATACTTATGGCCTTGATGTTCGATAAGTATGTACCGCCTACAGAAATACCTACCACCGGAATAACCGGCGTTACAAAGGAAGAAATCGCTGTAGCCACAGCCCAAAACTGCAAGATTAAACTTATAGCTCGCGCCACCAAGCTGGAGGACGGCACCATAGAATACTCCGTAAGCCCTATGAAGTTGAAGGACTCTCACCCACTCTCAGGAATCAACAAAGAATTCAACGCTGTCTTTGTAAAGGGAAATGCGGTTGGTGAGCTTATGTTTTATGGCAAAGGCGCTGGCCCTCTTCCTACGGGAAGTGCGGTAATGGGCGATGTAATAGAGATTTCAAAGGCTATTTTAAAATAACTTATCATACTAAAGTAGCTTGTTATACAGGAGGAAAAAATGACTTTATTTGAACAATGGAAGAGTTTAATTGAAAATCAAAGCGAGGATACTTTTGAGGAATTTTGGAAAGAGTATAGCGACGCTGAAACGAAAATCTACAACCACATTCTCGATAATCCTACAGAAAAGCTTACGGGAACTCTGGGGCAGCTGTCCGAAAAGTATGAAGTTAGGCCTGTAATATTCATGGGCTTTCTTGACGGAATTAACAGCAGCCTTAAGAATGGCAACGATTTTGAAAGCTTTGACGAATCTTCTGATGTGACCATAGAAATAGTTCCCGAGACTTTATTCTATAATATGCTTTCCGCAAATGCAGACTATCTCTACGGACTGCCTCAGTGGAAAACCGTTCTGGGCGAAGATAAAATGAAGGAAATTGTGGGTGAATACAAAAAATCCAAGACCGTAAGGCGTCAGTCTCCGAAAGTCGGCAGGAACGACCCATGCCCATGCGGCAGCGGCAAAAAGTACAAGCACTGCTGTGGGAGGACGAACCCCACGAGTTGAATGCAGTGAAACGAGGGGTTGGTACGTCCCCCGTCATATGTCACAGGGCTTCAGTCCGTCGTGACCAACGACGCCAAGGACGAACCCCACGAGTTGAACGCAGTGAAACGAGGGGTTGGTACGTCCCTGCGAATTGAATTTGATATGTGAAAGCTGGTGCCAAGCACCGGCTTTTTTCATTACACCATACAAAGTCCCCAGCGCTACAGCCCGACCTTTTTACAAATCTCTTCTATTGGACAGCTCTCACACTTAGGGTTGCGTGCGCTGCAGCATTCCCGCCCATGAAATATCAAGCTATGATGTGCTTCTGTCCAACGCTCCTCAGGAAGCGCCTCCATGAGAGCAAGCTCTGTCTTCAGCACATCCTTTCCCCTTACAAGTCCGATCCTATTGCTGACCCTGAAGACATGAGTGTCTACGGCTATCTTCTGCTGACCGAATCCCACTGACAAAACCACATTAGCTGTCTTTCGTCCCACCCCAGGCAGAGAAACGAGTGCATCGTAGTCTTCCGGAACCTGTCCATCATATTCTGAAACTAGTTTCTTTCCAAGAGAAATGATATTTTTTGATTTCGTCTTGTACATTCCTATGGTTTTTATTATTTCGATGACATCATCCTGGGCCGCCTCAGCCAGTTCAAAAGGGGTGGGATAACACCTGAACAATCTCGCCGAAACCTTGTTAACGCTTTTATCCGTGGTCTGTGCTGACAGCACCACGGACACCAGTAATTCATATGTATTCCTGTGTGTCAAGGCACACTCTGCATTGGGGTATTTGGCCCTTAATTTATCCAATATGTCTATTATCGTTTCTTTTGAAAAATTCACTGCTATTACCTCCTGCCTGCTGCAATTTTGATACGACGAGTACTAATTTGCTGTTTTCTACATACTATTATAAATGTAATTCCGATTTTTGCAAACTACCAAAAATCAACAAAAAAAAATACTTTTTTGTGGAATCGCTGAAATCCTTTAAACTACTGGCTTATACTAACTTGCACAGATGTTTTTCAAAAAGCCTGCAAAAAATTTGACAAAACCAGTTACATTTTTCATTCTTTTATAGTATACTTAGACTGTTATAATTTATATCATTCTATATGGAGGTGTTTTATGTCAACGTACACACAAGTTGAAAAAGGCGGTCTGTTTGAATTAACAGATGCGGCACGTGCGGAGCTTGTATCTTCAAAGTATTACAATGAAGACTTAGCCCCTACATCAGTGTCACAGAGAAACTGGACTACATACAACATTACAATGTTGTGGGTAGGTATGTCTATCTGTATCCCTTCGTTATCACTCGCGTCCGGACTTATCGGAATGGGTGTTTCCCCATGGTTATCAGTATTAAACGTAGCTTTGGGAAATATCATCATCTTGATCCCAATCCAGTTG
Organism: Clostridiales bacterium; assembly: GCA_012513435.1. GTDB lineage: Bacteria > Bacillota > Clostridia > Peptostreptococcales > Anaerovoracaceae > Lentihominibacter. The sequence continues at coordinate 10,241 of JAAZCE010000008.1, forward strand.
AACTCACAGATTGGTACTAAGTATGGTATCCCGTTCCCACTCTTTGCAAGACTTACCTTTGGTAGTATCGGTGCTCAGTTACCAGCTCTCCTGAGAGCACTCACTGCCTGCGGATGGACTTCCGTACAGGCATGGGTTGGCGGTGGTGCTGTTGCTGCTATAATCGGATGTTTTGCTCCTAAGTTCGCAGACAGCTCTTGGATTATGAACCTTCCTTCATGGAGCGGCATGACTCCTGTAGTTGTTGGACAGTTTATTGGTTATGTAGTCTTCATCCTGTTCATAGGTTGGATTGCTTACAACGGCATGGATCAGATTAAATGGATCCAGAACATCGGCGGACCTATCCTTATTGCTGTAATGATCGCACTGCTGACTTGGGCAGGTGTTCAGGCAAACAATGCCGGCTATGGCTTCTGGGAAGTAATGCAGCAGGGCAATGATGATGCTTTGATCGCAGGCAGTGGCGGCTTCTGGCCTATCTACCTATCAGGATTGATGGGCAACATCGCATTCTGGGCTACAATGGCTCTTAATATTCCTGACTTCTCAAGATATGCAAGATCACAAAAAGACCAGTTCAGAGGTCAGCTCTATGGTATGCCTCTTCCAATGGCATTCTGTGCATTCATCGGCGCATACTTTGCTCAGGCTACTAAACTGGCTATGGGTTCTGCAATGTTTGACCCGACTGCTGTATTCTACTACATAGACAACAAAATCGTAGTATTCATCGCAGCATTAGGCGTAGTTGCTGCTACAGTTACTACTTGCGTAGCTGCTAACGTAGTTGCTCCTGCAAACGGAATTTCCAACATTTCACCTAGAAGGATTTCCTACAAGTTGGGTGTTGTAATCACTATCGGTGTTGCATTCTTCATCTTGCAGGCTTGGTGGATATATGGTTCCGGTGCTGCATACTTCACTTGGATGAACGCTTACGGAACTATCTTGGCTCCTATCGCTGCTATCTTTATTGCAGACTACTTCTTCTGCAAGAACAGAAAAATCGATGTTGCCGGATTATTCAAGGGACCTGAAGGCAGATATTGGTACAATGGCGGCTGGAACGGTGCTGCAGTAATCGCATGGGTTGTAGCATTCATACTTCCACTGCTTACTTACTTCGGTGTACAGGGTTCATTCTGGTCATTCATCAGTAGCATCAACTATATTTGGTCATTCGTACTTGGCTTCATCGTATACATACTGTTAATGAAGACTAGTTTGGCTAGCAAGTCATATGTAACTGACGAAGAGCACGAAAGCTTCACAGAAAGAGCATAAGCATAATGCTATAAAAGTATGCATAATAAAGTCTGTAAAAACTTTATATAAAAATGTTAGGAGCCTTTGAGACCCAAAGGCTTCTACTTTTATCAACTTTTGCAAAAAAGGAGGACAAAAGTTATGGATTTATTATTTAAAGGCGGCACAGTCGTTACTGCAACTTCATCATTCAAAGCTGATGTTGCAGTTAAAAACGGAAAGATCAGTGCTATAGGTGCAAACCTTAAGCCTGAGAAAAAGGCAGAGGTCATTGATGCTAAAGGCAAGATGATTCTTCCTGGAGCTATTGATGGACATACTCATCTGGCTATGCCTTTTGGCGGAACTATTGCTACAGATGACTACTTCACAGGCACAAGAGCTGCTGCTTGCGGCGGTACAACTACTGTATTTGACTTCGTGCTACAGGCTCCTGACGGAGAAGGTATGTGGGATGCAGTACAAAGAAGAGACGCTATCTGTAAAAAAGATGGCCCTGCTATCGACTACTCCTATCATGTAGGCGTAGGTAATGCTACAACTCAGGAAATGTTAGACACTATGGATGAATGCGTAAACAACGGAATCACTTCCTTCAAGGTATTCATGGTATATGATTTCGGCGTAGACGATGGTCAGTTCTTCAACGTATTACAGCACGCTGCACAAATCGGTGCTCTCGTAGGAGTACATGCTGAAAACAACGATGTAAACAAATGCCTCAACGCTAAGTACCTTGCAGAAGGCAAGACTGAAGCATGGTGGCACTATATGTCCAAGAACGAAGCAGTTGCCGGCGAAGCAGATGTAAGGGCTATCAACTTAGCTAAAATGGCAGGCACTTCACTGTATATCGTTCATCTGGACAATAAACAGGGTGTTGATGCAGTAGTTGCTGCAAGAGCAGAAGGTTACCCTATCTTTGCTGAAACATGTCCTCAGTACTTAGCATTCACTAAGGATGTTTATAAGGATGGAATTCCTTCACTGGGACTCAGAGCTCGCGACTTCGTATGCTCCCCTCCAATGAAGGGCAAAGAATCACAGGATGCACTTTGGAATGGAATCAAAACTGGTGCAGTTTCTACATTGGCAACTGACCACTGTCCGTTCTTACAGTCAGAAAAAGACTGGGGAATCACTACTAAGGATGGTAAACCAGGAAACTACACTACTATTCCTAATGGTTGTGCAGGCATTGAAAACATGTATCCTTATATCTTATCAGAAGCTAACAAGGGTAAGATTTCATTCGAAAAGGCTGTTGAAATTGCAGCAGCTAACCCTGCTAAGCTCTTTGGTATTGATTATTGCAAGGGTGCTATAGAAGTTGGCCTCGATGCTGATATCGTAGTTTATGACCCTAAGAAGAGCTTTGAAGTTAAGAATGCCGAAAACCAGCATGGTGCTCTTGACCATACTATCTGGGAAACTTCCAAGTTCAAGGGATATCCTACATCTGTATACTCAAGAGGTAAGATGGTATTCGACGGAAAAGATTACGTTGGCGAAAGCGGCGACGGTCAGTTCGTTAAATGCAAGAAGGTTAAGTTTAAGGGTCCTGAGTTCTAGAAAGAACACAGCCGTAAACTTATTGGAAACGATTAAAAAAATGTGGCTTCGGATTTATCTGATGCCACATTTTTTATTGACTCTTTTTATTAGACCTGTATTTATTAACGTACATCTCTTTCCTAGAAATCCTTGATCTCGTATATCCTGCGGGAAATCGCCATGGAAACCACAGTTGCCACAGCAGCGACTGCCCACACCAGTGCAACCATAAGTCCCCGTGATTCAAACATCCCTGTGCCAAGGGAGAAATGTATATCAAATTTATTCCCAAGAAATCCTATGATCATTATCAATACGAAGAGCCCTAGGAACAGGGCCCTGCTCTTTTCAGTACCAAAGCGATACAACGTAGGGATAAATATATCGCTTACTATCAACCCTAAAGGCGCAATGGTTAAGGTCAGCAATAGACTTTCCCCTAAATCCTTTATGATAATAAAGTTACCTATTGCGATGAGTAATGTTACCACAATTAGAACCAGTATGGACATTGCATATTTGGAATTAGCGATGTCTGCTCTGCTCACCGGCATGGTTAGAGCATATCTGTCCCATTTAGCCCTTTCGTCGTAGGCTATTGACGTCATAGGAATAAGCATTATGAATACAGAAGAGAATGAACCAAAGTACGAAGCATCCTCGTTTAATATTCCTACTACAAAAAACAAAACCATAATGCCTACATAAATTTTAGCCTGCTGTCTCAGGTTTAATATATCCTTTATTACAAGTCCTCTCATGCTCTTTCCTCCTTAATATAATAGAGCATTATGTCCTCTATGGATGTATGCTCAGTTACAATATCTGCACCTATGAGCTCTTTTTCTACCAGGGCCTCTCCGCCGAATTGATTCTTCCTGCGTGCAACGACGGCTTCCGCTGGCAATGCCTCAAGTGCCTCCCAGCTGCATTTAACGATACCGTACTTTTCCAAAAGTATATCCTTAGACTCGCTGAAAACCAGCTTTCCCTTGTGGACAAAAGTTATGTAATCGCAAATTTTTTCAAGGTCGCTGAGGATATGGGAGGAAATGAAAACGCTCTTCTCCTCGTCCTGTATGAATTCTCTTAGGATATCCAGTATCTCGTCTCTTACTACAGGGTCAAGACCGCTTGTAGCTTCATCCAGAATTAGCAATCTGCTTTCATGAGAAAGGGCTACTGCTATGGAAAGCTTCATCTTCATTCCTTTTGAATATGCCTTTATCTTTTTCTTTTCCGGCAGGTCAAAGCGTCTTACAAAACCCCCAAATTTACTATGGTCCCAAGTTTTGTAGCAGCTGGACATAATTACATCTATATCCTTTAGATTTATATCTTCCGGAAATCCGCTGTCATCCAGAACTACACCGACGTACTCCTTGATATTGTCTCTCCCGTCTCCGTCCATCTCCTGATCCATTACGCGAATGGCTCCCCCATTCTTGTTGATTAGGCCGAGAATAGCCTTTATCATGGTGGTCTTCCCGGCTCCGTTTTCTCCTACCAAGCCCATTATATATCCCTTTGGCAGGAAAAGGTCTATTCCTCCCAGTTTGAAATCGTCATAATTTTTTACTAGGCCATTTATCTCTATTGCATTGCTGTACTCTATACTCTTCACTTTATCAGTCCTCCTCACGAGTTGTTTCATTTAACAGCTCCAACATTTGTTTTAAATCCTCTATGGTCAAATCGCACATTGCCGAAAGGGCCAGTGACTCCCTCATGTGGGCTTCTATCTTTCTCAGATATTCCTCCTTGATAAGGTCTGTGTTTTTCTGAGATACGAAGCTGCCTCTTCCGGTCATGGTAAATATGAATCCGTCCCGTTCCAGTTCTTCATAAGCCCTCTTGGTAGTTATGACGCTTATACGTAGCTCTTTGGCGAGAAATCGCATAGAAGGCAGAGTATCCCCTTCTTTAAGTACTCCCGCAAGTATCTTTTCCTTGATTTGAGTACTTATCTGTTCATATATGGGCTTATTGCTTGAATTGCTTATTATTATATTCAAAATTTACCTCCCGCCATATTGTATATGTTCATTATATACAATATAAACATCTTGTCAAGATATTCAGGTTAAAATACAGTAACTAACATATAAATTTCCCCTTGACAGTTGAATAATCATGCAACTATAATGTGACTATAGATAGTTGCATGATTATTCAACTATCTTGACGAGGAACATTCCACATATGCAAGATATTTTACAGAGGAGATTTGATTATGGGAAAGGCAGAGCTGACATGCGATTGCTCAACTATCCATGAGGATACATTGTCACATGTCAGGAAGCACATGCTGGCTGAAGATAAAATGGCTGAAATGTCAAAGCTGTTAAAGGTCTTCAGCCACAGCACGAGAATCAAAATATTATCGGCGCTTAACTGCCACGAGATGTGCGTATGCGATTTAGCGGTCCTGCTTGACATGACTAAGTCCGCCATATCCCACCAATTAAAGGTTTTGAGAGACAATAATTTAGTGAAGTTTGAAAAGAAAGGAAAGCACGCCTATTACTCTCCGGCTGACGACCATGTCAAAACGATTTTAGACGTAGCGCTGGAACACATCAATGAATAGCCAACAACATAAACACGAATATCATGACCACGATCATGGCTGTGGGTGCGAATGCAGCTGCGGCTGCGGCCATGACCACCATCACCAACATTCCTCGGGTAGGGAGATAGGTCTTATCGCCACAGGCGCAGCGCTCTTCACAGCAGGCCTTCTGGTTGAACATTTCACTGCCATACCATGGTACATACCCTTTATCATATTCATAGCAGGCTACCTGCTCCTCGGCGGTGAGGTCCTCCTCAGTGCCCTGAAAAACATATTTTACGGACAGGTTTTCGATGAGAATTTTCTCATGTCCCTAGCAACCGTAGCCGCCTTCTGCATAGGGGATTTTGCCGAAGGTGTGGGCGTCATGCTCTTTTACCGCATAGGTGAATTTTTTGAACATGTCGCCGTGGAAAAAAGTCGCTCCCAAATCATGGATGCAGTCGATATGCGCCCAGAAACCGTCACTCTTGTTCACGGTGATGCCACAAGCATCATATCTGCGGCCGAAGCTAAAATAGGTGACATTCTCATAGTCCGTCCGGGAGACAGAATACCTCTAGACGGCATTATAATAGAAGGTGAAAGCCGAATAGACACCTCGCCTGTAACGGGAGAGCCTGTTCCTGTAAAAGCCTCTGTGGGCAATCAGGTGATATCAGGCTGCGTAAACGAAAACGGACTTTTGAAGATAAAGGTAGAAAAAGCTCTTGAGGAATCCATGGTTACCAAAATCCTAAATTCCGTGGAAAGCGCTTCCGCAGGCAAACCGAAAATTGATAAATTCATAACCAGATTTGCCAGAGTGTATACTCCGATAGTGGTAGTTCTGGCAGTGCTTACTGCTGTTATCCCTTCCATCGTAAGCGGCAACTGGAGCTTTTGGATAACCACAGCAATCACCTTCCTGGTAATCAGCTGTCCTTGCGCTCTCGTAATAAGCGTGCCTCTTGCATTTTTCTCCGGAATCGGTGCAGCCTCCAAGCTGGGAATCCTTTTTAAGGGAGGACTTTCCATAGAGGCTCTGAAAAAAATAAAAGCAGTAGTCATGGATAAGACGGGAACCATCACCAAAGGCAATTTTGCAGTTCAGGAAATAGTAACAGCAAATTGCAGCGAAGAGGATCTTTTGAAAATCGCGACAGCCTGCGAAAGCAGCTCCACCCACCCTATTGCCAAAAGCATAATGGACCACGCCCAGTCAAAGGGTATTGCCTTGGAAAAACCTTTGCAGTTAGAAGAGATTTCCGGCATGGGAATAAAGGCTTCTTTAGAGAAAGGCGCCGCTCTCTGCGGCAACAAGGCCCTCATGGAAGCAAACGGCATAGACCTTACGGATGTCAATAGCGTACAAATGAATATACAAGAAGAGCAGATCGCTTCAACCAAAGTCTTCATAGCCCTTGAGCAACGATTTGCAGGCTGCATAATAATCTCTGACACCATAAAGCCAGACGCCGCAAACGCAATATCCAAACTCAAATCAAACGGCTTAGTTCCGGTGATGCTCACAGGAGATAACAGAGGCAGTGCAGAAGCCATTGCCAGGGAAGCGGGAATAACGGATATTCATGCACAGCTCATGCCTGAGGACAAATTGGCAACCTTGAAAGAAGTTCGCGAAAGTATAGGCTCCGTAATGTTCGTAGGAGACGGAATAAACGATGCTCCTGTTCTTGCCGGAGCTGATGTGGGCGCTGCCATGGGTTCAGGAGCCGATGCGGCTATAGAAGCCGCCGACATAGTGTTCATGAATTCTTCCATGGACGCAATCCCTCAGTCCATAGGTATAGCCAAGGCAACTGGCTCCATAGCCATGCAGAACGTAGTCATTGCGCTGGCAGTCAAACTGCTGGTAATAGCTTTAGGTCTTGCGGGGTTTGCCAACATATGGGCGGCTGTATTCGCGGACACAGGAGTAGCCATACTCTGCATACTAAATTCCCTAAGAATTCTATTGAAAAAATTCTGATAAGAATATGCTTTCTTAACATAAAATTTGAGTTAAGGCTCCATATGTGATATAGTAGTAAAGTTATGAAAAAAGATATTCGCCTAGAAGCAATAAGGGTTCTGTCCATATTCCTGGTCATCCTTATTCATTTTTGCAACTACTATACCAAGATTATGGAGCCGACTCTTACCGTCAATTATATGGTCGCCATGTTTTATAATGTTACGGCTAGAGTTTGCGTGCCTCTGTTTTTTATGATAAGCGGCGCCCTTGGCTTAAAGAAAGAATTTGATTTTGATAAAAATAAAAAGAAAATTTTGCATATGCTCCTTGTCCTAGTGGTATGGAGCGTTATTTACTGGCTGTGGAACTATTTCTTCCTGGAAAGAGACATGCTCAGCCAGGGATTCATAGTCTATCTCTTCGATCCGCTAAAGAACCACCTGTGGTATCTTTATGCATATATTGCGCTTCTCATCGCTCAGCCCTTGACCGCTCTTCTTGCGAAGCACATGGACAGGCATACCGAAAACTACTTTATCATCGCATGGCTCCTTCTCTGCGGCGGAGTCAGAATTCTGGACAGCGTTCTAGATTATTACGAGGTGACAGCAGGCCTAAGGTATGCGGTTCCTATGATTCAATCTACATATTACTTCGGCTATTACCTATGCGGACATATACTATATAAACGCCTATCCCAGGGAGAAAAATGTGAAAAAATTCTTTCCCTGAAAAAGGGATGGTATATATTCGTTGCCCTTCTTTCTATAATCGCCTGCTGGGCCATGACCTGCTACTTTTCAATAGAAGTCGCCGGTGAAACTGATAAGAGCCTTTTTGCATACAGCAGCTCCCTTATTATGATACCTACCGTATGTATATTCCTCTTCTTCCTGAAGGCAAATATCAGAGAGAGCAAAATAATATATGCCCTGGGAAACAGTTCCTTTGGCATATATCTTTCACATTTAATATTCTTCAGTATTCTATACGTATGCTGTGATTTGAGAACCCTTGGCCCTGTCTTCTGGCTGCCGGCTCTTACGCTTCTGATTCTTCTCATATCCATGGCCTTTGTAGAAGTCACGAGAAGAATTCCCGGCCTTAGGAAAATTCTCTACTAATCCTTTAGCCTTACTGTCCTTTCATCTTCTTATGTCATCTTTCAGGGATTTACCACTGTTTCTTGCATCCGTCGGTGCCAAAGTCAATCCAACGACTCCTGTAAGTATAAGAACTCCGCAAATGAAATGGTACCAGTAAAGCGGCTCTCCCAAAATCAAGGCGCCTGCTATAATAGACACGAAAGTAGATGCGCTATTAAAAATAGTGGACTGGACAATTTCCATATGAGCCAGCATGTATGCCATGAACTGAGCCGAAAGAAGTATGCAGAAGGTTCCTAAAAAGGATACCCATATTACGAAGTCGGAATGGGTAAGCGGTTCCAGGAATCCTTTAATATCACCCTGAATCAGTGCCCTTCCTACAGCAGCGGTGATAAATATGACAGAACCTCCCACAGCTATGCAGGTGGTAATCTCTATGGGTTTGAAAACCCCTCTGATATATCGGGCTGACACGTTCTGGCACGCCATGAAAATCGAACTTATGGTCATCAGTATCAGCCCCGTAAAGTTCAGATGTATGTCTGTAGCGTTGAGTATCACCAGAACCATAAGAGCTGCCACCGTTATCACAACAAACACGTTCTGTATGGGGGTGGATTTCTCGCCAAGAGCTGTACGCCCTATAAGCTTGGCAAATATAGGGACCATAGTATAGACAATAGCCCCCTCAATGGATGTAGCAAAAAACATGGCAAATATCTGGAATATCATAAACAGTATATAAAATGCCGCTGTTTGATAAAGTTTGAATCTTGGCCTTCCCGGCCTCTTTTCCGATTTAATGCCAATAGCTCTGCATACCAACAGCCAAAGAGCCACGCCAACCAAAGCAGCTATATATCTGTAGGCAAGTATGGTCAGCGTGTCAGCATAAGGCACACATTTCTTAATGCCAAAAAACGAAAATCCTATGGAAAAGGTAAACATCATGGCTACTGCATATAATTTTATCTTACTTGTTCCGTCTGTCTTTGCGGACATTCTCAGCACCTTTTATCAGTCCTTCTTGGATTGCTCTATTTGATTTAAGCATTTTCTAGCAATCATATAACCTACTGTCATGTCGATTGCATAAAGTGTAAGATAAACACTTGTTACCAAAGTAGCGTGCTTTTTATAATTCCAATCTGAAAAAAATTTCTTCATCAGAATTCCTCCCTTCCTATTTAAACGAACCTGTTAATCTATACAGTTATTATACCACATTCCGGGTAAATTAGCGATTATCCTGTCCTACACTTTCACTCATGCCTATGAAGATCAAAACAGAGCGTATGCCCCTCTGCTCTGTCTTTCATCCTGTTTATATGAATTTCAAAAACTCTTTACATCAGTTCTTCAAGCTCTGCACCGGAGCCGGTATCCTACCGCCGCGGTTTATCATTTCGGCAGAGCTTTTTTCATTTAGCTTCATAATAGGACCACTTCCAAGTAGGCCGCCAAAATCAAGAATTTCGCCTTCATTGTGGCCTATGGCTGGAATCAGTCTTACGGCCGTGGTCTTGGAATTAATCATGCCAATAGCCGCCTCATCTGCAATTATAGCTGATATGGTTTCGCACGGAGTGTCTCCCGGAATAACTATCATATCCAAGCCGACGGAACAGACTGCCGTCATTGCCTCCAGCTTTTCGATAGAAAGGCTACCCGATTGGGCTGCAGCAATCATTCCGGCATCTTCTGACACTGGGATGAATGCACCGGACAGACCTCCCACATTTGAGGATGCCATAAGCCCGCCTTTTTTGACTGCATCGTTTAGCATAGCCAATGCAGCTGTAGTTCCATGAGTCCCGCACTGCTCAAGGCCTATTTCTTCCAGTATATATGCTACAGAATCACCTATTGCCGGCGTCGGTGCCAGAGACAGGTCGATTATGCCAAAGGGAACCTCCAGTGCTTTTGAGGCTTCGCTGCCTACAAGCTGTCCCATACGCGTTATCTTGAAAGCGGTCTTCTTGATTAAATCCGCCACCTCTGAAAGAGGAGCTTCCTTAGGAAGCTTTGCAAGAGCCGCCCTTACAACTCCAGGGCCCGAAACTCCTACGTTTATCACACAGTCAGGCTCTCCTACTCCATGAAAGGCTCCTGCCATGAAAGGATTGTCCTCAGGGGCATTGCAGAATACAACTAACTTGGCTGCTCCAATGCACTGACGATCCTTTGTAAGAAGGGCCGTTTCCTTTACAATATTCCCCATAATCTTAACGGCATCCATATTTATCCCTGCCTTAGTTGAGCCTATATTTACAGATGAACATACGAAATCCGTCTCTGCAAGAGCCCTTGGTATAGAGTCTATAAGCTCTTTGTCCCCTGCCGAAAAGCCCTTATGCACTAGAGCCGAATAGCCCCCTATAAAGTTAACGCCCACTTCCTTTGCAACCCTGTTAAGGGTCTTTGCATACTTTACAGGGTCCCCGCCTGATGCTGCCAGAAGCATGGCAATAGGTGTTACGGAAATTCTCTTATTTACAATAGGTATGCTGTATTTTTTCTCTATCTCTTTTCCCGTCTTCACAAGGTCCTGGGAAAGGCGGTATATCTTATTATACACTTTCTCACATGACCGGTCTATATCACTGTCGCAGCAATCCAGCAGAGATATGCCCATGGTAATAGTCCTGATGTCTAAATGGTCTTCCCGAATCATAGTGATGGTTTCCATTATATCTTTAGTATCAAGCATGTCTTCACCTCGCAACCCTAAATTCTATGCATGGAGTTAAAAATATCTTCATGCATAACATGAACCGTCATTGATGGAACCTCTTTCTCTATATGGATTCTCAGCTCCTCAAGAGAACAGTTCATCTCATCGATGTTCACTATCATTATCATAGCAAAATATTCGCTTAATATGGACTGAGTCACTTCTACCACATTAGTATTTGCTTCAGCGCAGGCAGTGCTGACTTTCGCCAGTATACCTACCATGTCTTTACCTATAACCGTTATTACTGCTTTCATTTTTTCCCTCCGCTCTGCGAAAAATCCCTGTATTGTCCCTCGTTATTAGTTTACAATTTTAACATAATGCAGCCTAACTGACAATGGATTTTTACAGGTACTTCTCAACCTTATTTTTGTGATGCTCCCTAATCTTATCCTGCCCATACATGACAAGGACGCTGAATAAAAACACGGCTGCAAAAACAATAAGATATGCCCATCCACCTGCAAAATTTCCTACGTATGTCTGCCACAGCACAACGACAATTATGTGCAATAAATAAATATACATGCTGAGTCTGCCAAGATAACAGCAGATTTTTTGCAAACGCTTATTCAAGAATCTGTCTATGGCCGTTATATTCAAATCTCCGCAGATTATGAGGATGGCATAAACAGCTAAATACACAAGAGTATCTTGGTCACCCATGGCATCTCTCAGCACTATGAGGGCAACAAGCGTTAGGTAAGAAGCAGCCTCGATTATGCTGGCTACTATCCCTTGCTTTTTCGTAAACTCTATTTCCCGTAGCTTCTTATATATCCAATACACCAGTGCTCCAAAGGTTATCCCTGCGAATGCTCTCAGAACTCCCAGCATAATGAAGCCACCGACAAGTTCATTCCCTACATTAAGAGTGTTGTATTTTTGGATTATGTAACAGTAAATCATTGCCACGGAAAGTGGGCCTATAAAACCGATAAATGCTTTTTTGTGGTGTCTGGCAAGATAATATGCCGGCACCAGTGCAATGAAAAGCGCCGACAAATACCATCCCGGTGCAATGAGATAGTCAACGTTAAATTGGGGGTTGTGGTTGAAGCCCAGCATCTGCAGCATGAAAAGTTCCCATTTAAAATGGAATAGCTGAGACATAATTTCATTGACATTTGTAATATTGCTGGTTACCATACGTGTTATGAACATCAGTACAAATGTAAAAAAGTAAAGTCCGTATATCCTCTTAGCCTTGCCGAATGAATTCCTGATGCTTTCCCCCACCACAGGCTCACTGGTTTTGGCATCTATACTTTTCATCATGTAGTAGCCCGTTATGCAGAAGAAAAATTCCACAACTATAAATGTTTTAGTAAACAGTGGAGTCTCAACTCCGCAAAACTGCTCGAAGTGAACAAATAGTACTCCTGCCGCTGCCGCAAATCTTAAAATCTCAATAGAAGCATTCCTCATTTAACCTTAACCTCCTAATGTATGGTGTTTATTCCCTGGTTAGAAGCCTGAACGTACCGAATCTACTCAAAGCCCCAATAACTTAGTTAAAGTATACCATATATGCAAATCTAAATCTTCTTATTTTTCTTCTGGTGCGTGGCGGCAGAAAAACGACGGAAATAATTTGTAATCAATTTTTCTGCCAATTAAGGCCTGCTCATATAGCACTTTGGGCAGAATTTCAAATTTTTAGGCGTATTGTTTGCAAGGATAGGATAAAAATAACACCTTGCAAAGACACTGTTTTTTTGCTATATTATATGAGTGCCTTGAAATGGAGGATTGACCGAGTGGCTAAGGAGCTCGCCTGGAAAGCGAGTAAGGTGTAACAGCCCCGTGGGTTCGAGTCCCATGTCCTCCGCCAAAAAATAAATAGCGCCTAAACGGCGTTATTTATTTTTTTGCAGATATAAATGGGGGATAGCCCCTTGGCTGTTTTGCGCAACTTTAACATTATCTTCACATTAATAACATTGTATTTTCAGTTAATTTAGAGTATCCTAATAACATCATGGATTTTATTACAAATGCTATGAACATTTTGAAATCGAGGATAAACATTTGAAATTTGACTTGCATTGCCATACAAAAGAAGGTTCAATCGATTCGAGGGTTTCCGTCAGAGAATATGCTGGGAAGTTTATGATGCTGGGCTACGATGGCTTCATGATAAGCGACCACAATAGCTATCGCGGCTGTAAGTCCTGGGATAAGATAAAAGATGAACCGCAATACGAAAACTTCACAGTTATTCGGGGAATCGAATACGACACGAAGGATGCGGGACATGTACTGGTTATCATGCCTGATGGATTGTATCTGAATGTTTTCAGGCTTCGAGGCATGCGCTGCAAAAAGCTCATTAAGACCGTTCACGAATTCGGCGGGATTTTGGGTCTTGCCCATCCTTTTGGTGTCAAGACTTCCAGTGCAATGGGTTTTAAGCTCATGAATATGGATCTGATAAAGCATTTTGATTTTATAGAAACCTTTAACTACTGTGAATTCCCACGTTCCAATGAACTGGCAGAGCAGCTGGCTCATAAATTTGATATGCCTGCCTTCGGAGGCTCAGATGCTCATACCAGCATGTACATAGGTATGGCATCTACCATAATTGATGCCCATATAAAATGTAACAACGATTTTATAGCTGCTGTGAAGTGCCACGTTCCTATTTACACCGAGGGAACTGAGAGAGGCATAACGAAAAAAGCTCAACGCAAGGAGCACTGGACAGGACAGATTGGTTATATGCTCTACAACCGTGGCATCGGAAAAATCAGATGTATTCACAGAAAGTATCAGCACCATAAACTTTTTAGCATGGTTCATCAAAACCATTAATATGATTTACAAAGGCAAGAGGCTGCTCTTGCTTTTTATTTTCACGCTATCTTCAACTGATTTTCCCGTCCATCGTAATAGTATATATTATCAGATAAGAATTCTCCCTCATGGCATACCTCGCGCATACTTTCAATCAGCATATCCTTAGCAGCAAGCAGGCTAATATACCTTATCCCCACCACTACGAACTCATGGAGTGATGTAGGAATAATATAATAGTTTCCCTTGACCTTATCGTACATTTCCCCCAGCACATCTGAGTGGGCTATGTAGGCTGAGCCATGAAGTCCATGGCTGTTGCTTATTATATAAAACATCTCCCCCATGTTCTTCATGTTCATAGGAAAAAGCCTTCTCGTATTCTCAAGGGCCATATCAAACAGCTCATTTTCCTCCAGATTTATTTCATCCATTATACTATTGTTCAGAACCACAGTTCCGTACCCGTTGCCTTCCCGCTGCATTATAAAGCGATATATTATGGAAAAATCAAGGATATCCCTATGAGGCAAGCCCTCAAGCAGCTCCTTGTTCTTCTCCGTATTTACTATGTTCATTACTATTTTATCCTTGTTGGCAACAAAATCCATAACTAGGTCCTGATCGTTAAATTGGGCAAAGTTATTGACTATGATATCCGCCAGATAATGAAGAAGGCTCTCCATATCCTGTTCCTCTCCAAAGGCGGTGTATACCTCACTTAAAGGAATTGCAGGGCACACAAAGGTAGAGCCTTTTTCCTTAGTTGGAGCAATGGTCAGAAAATCTCTCTCCTGGTTTATCTTATGTTTCTTATCGATTTTCACCTTATATTCGCCAAACCAGGCGGGCAGATACTCAGTAATGCGTTCTTGTACGATTCCTACAAATATTTCATAGCTTATCATTTTTTCATCCCCCTCAACGTTTACATTATTTTCTTTACTTGTAATAATATGTAACATACCATAATTTACATATTATGTCAATTAGTTTGCACTAAAAAGCTGCAACGGCCCGGTGGGCTGATGCAGCTTTTTAACGTTTATATATCTATCTTCTATTTTACGCTTCCTTCTACCGCCTTCTTCATTTCAGGAATTTCTATTATTCCCTCGTGGCGAACAACCTTCTTATCAAGGTCTTTAAGCCCTCTCGGAACTCTTGCTCCGGTCTTGGCCTCAACGGCCTTTATATATTCAAAGCCGTTCTCTTCCTCCTCAAGGCCTATGGACTGGGCAACGCTTTCTGCAAACTTATAGGCACTTGCCGTCGATGCAATAAGGGCAGCAGTCTTATCACCTGTCTCTGCCACATAATCGCTGTAAACCTTATAAGCCACAGCCGTATGGGTATCCATAAGATAGCCTTCTTCCTCGTACATTCTGCCAATGGTCTTGTTAGTCTCATCTACCGTTGCAAATCCTCCATAAAAAGGCTTTAGACCTTCCTTTACCTTAGGGCTCACTTTGTACTTCTTCTCACTTTCCAGAGAAGCCATTAGAGCCTTGACCTCATCGCCGTCTCCCCCGGCTAAATGATAGAGAAGCCTTTCCAGATTGCTGGAAATCAGTATATCCATAGACGGTGAATTGGTCAGATAAAAATCTCTGTTTATATCATAAACTCCCGTATTGAAGAAGTCCGTCAACACCTTGTTTTCGTTGGAGGCGCAGATAAACCTGTTTACCGGAACACCCATCTGCCCAGCGTAATAAGCCGCCAGAATGTTGCCGAAGTTGCCTGTAGGGACCACTATGTTAATCTTGTCACCATCCTTGATAACGCCCCTCTCTACCAGCTTAGCATAGCCGTAAACGTAGTAAGCCACCTGAGGCACAAGACGTCCGATATTTATGGAATTGGCCGAGGAAAGCCTACAGCCCATTGCCGCCAGCTTCTTTGCAAAATCCTCGTCGTTAAAAATCTTTTTTACCCCTGTCTGAGCATCGTCGAAGTTACCCTGTATTGCAAAGACATGGGTGTTGTCGCCTTCTTGAGTTATCATCTGCCTCTGTTGCACCTGGCTGACGCCTCGGTTAGGGAAGAAGACTATTATTTCTGTTCCCGGCACATCTGCGAAGCCTTCAAGTGCTGCCTTCCCCGTGTCACCTGAGGTTGCCGTCAAAATACATATTTTCTTATCTTCCTTCTCCTTCTTCATAGCAGTGGTCAGAAGGTAAGGCAGTATGGAAAGAGCCATGTCCTTAAAGGCTGCCGTCTTGCCGTGATAAAGCTCCAGAAAATGAGCGCCTCCAGCTAATGTAACGGGGACGATTTCCTTTTCCTCAAATTTGGAGTCGTAGGCACCGTCAACACAATAGCTAATTTCTTCGGCCGTGTAATCAGTAAAAAACGCCTTGATAATCTCATACGCCACTTCCTTATATGGTTTACCTGTAAGCTTGCTTATCTCCACAGGCATGGCAGGTACCCTGTCGGGGACGTAAAGCCCTTTGTCTTCAGCTATTCCCTGAATAACGGCCTGTGCCGCTGTCTTAGTATTTTCGCTTCCTCTTGTACTGTTGTATTTTATCATTCCCTGCTCCCTTCAATGGCCTCCACAATATCATCCACATCGGCAAGAGCACCCTTGCCAAAAACGCCGCATGCCAGCAAAGACTCCTTTGGCTCGATAACTCTATACCCGTAGTTCTTAAGTTTCTCTATGTTTACCTGGACGATTGGATTTTCGTACATATTGGTATTCATGGCAGGAGCAATGTAAATCGGCGTAATGTTCGCCGCTGCCATGATCGTTGCACTGAGAAGGTCGTCAGCTATACCTGACGCTATCTTCCCTATAATATTTGCAGATGCAGGCGCTATAACAAGTACGTCTGCATTTTGTGCCAAATCTATATGCTTAACTTCCTTAGGATTTCCTTCTTCAAAAAATTCCATATAGACCTTGTTCTTGCTTAAGGTCTGCAAAGTCAAAGGTGTTATAAACTGGCTTCCGCCGTCTGTAAGTACCACGTGAACGTCGTGTCCTTCCTTTGCAAGTTTGCTAGTAATGTCAGCTGCCTTGTAGGCCGATATGCTTCCTGTAACTCCCAAAACTATATTCATTCGTCTTCCTTTCCCTCACAAAGGCGGATTGTCCTACGGGCAATCATCTCTGCGATTTCTTCGTTATTTTCCATTATATCATATGTCTTATCCCTGTGTATAAGATAACCTCTGTGAAAATCCCTGCCAATCTCTTTCAGATCGTTGGCAAGTACAAAATCACAATCGTTCTTCTTGAGAAGCCTATACCCTATATCTATAAGCTCTTCGTGAGGCACATTGCTCAGAAGTTTGAATCCTACCAAATGTGTATTGGGTCTAGTTTTCTTAATAGTGCTTATAACCTTAGGGGAGCGCTTCATGTGTATCACAAGGTCATCTATGTCCGAGCTGATTTTGTTCCCAGAAAGGTCTGCCTTGACATCTTCAACACCTCTTATCCTGTCAAGCGTAGTCACTTCATTTACCATATAATCGCTTACTGCCATCGCATGAATTACTGCATCTATTTTCTCGGCCCCAAGAAGCAGGTCAAGTTCCTTCTGCAAATCCATTACGCCGCCTATAGTCCGAGGCTCCACCTTGTCATCCTCCACATAGGCTGCCCTCGTACCGTGTAAGTAATAAATCCTGTCTATTCTGTCGCCATAGTCTCGCAGCAAGGCTTCACCGATAGCATGACCCAGTCTTCCTGTGGAAGAATTGGTAATGGTTCTCACATCATCTATCCTTTCGCTTGTACCTCCGGCTGTAATGATTATTTTCATTATTTCTCCTTGTTTTTTAATGGGTCGTTTGGATTGAATTATAGACTTTTCAATAGGCAATGTCAACTTATCGTGTTATTTTTTCACTGTTTATGATATACTGTTTATTGCAATAAAAAAACTGATTTATTATCGTAATAAAAGGAGACTTTCATATGAAAAAAGCACTATCGATTTTCATACTTGCAGTATTGTGTTTCTCGATGACAGCCTGCGGAGTTGCAACTATATCAGGAGACCCTGTTTCCTATTCCAACGCCAGCAAATCATTTTCCATAGATCTTCCTACCAAAGAAAAGGGAGACTGGGTCAAGAATAAAGACGTTTCCAGAGACGTTCTAGACATTTCTGATGCCAATGATTATATTAACATTCAGATTCAATGCCTGACTAGGTCGCAAGCAACCTACATTGCTACAGACCTTGCCACATATCAGGATTATACCATGACAAATACTCTTGGAGAGTTGGCTCCCGACATGGAACTGAAGGATGCCAAAGTCAAGGTTCCTAAATTCGCAACTAACAGCTCAACTCAAAGCTTTACAATGAAAAAGGGCTCCTCTAAGATAAAGGGGAACCTGATATTCATGGAAAGCGCCTCATCCTATTACGCTGTAATGGTCATGGCAATAGACGAATCCTATGACAGAAATAAAAGTGCCCTCATGGATGCCATACTCAGCATGAAGGAAATCACCGAAGCGAATTAGTAGAGTTTATTTCATCAGCTTAGAATAATATGTATTTAACTGATAGAGTGCGGCGACAGGATTATGTCCCAGCACTCTATCTTTTGTTACAAGAGTCGTACACAGGGCATCGGAATACTTATAAAACAAGCTGTCATGACCTACGCAAAGGCCTATAACTATATTAAGGTCTGTCTCCTCTCTGTTCAAAAGCTTGGCCTGTAATATTGGATTGCACATGTTCTTACCTACTTCTTCTAATTTGTCCTCAAGTCCTACAAAGGACTTGGATACGGCTCCTGCCTTACATCCTATCCCATAAACCTCGAAGCCTTTGTACCTGTAATATTTTGCAGCAGCGCCAGCTTCTGCAATAAGCCCTACGCATGTAGCTATCCCCAGCTTCTTTGCACCCATCTTCTTTGCAAATTCAGCAATTTCTTCTAGACGCGTCATTCGGCAGTAGTTTTCGTATTCCACTTCTGCGGAGGCTCTTGTCACTTCAAAGTTCTCCGCATCATCTATGTAAAGCTGCATGATCCCGCTCATGCAGCCATCCTTACAGGATTTTTCGGCATCCAGCAGTTCTGTTGTAGGGCAGAAATCGGGATACATTTTATCCTCATGATCGCAGTTTATTACAGCGCAGTCAATACAACTTCTCTTTATTTTTTTATTCTCCATGGTTCACCTCTCTGATATTTATCTTAACTCTAATACTATAATTATTTGGCAGGTTTTGCAATAAATAAGAATATTTTTATTTTATTATTGACATTTTATCTTATTTGATATATAATATCATTAACATAAAGAAAGGAGGCGCTCAAATGTCTCGAAACACCATTCAGCAAGACATAATATGCAGCACGGTAAAGAGCATGTCTACTCACCCTTCACCTGACGAAGTATTTGAAGCACTTCACAAGGAATACCCTAGCATTGGCAGAGCAACTGTCTACAGAGTATTGAACAAGCTTGCGAATAAAGGTGAAATTAAAAAGGTCAATTTACCTCATACTGCAGACCGATTCGATTTCAGAACAGACGATCACATACACATACACTGCAAGAAATGCAATAGGGTCTTCGATGTGGATTTCCATGCTATAGAAGGCTTAATTGACTATCTGGATAAGGTGCTGACACTTAACAACCCCTTGAAAATCAATGGTTTTGAGATTACCGGAGCCAATTTTTCTTTTGAAGGAATCTGCAAGGATTGCCGGCATAACAAACAAGATACAGTATAAAAAATTTTAAAAAAATCAATATTAAGAGGAGGAATTTAACATGAAAGATTTGAAAGGAACAAAGACAGAAGCTAATTTATTGGCAGCATTCGCAGGAGAATCCCAGGCGACAAACAAATACAACTATTTTGCAAGTCAGGCTAAAAAGGACGGCTACGTTCAGATTTCCAACATATTTGCAGAGACTGCAGGAAATGAAAAGGAACATGCTAAGCTTTGGTTCAAGCTTCTCGAAGGCGGAAAGATCAAAGATACTATGAGTAATCTTCAGGCGGCTGCAGACGGTGAAAACTACGAATGGACTGACATGTATGCGTCCTTTGCAAAGGACGCAAGAGCAGAAGGCTTTGACGAGATAGCAGCTCTCTTTGACGGTGTTGCCGCTATTGAAAAGGAGCATGAAGAAAGATACAAGAAGCTACTGGCTAACATCAAGGACGGCGTGGTATTTGAAAGGGAGCCTGAAGTAGTCTGGCACTGCAACAACTGCGGACACACTGTAAAGGATAGGAACGCTCCTGAGGTATGCCCGGTATGCAACCACCCTAAGGCCCATTTCCAGATAAAGGCGGAGAACTTCTAAAGGACTTTTATGTCCGGGAAAGGAAAAGAATATGGATAACAATGTAATGTTTAAAATCAGTTACGGTCTTTACGTCTTAACAGCCAAGGACGACGGTAAGCTCAACGGCTGTATCGTCAACACACTGCAGCAGGTGACCACGTCTCCCAACAGAATATCTATAACCGTAAACAAGGATAACTTCACCCATGATATGATAGTAGCTTCAGGAGAGTTCAACGTTTCCATACTCAGCGAAAAGGTCAAGTTCAACACTTTCAAGCATTTTGGTTTCCAGAGCGGCAGAGACGTGGATAAATTCGCGGACTTCCCTATGGAAAAGAGTGAAAACGATCTCCCTTACATTACCCATGGGTCTAACGGATTCATATCTGGTAAGGTTATCTCCAAGACAGATCTGGGAACTCATACTATGTTCATTGCTGACGTTGTTGACGGCAAGGTTTTCGCAGAGGATAACTCCGTAACCTACGATTATTATCACAAAAATATAAAAGAAGCGCCTAATTCCAAGTCCAAGGGCTGGGTCTGCAAGATATGCGGATATGTATATGAAGGCGACGATCTTCCGCCTGATTTCATCTGCCCTCTGTGTAAGCACGGTGCAGCCGATTTTGAAAAACTGTAGGATAGTTGCAGATATCCCACCGCATCAATGTATTTTGAAAAAGAGAGCAACTCCGCTCTCTTTTTCTACATTTTGAAGCCGGGTAAGAGAAATTTTAATAAAAATTGGTTTTTCTTCTTTAATTTATTTGATTTTATGATATAATGGCAACTGTAACTGAATATGCTCTCTTGGTCAAGTGGTTAAGACGTCGCCCTCTCACGGCGGAATCAGGGGTTCGACTCCCCTAGGGAGTACCAAGCGCTATAAAAAAACAGGACATTAATCCTGTTTTTTTATCATTCGTATATGTCTATAGTCACCAATATGATGTCGCCAATAGCCTCTGAACTCTTCTGTTAGGGCTTTTCCGTGTTGTCTTGGATGGCTACATCCTTCAAGATTCTTTTTTATCCATACGACGATTATGGGGCCTGTGCCTTCCCTGCAAAGCTTTATATCAATCTCGTCTTCAATTCTTTCCATGACTGATTCTCTTATGAGTTCAGATTAATTTACATCTGTTCTGCTCAGAATAGCTGCTGGAGTCTTCCTTATGGTTCTGAATACAGGTATGAGCCCGAATATCAGATTTAGTCCGTATACCAGAGCCAGACAAATACCAAGGCTGGTAGGAGTCAGCAGGAACATACCTTCAAATACTGATATTGCCGAAATCTTAAGGAGAACATAAGCCGTTCCCACAAATCCCGGAAGCCCTGCCAAAGTGGTTATAGCTAAAATCTCTCCCATAAACATTTTGTAAATATCGCTCTTCTTCACACCTATTGCCCTGTAAATACCGACCTCCTTTACTCTCGAAAGGAAAGTAGCCCTCATGATAAGGAATATCTCTATGAATGAAATAGCTAGTATTACTCCTGCCACAACAAGCTTTGATACTACAGAAGACCAGATTGATTCCTTGTATTTATTGTAATTATCGTCGTAGGTATCCTTCACGTTGACCTTTGCCGCAATCAGCTCCTTCATAGCATCTTTCTTGTTCTTAGGGCTAATGGTTATGTTGTCCTTCTCCGAAATGAGCTTATACTTGATGGTATTAGGACTTACCAGCATGTAATCGCTGTCCTTCGCATCAGAATAGTATCCGGAAACAACCAACTTAGTTTCATTTACCTTAGTTGATATTTGTTTTCCTATTTTCATATCTTCTTTATTCTTCTCGTTAACCAAAACCTGATAATCTCCAGTAGGCCAGTTGCCCTTCTTAAGACTTACAGAACCGGATTTTAAATTATAGTCTAAAACCTCGGATGTTGCATTTGTCTTCTGGGCTGTATTATCCTGTACTACTCCTATGTTATCGCCAGATCCGTTGACGGAATTAGCCAGGAGATTCAGGAACTTAGTTGGGCTTGTATATATGCATGGGCTTGTCAAATCAGAAATGCCCACTATTGTCATATTGGGCATATTAGGAATCTCAAGTGATTCTCCGACAAAGTCTTTAGCCTTACCAAACCCTGCTGATTTACTTCCTTGTTTATCTATTACGTCTTTCAGTATCATTTTATCCACAACGATTTCATTCTCGTTTTCAGGCAGCTTGCCGTAGATAATGTCATTCTGCTTCAGTTTTTCAACATCTGACAGAGAGCCTGATATCAAAGCATTGTAACTCATTGTTTGGAAGTACTCATCGTATTTAAGGGTCATAGTAATCTTGGAATCTCCCGGCAGAACATATTGATAATTCTCATTACCCTCGTATTGCAAATATGTATCCACCGAAATGTTTTTACCAATTACACGAATATAATCCTTATCTTCCGATATGAATTTATCATCTGTGATATTAAGAGCTCCGAATATGCTTGTAATGGAATATGTTATGAATATGGCTGAAAGCAGGAATCCCAAAAGCAGTATTTTCTTTAATGGGTTATAGTCAAATACCTTTCTGAATCCTTCCTTAAGCAAAGTCCACGGATTGAGTATAGACTTGGATTTTCTTTTGCCCTCATGGGCCAGCTCCCCTATATCGAAGCTCTTTTCAAGGGATTCCTCCTTAGTCATTTCTCTATAGTGCTCGTCAAGAAATTCAACACTGGAGCTATCATCTACTACTTCTATCCTGCTGTTTGGTTCCTTAGTTCTCATGTATATATTACCATTTCTTACAACGATATCCAGCGCAACCTTGTCGCCTGTTTCGTTATAAAAATCTATGTCATATTCCCCTGTATTGAGGCGCCTGTGGTCCTTAATATCTTTCAGATATATTACATTGTCGATTCGATAATCCAGATTATCCTGATGGTCATTTATTTCATCTGATACAACTGCGCCGTCAGCCAGTCTCACTATCCTCGATGCATAAAAGTCAGCCAGCTCTCCTTCATGGGTTACGAGTATTACAAGCTTATCCTGAGATATTGATTTGATTATATTCATAATCTCAAGTGTATTCTTGCTATCAAGGTTACCCGTAGGTTCGTCTGCTATTACGATGGCCGGATTCTTGACTATAGCTCTGGCTATACCTACTCTCTGTCGTTCTCCTCCGGAAAGCATATCTGCATATCTGTTGCGATAACGGTACATTCCTACCTTCTCGAGAACATAGTTGACCTTCTCTTTTATTTCTTCCTTATCCTTCACACCAACCATTCTCAGTGCGATAGCCACATTATCAAAGACAGTCATACTGTCTACTAGGTTGTAGTTCTGAAAAATGTAGCCAATGTTAAGATTTCTTATCTTATCTACCTTTCCTGAACCTCTTCCTGTAATACGCTCTCCGTTAATATAGACCTTGCCGTAGCTTATCTTATCCAACCCGCCTATTACATTAAGCAGTGTGGTTTTACCACTACCGCTAGGTCCTAGAAGGGCAACTAATCCCCTATCCGGGAACTCCATGGAGGTATCATCTATTACGTGAATCTCGTTTTTCTTTCTCTTGTTAAAATACTTGTTTACATGTTCTAATTTAACCATGGCTATTCCTCCTCCCTAAATGATCCCATAGCCGTTTTCTTAAACAGCTTTCTGGCAAACTTACCGGAAATCAGATATGCCATAACTACTACAATCAAATACAGCATCACATAATCAAAAGGATCCATATATTCCACAAGCTTTGCTATATATTCCACCTTTATCACATGATTATTCACAAGAGCTACAAGGGTTATGAAAATGGCGTAAGCTATGTTGACTATCAACAGCATTTCAATGTCAAGGACCCTTCTCATCTTGTTCTTAGCAAGACCCAGCATCCTCAATATACTGAAATATCCAGCTCTTGAGCGCAGTATCAGTCGTATTACAAAATATGATATGAAGAAAACCGCAAGCATTATAAGTACGATAATAGGCACCTGTACCATACTCAGCACATCAGCAGCACCCATAGTGGTGAATACATCCTGCAAAGGTAATGCTACATATCCCATTTTTTCAAGGGCCTTGGCATTTGCTCGAGCCGCATCCTCATCCTTTACGAAAATCGATGCCTGATAATTCTCATTCTTAAAAATGGTATCAAAATCAGCCTGACTTACAAAGACTCCACCGTTATACGTGTCAAAATCGGAATAACCCGTTTTCTTTTCCAGTGTCTTTTTCTCGTAAAAATCTGCTATCTTCAAATCTATAGATTGACTGTAGAATATATTTCCCACATTTACATTTATATACTTGCCTTTTCCATCACCTTTTTCATAGAAATTATTAACTTCTGTCCCAACTACTGCTGTCCCCTGAGAAACCTTGCTGCTAGGGACTATCCTGTAAAGACTTGTACCGCTAACATACTCCTGGGCCTTACCGTTTACGGTTATCGTAACCTTACTGTTGTAGTTGTACGTTTCCGAAAGCATGTTGTTCAAAACAGCATCAGAGACATACATATCTCCTTCGCCCATATACACTCCGTCGGGGATTTCCTTATATGCCAATCCCACAACGGTAACATCTATTTTTCTTTCATTTATTGTTACCTTATATGTCTTGTCAATTATCTGGTCAATCATGTCCTTATCAAAATAGTAGTCATCCTTGATGCCTGACAAAATTATCTCATTGTCAGCCTCCGGCATTCTTCCCTTGATTAGCTTACCGTCAAACTCGCCTATTGACACAGGATATGCCTGATATGAAAAGTCCGCATCCTCTATGAAGATTGGCACGTCAAGAAGAATATCATAAGGCGATACCGACTTTACGAAGGACTGGGATTTTATAGCCTTGTAATCATCCTCTGTAAAGCTTGAATTGTCCCCCTTCTTAAGGACAATCCTATCCTTGCTGTAGTTAAGAAAATAGTTGCTGGTCCCCACATCTTTCATCTCTGCCTTGCTGTGCTGATAGCTTGTATACTGTGAGGTTACAGCCAAGACTATAAAAGCAAAAACTATCAAAAGAAGTATGAACTTCGTAAAGATATTAAAGGTATTTCTTACCCCCAGTCTAAACTGGCTGCCTACGGAAATGTTACCGCCATTATGCGCCATAGGTGCTATAACTTCAGACACTACAGCTTCAGGCGCTCCATCCTCAGACACTTCATCCTTGGATTCCATAACCTCATTCACCACAATTCCGGGAGCCCCAGCTTCAAAGATTCCTGTTTCAGGTCTTTGGCTGTCGATGTACTCGTCCTCAACTACCTTCCCATCGTGGAGTTTTACAGTTCTTGTCACGTATTTGCTGAACTGCTCGTAATTGTGTGTAACAACTATGACCAGTTTATCACTTGATATTTCACTGAGAAGCTGAACGATGCCTTCTGCAGAAACGCTATCCAAATTTCCCGTAGGCTCATCTGCTACGATAACGTCCGTGTCCTTTGCAAGCGCTCTTGCTATAGCTACTCTCTGCCTTTGTCCTCCGGAAAGCTTGGAAACCTTTGTTTTCGTCCACTTTTCAAGGCCTACCTTCTTTATGATAGAGTGGACTCTTTCCTTTACTTCATCATTCTTATATCCGTTAATAAGAAGGATGAGTTCAATATTCTGATAAACCGTGTAGCTGTTAACAAGGTTAAAATTCTGAAAAATATTTCCTATGTACTTCTTTCTGTACTCCTCAAAATCCGAGGCAAGATAGTGGCTGGTCTCCTTGCCGTCTATAAACATCTCGCCTTCTTCGTAGGAATCCAGACCGGAAATAACGTTAAGCAAAGTACTCTTCCCGCTTCCCGATTCACCTGTTATTACAACGAATTCTCCTTTATTGAATTCCAGGTTCACCTTGTTGATGCCGGCAGCTATCATTCCCTTGCTATAATAAAACTTAGAAACATTTTTTAACTTAATCATTTTTATAACTCCGTATATTTCATTATTCTCTTGCCGCTTTTGATTTCTCTTTCTATTTCCTTGATTGTTTCCTTTTCTGAATATTTCGTCCTCACTCCGCTGTAATCAAAATAATTTTCGTGTCCCTTTCCGAGAGATACTATCATGTCTCCCGGAAGTGCATGAGTTATGGCAAACGCTAAAGCTTCCTTCCTGTTGCGAATCTTGATATACTCAATGCTGTGTTTATCCAGCTCATGGGCTATATCATCAATGATTTTTTCCGGATTTTCAAACCTCGGGTTCTCATCTGTGACCACAGCAAAATCAGCAATTTCCCCTATAACCTTGCTCATTCCGTAACGCCTTTTTCGCGAACGATTACCGGCACATCCAAAAACGCATATAAGCCTATTATGGCTGTATTCGCTTAGAGCCTTCAGTACGTTGCGAGCGCTATCCTCGTTGTGAGCATAGTCTATTATAACATCAAATTTATGTGAGATGTTAACTAATTCCAGCCTCCCCTTTACCCTGACATCCTTTATACCTTCCAGTATATGATTATCGGCAACTTCTTTCAACTCTGCACACACTGCCATGGAAAGAAGCGCATTATACACGGAAAACTCTCCAGGGCTTTGTGTCTGAGCACTGCCGTTTATCAGTCCCTTTATCTTAAAGCTCATGCCATGCCGGCTCTCTCCAAAAATATATTCAATGTCATAAGCAATCAAATCGCCTGTACTCTTCTTTATGGAAACTCCCAAAACCCTACATGTATGTCCGTCAAGCAGCTCCTTGCAGTGACGGTCATCAATGTTGACTATTCCTGTCCTGCACTGTTTAAAAAGACGACTTTTACATTCTAGATATTCTTTAAAGCTGGCATGCTCTGCCTTACCTACATGGTCTGAAGAAATATTGCTAAAAATTCCGTAGTCAAAGAATATCCCGTCGGTCCTGCTTTGCTTGAGACCTTGTGATGATACTTCTAAAACAGCATACCTGCAGCCGTTTTTCACCATCTGGGCCAGGCTTTTTTGAATTTCGTAGGATTCAGGTGTAGTATTTTTCGTAGGGAAAGTGGTCCTCCCCGTATCGACACCTATACTGCCTATGATTCCTGCCTTCTGCCCTGCTTCTTTCAATATTGATTTTATAGTATAGGCTATTGTGGTCTTTCCTTTAGTTCCCGTTATTCCTATGGTGACAAGCTTGTCCGCCGGATGTCCAAAAAGTGCTGCCGACATTAAAGCCAAAGCCGGGCGAGTAGCCCTTACATGAATTACCGTTACTCCTGCAGCAATGCCTTCCGCTTTTTCTAGATCTTCTAAAACAATTGCCGCCACCTGTTTCTCAACAGCTTCCGATATATATTCATGTCCATCGGTCACAGCTCCCGGAAGGCAGACAAATAGGCTTCCCGGTTTGATTTTTCTCGAATCGTATACTATATCTGTTATATCTCTATCCATGCTCCCCTGCAGTAATGTACAATTTATCTCTCCACATAAATCTTTCAGGTGCACTTTGTTCCCTCCGCTTCAAAATTGATTATGCATCAGTATACAACAATAGTTCTGACATAATCCGTCGAATTTAGTATATAGGAACATTTTGTTAAGCTTAGCGAATTAATGTGTGGATTATATGGTAATTTTGTGTCAAAGTCTACCTTTTCCTTAACAATTCTTAACGCAAAAAAGGCTGTTAATTTTGTTTACTGTAAATATTTACCACCCTTTTCCAAGCAATAAAATACAGTTACCGGATTTGTCAATGACAAGTTTGGTAACTGTATTTTATCTTAGTCTTCTATTCTCATTTCGCTGGCTTTTTAAAACTTTTCTGCTAGCTGGGCTGCCATCTTCAGTCCATCGGTTTTCTCAATATCACCTTCTGCCCCTACTCCCGGCACCAGTACATATCCTGCGTTTTCACACTGCAGCAGCTCTATGGTCTTATCGTAGGCAAACTTGATTCCATCGAAGGTTTCTAAGCTATCCTCTTCACAGCAGGATATCAACACCGACTTCTTGCCTGCAAAGCTTTTCTCCGCAACGCAGAAGGAATACAGCCTATCGATAACGGCTTTTATCTGTGCTGAGAATGTATACCAATAGACAGGTGATACGAACACAATACCCTCTGCTTCTTCAAGCTGCTTGGCTATCTCGTTAAAATCGTCTTCAAATATACAGGCCTCCCCGCCGCTGAAGCAGCTATCACACGCCTGACATCCTCCAATTACCATTTCATTTGTATCAAAGAGTATCACCTCACAGCCGTTGGCTTGGGCGGCTCTTGCAAAGCTCTCTGCCATACGATTACTGTTGCCATCCTTCCTCGGACTTCCTGTAAGTACCACTATTTTTTTCATTTTTGCTCCTCTCTGCGGTGAGCGGATTAATCTTCGCAGCTTTGTAATTTAAGTTCCTATGCCCAGCAGTTGATGGAATCTGCCAGAAGTTTGGCACAGCCTTCCACCTTGCTGTCATAGTAAGCCTTAAAGCGTTGGTCAGCCAGGTACATCATAGCAACGCCCTTATGAGCCTGCGGTGTGTAAGTCTTCCATACCATGCTTATCCATTCCCTGTGCTTTGTCGTAATCTCCTTGCCCACCAAGCTGTCAGACTTTACAGATTCCTTTATGCCCTTTTCCAAGAGGCCTTTGACCTCCATTTCCAAGTCCTTGAACCTGTCCCAGTCTTGTTGGGACATGCCCTTAATCCGGCTGTTGAAACCTTCTACTTCATCTCCGCCGTACTTGCCGCGTACTTCCTCACCGTACTTTTTTTCGTTTTCTTCTATTATTCCATCTTTAAAAGCTTCGAATTTTTCCTTGTCATTCATTTCGCATTCTCCTCTCATAGAGCTTATAGTCTTTTTCACTGTCCGAATAAGAAGCTCCGTGTGCTCCTTTTGCTCTTCCAGCTTCAGAAGGTGGTCCTCCAGCGCTGTAATGATATCAAAGCTTTCATCATATATTATACCTCTAATCTGCTTTAAGTCCAAGCCCCTGCCCTTGTAAAAAAGAATTTGTTGAAGAAGGGCTACTTCGTTGTCACCGTAAAATCTGTAGCCGGCTTCATTGGTGTAAAGTGGCTTAAGCAAACCTATTTCTTCATAATAGCGCAGGGTGCGTGCACTCACTCCTGCGATTTTTGAAAGCTGTTTGATACTATATTCCATAGTTTTTACCTCCTGAATAATACAAGTATATCCCTTGACGTAACGTCAAAGTCAATATAAAATTGTAAATAATAATAAAACAGGAGGAAACAGACAATGGAATTTGTAAGCACAAAGAATGCGCCTGCTGCAGTAGGTCCTTACTCTCAGGCGATCAAAGTAAACGGAATGTTATTCACTTCAGGGCAAATCTCACTCGATCCTGCAACGGGCAGCATCGTAGGAGAAGATATAGTAACACAGGCAGAACAGGTAATGAAAAATCTCATGGCGGTTCTTAATGCAGCTGGCACTAAGCAGGAAAACGTGGTCAAGACCACTTGCTTTTTGGCAAATATGGGAGATTTCGTAGCCTTTAACGAGGTCTACGCCAAATACTTTACAGAAAAACCAGCAAGGTCCTGCGTGGCAGTAAAGACCCTGCCTAAGGATGTGCTTTGTGAAGTTGAAGTTATAGCCACAGTGGAGGCTTAGTATGGAAAAGCTTACACTTGAAAAATTCGAGGAAGCATCGGAGCTGGTCAAGAAGGTCACCCTGCCCACAAAGCTTGAGTACAGCGAAACTCTAAGCGACAGAACAGGCGGCAAGATATATCTGAAGCCTGAAAACATGCAGTACACCGGCGCCTATAAGGTCAGAGGCGCTTACTACAAGATAGCAACTTTAAGCGAATCTCAGAGAAAAAAAGGTCTTATTACGGCCTCAGCCGGCAATCACGCTCAAGGTGTGGCCTACGCCGCAAAGAAATTTGGATGCAAGGCGACCATCGTAATGCCTACGGTAACGCCTCTCATCAAGATAAACCGTACTAAAAGCTACGGTGCGGAAATAGTTCTTCACGGAGACGTATACGACGACTCCTACGAGCACGCTGTAAAACTGGCAAAGGAACAGGGCCTAACCTTTATACATCCTTTTGACGACTTGGCTGTAGCAACTGGACAAGGCTCCATCGCCATGGAAATCGTTCAGGAGCTGCCTACGGTAGACTATATAATAGTCCCTATCGGAGGGGGCGGCTTAATTACGGGCGTTTCCACACTGGCTAAGATGCTTAACCCTAAAATCAAGGTGGTTGGCGTAGAGCCAAAGACTGCAGCAAGCATGACTGCCGCCCTTGAAAACAACGGCCCCATGACTCTTGAAAGCGCCAATACCATCGCTGACGGTACGGCGGTAAAAAAAGTCGGCGAAAAAATATTCCCATACTGCAAGGAAAATATAAGTCAAATCGTGAGAGTAGAGGACCATGAGCTTATCGGTGCTTTTCTCGACATGGTGGAAAACCACAAGATGATTGTGGAAAATTCAGGGCTTCTTTCCGTGGCTGCTCTCAAACAGCTGGACCTTAAGGGCAAAAAAGCCGTAGTAGTTCTCAGCGGCGGAAACATGGACGTTATCACCATGTCATCTGTGGTTCAACACGGCCTTATCCAAAAGGACAGGATATTCTCTGTTTCCGTTCTTCTTCCCGACAAGGCAGGCGAGCTTGTAAAGGTGGCTTCGACTATCGCTGATGCCGGCGGCAATGTTATCAAGCTCGAGCACAATCAGTTTGTCAGCATCAACAGAATCAACGCCGTTGAACTGAGAATTACCATGGAAGCCTACGGCACGGAGCATAAGAACAAGATACTCAAGGCTCTTGCAGATAAGGATCTGAATCCTCAGGTGGTAGACACTAAACTGTATTAATGAGTCACTAAAATCTAAAAGTGAGTGGGAACCTCAGGGCTTTCTCTGATATTCACTCACTCTTTTATTGCTTTTGTTTATTCTTCTTTATTACTTTTGTATTACAGCTTCGGGAGCTTCCTTGCTGAGAACCTGCATCTTTACGTCCCCCTAATCCTTCTCGCTCAGCGGATACTAAAGCCCGTATGACTCAACCCTCCCAAGGTTCTTTCTGCCCATGAATACTGATTCATATATTCCCCCGTAAAGGTACTGATTGCCGCAGCGTTGCCGTCCAGTGCCATATAATAGTCACAGTCAATCTTCGTCGTATCCACACGAATACTATTGTACTTCTTCGAGATTATACCTTCTATTCCAGCGGCCGCAAGTGATTTCTTTAAATCAGAAATGATTTTTTCCGCGTAGTTCATTATCCTCTTACTGTAGGGAGCCTCCTCCCAGAGAACCTCCGACAGCTCCTTAATGGTTACCTCCGCACCCCTTCTGTCTATAAGGTATGCAAGACACTCCTTGGACTTGCTCCTTGCAAAATTAACAGGCATACCTCCATTTTTATCAAAAACTGTAAAATTCCCAAAGGTCTGCACAAAGGGCTTGCCAGAATTCGGTTCATCTGCTTTTACAGGATTTCTTAGGTTATTCAGCTCCAAGGAAAGGTCTTCTTCGTCAATTGGTTTGATAAGATATCCGCTAGCGTGCATCCTTATAGCCTCGTAGGAATATCGAGAATCTCTTGCCGTAAATACGATGTTTAAGAGAGGGCAAATCTCTTTAAAACGAAAAGCAAAGTCCACGCCGTTTGCTCCCTTCATCTGTGTGTCTAGGATAACAACATCAACTGGACTTCTCTCTAGGTACCGCATAGCTTCCACAGGGCTTAAAAATCCAAGAGCTTCGTAGGCCGGGGAAATTTTTTCAAGCAAAGAAAGCGTATTATCAAGATCAAATTTTTCTTCATCAACAACTATTATCCGCAATGCCGTACCCTCCTGTTTTATTGACTGCATTTTATCACATCTGTGTCGGCTCGATCAATTTTCATGAGTCATATCGTCCTAATAATACTGTTTTATATATTCTTCTACCGTAGCCATGACCTCTTCAAAGCCTACCACACATTCCCAGTCGCCCGGAATATAGTGCTTTATAAGCCCATAAATCCACTCCCTGTAATATTCAAGAGCTGATTCACTGGTTTCGCC
Source organism: Clostridiales bacterium (assembly GCA_012513435.1). Lineage (GTDB taxonomy): Bacteria > Bacillota > Clostridia > Peptostreptococcales > Anaerovoracaceae > Lentihominibacter. Next base: position 42,518 of record JAAZCE010000008.1, read on the forward strand.
CCTGCCCTGACTTTTTAACTTCCTTATATCGGTTCTGGCGTATTCGACTGTAATTTTACATCGTCGCTTTTCAATGCCTTGGGTGGCATCATATACACTGACAACGCAGTTGGTGGGCAATACAATATCTATTGCCAATCTTATTTTACGCATAGTATCCTGTCTCCTCAACCAAGAGCAACGTCAAGTGTCATCATAAGACTAAAGCCAAGGACAAAAAATACAGTTCCCATATTGGAATGGCTTCCTTGAGTCATCTCGGGAATCAATTCCTCCACTACCACATAAATCATGGCTCCAGCGGCAAAGCTGAGCAAATAAGGCAGGGCCGGTAAAATAAATCCCGCCGCCAAAATTGTCAGCAACGCGCCTACAGGCTCTACCGCGCCCGACAACATGCCATAGACAAATGCCTTGGGCTTTCTCAGACCCTCCGCTCTGAGAGGCATGGATATAATCGCTCCTTCAGGAAAGTTCTGAATAGCTATTCCGATAGCCAGTGCAAGGGCTGCCATAATGGTGATTTCCGTGTTTCCGGACATATATCCTGCGAAGACAACACCTACTGCCATTCCTTCTGGAATGTTATGAAGCGTTACTGCCAACATGAGCATAGTAGACTTTTTCAGCTTACTCTTAGGCCCCTCTGCTTCGTCGGCGCTTCTATGTAAGTGTGGAATAATATGATCCAAAGCCAAAAGAAACAGCGCACCTATCCAGAACCCCACCACGGCTGGAACAAATGACAGCTTTCCCATTCCTTGTGATTGCTCCATGGCAGGAATGAGCAAGCTCCAGACTGACGCAGCTACCATAACCCCTGCGGCAAATCCATTAAGAGCCCGCTGTACCGTATCGCTAAAGTCTTTTCGCACCAAAAACACACAGGCTGCCCCTAAAGAGGTCCCAAGAAAAGGAATCATTATGCCTGCAAATATTTCCATAAATGTCACTCCTCTATTTTCTGTCCAAATAAAATCTTCGACGATATTTAAAGCCTGCGTACTTGAGTACCTGCTGCATATATATAGCATCATAGGCTCCGCCAACTGCACCTACTATAGGGATTCCCTGCAAAAACTTCATGTAAAGAAGCTCCTTGGAAAGCGAGTTGGCCGCCTTCTTAATATAGTCCTGGCGCTGATAATCGTCGGGCAAATTGCCGGTTTCTATGAATTCGTTTATTTGTTCATCAATCTTTTGCAAATCGTTTCCGTAAGAAACGGAACCCCTTATAAGCAGCAAAATGAAGTAGCGTTCTTCCTCAGTTTCGTACTGATATCCGTAGTGAAGAGTCATCTGGTAAATTCCCTTAAGCAGCCCGGCAGTAAATAGGGGTATATCTGGAATGCCTATGCCAAGAATCCCTAAACCTACTCCCGAAGCCCCGGAAATGGCCACATTGACTGCATGAGAGCCATTTGCTTTCTTGGAGAATCTCTTAAGAGATTTCCTGTTTCGCTGTACTCCGTCTGCAAAATCGTTTATCATGAATTTGTTATTGATTTTTTTCTTGTTGTAGGTCTTCTCTATTATCCCTGTTCCCTGTTCAAAAACCATGGAAAAGGCCTTTGCAAAGGCAGCATCCAGTGTATGCTGGAGCTTTGAGGGCACCTTGTCGTCCAATAGCCTGTTGAGTTTAGTGTCCTTTTTGCTTATTCTGTTGAAAAGGAATCGGTCTTCCTGTCTTTTTAGCCTCTGCCATTCCTTACGCAGGGCTTTTTCTTGTTTTTTATCCATATTAAGATTATACCCTATTTCCCGGAATTTTTTTCTTGCTTTCCCAAACACACCACCACCCAATAGTGACAATGATTATGGCTGCCCCTATCAATGCGAAGGTTCCCGGTGCTTCCCCATCAAAGATGAACACCCATACAGGATTCAGCAGAGGCTCCAGCATTCCAATGAGGGAGCAGGCAAGAGGCGGACAGTATTTTGACGCTACCGTATAAAGAACGTAAGGAATACCCAGCTGAAAAACCCCCAATATAATGGCGTATATTATTTCCGTTCCCGTAGGTTCAAAGGGCACAAATGCCAGTGTCACACAGCCTGCGACAGAAGTAATGACGTGAGCAAGGAGAATACCTGTCATCCTTACCGAATCATCATCTCGCGCCTGGCCCACTGCAACGAACATTACCGCCAGGAATATTCCTGCCAAAATCCCCAGTAAATTACCAACTATGCTTCCTGGAGAAAGCTGGTCAAAGAAAAACAAGGCAATGCCGATGACAGTAACAGCTACCACTGTAACATCTGTCCTGTTAAGTTTTTTCTTTAAAAATAATGCGGAAATTATCAGTATGAAAACAGGTGCCATGTATTGTAGGACTATGGCATTTGCTGCTGTAGTCAACTTATTTGCCATAACAAAGCATATGCATGAGCAGGACAGGCCTGCCCCTGCCATAAAAGTCCATTTGTTGAACTTTAGCTTTCTTCCCGTGGCCGCCATAAAAATGCCTAATACAACTGCGCTGACGATACTCCGGAATCCTGCAATGAGCAGAGGGTTCCAGGATATCCACTTAATAAAAATCCCTGCAATACTCCAGAGGCAGGCACATAATGCCATAAGCCCCATTGACTGACGTTCCTTTGTCACTTTCACTTTCCTTTCTCTTATGCTTTCTCCATAATCCATTTTTTATTTACTAGTATATCATTTTTTTGGTATCCGACCAACAGTCGTGTTGCAAAGAAGAGCGATTTTATTGACAAAGCAGGATCATATGATATAAGTTAATCATGGTTGGCGCGCAACCGGGGAAATTAAAACCGCAAAACATCAGGGAGGAACACCATGGAAAAAATTACATTTGGAAAATACATTCTAGAAAAAAGGAAGTCCATGTCCTTGTCTCAAAAGGAATTGGCAGACAAGCTATATATCACAGAATCAGCGGTCAGCAAATGGGAGCGTGGCCTTTCATATCCTGATATTACTCTAGTCACGCCTATATGCGAAACGCTGCAGGTCAGTGAACATGAACTTATAACGGCCAGTGATGATCATTATCAGCGAGAACTGGAAAATGATGCGCGAAGTTTCAGAAGCTTGATTAAAAAATATTCTATAATAACATATTTAATATACGGTATACCTCTTATCACATGCCTTATCTGCAACATAGCCGTGAACCATACCTTGTCCTGGTTCTTTATAGTGCTTACATCGGAGATGGTCGCTTTCTCATTGACCAATGTGCCTGTGTTGGCGGAAAAGAAAAAAGGCCTTCTTACCCTTGGAGCATTCTACGTGTCGCTGAACCTACTCCTCTTAACATGCTATATCATTATAGGAGGCAGCTGGCTTGGAATAACATCCATGTCACTGCTTCTCGCCTTCGTTGTTGTATTCCTGCCTTTCATTCTCCGTAGCATTCCGCTTCCGGAACCTATAGGCTCTCATAAGGCCCTTCTGTGTACCACCATAGACACCATATTGGTTTTCGCACTGGTAATGGTAATAACAGGCGATTCCTTAATGTCTATTGCTATGCTTTCTACAACCTTCGGCGTAAGCTTTGCGTGGATATATATGCTAGTTATAAGATACATCCACTGCAACGGTCTGTTCAAGGCTTCCATTTGCATATTTGTAGCAGGTATATATACAGCCCTATCAAACAGTATTTTCTCTGTAATAATCGACCATGCGCCTTTTCATATGCCCGCCTTTAATATTCTCATCTGGAACGAGGCTAATATGAATGGTAACATCGCATTTCTTATTATGGCAGTTGCCCTTTGCTTTGCCATAGGAGGAATCGCGCTGACAGTTAATTCAGCAAGAAAATAAAAGTCCCATCAACTTGAATACAGGCATCATGATTAATAAATTGCAACAGAAGCATCGTCGTCTCTCCTACGCGGTTCAAAACTTACAAAGGCTGTACGCTACGTTTCAAAATCAGAAGACATATATGGGAAACTTCCTTCTTGATGGAAGATCATCACTTTCAAACAACGCTACAGAAAATGCTATCAGACCATTTGTGACAGGTCGCAAGAACTGGCTGTTTGCAGACATGCCTAAAGGTGCGGATGCATCGTCTGCAGTCTACAGCCTTGTCCAAACGGCTAAAGCAAGACTTATTATTCATAATTCACCTCCTGACGGGTTACTTGAGACCCGCCTGTTTTAAAATTGCACTCTCCAAACCCTTTTTAAGTTCTTTACTATGAAGAGGGACTTCGGTCTGTCTATTAGTTTTAACATTTCTCATTTTTACGTGAGAACCATTCTGACTAACTTGTTCAAAACCGTTTTGCTTTTATCCGTTTCAACACAATGGAGAACACCACAGAGGCAATCAGCAATATGCCCAGCAGCACGATTACCCATCTAAAAGCTCTGATGGTTTCCAGCTCAAATGCAGAAAATGCTACTATTGCAGCTACGCATAGTATGAAAACACCGAAGCTAACGTGAGACCATATCGCAATAGTTTTCTTTTTCATGATTACTTCAACTCCTAGAAACCCTTATTAACAGCTGTAGCTTCTATATCTCTATATTGTCAATAAGCCTAGCCTTTCCCAGCTTCACTGCTACTGCCATGAGGCATCTACCTTGTCCTGTTACCTGTGGTACTGGCTGCATAGTCAGTCCGTCGACTATTTCTGCATATTCAGTTTGCAGCATTGGCTCGTCATACATGGAACGTTTAAAGCTTTCCGTAAGCACACAGGAATGATGTTCGCCGCAGATGACCATTTTTTTTACCTGTAAAAGCGCCGCATATATCTTAGGGGCTACGGCGCGCTCGCCATGGGTCAAATATGAATTCCTTGAACTTTTAGCAAGGCCGTCAGCCTCACGAACACAGTCACAGCCGACGATTTTGATATCAATATTCAGATCATTGACCATCTGTTTTACAACGGCAAGCTGCTGGGCGTCCTTCTTTCCAAAATACGCCCTATCAGGCGTTACAATATTGAAGAGCTTGCTGACTACTGTACATACACCCTTGAACATATTTTCCCTGCTGGCACCGCAAAGCCCCTCACTTATTACAGACATATCCACAAAGGAATAAAAGCTCTTTGTGTACATTTCTTCGGCTTCAGGGTTAAATATCAAATCCGCTCCCAGCTCCTGGCACATCCGGCTGTCACGCTCCATGTCCCGGGGATAGACTCCCATATCCTCACCTAGAGAAAACTGCATGGGATTTACGAAAACGCTGACAACAGTCCTGTCGTTTTCCTTTACAGACCTGGCAATCAAACTGCCGTGGCCCTCATGAAGAAAGCCCATAGTGGGAACCAGACCGACGGTGAGGCCCGACTTCTTCCAATCCTTTATTATTTTTCTCGTTTCACCAATAGTTTTAATTATATTCATTTATTTTCCCCTGTTATTTCACCGTGTCAACAATATCATCATCGACCTTGAATTCATGCTCAGCTGACGGAAAAGTACCATCGCTTACCTCTGTAATGTACTGCCCTACGGCATCCCTTACCATTAAGCCCACGTCTGCAAATTTCTTTGCAAACTTGGGTGTGAAATCAGAAAACAGGCCCAGCATGTCTTGATAAACGAGAACCTGTCCATCGCATCCGTTACCGGCTCCGATACCGATTGTCGGGATACCGATGTTTTGCGATACCTTCTTTGCCAGCTTCGCTGGAACACATTCAAGGACTAATGCGAAGGCTCCTGCAGCTTCTACTGCTCTGGCCTCATCCATCAACTTCTGGGCTGCCGTACTGCTTTTTCCCTGAACCTTGAATCCGCCAAAAGCATTTACCGACTGGGGAGTCAAGCCTAAATGAGCCATAACGGGAATAGACGCATCAACTATAGCTTTTATCTGAGGAATTACTTCCATACCGCCTTCTAGCTTAACGCACTGAGCTCTGCCTTCTTTAATCAGTCGCCCAGCATTTTTCACCGCATCATATACAGACGTCTGATACGACATAAAGGGCATATCCGCAACCACTAAGGCGTTCTTAGCACCGCGGGCAACTGCCGCCGTATGATGTATCATGTCCTCCATGGTCACCGGTAAGGTATCCTCATAACCCAGGCATACCATGCCCACCGAATCTCCCACTAAAATGGCGTTAACTCCTGCTTCGTCAAAAATCTTGGCAAACGAATAATCATATGCAGTAATCATGGACTGCTTCATGTTATCGGCCTTGGCCTTTTTGAATGTAACTACTGTGTTCTTCATTTTTTTCCTCCAGTAATTCTTGCAATTCGCTATAGTTTCTGTTTTTATTTTTCTCCCGTGCTATGTCAACAAGCTCCAGGGATAATAAACGGTATATTTCTTTCGAGTTTCCTTCAAGACCTTCAAGGTGCGTTCTGATGGTCTGCTCGTCCCCTCGTTCTATCGGACCGGTCAAGGCCTGCTCAGTCCCTTTCTCACATACTGCATCTATGTTGCTTTTCATCAAGGGCGTCAGCAGATGTAAAGCTCCCTGCCGGCTGAATCCGCACTCCTGCAGCTTATTTATGGAAAGCTCTGCCAGGGCGACCATCAGGTTGCTGGCTATGCTGGCTGCACAATGGTAGCTACCTTTTTTATCAGTTTCTATTAGTGTCACTATGTTTCCGCATTTTGTAAGCATGCTTTTTAAAATGCTAACGGTTTCCGGCTGGCCTTCTATTGTAAAGGGTGCTTCCGACAAATCGGTTTTCCTGCTGCTTATAGCTATCATGGGGTGAGCAGAGGCGCATTTATCACTGGCACATAATAAAGACTCCGATGACAAGGAACCGCTGAGATGGCATAAGTGCTTTCCATTTAAATCATACTTTGATGAATTTTCGGAAAGAGTCTGTGCCACCTGTCCTATGGTCCTGTCGGGAGTCGTAATAAATATCATATCACTTTTTGCTATAAGTTCTTCTAAATCAGAAAAGGCAGTTGATTTTGTAAAATCAGCTGCCTGCTTTGAACTCTCAATGGATTTGCTATAATACCCTGCTATTGGTATTTCTTTGCTCTTAAAGTAAATGCCTAGGGAAGTTCCAGCCTTCCCGGCTCCAATAAATCCTGTTTTCATGTAAATCACCTCCATAAATTCCGGCGATGATATGATTTCAAGTCCCACTCCCTGTGGATATAGGCTTTCGATTTATGTTTTTATTAAGTTGTGTTTTGGTTTTCTTATCTACTTGCCGGCTTCCGCGCATTTGTTTATGCTGCAGTGCCTGTGAGACTTTATTAGTATAACACGTTTTGAAATGGTTGCAAGGATTTTTGTCGCTGCATATTCCCATTCTTATTCCCATGAGACAAACTGCTGCTGTTTTTAAATCCTAATCACCTGCCATTTCTCAACACCTTCTCGTTTCTTTCAATTTAAATATTCTTTCTGATTATCAATGAGTTTCTTCCATTGACGTATTCGTATTGTACGCTACCTGCAAGCCGGTTCACCATGCTTTTAACAGTCAGTCCTCCACCGTCAGCCAAGGTTTTTAACAACCTCTCTTCTCCAAAAATTTCATGAGCAATATTCTCCGACTCCGTTACACCATCCGTATACAGGTACAGCGCATCCCCATCGTCTAACACGAATTCATATTCCTTGTACATGGTCATATCCATGCCTGCCAGGATAAATCCGCTCTTGTTTTTCATGTATCGGTACTCTCCGTTCTGTTGGACTACAGGGGGATTATGCCCTGCATTCACATATATAGTCTTTCCCGTGGAGATTTCAAACATGCACATCCATGCAGTAACGAACATATTAGCATCGTTTTGTTCACACAGCTGTCTGTTTGCTGCTGCAAACGCCTCTGCCGGCGACATTCCGGATTGCATGTTATTCTTTATTATAGTCTTGGATACAATCATGAATAGGAGCTTACAAAATCACTCATGTTCTTGAGCGTGATTATGGTGTTAATATCAGTGTCGGCAGAGTGTACCCACTGATGAAAACCATGCAACTTCCAAAGATGTCCACACGTAAACCAAATTGCACTTATGCGACATCTGATATTGAATGCCCAAATCACCTTAAACAAAAATTCTATCCTGAGGAACCTAATCAGGTATGGGCAAGTGATATTACCTATTTGCGTGTTGGTAGCACCTGGTTCTATTTATGTGTAATCATTGACCTTTTTTCTAGGAAAGTAATTTCCTGGAAAATTTCAGAAAACAATAATGTTGCCCTTACAATAGCCACCTTCAAATCAGCCTTTGAAGCTAGAAACCACCCTAAATATTTATTGTTTCACTCAGATAGGGGGGTGTCAGTACACCGCCTCATCTTTTCGCAAATTACTAGATTACTGCGATGTTTTGCAATCCTTTTCCAAAAAGGGTTACCCGTTTGATAATGCTGTATTAGAAAATTTCTTTAAGTATCTAAAACCCTAAGAAACTAACCGTAACACATATCATTCGCTTAATGAATTGCAGCTATCCATCTTTGATTATATTGAAGGTTTCTACAATTCCAGGCGGCCACATGGCACTCTTAATATAATGACCCCTGCTGAAAAGGAAGCTGCTTTCTTCAGGTCAGCTTAACCGGCCTGAAAATATTTTTTATTTTTGTGTCCAAAATATTGACTATAGTTCACTCCATACCTTTTGCCGGAAGATAATGAGCCTGTACCGGTATGATCACACTGTCCGCTGCTGATAACGCATTGATGGTTATCATTCCTAAGGATGGCATACAGTCTATAACGACAAAGTCAAAATTCTTCTTTACCTTATCTATATATTCTTTTAAAACTCTTTCCCGGTTCATAGTACCAACTAGGCTCATTCCCATGGCGGAAAGCTCAAGATTTGCAGCAGCCGTTGTTTTCCCTACTCCGCTTTTCTGATTACAGATTGCAATCACTTTTCCTTTTTCTTTAACCATATCACTCACCCTTTAATGAATCACTGTAAAACTCCTCGATTTGCTCTGCAAACTTATCGGCAAAGCACCTCTAATCCCTCGCCTAAAATGCAGTCACTGCAAACCTCCATTTATGGCTCTTTCATAACAATAACTTCTACCTTTTGTTTTTTCTTTTTCATTTGTTACCTCCATTTAAAAAGCAAAGCTGCCTGTACCAAGGCTATGGCCATAGGCTGCTTTGCTGATGACCTCTAAGCACCAAAATGGTGTTTAGACAATTAAAAAAGCCATGCTCCCTATTGAACATGGCTATGTAATGGTTTTATTGAATTTTTAAGATGGTTCCTATGCAGCACATACCTTCTTACATTTGGCACTGATGACTTTAATCAAAAGCTCATCTAATGCATCAGTATACTTGCCCTGCTTGATCAATTTATTCTTTAGATAAATCAAACTTTCAATTAGGAGCTTCCTTTCTGCCTCGTCTATATATAAGTAATATCTCTTTTAAACATTTTCTATCCCTCCTTCTGTGGTTATATTACAATGGGGATTAAAACATTTCCAATTAGTTCCAAAGTAGTTCCACAGAATATATTAAAACCTCTGAGATATGCATTTTTCAATGCCTCCAGAGGTTTTGTAAGCCATATTCAGCTATTCAAACTCCTAATTCCCAACTTGTTGTACAGTATAATCATTGATTTTTCATACGGTTTCATTTCAATATTGAACGGTTTTATATGTATTATATAAATTCTTAAATCTTTATATTACTAAAATCTTACCTATGTATCTCAATAATCTACTTATAGTTACACTAGCCAATTACTTTTGAAATTCACTACTAAGAGCTTCGTTTTAATCATATTTAAATGCACATGCTGATAATTCATCTGTACATGACAAAGGATAGCCTTTTTGAGTTGTTCGCCCTTTTTCAGCAAATAAGTACAAATTTTCTTTTGCTCTTGAACATAACACATAAAGCATTTTTTTCGTCTCCTCATGTCTAATTTTTTTTAATGCATCGTTATAAATATAATCCCAGTGTGGTAAATGACCATTTAATAAGTCATATCCTATAACAGTTTTATATTCTTCGCCCTTTACTCCATGAATTGTACTTATAACAATTCCCTTTTTCTCTTTAAAACAACTCTCCATTGCATGACAATCATATGGTAATTTGTATTCTTTTATTCTATGATTCACTTTATCAAAAAATTGTTGCTTTGCTTTTGAAAACTTGTCGTCTGGTTCTATTTTTACAGTTACCAAAACCTTTTCTATGGCATTCTCCAAGGTGGCCAACCCATCATTACATATATACTTGGTTGAATTAATCGCCTTTAAGATATCCAACTTACTGAATCTTCCCAAAATATTAAATCCATAATCCTCTTTAACCATATTTAGAATATCATCGGCTTCCTTTCTTCTCAATAATCTATGTTCACTCTGTTTCGTAAACAGTAGTTTACAAATCAAAAAGAAAATATTTAGTGGGTCGTATTTAACGGGGGATATATCCGGTGCATCAAAGTGATTTTCTGGAAATTGCTTTCTTAATTCATTTGCCATTGGATATATTTGATACCACTGAGGCGCTACTATACAAATTTCTTCTTCTGGAGTCCCATTTTTAAGTTCCGTTTTAAGTATTGAAATAATCTCAGTTAATAGCTGATCTTTATCTATATTTGTATTTAACTTTATTTTTCCAATGGTATTTTTGCATTTGGATGCGGAATAAGCACCTGTTTCAGCCACCTCATAATTCACATAATAGTCGACTATTCGTTGCGTTGAACGGTAGCACCCATCTAAACATTTTTCTAAAAAATTGACAGGGAATAGGGTTTTTATTTCATCAGCTGATTTAGCAACTCCACCCAAATTTCGGTAAATCGCCTGATTCACATCCCCAACAAATAAAATATTAATATTTTTGTTTTGCTTTACAATTAATGCTAAAATCAGATACTGCCTTTCATTTGTATCCTGATATTCATCCACATGAATACTGCAAACAATATCCGAAATATTTTGAGCAATAAAAATGTTATGCTCAAGCAATTCTTGTGAATATTGTAGAATCATATCAAAATCAATTTCTCTATTATCTAACATCTTTAATAAATATGTTTTCATTACAATATCATTTTTATATAAATCCTTTACATAAAATTTCTTTATACCCAATTCTCCCGCAATTTCCTTTAAATATTCATCTTTTACATATTCATCAATTATTCTATAACCTTTGCTTAACTGTTCATGATACATGGCATATGGACGGATTATATACTTCATACAAAATTGATGTATAGTACCTGTCCAAATATTTGAAACGTTAACACCCATAGCCATAATTCTATTTTCTATTTCATTTGCAGCCCTATTAGTATATGTTATCGCTATATTAATTTTTTTAGATTTTTTATATTTTTCTGCCATGTATGCCAAACGATAGGTAATAGTTCTTGTTTTTCCACTTCCGGGACAAGCTGTTAATATAAAATTATGGGGACTTTCACAAATGTTCTTTTGCTTTTCATTTAGTTCTTTCAAAAAATCGTAATTATCATTCATATTGCCCTGCCAATCCCAAAAACTTTGAGACTATATCGTCTGGTAACCTAGAAATAAATTCTTGTAAAAATAATTCTTTATCTTTTTCACAATTAATTTCATCGTATTGTTTCAATAATTTTTCTATTTTATCATCATTGTTTGAATACTGTTTTAATGAAAAATAAGTCATTTTAAGTTTTATAGCTGTTGTAAGGACTTCTCTACTCGCAAAAGCCAGTGCATCTAGAATATATTCCGGAATAACTGCCAAACAGTCTATATACTCAGACAAAATAGTAGCATACCATCCTTTTTTCATTCCAGACGCAAGTGTTAATACGCTATCATAGCGTTTAGATGCAGAGGCATCCAAATTTTCTTTATGTTTTATTATTGTATCAGGGTCTGTATAGTGATAATCAATAATCTTTTTAACATATGGTCTATTTGCCTCCTCATTGCAGAAATCCACTTCTAAAGTGTAGGGCGCATAAAACATTTCAACATATGGATTGCTCCCAAACAACTTGTCTAATTTATCTTTTCTGCTTTGTCCTCTCTTTTCTGCCTCAGAACTACATTTTTTTGCTCCTGAAAGCTGCTGATCCATATCTGTAATAATTGCACAATATCTTTCTAATCTACATGGTTCAAAAATGCAAGCAATATATTCAAATGCTACACTGCCAACATTAATAAGTCCAATGCCCAACTCGTCTAATGATATACCCATTGTCTTTTTCACTAAGTTTGGTATAAGAATTTCTTCACCATCACCCTCGACCAAAACAATTCCCTTTGAAAATAGCAAAACACATCTTTTCGCATCCAAAAATCGTTCTAAACATTGTGTTAAGCTGACGTCCTTCAATTTAAGTTGCGTCTTACCAAATTCATTTAACCCATTTGAAGGTTGCATAACTACCGAAATATTTTCTCTTCCCTTAAGCACATTAACTTTTGTTATATCTGCCACTTCCGATAAATGTGTTGAATGCGTTGTCATTAAAACTTGAGTATAATCCTTTGATACCTGCAAATTATCAAACAATGTCTTTTGAATATGAGTATGTATATGGGCTTCCGGCTCTTCTATAAGCATAATATTAACTATTTCTCGATTTATGTTAAACTCAAACTCTACTAGTTTAAGAGCAATGAATAATATATTGAGATGCCCTAATCCCAAAAAATCTATGTCTTGTTTATCAGACGGCAACATCGTAATATACTTAGATAATACCGATATATCATCTTTCATTTGAGATTCTAGCACAATATTTGGCGAATAAACCAGCCCTATTATCTCATCTAATTTATGATTTATTTGATGTCCAATACCAGATATTTGTCCTACACCGGAAATCTTAATATTTAATTCTTGTATTTTTTCTTTAATTTCGCTAATATCTAAGTCAGAAATATCAGCTCTAATGGAATCTACAATTCTTCTAATCGGATTTTTAGGTTTCTTTAATTCCGATTCAACATCACGCAAAGCATCAATAAACACAACAGAGATATACTTCCATATCTCCAATATATCTAGTTTTCCACCTACAATAGCAGAATCCTCTTGTTCTGGATCTGCATACTGAAATGAATCTATATCCCCTACAATTTCTTTATATACATCTTCCTTTGTAAAATCCACTTGTGATCTTGCAGTATATACAAATTCATAATCTTCAAGTTTAATTCTATTTCTTACTGCCTCAAATTCCTTTTTATCTTTTGCTTCAAAAAGTGCTTTTCGTATAGACTTTTGTGGGCGAATTAATAACGTAACCGTTCCATAATTATATCCTTTACAACGTATAAAAGATTTTAAGAAATTTTCATTTTCCTTTTCAGGAACTATATCTTTACATGCTTCGTTACTCTTTTCCTCAGATGAAATTTCGTCAAAATAAGCTGAAATAATTATCCAATGACCTCTCCAATTTTTGAGAGAATCTGTAAAATCAGACTCTTTCAATCGCTTTGCATTATAATAAAAAGAATCATCGAGTAATATTCTCAATGCCGTTATTGCATTAGATTTACCAGAATCATTTTCTCCAATTATTGCATTAGCGCCTTTTCCAAAAGTGAATCTAGCTGATTTTAAATTTTTATAATTTACTATTTGCAAATATTTTAGATACATATTTATTCCTTCCAATGCTATTTATTCTTCCTGAAAGTTCAACATTTTATTTAATATTATATCATCATTGTACATTATTTACCATATTTCTCATACAAACCCACATATTTTCAGTAAGAGTTCTGCTGTCTGTGAGCGGAACGCCCGTTTATGAGCAAAAAGATCTGCATATGCAGCAGAAAGCACCGCAGGTGCGTTTTGCAAATGGCATGGCTGAACTGTTACTATTTCAACATCCTTCTCAAACGATCCAAAAAGTTTATTCTCCTCTCAAATCAAACCGCTCTCCATCCGTTCTCCCCACACCAATGATATCCCCCTGCATACTACAAGTAAACGTATACGACACCTCGTCAACCATAACCTCAATGGTCATTCCGTCCTGCTCCAGCATACAGAACACATCAAACTCCAAATCCTCGCTTTCACGATTCAAAAACCGACTAACTGCCTCTTCCGTCTGCTCCTCCAATGCTCTCCTCTCATCTGTCACATCTTCCCCGTCACGATATGCCGATATGATTTCTCCGTCAGCCGTAACCACCATAGATGAATGTCCTTTTTCCTCCATTATCGGAGCACATCCCGCAAGCAACACTACCAGACCTAATATAATTATTTTCTTCATCTCTTTGCCTTTCCGGCAAATACGCAAAAAGCAGCCCTACCAGACTGCTCTACTTCAATTTCATACCCCTCACATAAATTTCAACCGCTTCTCTCTCTTTATCTGTCAAGGATTCCCACATATACAACACTTTCTTTTGTTCTGAAGACAATTCCAATTTCCCTATATCATCAGAAAAAAATTGTGGTATCGTAATTCCCAATCCATCACAAATCCTGTCCAATGTATAAAAAGTAGGTGTGCTTCCTCTTTTCATCAGATTCGATAAGGATGACTGGCTAATCCCCGTCTTTTTAGATAGTGCATACATGGTCATCTGCTTTTTATCACAGAGTTCTTTTATTCTCTTTGCAATATACTTCTCATCTAACAAGCAACCTACACCTCACTTTCGATATATGTTGCTTTTATTCAAACTCTATCGTCCCTGGCGGTTTTCCTGTGCAGTCATACATGACTCTGTTGACATGCTTTACTTCGTTGACGATTCGGGTGGTTACCTTCTGGAGGACCTCCCACGGAAGCTGGGTGGCTTCAGCTGTCATGAAGTCAGAGGTATCCACTGCACGGAGGGCAATGGCATAATCATAAGTCCTAAAATCCCCCATGACTCCTACCGAGCGCATGTTGGTTAATGCTGCGAAATATTGCCCGATGGTTCCCGACTGTCCGTATTTTGGAATCAGTCCGGATTCCATAGCTGCTGCTATTTCCTCACGGTAGATGGCGTCTGCATCCTGGACTATCTTCACCTTTTCTTCCGTCACGTCGCCGATGATTCTGATGCCAAGGCCAGGGCCTGGGAATGGCTGGCGATAAACTAGATAAGCCGGTATACCAAGCTCAAGTCCGGCACGTCGTACTTCATCCTTGAAGAGCATACGGAGAGGCTCAATTATTTCTTTGAAATCCACATAGTCCGGCAGACCGCCTACGTTGTGGTGGGACTTTATCACTGCGGACTTGCCAATGCCGCTTTCTATTACATCGGGATATATAGTCCCCTGCACCAGGAAATCCACAGTTCCAATCTTCTTTGCTTCTTCTTCAAAGACACGGATGAATTCCTCGCCTATTATCTTTCTCTTTTTTTCAGGGTCGCTAACCCCTGCCAGCTTTTTGTAAAATCTCTGCTGTGCGTTGACACGGATAAAATTTAAATCATAAGGCCCATCAGGTCCGAACACTGCCTCTACCTCGTCCCCCTCATTTTTACGCAAAAGACCGTGGTCTACGAAAACGCATGTCAGCTGCTTTCCAACGGCCTTGCTCAGCAAAACGGCCGCAACTGAGGAGTCCACGCCGCCGGAAAGTGCGCAGAGCACTTTGCCACCGCCCACCTTTTTGCCAACGTTGGCTATGGTATTTTCCACAAAGGAATCCATCTGCCAATCGCCGGCGCAGCCGCAAACATCCTTTACAAAAACCTCAAGCATCTTCTTTCCTTCAACCGTGTGCATTACTTCGGGATGAGGCTGAAGGGCGTAGAGCTTCCTTTCTCTGTTTTCCATCGCTGCCACAGGGCAAACGGAAGTATGGGCCGTAACCGTAAAGTCTGCAGGAGCTTTGCTTATATAATCCGTATGGCTCATCCAGCATATTGTTTTGTCTGAAACATCCTTAAACAAGCCATCCTTGTTATCAATATCTACTTCCGTTCTGCCATATTCGCTTACAGGAGCCGTCTCCACCTTGCCTCCAAGCTGGTGGGCCATAAGATGCGCGCCATAGCATATGCCCAAGATAGGCACTCCCATATCATATATTGCCTTGTCATACTGTGGTGAATCGTCTCCGTACACACTGTTTGGGCCTCCTGTAAATATGATGCCCTTAGGTGCTTTGGCCTTAATTTCTTTCAGACTCAATGTATAGGGATAAACTTCACAGTACACGCCTTCTTCTCTTACACGTCTTGCTATAAGCTGGTTGTACTGACCGCCAAAATCAAGAACGATAATCAATTCGTGGTTCATAATATGTCCTTTCCTGTTACTTCCTCCGGCCTTAGGTTTATCTGTTATTGTTCTTGGAGGTATCTCTTAAGATAACGTCGTGAGCTCCGCCCTCTACTATGCTTGTTGCGGAAACAACCGTCAACTTCGCTTCCTTCTGCAGCTGTGAGATGCTGGTTACACCACAGTTACACATGGTGGATTTAACCTTCTGCAGTGACTGACGCACGTTGTCGCTGAGGGAGCCTGCATATGGCACGTAGGAATCCACGCCTTCTTCAAAGGAAAGCTTGCTGTCGCCACCCATATCGTATCGCTGCCAGTTCCTCGCTCTGTTGGAGCCTTCGCCCCAGTATTCCTTAACGTAGCTTCCATTAATGGTGAGCTTGGCTGTCGGCGATTCGTCAAATCTTGAGAAGTATCTTCCCAGCATGAGAAAATCAGCGCCCATCGCCAGTGCCAGTGTCATGTGGTAATCATAGACGATGCCGCCGTCGGAACAGATTGGAATATAGACTCCCGTCCTTTCGTAGTATTCGTTTCTCGCTCTCGCTACTTCTATTACAGCCGAGGCCTGTCCGCGGCCAATGCCTTTTTGCTCTCTAGTTATGCAGATGGAGCCGCCGCCGATGCCTACCTTGATGAAGTCTGCTCCGGCCTCTGCCAGAAATTCAAAGCCTTCCTTATCCACTACGTTGCCTGCTCCAATTTTAACGCTATCACCGTAGTGGGCTCTCACGTAATCCAAGGTGTTTCTCTGCCACTGGGAGAAGCCCTCAGAGGAGTCTATGCAAAGGACGTCCGCCCCCGCCTCTACAAGGGCCGGTATTCTGTCTGCGTAGTCTCTCGTATTTATTCCCGCTCCCACCATGTACCTCTTGTGTTCATCGAGAAGCTCATCCGGGTATGCCTTATGTGTATCGTAGTCCTTACGGAAAACGAAATACTTCAGTCTCTGGTTCTTGTCTATAACAGGGAGGGCGTTGAGCTTGTTGTCCCATATCATGTCGTTGGCTTCGGAAAGGGTCACGCCCTCTTCGGCATAGATGAGTTTTTCAAAAGGAGTCATGAATTGGCCTACTCTTGTATCCATTGACATCCTACTTATACGGTAGTCTCTGCTGGTCACAAGGCCTACCATCCTGCCTGCCGCCGTACCGTCCTCCGTTACTGCCGTGGTGGAATGACCCGTTCGCTCTTTAAGCTGAAGCAGCTCTCCCAGTGTCTGATCAGGCCTGATGTTGGCATCGCTTGTTACAAACCCCGCCTTGTGGTTCTTGACACGGCGGACCATTTCGGCCTGTGACTCTATTGCCTGAGAGCCATATATAAATGAAATTCCGCCTTCCTTGGCAAGGGCGATAGCCAGTCTGTCGTCGGATACCGCCTGCATAATCGCAGACACTAAAGGTGTATTCATTTTGATAGAGGGTTCTTCTCCTTTTTTAAACTTTACTACAGGGCATTTGAGAGAAACGTTTTCTACTCTGCATCCTGTTGAAGAATAGCCCGGTACTAAAAGATATTCATTAAATGTTCTAGATGGTTCATCAAAAATATATGCCATATCAACCTCCTTGTGAATTATTAGAAACTATTGTATCACATTTTTGAGCAAAATGCTTTGTTTTACAACTTAAATCCACGGTTTTTTTGCTGTTCCGCATTGTGAAATCGCCTTTCCTAATAATACAACCGACAAAAAACAAAACAGCCGGCTGGTTCGTTTCACCGGCTGTTTTGTTTGCAAGCAGCATAGCCTACCTGCATGAAGAAGCTTATATCAAAAGCCTTAGCTGAACACTTTAGTATCTTTATGTCTCATCACCGTTATAAATGACTTTCCCATTCATAATAGTCATTGATACATTGGCCTGCCGCATTTCATCGGGAGATACGTTGAAAAGGTTTCTGTCTATCACTGCTATGTCTGCCAACTTGCCTTTTTCCAGAGTCCCTAAGTCAGCTTCCCGTCCTATGCCATACGCAGAGCCATATGTGTATCCTCTAAGTATTTCGGCAACCGTAAGCTTTTCCGTTGGGTTCCACCCTCCTTCTGGCAGCCCATCGTCATGGAGCCTTGTTATTCCTCTATGAATAGCATAAAAAGGATTGTTATCCACAACCGGGCAATCGCTTCCTATTGCCAGTACTCCGGCACTATCAAGCAGCGATTTCAGCGGCCAGCTCCTTCCAGCTCTTTCTTCTCCTAATGTAATCCTATATTCTTCACCCTTCCATGTAGGCATAAGACCTATATGTTCAGGCTGAACAGAAGGAATGAGTTTTAAGGTTTTAAACCTACGGATATCTTCCTCTAAAATCATTTCCACATGCTCTATGGCATGGCGGCAACCCATCATGCCATATTTTTTTATGGCCTTCTCATAGCTGTTGACTGTAAAGTTAATGGCTCTGTCTCCGATAGCATGTATTTTTATCCAAAGCCCCCTTTTATGGGCTTCCTGCACCGCATCCTCAATTTTATCCAGCTGGTAAAGAGGTGTTCCTAGGTTATCAGGGGCATCTTCATAGCCTTCAAATACCAAGGCCGTATGAGTAGTGATAACGCCATCAACGAATTGCTTAAGCAGATGGGCTCTAACCATGTCACTCTTATACTTATTGCTGTTTGTCGCCGCCTTATCCAAATCCCCCAGCAAATCTCCTGCGGCGGTAATCCTGGTGGTAAGGCTGCCGTCTCTTTCCATGTCTGCATATACATCGAGGGAACCTAACTCTCTGCCGAAATATGGCTGTACATCCACCACAGATGTTATGCCTAGTTTTGCCGCATCCTTCATAAAGCTTTTTAAATAAGTACTCTCCTGTTCTTTGGTGAAGACCAATGCGTACTTAGCTGCTAAAGCTATGGCTCCTTCATACAAAAATCCTGTAGGCTCACCCTTTTCGTCGCGATTTATTTTTCCGCCAAAAGGGTCGGACGTCACCCTGGTTATTCCTGCAATCTCCAGAGCCTTACTGTTGACCCATACGCCATGAGCTTCTGCGTTTATTAAAAACACAGGATTGTCGGGAAAATATTTATCCAGGGTTCCTTTACTGGGGAGTTCTTTAACATCCCAAAATACATGATACCAGTTGAAGCCGAATATCCAGCCATCATAGGGATTCTCGTCATAGGATTCCTTTAACATTCGGGCTGCCTCTTCCTCTGATTTAGCGCTTCCCAAATTCACATATGTCTTATACATACCGGCCAGTATAAGATGGGTGTGGCTATCATGAAAGCCGGACATGACAAGTTTATCGCCTGTGTCATACACCTTTGTATTCGGCCCCTCCCAGCTTTTGCAGTTTGACATATTTTTCCCCACATCAGCTATCTTATTGCCCTCTACAGCCACATATCCCGAAAACGGCTGTTCACTAATACTGTCAAATATGGCCTTTCCCTTTATTATCAGATTAGCTGCCATTTCTAACCTCCACTTATTCTCTAATGGACAGCTTCATGATTTCCTGATATGAATCAACGCGCCTGTCTCTGTGAAATTGCAGGATATCCCTGGCTCTCTTTATTTCGTCCAAATCCAACTCTGCTACAATGGTATCCTCCTTATTGCGTTTACCTTCAGCAATTATGGTGCCCCAGGGATCAGATACGAAACCTCGACCGTAAAACTCCATAAATCCGCTTCCATCCACCGCATCTTCTCTTCCTACTCGGTTACATGCGCATACATAAAAGTTATTATGTATCCCGTGGCCTCTAATGGCATCTACCCATGTCTGAGATGTATCAAGCTCCGGATTGTCAGGCTCTGAACCTATTGCCGATGGATAGAATACGAAATCCGCACCCTTGAGGGCCAAAATTCTCGTTGGTTCAGGGAACCATTCATCCCAACATATGAGAACGCCGAAGGTACCGTACTTTGATTTAAATACTATGTAAGGAGAGTCTCCCGGTGTAAAATAATATTTTTCAATATATTGAGGGCCTTCAGGAATATGATGCTTCCTGTAGTTTCCTAAAAACCTTCCGTCTGCATCATATACTGCTGCCGCATTGTAATACACACCATCCATAGCATACTCGTAATAACAGCTGATTATCACTACATCCAGTTCCCTGGCAAGATCCTGCATTCTCTGATTTGTCGGGCCATCTACAGGCTCCGCCCAATCGTACTTGGTATAGTCAATAATCTGGGCGAAGTATTGTCCGTTGAACAGCTCCTGGGTACATATAATTTTTGCACCCTTTTTTGCCATTTTCCGTATTTGTTCATCTGCCTTTTTTAAATTAACCTCTCTGTCGGGTACGCAAGCAAATTGCGTCATTCCTATTTTAACTTTTCCTTTATTCATATCTTTTTCCTCCTTGAAATGCCTACCAGATGAACCCTGCCACAGTGAAGAGTATTATTGCCAAAACAGTAGGTAATGCTATCATCGGCAACGCACTCTTCGCATATTCAGTATTGCTTATTCCCGTAACTGCAGATGCCAGCGTAGCCGCATCGCCGTAGAAGCATGCGTGGCTTCCAAATGCTCCTGCAGATACTATTGCGCCTCCCGCAAGAATTGGATTAGCGCCCATGGATATTGCTAATGGAATCAATATAGGAGAAGCTATAGTCATAGTTCCCCAGAAACTTCCTGTACACATAGCTATAAAAGCACACACAACGAAAGATATTACAGGCAATAAATTAGCACTCAGTACAGGTTCTGCTGCCGAAATAACATATTCGGTTAAGCCAAGCTCTGTATTTGCGGTCTGAAGTACAAATGCCGAAATTACGATTGCAGTTACTAAAACCATGCTCTTAAAGCCTTCAAGTGAATGGTCACAAAATTCTCCCAGGCTCATAAGCTTTGCAGGAACAAACAAGACAAGACATACGACAAATCCAACCGCCATACCGATTAGAATATCATTGGTTATCAATGTCACCGCAATAAGTATTGCCATAGGAATAATAAAGAACCAAGGACTGGATTTCTTTACATCAGTATAGCCTTCCATCTCTTCATGGGTCTTATGATAATTTTCGGAAAAAACATCGCCATCAGCGGCTCTCAGTTGAGCTTTTTTCATAGGCCCCCAAGTCGGAATAATTTTAAATCCGATTAGTGGTACAACCAAAACAGCTACCCAAGCATAAAAAATAAACGGTATAGTTTGCAGATATGCGGCAAATGAACTTCCGCCTGACGTCACACCTAAATCTTCATATATGGAAATCATCAAAATCGCCCAGGAAGACATAGGCACCAATACGCATACCGGTGCACCTGTTGAGTTTATCGTGTATGCCATAAGCTCTCTTGGAATTTTATTTTTGTCACTGATATTTCTCATAGCCGTACCAACACCCAAGTTATTAAGATAATCATCAATAAATACTAAAATTCCTAAAATCCAGGTAATCAAAATAGTCATCCCCTGAGTTTTGGCTATCTTGGCTCCCCAATCTGCAAATCCCAACGCACCTCCTGATTTCTCAAGCAAAACTATGACCATGCCAAAAAATCCAAACACCAGTACAAACCATGCGTTGTCGGCTACAACAGTAGAAAATCCACTGAGAAATTCTGTAAAAAATGACCCCTTGTAGACAATTACATAACCCACCAAGGCACCCAAAATAAGGGGTTCAACTGTTCTCCTGGTAATAATCGCCGTTATGATTACTACCAGAACCGGAACTAAACTAACAATTCCATAAGTATCCATATCTACCTCCTAACTAAAAAATATAAAAATAAACTTCTAACCTTGTATAACGCAATCATTGTGCCACATTGCATTCCCTCCATTTTTCAACGGTTTATCGGTTTTCCTATAAAATTAAAAAAAATAAGTGTGAGTACGAACTTACACTTACTTTCATTTATTTCTCTCACACCCTTGCCAGTAGCCCTTGTAATCGTTTTGTAAGCCCTTACTTACACTGTCAGTTTGTGCGTATGTTTTGAATTTTCAATCTCTTTATTTTTTGATATAGACGGGGGCGAGAAATTTTCAGTATTTCTGCCGCTTTGCTTTTATTTCCTTTGGATTCCTCTAATGCCTGCAAAATCAACTCCCTCTCTGCATTATTCTTTGCTTCTTCTATGGGATTGTTTGCTTGTGCGGTTAAAATATTCTGCCTCTGCCCGGGTATATTTATATCCTTGGCCGTAAGCCTGTTATCTCGCGAAAAAGCTATCCCCCGCTCTATAACATTCTGCAACTCTCTCACATTCCCCGGCCATTCATAGTCTGCCAGCTTACCATATACCTGCGGCATAATTTCGGTAATAGATTTACCTGCATTCCTACTGCAGATTTTAACGAAGTGGTCTGTAAGCAGCGGTATATCCTCCTTCCGATTCCTCAAAGGCGGAACATAAACAGGCACTACATACAATCTGTAATATAAGTCTTCTCTAAATTTGCCCTTGTTTACCAGCTCTACTATATCCTGATTTGTGGTTGCTATTACTCTTGTATCTATTGATATGCTTTTATCTCCACCTAATTTCTCTATTTCATTTTCCTGCAAAACGCGCAGCAGCTTTGGCTGTACGCTCATAGACATCTGGTTTATCTCATCTATAAACAGAGTTCCTTTGTCTGCAAGTTCAAATTTCCCAATTTTCCCCTCCTTCTCAGCTCCTGTAAAAGTCCCCTTTTCATATCCAAACAATTCGGATTCCACAAGGTTTTCTGGAAGGTTGGCAGAATTAATCTTCATAAAATTATTCTTTGCCCTTCTGCTCATGTTATGAATGGAGTGAGCAACAAGCTCCTTCCCTGTGCCTGTCTCTCCATATATCAACACTGTTGCATCACATCTTGCCGCATTAACAATGTCTTCCTTTAATTTATCAATGGCTGCGGATTTGCCTATAATATCATCTATGCAATATTTAGCACCTCTCAACTCGTTTATTTTTCTCCTTAAATCATGAAGCTGCTCATTCAAGAAATCAGTATAATCATCTGCCAGCTCATAAAGCACTTCTGAGCTTTGAACAACATCGTATTCAAGGAGACCAACCCGCCTCCCATCTTGAAAAACAGGTATATGAACGCTTATTCCCACACCAAAACAATGATAAAAAACTATAGTGGGCTTATCTATATCAAGACTATCTATCATTTTAGTTTCAGGAAAGACCTCTGTAATATGTTTCCCCATAGCCCAATCTCTGTCAACTTCGATATATTCAGCGCACTGGCCATTAAGGTATACCAACATCCCTTCAAGGTCAATGACCATGGCTCCCGGTATGTGCTCCAAAATAAATTCATAGTTTTTAAGATTATCGATATTCAAAACAGCCTCCTATAATTGCTATATTAAGCATTTGAAGTTCAAGCCACTCTATATATCCCACCCACTTAATACTATGTTTATCATTTCATCATTATAGCAAATTAGAATGAAAATATCAAATAGTCTGATTTATTAAAAAATGTGCGACGCTCATTTGAACATCGCACATTCTCATATTATTATATTGTCGTCCCAATATGGGTCTTAATCCTTCAGGCTACATCATTCCCGGCATTCCGCCACCCATGCCGCCCATTGGAGGCATTGGAGGTTCTTCCGACTTGGCATCAACTACACCTGCTTCAGTTGTAAGAAGCATTGCTGATGCTGATGCTGCATTCTGCAGAGCGGACCTTGTAACCTTAGCAGGGTCTACGATACCTGCCTGAATCATGTCAACGTATTCTTCCGTAGCTGCATTGAAGCCTGTACCTTCCTTGCTGTCCTTAACCTGAGCAACTACCACGCTTCCTTCGTAACCTGCATTTTCTGCAATCTGTCTTACAGGCTCTTCAAGAGCTCTTACGATAATAGCTCCGCCGGTCTTTGCATCGCCTTCAAGGCTTTCAACATATTTAACTACCGCAGCGATAGCGTTTACGAATGCAACTCCGCCGCCTGATACTATACCTTCCTGAACGGCTGCCTTCGTAGCGTTGAGAGCATCTTCAATTCTCAACTTTCTTTCCTTCAGCTCGGTTTCTGTTGCAGCGCCAACCTTGATTACTGCCACGCCACCTGCCAGCTTAGCAAGTCTTTCCTGAGTCTTTTCCTTGTCGAAATCAGATGTTGTGTTTTCAATCTGAGTTCTTATCTGAGCAACTCTTGCCTTGATTTCGCCAGCCTCACCGGCACCGTCAACAATAACCGTATTTTCTTTGTCTACCTTAACCGTTGCTGCACTGCCGAGCATGTCAACGTCAGCTTCCTTAAGCTCATATCCAAGCTCTTCCGAAATTACGGTTCCGCCTGTCAAGATAGCGATATCCTCAAGCATTGCCTTTCTTCTTTCACCAAAGCCCGGAGCCTTGACTGCAACACATTCAAAAGTTCCCTTAAGCTTGTTGACTATGATTGTTGCGAGGGCTTCACCTTCCAGATCATCGCATATGATAAGAAGCTTTCTCCCCTGCTGCACTACTTGTTCAAGTACAGGCAAAACTTCCTGAATATTGGTTATCTTCTTATCAGTAATCAAAATGTAAGGATTGTCGAGAACCGCTTCCATCTTTTCTGTATCCGTTACCATGTAAGGTGAGAAATATCCTCTGTCAAACTGCATACCTTCAACTACTTCCAAAGTAGTTCCCATTGTCTTGGATTCTTCTACGGTTATAACGCCGTCCTTGCCTACCTTCTCCATAGCCTCTGCAATATATCCGCCGATTTCTTCATCAGCAGAGGATACTGAAGCTACCTGTGCGATGCTTTCTTTGTTATCAACTACCTTAGCCAGTCTCTTGATTTCATCGACTGCCACATCAACTGCTCCCTGGATACCTCTCTTCAGTACCATAGGATTAGCTCCTGCCGCTACATTTTTGAAGCCTTCTCTGATTATAATCTGAGCAAGCAGCGTTGCTGTAGTAGTACCGTCACCAGCAACATCATTTGTCTTAGTAGCAACCTCCTTTACAAGCTGTGCGCCCATATTCTCTACTGAATCTTCAAGCTCGATTTCTCTTGCTATTGTAACTCCATCGTTAGTGATGATCGGAGAGCCAAATTTCTTGTCCAGAAGAACGTTTCTTCCCTTCGGCCCCAATGTAATTTTTACTGTATCAGCTAACTGGTCAACGCCTGCCAAAAGCTTTCTTCTTGCGTCTTCACCGTAATATAATTCTTTTGCCATTGTAAAACCCTCCTTTTATACTAGTCAACAATTGCCAGAATGTCTCTCTGACTCATAATTGAATACTCTTCGCCTGCGTACTTGATTTCTGTCCCTGCATACTGTGAAAATATGACTTTGTCCCCTACCTTCAATTCCATCTTCTCATCTTCAGTTCCAGGCCCTACTGCCATAATCTCAGCCATCTGCGGTTTCTCCTTAGCAGAACCTGTAAGCAGTATACCACTTGCCGTCTTTTCTTCTGCTTCGATTCTCTTAATTACTACTCGTGAGCCTAAAGGCTTGATTCCAAAACTCATAATGTCATCTCCTTTACTTTTTTTAATGGGAGTCAATCCCTTATAATCGTATTGTTAGCACTCTCTATCTTCGAGTGCCAAGTATAATTTACCGCCATTTCACATTTTTGTCAATAGGTTTTTTACTTTTTCTTGTGAGTTATGTAATAAAACAGGTACTGCTGGGCTATACCTCCGTATTCTCCAAACTTTTCGGCAGCGTATTCTTTCATCCCGTTCATATCGTTTTCATCTATTCCGTAGCATTGATTCATTACCTTCCTGACCCACACATCTATTGGGAAACTGTCGAATTTCTTCATGGAAAAAAGAGCTATACAGTTGGCCACCTTAGGACCTACGCCGCAATAGCAAAGCAAGGCATCGAGGGCCTCCCGCCCACATATCTCTTCTCCTCCCAGAACCTCAAGGCTCTCCAACCCCTCTTCCACGATCCTTCCCGCTGTTGCCACAAGGTACTTGGCTCTGTATCCCAGCCTGCATGGTGCCAGGTCCGCCTGACTTGCTTCTGCAAGAACCTCCGGCGTGGGAAGTTTGTAATAGGCTCTTCCTTTATATTCTCCTGCCTTGGTGCCTAGGGTTTCCGCCAGAGAGTTTATGCACTTCTTTATCCTGGGTATGTTGTTGTTCTGAGATATGATGAAGGAAATCAGGGTCTCCCATTTTTCCTGGTTGAGTATTCTTATTCCCTGTCCGTATTCCACAGCCTGCCTCATGACATCGTCTTTGTCTGCAAGGATTTTCTTTATATCTCCATAGTCACGACCCAGGTCAAGGTAATCATACCAGACAGAATCAAAATCAGACTTATGGGAACCGAACAGCTTCAAGGTCTCTGTCTCTTTATCGTATTTCATCGTAACTATCTTCCCAAAGGCTATTCCCGTATAGCTACCGTCTTCATTCTTCTCCCAGCGAAAACATTGTCCACAATCAAATATGTGGTCAAGCTCGAAATCCCTTATATCCTTTACTTCCAAATGGTCCGCATACTCTTTTGCTATCATTCTTCTATTTCCTTTATTTCAATATCCAGCCTGTTGATATTCAGTGCTGTCATCTCTTCGATTTTCTCCGCTACCTTGTACTGAAATTCTTTCGCCGCCGATACTAGGGCCTTACCCCATTTCAAATTAACCGATATGAGCACCTCTATGCCTTCCTGAGATGGAGTGACCATGACTCTGCCCACCTCTCCCAAGGCAGCCATTTCTAGACTTACACATTCCACTATGTCGGCCATAACCTTTTCTGATATCTTATACTCTCCAAGATAGCTGTAGGTAGGTCTCACTACAGATTTTTCGGAAATATCCCTCCAAGGACCTATATTTGGCCCTAACTCTCGCACGAACCTCATAGGCGACATGAAATACCCAGAAAACTGTCTCTTTATCTGAAATGTAGGCACCGGAATAACGTGCTGTCCCATTTCCTTTCGCTGCTTATGGGCCATTTCTCGATCTTCGGCTGTGGTGATTTCCTCTATATATACTCGCTTTCCGATTTTGGGCATCTCAAGTCTCTTGACGATTTTGTCCACCATTTCATCTGATGTGCCAAGCACCAGAATGGAAGATGGCTTGATTCGCTTGATAGAAGCCTTTACCTCCAGGGCATGTTCTTCCTTGGAAAACAGTGCGGTTTTCACCGCCCCTATCTTCGTGGCCTGCCTCTTGGCAGAGATTCCTGCCGCCACTTTGTTTCGGCAAATAAAAAGTCCGTCGTCTATAATGCTCTCTATATTTAATTCTTTGCAAAGGTTCACAGCTTGAAAGCTCTTGCCTGTTCCGCTTTTTCCAATTAATCCATAAACTTTCATTTTGAAATCCTCTTGAATTCCTTATATATGTTTGTTATAATCAGTTTGTTGCTTAACGATAATCTAAAGGAGGTACACACGATGGCTTATATTATTAATGATTCTTGCATCAACTGTGGAGCTTGCATCGAAGAATGCCCTACAGAAGCTATCACTGCAGGCGCAGAGAAGCCCGACATCGATGCTGATAAGTGCATTGACTGCGGAGCTTGCGCGGGAGTTTGTCCTGTAGATGCACCAGTTGAAGACTAACTGATAAATACATCGAATGATAATTAATAACCGTTTCACATTGAAACGGTTATTTAATTTTACCATATTTACTTTTTCTCTGAATACGCGCCTGTCATGTGATATGCCAGTGAGTGAAGACTATCGCTTATATGCACGTTTTCTATAGCAACGTGATTCGGTGTTTCTATGTCCACCGGAGCGAAATTCCATAACCCTCTGACTCCAGCAAAGCACAGCTTGTCAGCTACTTCCTGTGCTGCATCCTTGGTTGTGCAGATAATGCCTATATCAATTTGATTCTCTTCAACATACCCTACGATATTTTCATAATCCATTACTTCTATGTCATTTATCTTTATCCCGATAAGTCTGGGATTAATCTCAAAAATACCACAGACCACAAATCCCGCCTTGTAGTAATATGTATGATTGGCTATAGCTTGTCCTAAATTTCCGGCCCCTACTATAACCATCTTGTATTGTCTGTCTAAACCTAAAATAGCACTAATTTCGCTATAGAGTCCCGACACACTATATCCGTACCCCTGCTGTCCGAATCCGCCAAAGTTGTTTAAGTCCTGCCTTATCTGGGATGCAGTATACCCTATGAGGCTGCTAAACTCATTGGAGGAAATCTTGTCAATTCCCTTTTTTTGCAATTCGCCGAGATACCTTCTGTAACGAGGCAGTCTCTTGATTACAGCACTTGAAATTTTGGCCTGTTTTTTCATTTTTACGCCTTCTCTACTACATAGGATACTATATCACTTACAGTCTGGAATTTCTCCGCATCCTCGTCAGGCACTTCGATACCGAATTCTTCTTCAATAGCCATGATTATCTCTACGGCATCCAGTGAATCCGCTTCCAAGTCCTTCATCAGATGAGTTTCCATCTCTATAATGTCTTCTTTTATTCCTAGTTGTTCTGCTATTATCCCTTTGATTTTTTCAAATGTCATTGATACACCTCCGTTTTTGCTAATAATTACCCACTCATTATAGAGTACGGGAATTGGTATTGCAAGCATTTTACTGTAATTCAAGCCAATTTTCGTACTTGGCCTCCAGGGTCCTTCTCTTCTCCTCCATTGCAGCGCTAATGCTTGACAGCTTCTCGTGGTCGGTCATATTCTCCTGTTTACAGACTTCTTCCTCAAGAAAACCCATTTCAGCCTCCAAGGTTTCTATTTCCTTCTCCAGCATTTCCTTCTGCCTCTTTATGCGGCGTTCACTGGCCTCCTGCTCCTTTTGGAACTTTCTCTTATCTGCTGCGGAAAGTTGGGCTTCATCTCCCCGGTCTATACCCGCCAAAGCGCTTCTGCCTGCCAGCTCATCAAGATATTTTTTGCCTGAACTTATCTGTCGCTGCTTCTTCTCCACATAGTAATCGTATACGCCTAAATAGTTCTCCATGCCCCTTGCAGTAAGCTCCATTATCCTTGTAGGTATCCGATTCAGAAAATATCTGTCGTGAGATACGATAATGCATGTTCCTGGAAAGTCCAGAAGAGCTTCCTCAAAGACCTCCTTTGACTCTATATCCAAGTGGTTAGTAGGCTCGTCAAGAATGAGGACATTGGCACCCGAAAGCATCAGCTTGAGAAGAGCCAGCCGAGCCCTTTCGCCGCCGCTTAGGGAATCTACAGTCAGGAATACCATCTCTCCCCTGAAAAGGAACCTTCCAAGTATGTTCCGCATCTCCGTATCGGAATAGAGCCTGTAAGCATCCTGCAGCTCACCGATTACCGTGTTCTCGCCATTTAAAAGCTGCTGTCCCTGGTCATAGTATCCGAACTGGACATTGTGTCCAATTTTAATACGCCCCCTATTGCATGTCAAGTCTCCCATGAGCATCCTCAGAAGGGTGGTCTTGCCTATGCCGTTGGCTCCCACTATGCAAATGCGCTCGCCCCTTTTAATATCAAGGTCTACATTGTCAAAAAGCTCTACATGGCTGCTGCCGTAGCCAAAGCCCTTGGAAAGGTTCTCCGCGAAGATAACGTCTCTTCCGCTCTGAAAGTTTTCCTTAAATCTCAGCTTCAGCTTCCCATGGCCGCTCTCCGGTCTGTCTATTATTTCCGTAGCGGAAAGCCGTTTTTCTCTGGACGCAGCTCTCTTGGCCAGCTTTTCCGTACCGTGCTGCTTGAAACGCCTTATTATCTCTTCCTGCCGCTGTATTTCCTTTTGCTGTTTCTCGTATTTTCTCAGCTCGGCTTCACGCCTGTTTCGTTTTTCGGTTGCGTAGAAGCTGTAGGTGCCTTCGTATATCTGGAGCTTGTGGTTTTCTACCTCGAAAATTCTCGTCACGGTCTCATTGAGAAAATATCTGTCATGGGATACCAGCACAATGGTGCCCTTATATCCCTTGAGGTACTGCTCAAGCCACTTCAGGGTTCCTATGTCCAAATGGTTTGTAGGCTCGTCGAGAAATAGGATGTCCGGACTTTTCAGCAGCAGGCAGGCTAAGGAAAGTCTCGTCTTTTCCCCTCCGCTAAGGGAGCTTATCTTCTTGTCGTAGCTGTCCTCCTTGAAGGCCATGCTGGAAAGTATGCCCGTTATCTCGCTTTTGTATGTATAGCCTCCTTGGGTTCTGTACTTTTCCTGCAATCTGTCGTACCGGTCTATCAATGTCCGGTCCTTATCCCCACTGTCGATTCTTGAAAGAATTTCTTCCATGTCCTTTTCTATAATACCAAAGCGGCTGAACAGAGCCTCCACCTCTTCTATTACGGTTCTTTCGGAATGAAAGCCGCCGTCTTGTTTCATATATCCGGTCTGCAGCTCCGATGAAATAAAAAAATCCCCGGATTCACAGGGAATCTCCCCAGTTAGCATACGAAGTAGGGTGGTTTTTCCCGCTCCATTTATGCCGATTATGCCAATTCTCTCACCCTTATTTATGTGGAAGGATACCTTGTCCAGAATAACATCGGTTCCATATGCTTTTGTTAACTCTTTTGCTGATACTACTATCATTTCTTCCTCACAGTTTTAAATTAGGTATTGCATCTAGGGTAAGGTCCGAGACCTCCCCCGCCATATACTTGTAGTAAGCGGCACATCCTATCATTGCAGCATTATCAGTGCAAAGCACAGGCGATGGATAGTACAGTTTCAGGTGGTTTTTATCACATTCTTCCTCAAACATTTCCCTCAGTCTGCTGTTGGCTGCAACTCCCCCCGCTAAGACTATCTTATCTTTATTCATATCAATAGCGGCCCTCACTGTCTTCGTCACGATAACTTCAAGAACAGCAGCCTGAAAGCCTGCGGCAACGTCTGCCGTGTTTATCTCCCTATCTGCCTGTTCTTCTGAATTTATATAGTTGAGGACTCCTGTCTTGATACCGCTGAAACTAAAGTCCAGACTCCCCTTTTCGAGAAAGACTCTCTTGAACTGAACAGCTTCCGGGTTCCCTTCCCTTGCAAGCTTGTCTATCAAGGGACCTCCAGGATATCCAAGTCCCAGAACCCTTGCCACCTTGTCATAGGCTTCTCCTGCTGCATCGTCTCTAGTGCCTCCCAAGACGTGACACTTGTTGTAGTCCGTCACCTCCACAATATTGGTGTGCCCTCCGGAAATTACAAGGGCCATAAATGGCGGCTTAAGTTCTTTGTGCTCTATGTAGTTTGCGCAGATATGCCCCTGAATATGGTGAACGCCTATAAGAGGCTTGTCTCCGGCTAAAGCGTAGGCCTTGGCAGTGGCAAGTCCGATGAGAAGGGCCCCCACAAGTCCCGGCCCATAGGTAACTCCTATAATATCTATGTCCTCAAATGTGACTCCCGCTTCATCTATTGCCTGCCCCACCACCCTGTTCACGTTATCGAGATGATGCCTTGAAGCAATCTCTGGGACTACGCCTCCGTATAGTTTATGTATATCTATCTGTGACGAAATAATATTGGAGAGGGAACATCGCCCTTCCAGCATTACGGCTGCCGCCGTCTCGTCACAGCTAGATTCGATTGCAAGTGTTAATAATTTTCCGTCTTTCATAGGTTATTTCGTCTCTCTTCCAATTTTTTATCACATTGGTTTTCGCCATTTAAGTGTCTGCAATTCTCGCATGACATATAGTCGCTCATACTGAATACGTCAAAATCATGACGTCTTGCAAATTTCTTGCAGGGCACCGATACCACGTTCATATTATCTCCGGAAAAACTGTCCATAGCCACCTCCCACAGCAGTAGTCTTACTGTTTATGCTTACTACTATTATGGTCAGTGATTTATGTTTTATTCGCTCTTGCTCTCGTGTCTCCACATAATTAGCGCATCTTCTCCATTGTTGAGATAATACTTCTTCCTCACTCCCTCCACCTTGAAGCCGTGCTTCTCATAGAGGCCTATTGCTGCCTCATTAGAGCTACGCACCTCCAAGGTGTGATGTTTTATACCTTTGCTCACCGTGAATTCGATGAGTACTGATATTATCCCCGTAGCTATTCTTCTATTTCTGAATCCGGGCCTTACTGCCACGTTGGTAATGTGACCTTCATCCTCTATCCACCAGAGTCCTGCATAACCCACCACCTTTTCGTCTATCTCCGCCGCTATGTAAAACGCTCTCGGATTTTCCTCAAGCTCATACCTGAGGGAATCCCTGCTCCAGGGATCTGGGAAGCACAATCTCTCAATTTCATATATGGGCTCTACGTCCTTCTCGTTTGCCTGCCTGACAATTATATCTGCCATCTTCTCGCCTTCCTATTTATGCTTTTTTTAGCTTTCCTTCAGCTTCCGTTCAGCCTCCGCCAGACGCATATAATCAGGCTCAAGCTGGAAGTAGTCCATGCCTCCCTTTTCTGCAAAACTCCTGGCTCCCAGCATGGCAACGGAATCAGCTCTCTGGTATCTTATGCTTTCGAGTGCTGTCAATGTTCCTGCAGGACGAAGTTCCTCTATCCTCCCCTTGCAGGCGTCAGCTCCGTCTCCCAAAAACATGACCTTTTCATATCCTTGCACAGCCTTTAAGAATTCTTCTATGGTGTATGCCCCTGCCTTAACCTTCTCCACAGGGTATCCGTCTTCTATAAAATATCCGCCTCCGTATACCTGACTCCTCCTAGCGTCCAGTATGGGACATATGAGAACACTGCCCCCCTCAGCTTCGCTAGACAACTGACCTTCCTCCGCCCTTATGGCCAGAGCTTCAAGGCTTGATACAGGAATGCATGGGATGTCCAATATCTGTGCAAGAGCCCTTGCAGATGACACGCCTATCCTTATCCCTGTAAATGAGCCTGGACCCTTAGACACTGCAATGGCACTAATATCGCCTAACGACAATTTATTATCTTTTAAGACACTTTTCACCTGGGGCATGAGATTTTGCAAATGAGAAAATCTGTCGCTGCCCTGGACCTGTCCTATTATTTTTCCTTCCTTCATAAGAGCAACAGACGCAAAGGCCCCTGTTGTTTCTATGGCTAAAATATACATTTGTAGACCCGTTCCCCTTCTTCCCTGCCGTATTGAATATCTATTCTCATCCCATTATCAGGAATGATTTCTTCTATTATACTTGCCCACTCTATGACGCAAACTCCTTCTCCGTAAAAGTATTCCTCATAGCCCAGCTCATACATTTCTTCAACATCGCCTATACGGTACACGTCGAAGTGATAAAGGGGTAGTCTGCCGCCGTCATACTCCTTAACTATATTGAAAGTGGGGCTTGTAATGGTTTCTTCTATGGAAAGTCCCTTAGCTATAGCCTTGGTGAGTGTGGTCTTGCCGGTTCCCAGCTCTCCGCTAAGGGCTATCACGGTTCCCGTCTTGACCTCCTGTCCCAGCTTAATGCCAAACTTTTCGGTGTCCCTCTCATTTTTCATAATGAATACATTTTCTTTCATAATCTATATAGTATACCATAATAGCTCTGAAATTTAAATACCGTTTAGAGCAGCGCCCCAAACGGTATTTACATAAAACCCTTTATTGTCTTATTCCTGAAGGACACATGATATTACCTATGAAGGAAGCCTGATATCCTCTTATAGAGCAGGAATGTCACGATAGCGTTGACTCCTGCCTTAATCAAGTTAAAACCTGCGATAAAAGGCATCAGGTCCCATACGACGCTTCGCGGAACTCCCATGAATATAGGTGTTATAATGAGATTGGCTAATATCATTACCAAAGTCCATGCTATGACACCGCATGCCAGGCCTATGACTGCGCCTTTTCTCGTCTTGTTGTACTTATAGATGAGCCCTGCAACCAGTACAAGGGTGCTCGTGGCTATTACGTGCATTATTATCCCGTATACTCCGCTGGCAGCACTTACGGTTACTCCCTGAATGACCGCTGTGACTATTGTCAGCAGCACTCCTGCCAAAGGCCCGAATGCAAAGGTTCCTATGAGAATAGGAATGTCTGCCGGGTCGTATTCAAGAAAGGCAACTGCAGGGAAAATCGGGAAGTGTATAAAATACACAAGTACTATAGAAACCGCAACCAGCATTCCCATCTTCGCTAATCTAACTGTTTTTTGATTCATTTCAAATTCCTCCTAAAATTGATATAATTTTTCTTCGGAATCTGTCAGGTGATGCTTTAGACTTTGGAAAATTCCAAAGAAACAGCATCAAAAAAGCCTTGGATAATTTTTTCCAAGGCTTTGAAATACTCGTACAAAAACACGCTTTCGCGCCGCACGTCAAGTATTCTCGTTTCTTTCATCCGGACTATACCGTCGGTACAGGATTCACACCTATTCGGCCATCACAGCACCCGATGGATTGCTTGACATCGGCTCCTGTTCAGCTCGCGGACTTATAGCTTCTGCCTTATCAGCATCCGCTCATCACCGCCGGTGAGGACTTTCACCTCGCCCTGAAACAGATTTTCACAAAACATATTATAATCCTAATAATAAGCAATGTCAAGGAATCTTGTTGGTCATAACAGCGTTAAGTTGTTATATGCAATCAATATCTGGGTTCCACTGATTTTATCAAGCACCTTGGTGAGAGCCTCCTTCTTCAAAATAGATCATCTTGATTTCCTTTACAATATCTCCCATTCCAATTAATTGGATTTTCTCTACCTTTAACGTACTTTGTTCAAATTTTCTCTTAATCTTGGCACAGGTTTCTTCTATACGCTCACTTTCTCCTCCCATAATACGCAAAATATCTTCTGTGATCTCATCAAGGGTTTCCGTCTCGTTTTGCCCAATGAAAAGAATATCGTTAACCAACAAGCGTTGATTATCAATAAACTCCTGTAACTCCTTACTCTTAAGTTTTGTATTATTTAGTATCAGCTTATCCTCAATTAAATTCCCGGTCAATACTAAATTTGCTATTTCATTTTTATCCTCACACTCACCTTTTGAAAAAAATACACTGCGAAACAATTCCTTTGTTACTACCCGATATCGTATTCTTAGTCTTTCTGTTGTTTCTTCTACTTTTGCATGGAATACAAATCGGTTGATAAGCATGGCCACTATTCCGCCTATCAGCACAAACAGCAATCGTTCAATTTCAAAGTTTTGACTTGATGGATCCGCCATTGCCGCTACACCTAGAGCTGATATCGTCACAAATATGGTTTGCTTAGCATATGTGGTCATATAGCTGCAAATATAACCTGTGGCCATCATCACCACACTTCTATATAGAGGGTCTCTAACGATTCCAAATATGACAATAAAACCAATTACACCAATAGTCGTTCCAATTACCCTGTCTTTAAATCTATCTTTTGCATTTGATGCATAGGGCTGAATAATTGCAAACATAGTATACATCATCCATCTTCCATATTCCAACTCAAAGTATTGCGTGACAAAAAATGCCAAGCCAATGCCTACTGCACTACGAAATGCAAAGCTGAATCTTATCGAAGTTGTATTAAAGCTTTCCTTGATCAAGTGGTAAGTTTGATAATCTTTCGCCTTCTTTTTTGTGTGTTTTTCTTTTCGCTGCGTCTTATCTTTTCGCTTGTCAACCAAGATATATGTAGCTTTTTCTAAAACACGTACAACCTCTACCAATTCATAGGTAAAGTAATCAGCATTTTCTACTTCGCTACGTTCTGCAAAGTTCTCAATTACTTTTGCAAACTCATCCCGGGTCCTTTTCCCTTTAATGAATAGTGTTAAGCTAGTCAACACATCTTTTAATTCTTGTACTACAGCCAAATGCTTTTCTTTGTTTGCTTCTTTTAAATGCAGACTAATTCTCTCTAGGCAAATAGAAATGTTTAATTTTTCCATTACTGTGAAAGAAACAAAAAACGCCTTGGTTTTTCTATTATCTAAAAATTTTGCCAAATTCCTAACTTCCTTTGAGACTTCAG
Source organism: Clostridiales bacterium (assembly GCA_012513435.1). Lineage (GTDB taxonomy): Bacteria > Bacillota > Clostridia > Peptostreptococcales > Anaerovoracaceae > Lentihominibacter. The sequence continues at coordinate 78,497 of JAAZCE010000008.1, forward strand.
CAATTGTGTCTTCTTTAATCTCGCCTTGTTGGAATTGATTAATTTCTTCAATGAGTTTATTGACTACTCTTTCAATGGTCTGATTGGTAAGGTTTCTAGACTTTTTTCCGTTAGCAATGAGCTGTAAAAGCATAGTAACTACAGCACCTAAAGCCAATAGCCCGAGTCGAAGCGGCAATTCACTAAAAATCACCGGTGCAGTCCCCATCATAAACAAGTAAGTAAGCATAAACGGAAAATACATAGGCGTACTAAGATCCTTCATGTAAATATATACAACGCCAAAGATAAGCAATAAGTTAATCACTAATCCTAGTATCGGGTCTATCTGAACAGCTGTCGATGCAACCCCTAAAAGCAAATCTACAAATAATATTTTAAAAAAGTTCTTCAGCGGTTCCTTAGTTAGATCCACCGTTAAAAAAACTAGTGCCTGTGTAAAAAGTCCTACTGTTACAATAACGTTGATTTCACCAAAAACACTTTGGCTAAGCAAAACTGTTCCCACAGCTACAAGGAACATGATTGTTTTTGATGCTACCGTACCCATGATTTTTTTCAATGTATCTTCCCTCGCAATATTATTATCTATCTTTTCTATCTGCCCCGTTCTTTAACAAATAATGTTATCATTGATTTAAACTTTTTTCAAGTAATACCAGGGCTTTAAAAGGGTATATATATGGACTTTAAAAAGGTATATTTAATATGAACTTGCTTATCCCCATAAATCTTGATAAAATATTTTGGTACACAATCATATGAAAGGATAACAAATACAATGGATTATAATAAATTAGCGGAGCTGTTATTTCCACATATAACTAAAACACCCGGAGATTATGAGGAGCTTTTTCCAAATAGGAAGCTTCCCGAAAATGCAATGGTCACAAGATTGGGACCAAGCCCCACAGGCTTCATACATCTTGGGAATCTTTACGGAGCATTCATTGACGAGCGTCTGGCTCACCAGTCAGGAGGCACCTTCTACCTGAGAATAGAGGACACTGACGATAAAAGATACGTTGATGGGGCCATTGAAACCATCATCACTTCTCTGGGATTCTTCGGTATAAACTTTGACGAGGGAGCCATGCTTGACGGTGAAATTGGCGGCTATGGGCCTTATTTTCAGAGCAACAGAGGAGAGATATATCAGTGTTTTGCAAAGGAGCTTGTAAAGAATGGCTTGGCATATCCTTGCTTCCTTACGGAAGAGGAACTTGGTGATATTCGCGCCGAGCAGGAAGCCGCAAAGGTTACCACCGGCATATACGGCAAATACGCTGAGAAAAGCAGGAGCCTTTCCTTTGAAGAAATTGAAGAAAACATCAAGGCAGGCAAGCCCTATGTTGTAAGACTCAAGTCGTCGGGAAACCATGACGTGCCTGCTGAGAAGGTCAAGTATATCAATGTGGAGGATGCCGTACGCGGCACTATTTCCATGCCGGAAAACGATCAGGACATTATAATTCTCAAAGCTACCGGTATTCCGACCTACCACTTCGCTCACGTCGTAGACGATCACTTCATGAGAACTACCCATGTAGTACGAGGTGAGGAATGGCTCATGTCTCTTCCCATACACGTTGAGCTCTTTGAAAAGCTAAGATTTGAAATGCCTGTTTACTGTCACACGGCACAGCTTCTCAAACTGGACAACGGCAACAAGAGGAAGCTGAGCAAGCGTAAGGATCCTGAGCTTTCCCTAGACTACTACAGGCAGGAGGGCTATCACCCTCAGGCTATAAAGGAATACTTGCTGACTATTTTGAACTCAAACTTTGAAGAATGGCGTATAGATAATCCTGACGCTCCTATGGAGGATTTTGAATTTACTACGGAAAAAATGAGCAGCGGCGGAGCTCTCTTTGATTTGAACAAGCTGAACGACGTGTCTAAGGACGTTCTCGTAAAGCTTCCTGCCAATGAGCTGGCTAATTTCTTGATTAGTTGGGCAAGTGAATTTAAGCCCGAAATACTCCCCCTCTTGGAAGGGCATGAGGACTATCTGAAAAAGATTCTTGATCTTGGAAGAAATGGCAACAAGCCACGTAAAGATCTGATTTACGGCAAGCAAATCTTTGATTTTATCAGTTACTTCTTTGATGATTATTTCAGAATCGAGGATACGATTCCCGAAAATGTTAGTGACGAAGATGCTGTTGCTATACTCTCTGAATATCTGAAAAGCTATAATCACGAGGATGACCAAAGTCAGTGGTTTGATAAAATAAGGGCTATTGGTTCAGAGCTGGGATACGCTGCTAAGCCTAAGGATTTCAAAAAAAATCCCGACATGTACAAGGGACATGTCGGGCATATAAGTACTGTCATCAGAATCGCCCTTATAGGCAAAAGTCAATCTCCTGACATCTGGGAGATACAGCAGATACTAGGTGAGGAAAAAACGCGAGAACGTATAGCCACTCTCATAAGATAAGCTGTTGCAGTTTTCTTTGGTTCTATAAAAAATCTACAACATCCATCAAAATATGCTGTGGATTTTTTATTGTTGGTTATTTATTACAGTATTGTCGGTCTCTATACCTGCCAACTGTCCAGATACTTCTTCTGGTCTTCTGTCAGAGAGTCTATTTCTACGGCCCAGGCGTCCAGACGCTTTCTAGCTATTATCTCGTCAATCTCTTCAGATACATCAACAACTTTTTTGCCTAAATTCTTGTAATTATCTTTGATATATATTGCCGACATAGCCTGAACAGCGAAACTCAAATCCATAATTTCCGCAGGATGACCATCTGCAGCTGCAATATTAGCTAACTTACCTTCCCCTATGACATTGATGGTTCTGCCATTAGCAAGAAGATAGCCTGTAATGTTTTTTCTCGCCTCGAATTGGGAAACAGCAGCATGTCCCAATCCTACCATATCTATTTCCACGTTAAAGTGACCTGCATTGGCTAATATGGCTCCATCCTTCATTGTCATCATGTGTTCCGGCGTTATAGTATGCTTGCAGCCTGTAGCCGTAACGAAGATATCTCCCAGCATGGCTGCTTTTTTCATCATCATGACATCATATCCATCCATCTTGGCTTCCATGGCCTTTACCGAATCTATTTCCGTTACGATTACTTTAGCACCGAGAGCTGCCGCCCTCATGGCAATACCTCTGCTGCACCAGCCGTATCCTACCACAACTACTGTTTTGGAGGCAACAATCAGGTTGGTATTTCTCATTATGCTGTCCCACACAGATTGTCCCGTGCCGTACCTGTTGTCGAAGAGGTGCTTGCACTTGGCATCGTTTACAGCTACCATTGGAAATTTGAGAACACCATCTCTTTCCATAGCCTTCAACCTTATTACCCCTGTGGTTGTTTCCTCACATCCGCCCATGACTTCCTTGCCAAGCTCCGGACGTTTTTCGTGAATCAGGCTTACAAGATCTCCCCCGTCATCAATTATAATGTTAGGCTTATGTTCAAGACACATTTCAATATGCCTCATGTACTCTTCATCGGTGGCTCCATGATAAGCGAACACCTTGAGCCCCGCGTCCGCCAGAGCGGCTGCAACATCATCCTGAGTAGACAGGCTGTTGCTCCCCGTTACAGACATCTGTGCTCCCCCGGCAGCCAACACAACGCAAAGATATGCCGTCTTTGCTTCCAGATGAACGGAAAGGCTGATTTTAAGCCCTTCGAAAGGCTTTTCTCGCCTGAATTCGTCCTCCATTGCGGAAAGCAGCGGCATATTATTCTTTACCCACTGTATTTTCATGTGGCCTGATGGGGCCAACGTTATATCTCTGATTTCGTAATCTTTCATCTATTCCACCGTTACAGACTTAGCCAGATTCTTAGGCTTATCTATATTGCAGCCTCTTTCCTTTGCAACATAGTAGGCAAAAATCTGCAGCGGAATCACGGCTACTACAGGAGCCACCTCATCTATACAGTCAGGTATGTATATAACCTCGTCTGCAACCTTCTCGATTTCAGTCCTGCCATCCTTGGCTACCCCAATAACTCTTGCTCCTCTTGCCTTAATTTCTTCAACATTTGATACCATCTTTTCATATAAGAAATCCTGTGTTGCCAGTGCGAACACCAGGGATTCTTCTTCCATGAGGGCGATAGTTCCATGCTTTAGCTCTCCTGCTGCAATAGCAAAAGAATTTATATACGATATTTCCTTAAGCTTCAGTGAGCCTTCATATGACACACCACAGTCAATGCCTCTTCCAATGAAAAACACCTGCTCTCTCCTATGGTACTTCTTTGCAAGGGCAGCGATTTTATCCTCACTTTTCAGCAGCCCATCTACTTTGTCCGGCAGCTCCTTCAGCTGGTCTAAAACCTTGTTGTAGTATTCTGTTTCTATAGTACCCTTAGTTCTTCCCATATAAAGGCCAATAAGATACATGCATATTAGCTGAGTTGTATATGCCTTGGTTGATGCTACAGCAATCTCCGGCCCTGCCCATGTGTAAAATACATCATCGGATTCTCTAGAAACAGAGCTTCCCACTACGTTTACTACAGAAAGAACACGAGCACCCTTTCTCTTCGCTTCTCTTAAGGCCGCCAAAGTATCCAGAGTCTCCCCGGACTGACTTATAGCTATGAACAAAGTGTTTTCATCCACGAAAGGATCTCTGTACCTGAACTCGGAAGCCACATCAACTTCGACAGGTACCTTGGCCATCTTCTCTATTACCAGCTTGCCTACCAGCCCTGCGTGATAAGCCGTTCCGCAGGCCACTATATAAATTTTATTATAGCCTTCTATGTCCTCTTTTGTCATTGATATCCCATCGAGATTAATGCTTCCATCATCATTGATTCTTCTAACTAGAGTCTCATAAACTGCCTTAGGCTGTTCGTGGATCTCCTTGAGCATGAAGTGCTCGTAGCCTTCTTTTTCTGCTGCGTCCGCATCCCATGTCACGTGGAAGACATCTCTCTTCACCGTCTTCCCATTTTCATCATAAATTGTGATATTGTCTGCGGTAATAACTATGGTTTCATTGTTCTCTATTAGATATACTTCTCTAACGTACTTCAAAAGTGCCGGTATATCCGATGCTATGAAGTTGAAGCCCTTGCCTATTCCGGCAACGAGAGGGGCGTCTTTTCTCACCGCAACGATTTTGTCAGGCTCTGCTGCCGCTATGGCACATACAGCATATGCTCCGCGCATTTCGGCAACTGCCTTGTTGACTGCTTCCAGAAGATCTCCGTCATAAAATATGCCTATAAGGTGCGCTATTACTTCCGAATCCGTTTCTGATTTAAACTTCACTCCGTAATCCTTAGCCAACCATTCCTTGATTTCTTGATAGTTCTCTATTATTCCGTTATGAACTATGGCTATTGAATTATCCTCGTTGCCGTGAGGGTGAGAATTAATATCAGAAGGAGCTCCGTGAGTAGCCCATCTCGTGTGTCCGATTCCTATTGGGCTATCAAATTCCGGATCTAAAATAATCTTTTCAAGATTTTTTATTTCTCCCACGTGTTTCCTTATCGCAATCTTCCCGTCTACGGGAAGGGCAATTCCGGCAGAGTCATATCCTCTGTATTCAAGCTTTTTAAGCCCGTCTATTATTTTTTCCTTGGCGTGAGCCTCACCTACATAACCTACTATACCGCACATATATCGCTCCTCCTATCCGAATCTCTTAGTTAATAATACGGCCAAATCCTCAGCCAGCCTGGCAATATGGTCAGTGTCCTCCCCTTCAATCATTACTCTGACCAAGGGCTCCGTCCCCGAAGGTCTTATGAGGACTCTGCCTACACCTTTGATTTCGCTCTCCACATTTGCTATAGCCTGTTTGACTATTGCATCCTGTTCAAATTTCTGCTTGTTTTCCGATTTTACTCTTGCGTTCCTAAGCACCTGAGGAAATATGTCTATTGCATCCGAAAGCTCCGAAGGCTTCTTTCCCGAAAGCAGCACCGCCTGCAAAAGCTGAAGCGATGACAATATCCCATCTCCCGTAGTCGTATGATTGAGGAAAATAATATGCCCCGACTGTTCTCCGCCTATGCTGCATCCCGTCTTCAGCATGCTTTCCAGAACGTACCTGTCACCTACGCTCGTCACTTCCACCTCTGCATCTATCTTCTCTATGTATTTATGGAAACCGATGTTGCTCATTACTGTTGCCGTAACAAGGTTCTCTGTAAGCAGACCCTTTGCCTTCATCATTTCCGCGCAGATACAAATCAGCTTATCTCCATCTATTACTCGCCCCTTTTCATCCACCGCTATCAGCCTGTCAGCATCCCCATCGTATGCAAGTCCTAGGAAGGCATCTTGCCTTACTACCTCTGCCTGAAGCTTTTCAGTGTGAGTGGAGCCGCAGTTATCATTGATGTTTATTCCGTTAGGCTTGTTCCCTATTACAGTGATATCGGCACCAAGCTCGGAGTAAACCTTGGCGGCTACGCTGTAAGCCGCTCCGTTGGCGCAGTCAAGAACCAGCTTCATGCCTTTAATATCCACGTCTATGGTAGATTCTAGGAACTTGGCATATCTATCCATAGCGTCATCATCTGCCTCCAGACATCTGCCCAGCTTATCGCCTGTTATGTGGCTGTTCACGTCTATATCTCTGAGAATTATATCCTCAATCTCATCCTCCATGGAATCATCCAGTTTGAATCCGTCACCGTTAAAAAACTTTATCCCATTGTACTCAAAAGGATTGTGCGATGCGGATATTACGACTCCTGCATCTGCCTGATATGTCCTTACAAGGTAGGCTATTGCCGGTGTAGGAAGAACTCCGACTTTAATAACATTGCCACCTACTGCCAGTATGCCTGCACTTAAAGCATCTTCCAGCATATCCCCCGATAGTCGAGTGTCCTTGCCTATTAGCACGACAGGCCTTGTTTTATCCTTGCTCAACACATATGCTCCGGCCTTCCCCAGCTTAAACGCTAACTCAGGAGTGAGCTCTGCATTGGCTACTCCTCTCACTCCGTCAGTTCCAAATAATCTTCCCATATCCTTCTCCTTATTTATTTGTTATTGTGCTGCCACTACCCAGACTACAGCTGTAACATCCTTTTGTGTATCCATTTCATATACCCCGCTAGACAGTTCCTCAAGGTCTATGCTTATCTCGTATTTTCCTGCAGCCGTTATACTGCTCAAATCTATTATGCCCTTAACCGTTTCTACACTTTTCAGGCTGTCCGTCGTTCCTATTATTCTGATGGTCTTCGGTGCTGATATCTTCTGTATTTCAAATTCACTGCTGAGATTTTCATCAATAAGATCCAGCTCTACCTTTGCCGCCGTAAGCAGCTGAGCTGTAACATTTATTCCTTTTACCTGAGGCTTCACTCCGTATATTACATTCCCCTTTTTATCAACAGGCGTAAGCTCAACGTAAAAATCCTGGGCACTCTTGTGCATCTTATTTGTCGGTATGGTTCCGCTTACAGCCTCCGCCTTTTTCACTGAGCTTTCGGCTCCGCTGACCATTACATAAAGGTAATCGTAATCTCCCGACCAAGGTACTAGTTTACCGCTGCCTACATCTCCTATGAAATTCACCTCTACCGGCCTTTCTTCACTGACCAGGTCTTCCACTTCGAATTCAAGAGTTTCCTGGGATATGCCTTCTAAAGCAATGCCTGAAGGAAGGTTGATACTTAGCTCTTTTTCATTCTTACCTTTCTCACATCCGTTCACATCTACAGTTGCCGTTATACCATTTTCGGCAGCCTCATTGACCTGAGACCTCTTGCCCTTAATGGTGGCGCTTACTGTAACAGTATCCTCCTCTACGGCTGCCAGACCATCATCTGCTAAAAGCTCTGTATTAGCAAAGCTGACCTGTATATCGTTTACCTTCAGCTTGGTTTCGGGGTTCACTTCCCCCATTACATACACCCACAGCAGCACGGCAATGACAAGAGAGATAATTCTAAGAACTATTTTATTGTTCAGCATCCTTCTTCCCCCTTATCTTTGCAAAAAATCTTGAGATTGCTGACATTGTCCCCGTCATTTCCCCCGCATTGAGATACATGTTGAGCAATGTCTTTTCCACCGTCTTAGTGTCTAGGAATCTGGAAAGCTGACCATCGCTGGCCATTGAAATTATCCCGGTTTCCTCCGATACCAATATGGTCAATGCATCAGAATGTTCCGTTATACCTATACCAGCTCGGTGTCTTGTTCCAAGCTGCTTGCTAATGCTGTTGTTCTTGCTAAGAGGGAGAACGCATCCTGCTGCATACAATCTGCCGTCCTTAATTATGACTGCTCCGTCATGCATAGGTGCGCCTTCGTAAAAGATATTTCCCAGAAGCATTTCGGAAACTTCCGCATCGACTATGGTCCCTGTTTCGACAATATCATAAAGGGATGTTTCCCGCTCAAAAATAATAAGCGCGCCCACTCTATCCTGAGAAAAAGATTCGACAGCTTTAACTATCTGATTGGTTATCCTTTTGCCTTCCTCTTTATCGAGGGCACCAAGGTGTGCGTTAACTATCTTACTTCTGCCCATGAATTCCAGGCCTCTTCTAAGCTCTGGCTGGAACACGATAAGAATGGCCACCGCTCCCAAGGCAACAGTACCCTTCAGCAACCAGTTGATGGTGTGCAGGCCAAGCACTCCGGAAACAAACGTAGCTATCACAAGGAGGAGCACTCCCTTCAGCAGCTGCTCCGCTCTTGTTTGCTTAATAAGCCCAAGCAATTTATAAATCACAAAGGCCACTATAAGAATATCTATAATATCCGCAATCGCAATTCCGGAAAATGCATTTTCAAAAAATCTCTGCATGTGTATTCTCCACAAATTTATTCATACCATTACATTTTACAAAAATTAGGGTTCCTTTTCAATAGCAAAGATAATAAAACACAATGGTTTCACACATCCTCCATAAAATCGAATTGAAGTCCCGCAAAATTGCGGGACTTCATAATTATATGTTTCACTATTCCATTTATTCTATCAATATGTTGTTTCCAGAACTCCGTAATCGTTGTCGTTTCTCTTGTATACCACATTTACCGAATCCGTCTCCATATTAAGGAAAACATAGAAGTTGTGTGCCAGCAGTTCCATTTGGACTATGGCCTCATCCACCATCATAGGTTCCAGCTCAAACTTCTTCCTCTTCACAATGTGTATATCTTCCTGTTCCTCCTCAAAGGCCGGAAGGTCTGTAAACACTATTTCCTTATTACCCTTGTACTTTTTCTGAAGCTTAGTCTTGAATCTGGACATCTGAGTCGAAAGTTTTTCGATTACCCTGTCCACTGCATCGTAAGGATCTTCGGCCTTGACTTCGGCTCTGAAAATCGTTCCCTTTGCATTTATGGTAGCTTCTACTTTGTACCCGCCTTTCTCTCTTATTGTCATTACGTTACCGATGATTTCGTTTGAAAAATATTTATCTAGCTTTTCAAACTTCTTCTCTATAGTCTCTTTTAACTTATCGCTGGGACTATAGCTCTTACCAGTGATGTTTACCTTCATAATAACAACCTCCTTTTGTAGGCTTTTCTTTATTATACCATATCTTGTGTGATAATAAAGTGTTTTTGTTCTGTATGCAATATGTATATGACTCAGCTGACCTGATCTTTGCCCCCACACTTGCCTTTACCCGACTTTGTCGGAGGACTTACATCTAAACTACGCCATGCTCACTGCCGCTTTGCGGAACAGCTTACGTGGGACCCTTCGCCCGTAGCTGGCCTGGCCTTTCAATCACAGACCTGAGTCATATACATATTGCACCGGCTTCTTGTTGCCGCCCGAAGCTAAGGTAAGCAGCAATACTGCTTCTGCGCCCGCCTCAAGCAGCGTTTTGCTGCAGGAATCCGCCGTACTTCCGGTGGTATATATGTCATCTATAAGTAAAACCTTTTTATTGTAAACTTTCTCAAGTGCGCCAGAGCATACTGCAAAGGCTCCTCTCAAAGCGCTTTCCCTTTCCACAGGGCTGAGGCTTCTCAGCAAGGCAGTCTCTCTTGTTCTGACCACAGCATCCCCGAGAAAAGGTTTTTCCATTTTTTTCGCCAGAGATTCGGCCATAAGTGCCGACTGATTATATCCCCTTTTTCTTTCTCTCCTCCTGTGTATCGGTACGGGAATTATAACATCTGCATCTATGTTTTCACAAGACATTCTGTCATATAATATATCTCCGAATTTCTTTCCCAAATAGCTTTTGCCATTGTACTTGTAATCAAGTAAAAGTTCACGCTCTTTCAGACCATAGGTCATGCAGCTGTATCCCTTATCAAAATAGTGAGGATATGCCATGCAGTCGTAGCACAGCTGCCCCTTGTATGTGTCCTGCAAGGCTTTGCCGCATTTTCGGCACCTTCTGCCATTTATCCAGTGAAACTCTCTGATACACTTGTCACAGAGAGAATAGGGCCTCGTCCCGTCTATAAGGCTGCCGCAGCTTATACAATAAATACCCGACGGAAACAATGCCTCGTCCACAACCTTTATTGCTCTCTCCCAAATACCGCCTCTATCCATTTCCTTTTCCCCTTTATCTTCGCCTGTGCTATAGTTCCCCTATTAAAAACTTCCTGAGCCTTACAGCCAATCCGGAAAACCTCTGGCTTACAACATTGTTGTCTACCATCCCATTGAGCTTGTTCTCTGAACCTACCAGGATGACTGCTTTCCTTCCCCTTGTCACAGCTGTGTAAAGCAGGTTCCTCGTAGCCAGCATAGGCGGAAACCAGCTGACAGGCATGATTATTATAGGGAATTCACTGCCCTGGCTTTTGTGTACCGTAACAGCGTAAGCAAGCTCCAGTTCGTCAAGCTGAGCAAAGTTATATTTAACGTATTTCACATCATCGTATATAACTGTTATTTCATTGAATTCTTTGTCTATGCTATCTATGAAGCCCACGTCTCCATTAAAAACCCCTTCTCCCTCTGAAAAATCCTCACGGTTTTTCCATACAAGCTCGTAGTTGTTCTTTATCTGCATCACCTTGTCGCCTTCTCGGAAAACTCTTTCTCCGAAGGCCTTTTCGGCCAGAAATTCATCGGGCGGATTCAACACCTCCTGCAGCTTCTTGTTCAGGTTTATGCTTCCCAAAAGGCCCTTTCTCACAGGCGTAAGAACCTGTATATCAACCGTGGGCGATATCTCCTTGTAATAATCCGGTAACCTTACGAGACAGAGATTCTTGATGGTTTCAAGCATCTCCTTTTCCGTATTTCTTCTCAGCAGAAAAAAGTCCTTGTCCTTCGTATTACAATCAGGGTACTCTCCCTTGTTAATTCTGTGGGCATTGACCACTATCATGCTTTCCTTGGCCTGCCTGAATATCTCCGTCAGCTTGTTGGAATAGATATATTCACTGTCTATTATATCCCCCAGCACGTTACCTGCACCTACAGAAGGAAGCTGGTCCGCATCTCCAACTATTATTAGCCTGGTGCCTGATTTTATAGCGCTGACAAGACCGTTCATGAGCATAAGGTCTATCATGGAGGCTTCATCTATGACAATGGCATCGTATTCAAGGGGACTATCGGCTGTTTTCCCGAATTTCATAAAGCTTCCATCGCCCGAAAAACTGTACTCAAGCAGCCTATGTATGGTGGAGGCATAGTGCCCCGATGTTTCGGTTATCCTTTTGGCCGCCCTTCCCGTAGGCGCGGCTATAGCCGTTTTGAATCCGCTGTATTCCAGTATGTTTATAATGGCATTGATAATAGTTGTCTTGCCTGTACCCGGCCCTCCTGTTATTACGGACACTCCCATATTAAGTGAGGTTTTAACAGCGTGCTTCTGATTTTCCGACAGATATATCCCTGTATCATTTTCTGTTCTCTTAATAAGGCTGTCCGCATCTGCCGCTATTGGCTTCAGCCTGGCTTCGCTGAGAAGGGACAGACATTTGCAGACATTTTGCTCAGCCAAATAGTAGGGCATCAAGAACACTACGGATTGGCCCTCCAGGCTCTCAACATGTACATCGCCTTCAAAAGCCATGGTTACGACGGCGTCGTCTATGGTATCCATAGGTAGGTCGAGAAGCTGCCCTGTTTTCTCACACAGCATATCACGGGGCAGATAGGTATTGCCTTCCCCTGCAAAGTAGGATAATGTAAATTTTATTCCGCTCTTTATCCTAAAGCTGTCGTCAGAGGATATTCCCATTTTCTCCGCTATCTTATCGGCCTTTTTAAAGCCTATGCCAAAAACATCCTCTACAAGCCTATAAGGGTTCTCCTCCACAGCAGCTATAGTGTTGCCGCCGTATACCTGATAGAGCTTCATAGCGTAATTGGCACTTATACCAAATTGCTGAAGAAAAATAGTTACATTAGCAAACTCTCTGTGCTGGGCAAAGCTTTCCGCTACCCTTTCAGCAGTTTTGGGCCCTATTCCCGGAATGTCCGTAAGCCTTTCCGGCTCTTTTTCTATTATATATAGAGTCTCCTTGCCGAATTTTGAAACTATGGCTGCAGCGGTTTTGGACCCTATTCCTTTGAGTATACCTGATGATAAAAATCCTCTGATGCCTTCCTCGCTTGAAGGCATTACATCCTCAAATTCCTTTATGGCAAACTGTTCACCATAAGTGGGATGAACGGTCATTTCTCCCCTCAATAAAAAACTTCTTCCCACACCGGCTCCGGGCAGAACGCCAACTACCGTATAGGCTTCTAGTTCAGTTTCAAAAACGGCTACAGTATAGCCGTTTTCGTCATTATGGAATATTATTTCTTCAATGGTTCCTTGTATTTCCTTCTTCATACGGTGTCCTATCTCAGCCAGGTTACTCCTCTTATGCTTCTGCTCAACTTGCTTTTGCTTAATCTCTTGGCATTGATCAGCAATATTTTTCGAGTGTTGTTTTCGGGTTTTTTGTGGACTACATCAGGCAGCAACGTCATAAGAAATGCTGCTCTCTGCGGACTGTCCGTAATTCCAGCTTCTATGATGTCTTCAACATCTATCACCAGGTCCTCTTCAAATATCGGCTCCTTGTTCATTATGATTTCACGGAGCATTGCATCTCTGCCTTCTATTTTTGCCGTATTGTAATCGAAGAGTATAGCCTCTGCCTTCAAAAGCCTGTCGAGGTAATTAAAACTCTCCCATCCCCTTCTGTGTATGCATCTTTTCAGCTCTGTGGAATTGTTGATGAAGTAAACGCTTCTTATTCCTGTTTTGGATTCAAGGAGAAGCGCCTTATCGTGCTCGCTGTGAGGCAGATATTCAACTGCCTCGTCATAATGCCTTCTGAAGCGGTAGTAAAAAAGGTTCAGCCTTCTCAGAGGCACATGCTTTATCTGGTCTATTCTCTCGCAAAGTATCCTATACTCATCTGCTTCTCTTCTATTGTTTTGAGATGCTTTCTTGCCGATTATGTATTCCACAAGCCCTAACCCAGCAAGCATCTTAAGAGCCTTGCCGGCGTAGTCACCGTTGACGATTTCCAGCATTTCTTCCAGTATATCGGCCTTCCTTGCTCTAGCCAGCAGTCCTGAGTTTTTGGTTATGGCTTCGGAAAGGCCCTTAGACATGTCAAGGTTATAAAGGGACGCATACTTTACCGCTTCCAAAATTCTTATCGGTCTCTTTTCAAGGGATTGAACTATATCTCCCGCAGGTTTGAGTATGAGCTTCTTAATGTCCTCTCTTCCGCCGTATGGGTCTATGGGAGACTTCTGGGAATGTTCTGCAATGGTCTCAGCTGTAAAGGCGTAATTCTTTAATTCGTCCTCTATAGTGGCTTCGTATGTAATAAGGTCAGCTATCACTCCCTCATAGGAATCGGCAACATTTACATCATCAGACTTCACTTCTACAGTATAATCCAGTCTTATTACTCGCTTCCCTACCTTTTCTCCCTCATCAAACAACTCCGTCAGCTTTTCCTGAGGGCAGTCAGTGTATATATCCCAGTCAAGGGGCTCTTCGCCTAAATAGGCTGCCATGACACAATGCCCTGCACAGTAGGCATCGTAACCTGCTTCAGCAATCTTGTTTACGATTTTGTTTATCTCCTTAGGCCGCTTTACCATCTTCACACCATCCTTTTGTAAATCGTTCTGTTATCCAATGTCCACACCCTATCGCTGAATTCACCCGGCTCTGTCTTTTCCAAAGCCTCCTGCATATCGTACATTTTGGCATCCATCATATCCAGATAGTGCAACATTTCCGCCTCTGGAAACAGTGGCTTTTTCGGGCTTCCAAATTCCGGTTCATAGTGATGGGACAGCATCATATGTTCAAGCATAATAGCCTTTTCTTTGGGTATTCCAAGCTCCCTGGCAAGTTTATCCACAGTCTTCACTCCCTGAACAAGGTGCCCAAGCATTTTCCCCTCAAAGGAATAGCCAGTGGATATCCCTAGCTCATTGGCCTCGATTTCATTTATCTTCTCCATGTCGTGGAGTATTACTCCTGCCATGACCAAGTCAAGGCTAAGATTCGTATATATTTCACAGGCTTTCTCTCCCATCATAAGCATACGCTTAATATGATACAAAAGACCTGCCATTTCGGCATGGTGATTTTTCTGTGCCGCAGGATAGTACATGAGCTTTTCTCTGTTATCATCAAGCTGCCTGATACAAATTCTCCTCAGGTCTTCGTCCTCAAGCCCTTTAGCCTTGCCGTAGATGTAATCCAACATATTCTGGGCGTCCTCGGGCGCCGCCTTGATATAGTCCTTCATATCCAGCTCATCTTCTGCCGACGTCTGTCTTATCTTGCTGACTCTCAGCTGCTTCATACCGTTCCACTCGCTGACCAAAGCCCTTATCTTGATAATAGTTCCTTCCTTGATTTTCTCAAGTCCGGGCAGCTCCTCATCGACTATGTCCCATTTTTTACCGGATATTTCACCCGTGGCGTCTGCCAGCAGCAAATCCAGATAGGCCTTCTTGTTGGAACCCACCTTCACTGCAACTGATTTGACTATAAAATATGACGTAAGCTCCTGACCTGTTCTTATGTCAGAAATAAAGATATCTTTCATTTGCCTTCCTCTCCGTATAACATGGTTTTTCCTCTTGAAAGTCTATCACGATTTTGCTGTTTTTACAACTCAAAGTATAACATAACCAGAGATTATATGTCAATATTTTCCATAATCCGATTCTTACACCTCGTTACGATGTTTAATTTGTACACAAAAATTCCCGCTTAACGCGGGCTTATGCTGTAGACAAAGCTCAACCTCAGGCATGAGTTTTGTCTTTATTAATCTCAAAAAAGCTCAGTGGATTATCCGCAGACAACAACAAAAGACCCCTCTCGAGGTCTTTTATCTCATTTTATTTACGCAATGCACAACGTTCAGCTTCGCTGCTCTCTGACTCCAGCTGCAAATCGACGCTTCAGGAAAATGTGCAGAATTTTTCGTTCACCACTAGGAATCAGCGGTAAACCAAAAGGCAAATATTTATTCTATTATCTCTGTTACAACGCCAGACCCTACTGTCCTTCCACCTTCTCTGATAGCGAATCTAAGTCCTCCTTCGATTGCTATTGGTGTTATCAGCTTGATTGTCATGGTGATGTTATCTCCAGGCATGCACAT
>JAAZCE010000052.1 GCA_012513435.1 Clostridiales bacterium
CCCTTTTTTATTTTGTCAAAATGTGGATAACTTTACTTGTTTTTGTTTATTGTTGGTGTATAATAAAAGTATGAAAAAAATACTTGACAGATACATAATAATTCAAAAAGATAAGCTACATAATTTCAATGATGACTTATGCGACCTAGCTGACTTCTATATAATGGCTGGTGAGATATTAGAGAAAAACAATTTTCCAATAAAATTATATTTAAGATATAAAAAGTTTATTAAAAATGGTCGTAAAAAATAATTGTATTATACTAAAAATTATGGTATAATATAAACAAATAAGTTCATTATGAAAACAAAATCAAAGGCAGAGATTAACAAGGTTATCAAAGCCAACTTCGGAAAAATGTCTTACCGAGAAATCGGTAAACTGGTGGGGTTAGATTCAGAGGCCGTGCGTGGTAGAGCAAGGCGAATGGGTTTAACTGGTAGCACTAAAAAAGAGAAGCCTGTTGGGGAACGGGTTGAATACGACATAGAAGAAACCAAGAGTTCTAAAAAACTTAAGGACACTTCTAAGAAGTATAAATATCTTATTAAGAGAAACGATGAACTTGAGAAGTTGATTAGTGTCTTAAACGCACCCAAGGAACACAACTTACAAAAAATTGTTTCTATTAAAAACAACAGCTCTTCTGAAGCAACAGCGTTTGCTCTCTTGTCTGACTGGCATATAGAACAAGAGGTTGACCCAAACAAAATTGCATACCCAAACAAATACAATCTTGAAGTTGCTCGCCAGAGAGCAGAAGAATGTTTTGTTGGAATTGTTAAGCTCTGTAAAAATGCTCAACAACATTATGATGTTGACCATTTGGTTCTAGCACTTATGGGGGACTTCATTACGGGAAACATCCACTTATCAGAATTACCAATTTTAAAACTTGGTGTTGCTGAAGCGTGTTTCTTTGTTGAAGAACTTCTTATTAAGGGTATTCAGTATATTCTTGATAATACAAATGTTAGAATTACCTGCCCTTGTGTTGTTGGAAATCACTCGCGTATCACCGAAAAGGTTTGGCTTAGCAGTGAAGAAGACAACTCTGTAGAAACAATAATCTACTACCACATTAAAAAACATTTTGAGAACAATAAAAGATTTGAACTCATTATGCCTAGTGGTCCAGAAAGATTTATTGATGTTTATGGATTAACCTTTGTAATCTGTCACGGGCATCACGGCTTCAAATACGGTGGTGGTGTTAACGGTTTATCTGTTCCTATTAGGCGAACAATATTAACAAAGTATAGCAATCGCCAAGTATACTTAGTCTGTCTCGCACACTTGCATACATATACTCAGGACAGGAAATTTGTTGTCAATGGTTCTTTAATTGGTTATGATACTTATGCTAATTCTAAGGGATTAGAATTTGATGTTCCAAAACAAACTTTCTTTCTTGTTGAGAAGAGATTTTTGTCAAGAACAGTAACTACACCAATTATGTTTACAATTTAAGCACCTCGCCCTTTGGGGTGCTTTTTTATAAGTTAAATAATTATTAAATGAAAGAAACAAATAAACTAATAGCCGTTGACTTAGATGGCACACTAAC
>JAAZCE010000086.1 GCA_012513435.1 Clostridiales bacterium
ATATTTATCTTCTATATAATTATTAAGCGCATGATATTCCTTTAATTCTTCATATTTCAAATTCGTAAAATCAATATAGATAATGTTTAGATTCTTTTCATTCTCCTCAAGCCAATCTATATAGCTATCCATTAACTTTGACTTTCCGCTTCGTCTCACACCAGTAATTACCTTTATATCAGGTGTTCCATTCACTTTTTGTAATTTATCAAGGTATTTCTTTCTTTCGATTGTTTTCAAATCATTCACCTCGTTTCTATTATAAGTATTATATAATATCTATTTCCCAAAATCAATTTTTTTATGCTTTTGGGAAACATGTAATTTTCTTCATTCTAATTAAGTTTGATTATTTACTGCCTGTTTTTCGTTTTTTATTGTCAGTGTCTTAAAAGACAAATAGCAAATCTTTTTGAGCAAATGAAAGAGGCGGCCACTGCCACCCCTTTAACATTATCTATTCCCATGTTTCTGCTATTTCATATATCATCCGGAACTCCGCCATGACAATTTCATTGTCACATTTGCCTTCTGCTATTTCATGCAGCAATGGCTCCAATTCTTTCAGTCTATCGATTATCCGCTCTCGCAATCGTTCATTACCTACGACAACAATCTGCTGACACAAAGCGCTTTGAGTCATGAAATCCTGTAATGTCCTTCCGGACAATTCGACCCTTCGGTATATTTCTTCTTTATCCTCTGGTGTGAGGTGAAAATTGAGAAGCTGATTTCGTTTTCGGTTTTTTTCATTTCTCAGAGGCCGTCTTCCCATACATTGCTTTCCCATTATACTGCCTCCTGCCAGTCATTTATCTTTGCAAGCTTTCCAACTATCTCATCCTGTCTGTGCGGGAACATATGGGCATAGTGCATTGTGATATCAATGTTCTCATGACCTACTCTGTTTGCGATGTCCACTGCTGAAAAGCCCATGTCTATCAGCATAGATATATGTGAATGTCTGAGGTCATGTACTCTTATCCGCTTGACACCAGCTTCCTCTGCTCCTCTTGACAGTTCATGATGCAATCCGCTTTTGGATATCATAAATATTCTATTATCACTTCCAAGACCATATTGCATCTTTACAAACATCTCTATCTCTCTGGTAAGAAAGTGCGGTATCTTTACGGTCCTTATTCCCTTCCTCGTCTTTGGCGGAGTGATAACGATCGTTCCACGTATGTGTTGAAGCGACTTAGTGACCTTTATCTCGTCATTATCAAAGTCGATGTCATCCGGCGTCAGCGCCAGCATCTCTCCAAGCCTCAGTCCTCCCCAGTACAATATCTCAAAAGCTGTGAAGGCTTCGATGTTGTCACTTATGGCCTCTGAAAACATCCTGTATTCTTCTTTTGTCCATATCTGCATTTCCATAGACCTTTCATCTCCTCCTATCGGCCCTGCTGCATGGACCGGATTTTTCTTGAGCTCATAGAGTCTTACTGCATGATTGAATATGCAGCTGAGCTGAGCCTGTATCGATCTGAGATACTTCCTTGAATATAACGGATCTCCGTTATCATCCTTCATTTCCATCATAGTATTCTGCCATTTGATGATGTCTCTTGCCTTTATCTCATTCATTTTCTTTTGCCCAAAATACGGCATCAGTTTTCTGTTGATGATATATTCTTTAGAGATCCATGTATTCCACCTGAGCTTCGGTTTCTTATCCTCAGTATAAAGCTGTACAAAATCCTCAAATGTCATGTCCAAAGTTTCCGCTTTTTGATTCAGAAATACTCGTTCCCATTCCTGCGCATCCTTTTTAGTCTTAAAACCTCTCTTGTGCTTCTTTTTCTTTGTGCCTGTCCAATCTTCATAGTAAAATGATGCAATCCACGTATTCCGTTTTTTATCTTTATATGCTGGCATTACCTGTCACGCCCCTTTCTTCCGGCATTTTCCCATATACTCTTTCACAGTAATACTTCTTGCTTACTCTGCCTGGAACAGTAATATAGCCTTTGTTTTTCAGTTCATCGTTCAATTCTTTTATAATCTGGTAGGCCTTTGAACTGCCTATTCCGAAGTCTTTACATACTGCTTCGACACCCACAAACATTCTATTTTCCATTTTGTGCCTCCTTTTTCTTCCCGGGATACCCCGTATATTACTCATTTTTTTCATTTCTGTTAATGATGCGTTTTTCAAAATCGCACATTCTATCGGCGCTTGCTCCTGCTGCGTCTCTGCTTTGGATCTGCATCATCGCACTCGCTCGCAGAGCAGGCTCTCTTGACCGCTTTCATTTCGCTTTTATCTAGTGTGCAGCGATGCTCCAAAAGCTGAGTCTTGGATATCGTCTTTCTATGCTCTGTCATCACCATGGAATCCTGACGTAGGCCTTTCCTCATAGGAATGACCACATGGGTTTTCATCCCAGGATTCTTTATCTTGGTAGTCACCATAGCAACGATGACCGTTGGCGATTTTCTGTTCAGCCAATTGCTCTGGGTTACCAAGACCGGTCTTCTTCCGGCCTGGACACTTCCGATCTCATCTTCCGGAAGATCCGCGTCATATATTTCTCCGCGCTTTACCGATTTTATATCACTAGGCATGGCAATCTTTTTGTTCATGGCAGCCTCCTAGATGTATCTGATAAGGATCTCTCTTGCATTCCTTATCTCGACCCTTATGTCTTTAAGCGATAACTCAAGTTCATCTTTTAGATCCGCTATGCTTTTATCCTCAAATATGAATCCCTCGATGATACTGAGCTGCACATCGGAAAGTTTGACCAAG
>JAAZCE010000009.1 GCA_012513435.1 Clostridiales bacterium
ATGTGCATGCCTGGAGATAACATCACCATGACAATCAAGCTGATAACACCAATAGCAATCGAAGGAGGACTTAGATTCGCTATCAGAGAAGGTGGAAGGACAGTAGGGTCTGGCGTTGTAACAGAGATAATAGAATAAATAAGCCCTAACCCAAAATCAAAAGCGACCTCATTTGAGGTCGCTTTTAGAATGTTTATTATTTCTCTGTATGCTTACTTCTGCAAGGTCACCGAATGGGTTCCCAAAAGTTCATTGCTGTTTTCGTCATAGAGCTTGAAGGTCAGCGCGCCTTCCTTGCCGAAGAGTGGAATGGGATATTGGAAGCCTGCAGTAAACTTTGAACCGTCTTTCCACGAGGAATCTACGTTGCCAATCTGGTCTGAGCCGTTTGGCCAGGTGATTTCGTAGTAGACCTGTATGGTTTCCGAAGGCTCGCCGCCGCTGAGCATAACATGAAAATAGGTGGTATCCTTGCGGCTGAAGGTTGAAACGTCCGAGGAATAATCATCCTCACCCGTGTTTGCTATTATTTTCACGTGCCATGCGTAATAGGCATCGTATATTTCTCTGATGTTTGAATAGCCTATTTTTAGAAGCTCTGCCATGAAGGTTTCTACCTGAGTTGTTCTGTCCTTCTGATATGTCTTGACATAGGCCAGCTTGGAGGCGTTTATTTTTTCGTCCAGTTCATCGGTGATTTTTATTTCCCTGGCAATAAGGTGGGTTTCAATAGCCTTCATGTAGTCGCCGTCCGTTTGGTACTTGTCCCCCCAGGCCACGTAGCACTTCCATATCTTATTTGTGACCTTAGTGGTCTTCTCTTTGTTTTGAGCTTCCTCGTATGCTTTCAAAGCCTTTTCATATTCTCCCGCCTTGCAGAGAGCATCACCCATCTGGTAATAGCACTGCCATATTCTTTTGGCGGAATCCTTGTAATTACCGAGAGCCTGGTATTTATCTATGGCCTTTTCGTATTGGCCGTTTTTTTGCAGCTTTTGGGCTTCTTGGTATTGCATTGCGGGAGCTGCCATATAATAGTAAAAGGCAACGCCTCCGCAGGCCAGCAAAACCAAGGCAACTGCAATGCTTATGAGCAACACTTTATGTCTTTTTGCAAAGGATCCGGCGGGTTTGTTTTGGGAAGACGTATCCTTAGTGGGCTGGGGGAGGACGGCTGGAGGATTTTCAGCCTCGGAAGTCTTTGTCCCAGAAGATTCCGTCTCAGAAGGCTTTGATTTCGTGTTTTTAGTGGAGGGAACATCTTCCTCCTGTACATCCCGCTTTGAGGACTCCTGCCTGGGAGCTTCTTGACCCGATGTCTCCTGATTAGAAGTTTCAGCTTCGGAAGCATTTGCTCCCTTACACTCCGAATCGGCAACGCTGATATTGGAATCCTTCAGTTTTTTGCGAAGCTTTCCCTTGGCACTAGCAGGCTTGTGAAGAACGAATAGGGAACGCAAAAGCTCGCGTTCCAGACCGCAGTTTCTGCATACGTCACCCTTGTTGATGTGCCCACAGCTGCATGACCAATAGTCTCCCAGTTCTTCAAACCAGTATTTTGGCTTTGTGGGCGTGTTTTCAAACCGTTCTATAATATCATCATAAATATCGTCGTCGGGAGTTAGAGGGCGGGGCTCATAGAGTTGAGTGTCGCTGTCGTCTATTTCCTGCTTCTGAAAATCAGACAGCTCTTTTAAAGAGTCATCGTCTGCATGATGTGTATTCGTTTTGACATCGTCCATCATGCCCGGTTCGGGCATTAGAGTCTGAGTATCAAATTCTTTTTGGTGCTGCCATTTCTTAGACTTGCTCAACGTATAGTACTCCTTTTTTATATTACTAGAACATTTTATCATTAAACGGATATTGTCACAAGAGCACAAAAGAGCTTTTGACGTAATTTGCAGAAAAACGTAAAACCATTGACACACAGTATACCTTATAAATTACAATATATAAATAAGGAACTTAATATTATTTTGCAACTGATATAGAGCAGGTAAAGGGAGCGGCAAGGGATTTGATTTCAGAAGGAATCGACTTCATAGGATTATGTAGCTGGTTTGATAAGGAGAAGACAGAAGAGGTAATTGAAGTAATAAAAGGTGCAGTTCCTGTGGGAAGCTGCGGCCTGTAATTAGTTCGTTGAAATTCCAATGCCTGCAAAGTTTTTTCATGTATTTTGTATAATAATCTGTACACGGTTGACAAATTCACGTCATTGCCTTAAAGTGTTGAGTATGTATTAAAAAAAGCACAATGTTTTAGGAGGAATAAAATGACACAAAGACGAATGAAAACCATGGATGGAAATACGGCAGCCGCTCATGTATCCTATGCCTTTACGGATGTTGCGGCAATATATCCTATAACACCGTCATCCACAATGGCAGAAGTAGTTGACGAATGGGCTGCCTACGGCAGAAAAAATATATTTGGACAGACGGTAAAAATCGCAGAGCTGCAGTCCGAAGCCGGTGCAGCAGGAGCGGTACACGGTTCACTGGCAGCAGGAGCTCTTTCCACTACATACACTGCATCTCAAGGGTTGCTTCTAATGATCCCCAACATGTATAAGATTTCAGGAGAACTGCTTCCGGGGGTATTTCATGTAGCGGCAAGAAGCATATCGACTCACGCCCTCTGCATATTCGGAGACCACTCTGATGTAATGGCTTGCAGGCAGACAGGATTTGCTATGCTGGTTTCAGGGTCGGTGCAGGAGGTAATGGACCTTGGAGGAATAGCCCATCTTTCTGCTATAAAGGGAAGGGTCCCTTTCCTTCACTTCTTCGATGGATTCAGAACATCTCACGAAGTGCAGAAGATAGAGGTTTTTAGCTATGAAGACTTCAGGAAGCTGGTAGACTGGGATTCTATCAAGGAGTTCAGAGACAGAGCTTTGAACCCGGAGCATCCTGTAATAAGAGGAAGTGCCCAGAACCCGGATATATTCTTCCAGGCAAGAGAGGCCTCCAACAAGTTCTACGACCAGATACCGGAAATCGTAGTTGACTATATGAATAAGATAAGCGACCTTACGGGAAGAAGCTACAGGCCATTTGACTATGTAGGTGCTCCCGATGCTGAGAACATTATAGTGGCAATGGGTTCCGTTTGCGAGACCATTGAGGAAACCATGAACAAGATGGTGGCGGAAGGCCATCGCGTAGGGCTTATTAAGGTGCGCCTTTACAGACCTTTTGTAAAGAAGTACTTCATGGAGGTTCTGCCTAGGTCCGTAGAAAGAATCGCTGTTCTTGACAGAACCAAAGAGCCGGGGTCACTAGGAGAACCGCTTTATCAGGATATTAAAACTCTGCTTTACGGGGAAAGAAACGCCCCTGAGGTTTACGGCGGACGTTTTGGACTGGGTTCAAAGGATACTACTCCCGGCATGGTTCATTCCATATATGATAACCTGTACCACAAGAAGCCGAAGAACAACTTTACAGTAGGTATCGAGGACGACGTTACGGGACATTCACTGCCGTATACCGAGGGTATTGCCAGAGAGCCTGAAGGGACTATTAAGTGTAAGTTCTGGGGGCTGGGCTCTGACGGAACGGTAGGGGCCAACAAGACAGCTATTAAAATCATAGGAGATAAAACCGATCTTTACGCTCAAGGATATTTCGCATACGACTCAAAGAAATCAGGAGGAGTTACCATATCACATCTGAGATTCGGAGGACATCCTATTCAGTCCACATATTTGATTAATCAGGCTGATTTCGTGGCGTGTCACAATCAGGCCTACATCAGGCAGTACGACATGCTCAAGGAACTGAAAAAGGGAGGAACTTTCCTGCTTAACTGTCTGTGGAAGGATGAAGAAATAGGCAAGGTACTGCCTGCGAAGGTGAAGAGAGACTTAGCTAAGAAAAACATTAAATTCTACGTAATAGATGCGTGGAAGATTGCAGAAGAAATAGGCTTGGGAAGCAGAATAAACATGATAATGCAGGCGGCATTTTTCAAGCTGACAGGGGTAATTCCTATTGACAAGGCTATGGAATACCTGAAGGAAGGAATAGAAAAAGCATATAAGAAGAAGGGGCAGAACATCGTAGACATGAACTGCGCCGCAGTAGACATGGGGATTACAGCTATAAGAAAAATAGAGGTGCCTGAGGATTGGGCCGATGTGGAGAACCCTAAGGAAAAATTTGAGGAGCTCCCTGAGTTTATAGAGGAAATATTGATTCCTATGAACAGACAGGAGGGAGAGGACCTGCCGGTAAGTGCCTTTGATGGAATAGAAGACGGGACATTCCCTGCGGGAACAGCGGCTTACGAGAAGAGGGGTGTTGCCGTTTATCTGCCTGAATGGCAAGCCGACAAGTGTATTCAGTGTAACCAATGCTCCTTCGTTTGTCCTCATGCAGCCATAAGACCGATGCTTTTAACACAAGAGGAAAAGGCTGCCGCACCGGGGGGATTCACAACAGTGAAGGCTGCAGGTAAGGATATGGAAGGCCTTCAGTACAGAATGCAGCTTTCAGCTCTAGACTGTTTGGGCTGTGGCAACTGTGCGGATATATGCCCTGCCAAGGAGAAGGCTCTGGTAATGAAGCCTTACGCTCAGGTTGTAAAGGAAAACGAAAACTGGAAGTACGGCATCAAGCTTTCCAGAAAGGAAGAGAAGACAGACACAACCACCGTAAAGGGCAGTCAGTTTGCAAAGCCGTATATAGAATTTTCCGGCGCCTGCGCAGGATGCGGAGAAACACCGTACATTAAGCTGGCTACGCAGCTTTTCGGGGACAGAATGCTTATAGCTAATGCGACAGGCTGTTCGTCTATATGGGGCGCATCGGCACCGTCTATGCCTTACTGCAAGGACGAAAGCGGCAGAGGACCGGCATGGGCAAGCTCCTTGTTTGAGGACAATGCGGAATACGGATACGGAATGCTCCTTGCCGCAAAGCAGATGAGAGAAAAGATACAGCATACTATGAAAGCCCTTCTGGAGCTGGACGTAGATGAAAAGCTCAAGGAGGCTCTTGAGGAATGGTTGGAGTACATGGATGACGGTAAGGAATCGAGAGCAAAGAGCGATAAGGTGATTGAAGCCATAGAAAACATACATACAACAGATAAGGTTGTAAATATGCTTTGCAGCAGGATTACAGAGCTTAAGGACTATCTTGTAAAGAAATCTGTATGGGCTCTGGGCGGCGATGGCTGGGCTTACGACATCGGCTACGGAGGGCTTGACCACGTACTGGCATCGGGAGAGAATATCAACATTCTGGTATTCGATACAGAGGTTTATTCCAATACGGGAGGCCAGGCATCCAAGTCCACACCTGCGGCAGCAATAGCCAAGTTTGCAGCTTCGGGAAAGAGAATAAAGAAGAAGGATCTGGGGCTTATGGCAATGTCCTACGGATATGTCTACGTTGCTCAGGTGGGAATGGGCGCCGACAAGAATCAGCTTATAAAGGCGATGATAGAAGCCGAGAATTACGACGGCCCGTCCATCATAATAGCCTATTCGCCTTGTATCAATCACGGTCTCAAAAAAGGAATGGGTAAGTCTCAGGAGAACATCAAGGATGCCGTTGATTCCGGATACTGGCATCTTTACAGATACAACCCGGCTCTTAAGGGCAAGGGTAAGAATCCGTTCATACTAGATTCCAAGGAGCCTACTAAGGACTTCAAGGGCTTTATAATGGATCAGATAAGATATTCATCCCTTGCAAAGGAATTCCCTGACATTGCAGATAAACTTTTCGCAATGACAGAGGAAAATGCAAAAGATAAATACAAGACATATAAGGAACTGGCAGATAGAGAAACGGCCTTGCTGTAGACATTGCCACCCAGTAAGTATTATAATATGGAAGTGGGAAAACCCTTTATCATATTAAGATGCATGGCAATATAGGCCTGGCCTAAGGCTATGCCGCCGTCGTTGGGACTTACAGAAATGTTGTAATAAGGCTCAAAGCCGTCGATGCGCAGCTTTTGAAGGACACCTTCCATGAGTATCTTATTTTGGAAGGTGCCTCCTGTGAGAGCCACCTGATTAGCGCCATGATCACGACGGGCCCTTTGGCATTTAGTCACAATCATGTCTATGACCTGGTTGTGGAAATTGAGAGCCAGATCGCACTGGCGGCTTTCTCCTGGGTGTCTGGCGGCAAAGGCTGCCGCATCCTCAAGCTTGATGGCACACTGGCCCTCGTAATCGTTATATGTTTTAATGCCCAGGAGGGCAGATACACCGTCAAAGAGCCTCCCCATGCTGGAGCTTTTGACCGTGTTTATTTTATTATCAAGAGCTTTATATACCAGTTGGGCGTTCGCCCCAGACATAAGACTGTCCCTGCCGTATTGGATTATGGGGGAGATATCCAGGGCAATTTCAGCAGGGTAATCAAGGGCTTCAGCATATGCTGAAGCAAGGTTGCAAGTGTGGGGTAAATAGCCATTATCATAGGCATGAATGTAGCTTAAGGCTGAGCGAGCTGCATCCTTTACGGAGGAATCGCCTCCTATCATGTCCACGTATTTAAGATGAGCAATACGTTCATAGTTGCCGCCTTCACACAGAAGGAATTCACCGCCCCAAATACAGCCGTCAGTACCATACCCTGTACCATCGAAGCTAACCCCGATAACTTTACCTGTAAGGTTGTTTTCTGCCATGACCGAGGCAACGTGTGCATGATGATGCTGAACTCCTAAAATCGGTAAATTATTGGCCTTTGCATATCCTTGCGCAAAGGATGTTGTAAAGTAAAGCGGATGCAGGTCGCAGACGACAGCCTGAGGCCTTATCTTAAAAATCTTCTTCATTCGTCTGAGATTTTCCCTGTAAAGGCTTTGGTTCTCCACCGTATACATATCACCGAAGAACTGGCTCATATAAAGGAAAGGCCCCTTAGTAAGGGCAAAGGAATTCTTTAGCTGGCCCCCTGTTGCAAGAATGGAAGGTTTGCTGCTGCCCGCTTCCACGTAAAGAGGGACTGGCGAGTATCCCTTGGAGCGCCTGATCATCTGGGGCTGGCCGTCTATCACTCTTCCTACGGAATCGTCGGCTCTCACTCTGATTTGACGCTGGTTATAAAGGATGCCGTCTATCTCCGGAGAACACTCAAAGAGAGCAAGGGCTTCATCATCGTCTTTTATCATAGGCATATCAGAAAGATTGGCGCTGGTAAAAATCAAAGGGCTGATTCGATCCAGAAGGAGGTACTGCGCTGCAAAACTTGGCAGGAAGGAGCCTATGTAGCGGCTCTTGTTCAGTTCGACGTAGGGCAGCTCCTTGTGTTCCAGCAGTATAATGGGTCTTGCCGAGGATTCCATCAGCTTTTTTTCCACCTCATTGATATAACAGTATTCTTCAATTTCGTCCATACTGCGAAACATAACGGCGAAGGGTTTTGCCGCTCTCCTTTTTATTTTGCGGAGCTTGGCAACGGCAGCCTCATTGAGAGGGTCAGCCACTAGATTGTAGCCGCCTACGCTTTTGAAGAGCAGGATGCCGCCGGATTTCAATATTGAAGAAGCCTCATCGAGAAGGGCTTTATCGTGCTGCAAATTGTCTTGATACATTTCCTTGGCCTGAATATTACTATGCAGGGCTCCGGCCTTGTCCTCCACTCCTTTCCACAGGAGCTGAGGTCCGCAGCTGTGACAGGATATAGTCTGAGCGTGAAATCTTCGGTCGTGTAAATCCGTGTATTCCCCCCTGCAAAAACCGCACATAGAAAAATCCACCATGGATGTGTTGTCCCTGTCGTAGGGAATCTTATCTATGATGGTATATCTCGGTCCGCATATCATGCAGCTGATAAAAGGATGCATGAAGCGCGGATTATTCTTATCATAAAGCTCTTCCAGACAGCTTGGACAGATAGCCAGATCCGAGGGAATCATAGCCGTCTCATCATCACCATCGTGACTTGTTACTATGGTAAAGGAATTGAATTCCCTGTAGGGAATGGAGAATTGTTTGATGTGGACTATTTCAGAGGGATCAGGCTTGTTGGTCATAAGGGTGCTGATGAAGCGGGAAATCCTTTCTCCCGTGTCGGTCAAAGTGATTTCCACAAGGCCTCCTATGTTCAGAACCTCGCCCTTCATTCCGAGAGCATCAGCCATTTTGGCCACATAGGGCCTGAAGCCTACCCCCTGAACTATTCCCCATAATTTTATTTTTACAGTTTCCTTTTTATTCATGGTGATGGTTGTGCTCTCCCGCATGGTGATGGTCGTGCCTTTCTAGTTTGCCAGCCCTTTCCGTCAGCCACCGGGCTACCTCCTTAAATCCTTCTCCCGTTTTTCCCGAAACCTTGAAGACGGGGACATCTTTGTTAAGGGCTCTTACGCCCTTCATGAAGAATTCTTCGTCAAAATCAAGGTAGGGAATCAAATCCACCTTGTTGAGGATTATTATGTCAGCCTTTTCAAAGGCTAGAGGATACTTGTAGGGCTTATCGCTGCCTTCGGTAACGGTGGAAATAAGCATCATAATATGTTCACCGATGCTGAATTCAGCAGGGCAGACAAGATTGCCTATATTCTCTATGAACAGTATGCCCGGCTCCTTGAAGTCAATGTGTTCCGCCATATGCTCTATCATAGGGGCGTCGAGATGACAGGCGCCGTAGGTGTTTATCTGATGTGTTTCGATACCCAGAGAATTCAGGGCCTGGGTATCTATGTCGGACTCAATGTCTCCCTCGATGACATAGGGCTTGATGTCTAGATGGTTGATAAGGTTCTTGATGGTAGTGGTTTTGCCTACTCCGGGAGCTCCCATTTCATTTACAACGAGGATCCCGTGGTGGGACATATATTCATTAACGTGATGAGCTATGTGGTCGTTTTCATCCATTACGCCTTCCATTACGTCTATCTTTTTAATATCGTGCATTCTGTACCTCCGTTTTATTCTATTTCGATGCTTTCGATGTAAAATTCTTTTCCTATTTCAGTTGGCTTTCCCTGGCCGCCGCATTTAGGGCAATCAAAAGAAAGAAGCTGCCTTTTAAAGAGAATTCCGCAATCGGGGCATCTGAGCTTCGGCTCAATGTGTTCTATTTCAACCTTTGCCCCATGACAAATGGTATCTGAAGAAATGACGTCGAAGTACATTTGTACTGATTCCCCCACGTATCCCGAATAGTCGCCAATTACAAGATTGACTTTTGTAACTCGGCTTCCACCTGCATTTTCACAGTGCTCCTGGGCTATTTTAATTATCTGCTGTGTGATAGGATATTCGTGCATAAAACTCCTTTTATGGTAAAAAAACAAATTTATATACTTTATTATAGGACTTTTTAGGCATATATACAAATTATTTTTGAACATAAAAAAAATCATTTTTTTTTGTTGTTTTTAACAGAAAAAGTGTTGACAATCTTTGGAGACAACCACTATAATTAAAAAGTGATTGTTATTACGAGCTATTATATTATTTTTTTGAGGAGAGTGAGTTAACATTGAGAGAACAATGGAACACGAAACTGGGATTTATTCTGGCAGCCATTGGTTCAGCTGTAGGATTGGGTAATCTTTGGAGATTCCCGTACATAGCAGCTACAAACGGCGGTGGCGCGTTTATTTTCCCTTATTTATTTGCTATTTTGACAGCAGGTATTCCTATTCTTATTTTGGAATACACATTAGGAAAAACCTACAGATCCGGAGCTCCCGGAACTTTCGCAAGAATCAACAGGAAGTTCGAGTGGCTGGGTTGGGCACAGGTTCTGACTTCATTCATTATTACGGTTTACTATTTCGCAATCGTTGTATGGGTACTCTCATACATAGCATTCTCATTTGGAAACAAGTGGGGAGAAGATACAGGCGGATTCTTCTATGGATTCCTTGGAATCACTGATTCTATGACAAGCGTAGGTGGGATACAGACTAATATGCTTGTGCCGTTCTTCGCTGTATGGGCGATAGTAGGGTTCGTAATGTACAGAGGCATCAACAAGGGCATAGATATAGCATGTAAGATATGTCTGCCTATACTGCTTCTGTGTACAGTAATTATAGTAATCAGAGGCATAACTCTTCCTGGAGCTATCGATGGGCTTGCTTACATGTTTACACCGGACTGGTCGGCAATTGCCAAGCCTGATGTGTGGGTAGCAGCCTACGGACAGGTATTCTTCAGCTTATCTATAGCCTTTGCTATTATGATTTCTTACTCAAGCTACCTGCCTAAAAAGGAAGATGTTGTTAACACTGCATTTCTTACTGCATGCACGAACCACGGATTTGAAATTTTTGCAGGAATTGGCATTTTCTCAATCATTGGTTACATGGCATATGCTCAGGGTGTAGGTGTGGAAGATGTTGCTGCGGCAGGCATCGGCCTAGCATTCGTAGTATTCCCTACAGCAATAAGCACATTGCCGGCACTTAATACATTGTTTGGAATACTGTTCTTCGTATCCCTGTTCACTGCAGGTATTACATCACTGATTTCGATTATTCAGGCTGTAATAACCGGCATTCAGGACAAGTGGGAAATGTCGCACACTAAGGCAACTACAGTAGTATTGGTTCCTGCATTCGTAATATCCTTCCTGTTTATAACAGGCGCAGGCCTTTACTTCCTGGATTTGGCAGATTACATTGCAAACAATATCGGTATCGTTATGTGCGGTGTTATCGAAGTTATTCTCATCGGATGGTTCTTTAAGCCTGAAAAGCTTAGAAAAGCTGCCAATGAGTATTCAAATTTCAGCGTTGGACAGTGGTGGACTTGGTGCCTTAAGGTTGTTACGGTTATCGTTTTAGGTTACACTACTGTTACTAATCTTATTACCTATTTTAGAGACGGATATGAAGGCTATCCTATGTGGATCGGATTCATCATAATCGGATTCATGGTAGTTGGAACCATAGTATTGACAGCCATGAAGGGCAGAAAGAGCTTTTATGAGAAGCCTGATGATGCCCCTGGCTATGATGATTAGCAAGGAGGTGCACGAATGGGCACAAGTGCAATAGTAATGATGTGTATAGCTTGTATTGGTTTGTGGGGCGGTTGCGGAGTCGCTCTCGCAATCATGATGAAGCATAACAAGCAGAAAAGAAATCAGGGCAAGCAGTAGCGAGCTCTTATAATACGACAAAAATTAAGGTACCCCGGCTCTGGTGCAAGATCAGATTCAGGGGTGCTTTTTTTAGGTTGAGGCCCATCAGGCTAAAAAGAGAATGAAGGTTAGGCAGTTGATATATGTTGATAATGTTTTTGTACTTATCGGAAGCAGGCAGGTTTACTATGTCTATCAAAAATTGTATAATATTAACGTTGAGTAGTTAAAAGATCAAAGGCGAAGATAAAACAGTAGCATTTATAGCGGCTAAGGATTGGAAGGAAAGTAAAATGGCAATAGAAAAAGTAAGACAATATTTCAAGGAATTAGGAATAGACGACAGGATACAGGAGTTCGATGTTTCAAGTGCCACAGTTGAATTGGCGGCAGTAGCAGTAGGAACTGAACCGGCAAGAATCTGCAAAACCCTTTCTTTTCTCAAACCCGAAGGTGGGTGTATATTGATACAAACTGCTGGAGACAGTAAGGTTAACAACGGCAAATTTAAAAGGCAATTTGGTTTTAAGGCTAAAATGTTAAATGCCGATCAGGTGCTTGAATATACGGGACATGCCATAGGCGGAGTATGCGCCTTCGCAATCGACAGCGCCCAGGTTGAAGTCTACGCCGATGAATCCATGAAGAGGTTCGAGACCGTGTTTCCAGCATGCGGAAGCAGCAACAGCGCCATTGAGTTCACTTGTGATGAGCTGTTCAGATATTCCAATGCTCTGGAGTGGATAGACGTATGCAAAATCCCTGAGGAGGAACAGTAAATGTGTATAGCAGTACCCGGAAGGGTAGTTGAAATCGACGAGGCCAATGCCAAGGTCAGCTTTAACGGAAATATGGTCAACGTCAATACAGGTCTTGTAGAGCCTAAGGTTGGACAGTATGTTCTCGTCCATGCAGGCTGTGCTATTGAAGTGATGGACAAGGATAAGGCTGAGGAACTGATAGAACTATTTGCTGAGATAGAGGAAATGCAGTAATGAAGCTTCAGCATGTAGTTGATTATCTAAATAATTATGACGGCAGAGAGCTTAAGATAATGGAGGTTTGCGGCACACACACCGCATCTATTTTTAAGAACGGAATAAGAAGTCTTATCTCGCCTAAAATCAAACTTATCTCCGGACCGGGATGCCCGGTCTGCGTTACGCCGACAGCCTATATAGACAGGTGCATTATGTACGCTGCCAGGGAAAACCATGTTTTGCTTACCTTCGGGGATATGATGAAGGTGCCGGGTAAGAAGGCAAGCCTTTCAGAGGCAAAGGGAAACGGAGCCAGAGTGCATATGATGTATTCGCCCTTTGAAGCCATTGAGCTGGCTCAGTCAAATCCGGACATTACCTATGTAATTGCCGCAGTGGGATTTGAAACCACTGCCCCTGCCCATGCACTGATGCTCCGGCAGGCAAGAGACAAGGGAATAGAGAACATCAAGCTTGTGACGGCACTGAAGACGGCTATGCCGGCCCTTAGGTGGATATGCGACAATCAGGAAGATGTTGATGGATTTCTCTGTCCAGGACATGTAAGCGTTATAACGGGAAGCAAGGTGTACGATGAACTTGCGGAGCTTTGCAAGAAGCCATTTGTCATAGCGGGCTTTGAGGCGGAACACATTTTGGCCGCCCTCTACAGGATAGTAAGACAGATAGAAGCCGGAGCAGGGCATACGGAAAATATGTATAGGAATGCAGTGAGAGAGGATGGCAACCTTAAGGCTCTTGCGGCAATAGACCAGGTCTATGAAAAGGGACCCGCAATGTGGAGAGGTCTTGGAATGATAGAGGGTTCGGGGCTGTATCTTAAGGGCGAATATGTCGTATACGATGGTGGAAGCAGGGGTCTTGATGAAGATATAGAGCTTCCAGGTGAATGCAGATGCGGAGATGTCATAGTAGGGAAGATAAATCCCGACCAGTGTCCTATGTTTGGCAAGGGCTGCAATCCTGTGAAGCCCTTCGGACCGTGTATGGTTTCAGCAGAAGGGGCCTGCGGTATCTGGTACAGGAACGTTCATTAGAATAGGAGAAGGACATGAAGATAACAATGGCTCACGGAAGCGGAGGCAAGTCATCGGCACAGCTTATGAGTGATATTTTCGGGAAGTATTTTAAGAATCAAATATTGGATAAAATGGAGGATGCGGCTGTACTAAGCGTGAACGGCAAAATCGCCTGTAGCACCGATTCCTTCGTGGTAACGCCTCTTGTATTCAAGGGTGGAGATATAGGCAAGCTATGTGTTTGCGGTACGGTGAATGACCTTCTCATGATGGGAGCAGTACCAAAGTATTTGACCTGCGGATTCATATTGGAGGAGGGACTGGAAACGAACCTTCTGGACAGAATAGTCTGCTCTATGGCGAAACAGGCCCAGGAGGCCGGAGTTGTCATAGTTGCCGGAGACACCAAGGTGGTTGAAGGCAATGGAGGCTTGTTTATCAACACTACAGGAATAGGTGAGATTCCCGAGGCAAGGGACGTAAGCAGCCGCAACTGCAAGCCGGGAGATGTCATAATCCTTTCCGGAAATCTGGGAGAACATCACGCTTGCATTTTAAGCCACAGAATGGGAATAGAAAACAACATAAAGAGCGACTGCGCAGCTCTTAACGATATTGTTGACGCTCTCTTTGACGGAGGAATCCATGTAAAGACTATGAGAGATGTAACAAGGGGCGGTCTTGGAACTGTATTAAATGAGATAGCCGACAGCTCCGCCTGCAAAATAGATCTTGAAGAAGAAAGAATACCGGTGCTGGATGAGGTCAGAGGGTTCGCGGATATAATGGGGTTGGATCCGCTTTACATGGGAAATGAAGGCAAGATGATAGCCGTTGTACCGGCGGAGGAGGCCGGCAAGGCCCTGGATGCTGTGAAATCATGTAGCCACGGTGCAGAGGCGGCAATAATAGGACAAATTATGGAAGGAAAGGGAACCTTCATCAAAACGAAACTGGGTGCCACAAGACGTTTTGATGTGCTTTATGGGGAAGGCCTACCGAGAATATGCTAGGAGGAAATATTTTTTAGATGGAGCTTATACAGGTTGGAAGTAAGACTTATTATATAAAAAATAAAACCAATATAGGAGTATATAAGACCGGGAGAAGCAGTGTATGTATTATAGATACAGGTTCGGACGGAGACGGAGAGAAAATAGATGAAATTTTGCAGGCTCAGGGCTGGGGCCTTGATTACATCATTATCACCCATGCCCATATAGACCATATAGGTGGAAACGATTATTTGGTGAAAAAGTACGATGTGCCAGTGTATATGACGGCTGCAAACATAGCCTATGCTGTATTTGATGATTTTGAAACGGCTATCCTAAACGGAGGTAAGCCCTGCAAGCAGTTAAAGAAGGTGTTTACCCTTCCCGAGCCGACTAATCTGAGAGATATAGGGACCATTCAGGAAGATGGCATCACATACGAAGAGCTGCCGGGACATACCTTGAGCATGATAGGAATCAGAACCGATGACGATGTGTGGTTTTTTGGGGATGCCTACTTGAGCAGGCACAACCTGAAGAAGTACAGATACGGATATATATATGATGCAGGGGCATTTTTGGATACACTTCAAAAAATCAAGGGATTTCAAGGAAAGGTGTTCATTCCTTCTCACGGAAGCGTGGAAGATTCTGTGACGGAGATATGCGATTTAAACATTGAGAACATTTGTGAGATATTTGGCATTATTAAGGACATATGTGCCGAATATACGGACTTTGGTCATATTTTGCAGGGATTGTATAGGCTCATGGGAATGAGACCAAACGTAGTTCAGAACGCTATACTGTCTTCTACCACTAAATCATATGTTGCATATTTGCAGGACAGAGGATTGCTGAAGTACAAGTTTGTAGACGATATAATGATGTGGAAAAAGGCTAAAAAAGCCGATGAATAATAATCAAGGAGGTTGATGTATGAAGAGTAAAATAGCTATCAACGGATTCGGAAGAATAGGAAGGTTGTCCTTCCGAAAGATTTTTGAAGACGAGAGATTTGAGGTGGTGGCAATCAATGACCTGACCACTACGGAGATGTTGGCATACCTGCTTAAGCACGATAGCGTGCAGGGGAATTTCGCCCATGAGGTAAGCCACGATGCGGACTATATAATAGTCGACGGCAAGGCAATAAGGATATACAAGGAAGCGGACCCTGCAAAACTTCCATGGGGAGAATTGAAGGTTGATATTGTGCTGGAATGTACGGGTTTCTTCGCATCTAAGGCTAAGTCTCAGGCTCACATTGATGCCGGAGCCAAAAAAGTTCTTATCTCAGCACCTGCGGGTAACGATTTGCCGACTATCGTTTATGGGGTCAATGAAAAGGTTCTCACGAAAGAGGATAATATCATTTCGGCAGCATCGTGTACTACTAACTGTCTGGCACCGATGGCCAAGGCTCTCAACGACTATAAGGAGATTCGTACAGGCTTCATGACTACCATTCACGCTTATACGGGAGACCAGATGATATTGGATGGACCTCACAAGAAGAATGACTTCAGACGTGCAAGGGCCGGTGCCATAAATATCGTTCCCAATACTACTGGTGCAGCTAAGGCTATAGGTCTTGTTATTCCAGAGCTTAAGGGCAAACTTAAAGGGTCGGCCCAGAGAGTTCCTGTACCTACAGGCTCAACGACCATACTGACAGCAGTTCTCAAGGATTCCGAAGAGACGGTGACCCTTGATGGTGTCAATAACGCTATGAAGGTTGCCGCCGATGAATCCTTTGGGTACAACGAGGAAATGATAGTCTCAAGCGATATAGTGGGAATGAGCTACGGTTCACTTTTTGATGCAACTCAGACCTTCGTGGAAAGAAGCGGAACGGGCGTATTCGAGGTACAGGTGGTATCTTGGTACGATAACGAAATGAGCTACGTTTCACAGATGGTCAGAACTCTCAGCTATGTGGCAGGGCTTATAGATTAGGGCTAGGCATTAGGCCGACTTAGTTTTTTCAATTACCGTGAATCAAGGCCCGCAGGTAGTACAGGAGCGGGGAGGTATATCGTAGCCGCTCGTATATGCACAGGACGATAGGATTAAGGCACAAAGCATTACTCCAACTATTGCGAAAGTAATTAAAATGTGTAGTTTTTTCATAAAGGTCTACCTCCGTTCTATTAAATATGATGTTGCCACGGCTTTACGGGACATCACTTTGCAGTAATTCTGTAACAAATGCAGTTACATATGTTACTGTAACTATAGCAGTAACAGTTTGCCTTGTCAATACTTTTGTTTATTTGTTGACAGGGCTTTTTCTTTCTGTTATTATGAACAGTGTTCATAATAACGCAGGAGGACAAGCATGCCTAAAATAATAGAAAATCTAAGGGCCGATATACTGGAAGAATCCATGAGAATAATAGAGTCTGACGGTATAGACGGACTGAGCATAAGACGCCTTTCGGCAAATTTGGGGATAGCCCCTTCAACCATATACAATTATTACCAGGGAAAAGAACAGATAATAGGGGTTCTGACGAAGGTGCGCTGGGAGAAGGCTTTGAAGAAGATAGATGAGGGGTATTGTGAAAGCAATGATGCCGTAGAGGCCCTTTCCATGATAGTGGAGGAAATGAGAAGCTCCGTCAAATCTCTTGTTTTATTTCACATATCTTCTGTCCGTGAGCTGCACAGCTCAACTAGCTGCGCGGAAGACCACAAGAAGATAATTTTTAAACAGCTTCAGGAACGGGTAAAAAAGATTTTAGAAAATCAAAGAAATTCATATGAAGACATAAACTTTGCTTCCGCAACTATAACGAAGCTTATTGTCATGTGTATGCACGACAGCCAATTGAAATTTGAAGATTTGGCAGATGCCATAAAAAAACTATAAAAAGGAGAACAGACAGAATGAGCGAGGGCCGAGAAAGAGAACAAACAGAAAGGGCAAATATAGAGAAAATAGAGCTGACAAAGGCAGAGAAAAAGGATAAATTGGGATGGATAATGTCTTTATATCTTGTAGGCCTGTTTATAGGTGCTTTAAGCACAGGGATAATAACCCCTGTAAGGACTATTATTCAAACGTCACTGGGAGCTGACGACCAGCTTGGGATCTGGATGATAACCATTTACACCTTGTGCTATGCGGCTATCATTCCTATATCAGGCAAGCTGGCCGACAGGCATGGAAGAAAGATAGTATTCATTATCAGTATCTTTTTATTTGGTGCAGGCTCGGTGATATGCGGTTTGTCAGCAGGAGCCGACAGCTTCGCAGTACTTCTCATAGGGAGAGTGGTTCAGGCTGTGGGAGCCGGCGGAATAATGCCTATTGCTACCGCTGAATTTGGAACCAGCTTTCCTGAGGAAAAAAGGGGAATGGCTCTGGGCATGGTAGGAGGAGTTTACGGCATAGCCAATGTGCTGGGGGCTACTGCCGGGAGTGCTATAATTGATATTTTCGGAGTGGATAAATGGGAGTGGATATTTTACGTCAACATTCCATTCTGCATACTGATAATAGTGGGAAGCATAATATATATACCTAATCACAAAAGTGAAGTCGTATACAAAATCGATAAAATCGGTACGCTGCTGATGACTGTTATAATTCTGGCCCTGCTTTACGGGCTGAAAAATCTTAACTTCTTTGATTTTCTTCATTCCCTTACGGAACGGGACGTATATCCATTCCTTCTGGCAGCACTGGTTTTGATCCCTCTCTTCGTATTTGTGGAAAACAAGGCAGAGGATCCTATTTTTCATATTGAATACATGAAGAACAGTCAGATAGTAGTAACGCTGATGATGGGTCTTCTGGTAGGCTCGTCCATGATGGGAATGATATTTATTCCGCAGTTTGCAGAAAACGCCCTTAAAATTTCTTCTGGAGACGGGGGGTATTTCGTAATAATCTTGGGCCTGTTTGCCGGTGCAGCCTCACCTGTAAGCGGTAAGCTCATAGACAAGTTTGGCTCAAAGCCTATTCTTGGTGCAGGATTTGCCATTTCTATAATAGGAGCCCTTTATTTGGCCTTCGTCGCTACGGCATATGTAAATATCTTCAATGTGGTCATAAGCCTTGTTTTGATAGGGCTTGGCATGGGTTTGACTATGGGGACGCCTCTAAACTATATGATGCTGCGCCACACCAGAGATGAAGACAGCAACTCCGCATTGGCTACCCTTTCTCTGGTACGATCTATAGGAACTGCCATCGCCCCAGCCATAATGGTAGGATTTTTGGCACAGGCAGGTGCTACCATGCAGGATGATTTAATGAAAGCCTTGCCTGAAATCCCACCGGTTCCTAAAATGGAGCAGCAGGTTGAGCTTCAGCCTATCATGGATCAACTGGGTGCAAGTGATGAATTTAATGAAATGATGGGAGATTCCGATTTAAACAGTATGCTCAATATGGATATGAGCATGGATATGGGAAAAACCGACAAGAATATGAAGCTGCCTGACGAACTTCTGAAGTCTCTCCAAAGCTCAGATGTGACGACTATAGTAGTCACATCCAAGAACATGGCCTCGTATATGTTTGAAACCAATACACCTGACGTAATCAAGGATATACAGGCTGGAATAAGCGAAGGAATAGACGGTATCGGAGAAGGCATCAATGGAATAAGCTCAGGCATTGACGAGATGAATCAGGGATTGCAGGAAATAGATACGGGAAGAGCAGGCATAAAGCAGGGAATAGACGGAATATCTCAGGGAATTGCAGGTATGGAAACAGGCATAGCCAATCAGGGTAGAGGCATTGCTGCATTGAAGCAGAGGATAATCGAGGCCGAGGCAAACCTTGGAACAGACCCAGGTGAGCTAGCGAGATTAAGGGCCATGCTTACCCAGCTCCAGGATGCAGAAAATCAGCTGTCGGCAAAGCTGGAAACTTCAAAAGAGCAGAAGGCCTCTATGGAAAAAGCCTATAACGATATGGGAGTGGGAAGAACTCAGCTGGCCGGGGCGTTAGAGGAAGCTCAGGGACAAAAATGTCTTATGGCGGAAGCCAAGGACCTTATGGTCAGCATGAGGGATGATATACCAAGTGTATTCGCTCAGACAGAGGCGAACTATATGAAGTCCATAGATAAGAACAGTGAAAAAATTGAAGGAGTTTACCAAAAAATATTAAACGGCGGATTTAAAAATATGTTCATCTGTGTGGCAATTTTCAACATAATAGGATTGCTGCTTCTGGTTGCATATAAGGACGACAGACGTCATATCCACAGAACGTAAACATACAGGAATATTCCTATAACAAGACCTATTATTCCGACTAAAATAGATGCCATGGAAATGGCATTTTTTAGTTGGGGTGAAGTGCGGTTTTGCCAATGATGCCTAGAATCGTTATTATATTATATGTAATAAAAGTAGTAAAATGTAAAATATTAAAAACATTATGTCAAATATATTTGACATAATGTAACGTGCATGCTATACTGGCGTCAAGATAAAAGTTACAAAAGATATATACAAGAATAGGGGAGGTGACAGTATGGCTCGCAATATACCTATTAAGGTTGCAAGGGCGCAGCGGGACATGACACAGAAAAAACTGGCTGATGAGGTAGGCATCTCCAGGCAGACGATGAATGCCATAGAGCAGGGAGATTACAATCCTACAATTAAGCTTTGCAGGGCGATTTGCAGAGCACTTAATAGATCACTTGACGAATTGTTTTGGGAGGACGAAGATGATGAAAAAGAGTAAAAAGAGTATGTTAGACGAGATGCAGGAGCAAAAACTTTTAAAAATTGAACACATTGGATGCTGGCTGGCTTTCTGGGGACTGCTGATAGTAATGTTCATTCAGATTCTAGTAGATGGAGAAAATATTGTACGTAACAATATAGGCGAGTGGGCAGTCTTTATGTGTCTGGCTGTTTATCTGCTAGTTGCTTGTGTGAAAAACGGCATATGGGACAGAAGATTGAAAGCGGATTTCAAAACAAATTTTGTGGCAAGCCTTATTGCAGGTTTGGCAGTGGGTATCTTCAATTCTGTGAATTCATTTATTAAATATGAAAGCATTGGAGGGTCAATAGCCACGGGAATAATCTTATTTGCAGCGACCTTTATACTCTGCTTGGGAGCATTGACTATCGTTACGAAAATATACAAAAAACGGGTAAAAAAACTGGAAGGTGACGAAGAAGAGGAAGAATAGATAATTCCGCATGAGAAAAGAGCCTTTAATATTTAATGACATTTATGATTTTGTTTCTCACCAGGTCGATAAATGTACGTCCCAGCTGCGGATCGAATTGCGTTCCCAAGTTGCGCTCGATTTCCAGCAGGGCATCTTCCAGCGGCATTTCCTTCTTGTATGAACGTTTTGAAACCATAGCATCAAAAGAATCGGCTATGGACAGGCATCTGGCGCTGACAGGAATATCTTCTCCTGAAATGCCGCGAGGGTAGCCTTTGCCGTCGAAGCGTTCATGATGTCCCAATACAGCGGGTATTACATAATCCAGAGATGGAAGGTGCCTTATCATCTCAATGGAACGCTCGACATGCTGCCGCATGATGGAAAATTCCTCGGGAGCAAGTTTGCCGCTCTTTGTGAGAATAGCATCGGGGATGCCGATTTTGCCGATATCGTGAAGAAGGCCGGCTTGTTTAATTATTTCAATATTGTCCTTCTGTATTGCTGCGTTAGAAGCAAGTGCGGAAGCATATTCGGATACGCATTGAGAGTGGTTGAAGGTATAATGGTCTTTGGCATCAATTGCCGCAGTTAAGGCATATATGGTAGATGTCAGCTCCTGAATAGTACGGTTATCAGCATCCTTGCTGTTATCGGCATATTCATTAGGGGAACTGTATATTTCTATTTTGTTCTTACCATGCTGCTTTATCTGGAACACTGCCATGTTGGTGTAGGAAAGAAGCTGAGTCGAATTTGCCGCCACACTTGGGTATGAGCAAATTCCGGCTGAGAAGGTAAGGAATTTCTTGATTCTCTCGTCGTTGTTTTCGATGTAATCGGAAAGAGCGTCTCTCACTTGTTCCGTTTTCATTTTTGCCGTATATACATCACAGTATGGCAAGAGAACAGCGAATTCCTTTCCGCCGTATCGTGAAATGATGCTGTCTGGGCCAAATACATTTTCAAGCATTGATGCCACATTCTTCAGCATTTGGTCACCTTCATCGTTGCCATAGAGTTCATTGTAGAGGCTGAAATCATCGAGATTCACAAGGACAAAGGTAATCGGCGAGGCTTTTTCGAAAAACTTCGCTTCAAGAGTCTTGTTGATAGCTCTCCTGTTAAGAAGTCCGGTGAGAGGGTCAAGCTGCGCTTCGCGTTCAAGAGTCTGATAAAGAGAAGCGTTTTTAATAGCGATAGATGCAACGGACACAACCGATTCAAGGAAGTTAATCTCCGAATAGGAATAAGGCTTGTTGTTTCCCTTTTCAGAGAAAATCACAAGGCCTATCAGTTTGTCATCCCCCTTGAATGGGAGAATGTATGTGGCATTTATAGATGTGAGAAGATTTTTCTCGAGCTCCCACATGCTTTTGTATGCATTTGTCTTCTGAAAATCGGAATAAAGCAGGCCGAAGCCCGTTTCCTGAAGTTTCTTTATAAGAGGATGGTCTGCCTTGAAATTAAGCGGGTGTTCCAGAGCCTGGGCGCATTCTGTGGAAACGTAAGCCTCGGCAGAGCTGTTGTACATACATATGTATATGTGCTCAGCAGCGACCTCTTCACGAACTAAATCTGTGAACATAAGGAGAATGTCGTCGGTTTTCAGTGTTGAGTTGACTGCGCCTGAAAAAGTGTGAACCAGATTTTCCTTATGGAGTTGTTCTCGTACAAACAGTCCGTCGTGAAGCTTGTTCATAAGCACGAATATTAGAATGGCAATAGCCGAACAGAATATGGTAATAATAAAGGGAGCACTGACGTTTATATTGCCAAAGTGGGAAGATATGAAGGCCTCTGCACTATCGTATATAGCTGCCAGAGACATCCCAGTAATCATAAGAGATACGATATACATAGAACCCTTTGAAGTGATCTGGCTTAAGGCGTAAAAACGCTTTTTGTAAAAAGCATAGTAAATACAGAATGCATTGACAGCACATGCCATCGTATCGGAAGGCAAGGACTGCAGTTCGGGTATAATATTCAGTGCAACGCCGGCCATAAGAATAACAACACCGACTAAAAGCGGCACCATATAAGAAACGGCGATGCTGTTATTTTTTATGCTGTTTCTAACTAGCTTATATATGCAGGCGAAAATAACCAGTGTAAGTACAACCGGGAATATTGAAGCAAGCTTAGTCGAATAGTTGGAAGAAATACTGTTTTCTATAACGTTGATCTCAGGGCTTGTCATGAAGACGTTAAACCAGTTCAGCACCACCATGAGAAGAGTTCCCAAACCAAGAATAATCTTGAGGAAAGAGCCCTTCTGCTCAGTATAGGCAGATACTAGAAGGAAGTAGAGATACGGAACCATGAAGATTCCTGACAGAGAAACCTGCCACCAAAAAATAGTTCCCGGGAAGACTTGGCTTCTCATGAAGAAGGAGCCACCTGTCCAGAGAATAAAGGCAACCAAAAGACCCATAAAAGCATAGATAGATCTATCCTTTTTAGCAGTCATTAAGGTAAACAACAGGAATATGTTGCAAAGCACCGCAATCAACGGAATCGTTGTAAACAGGAATTCACTGGATAAAATCATGCTCCATCACTTCCCATCTCAATCCCATCATAAAGCAGGTGATTTAGGTCAATCACATCCTGCATTGAAGGATTTATTTTTCGCATAGAAGAACCGAAGCGGTCCTCATAGCGTTTAAGAGACCTCACAGGAAGAATAGTGATTTTAAGAGGTTCTATCCCCAGAAGGCGTTTCAAATCGTTGTAATCGTGGTCGTAGTGGCGAAAATATGCGCTGAAATGTTCCTTAATAAGCTGTTCGTTAAGAAAGGCAGATTCCGGAGTATCCGTGTCCAGTTCCACGTAAAAATGCATAAAGGAGCGTTTATCGCCGTCGTATTCCTTGAGGGCAAACCAGTCCCCAACAGGAAGACGTGATAATTCCAACACGCGCTTGATGCTGGCTTCCGTTATCCTTGTGAATCCGGCAATATCAATGATAGTTGGAATTCTGTCTAAATATTCAAATTGAGGAAGCATTACGTTGTCATGCTCGTTGACTGTACGCAGACAACGATAAACGTCACCGGGACGATAGCGCATGAAGGCACCGCCCTTGAACAAGGTAAGGACTATTTCATAATTTCTGTTGGCCGTGACTTCGTTCATGAGATAAGTCTTCGGAACATAGTCAGGATCAGCTTCGTTTTTGAGCATTTCATCGACAGGTATAAATTCATAGAAGGCATTGTCAGGGAAGAAAACAAGTCCGTTGCGACTCCAGGTTTCGGTTCCCAAGCACGACGGTTCAGTTCCCCCGTGTATCTCAAGAGGCTTCCTTCCCCAGTTCTTTTCCAGCTCTTCCTTGAAAAGACTGGTGTCGGTACCAACGCATACGAAGCCCTTAAGATCAAATATATCCTTCGGCATCATGGGTCTGTTGTCCCGTGAGCTGAGGTATTTAGCTTTAAGTATCCTTACGAGCATATTAGGCCTTATGCCAATAAGGTTCTTTAAATTGACAGAGCCGGAGGAAGTGAAGTGTTCGAAATTTTTGGTTATGGTATATACAACACTGCTCATTCCGAAGAACTGGTCCAGGCCAGCCTTCATGGCAGTGTAAAATCCGCGCTTGTTCTGCTCGCTGAAGGAAAGATTACGAGCGTCCTTTATGGACGGCATGAAGTGAAGGTCAATTTCAGGAGCAATCAAAAGAGGAAAGAGCCCTGT
Organism: Clostridiales bacterium; assembly: GCA_012513435.1. Lineage (GTDB taxonomy): Bacteria > Bacillota > Clostridia > Peptostreptococcales > Anaerovoracaceae > Lentihominibacter. The sequence goes on from JAAZCE010000009.1 coordinate 23,948, forward strand.
CGCATAAGGCAAAGGAGCCAGACCGTAAAGGGCTCTGTCGCCTGAGCGAACAGCAAACTTGCCGCGTTCCTCGCTAGTGGAAAGAATCATGGCTGCAATAATGTTATTTGAATAAATGTCAAGCATTTGCTTTGAGTAAGGAGCCAGCTTCTTAGGGCGGCTTCCACTTTCCCACGTGGTTTCAAGCCACACCACAGGCTCTGCCGGCAGCATGCTTTTTCGCTGATTGAGAAGTATGTCAGCGTAATCATCGTATGTAGTGAGAGGAACCGTCTTTCTAAACTCTTCGGGAGTTTCAGGCTTCTGTCCATGCATTATTCTTTTGCCCATGCCTGAGTCGGAAAAAAGCTCAATCTGCTCATGGAGAAGGCGGTATTGAATATCCATATATTCATCTATGGATAAATCAAGAAAACCACAGTATTCATCCCAGATTTCCTGCTGTGAACATTTTTTTAGCTTGGTTTTGAAGCGCATAGAGATTCCTCCTTTCTATCCCTATAAGAAGCGGGTTTCTTTTTTGTATTCCTCGTATCCTTCCAGATAAACAGGAAAGAAGTATTTGTCCTGCAACCAGACATAAAGCAGGTTTAGCAAAGCGAACCAAAGTGCAGACACAAAAGCTTCAGGAACAGCTATTCCCGTTGCTATGCTGCACATGAGAAAACACCAGACGCCGGGATGGCGAACTTTACTGTAAAAGCCCTTTCTGCTTACGGGGGTCTTGAGGCCGTCCTTTGCATATCCCTTCTTATCAACGGGGATGGTCATAACATAGACATACAGTGCCGCACCTATGGCGAGTACGGTAATTCCTGCGCCAAAGCCTTTGTTGTATTCAATGGGCCCTCTTAGGAAGAGCATGAGCCACGATAAAAGCAGCAGTGCCGTTCCTATGAGAAACCAGGGATTGTACCTTTTTATGCCTTTGCGGGCGCTTTGACATTTGCTGTACTCAAAAAGCACCAGTATGCCGAAAGACAATGTTCCGGTGATGTTCCAAATCATAGAAAGTCCTTTTTTGTAAATGCCATACCTGCACAACCACTGCCGGTATATATGCCTATTACGGGACCGACAGCTTGGATGCCGATGGACGCATTAGGTGCGAAGCCTAGTATCTGTTTTTTTATTTCTTCTGCCCGTTCAGGTGCAGAGGCATGGAAAACGGTTATAGGATAGTGAAAATCCGTTTCATTTTTCGCTATTTTCATAAGCTGACCGATGCCGTCTAAGAAGTTTTTGGCTAAGCCGAAGTCTCTTACAAGACCGTCTGAGAACCTGAGCATAGGCTTGATTCCCAAAGCGTCAGCTGTCAAGGCTTTGATTGCACCTACTCGGCCGCCCTTACGGGCATTCTTTAGGGATTCCAGTACGAAATAGACTCCCATTCGGTTTTGCAGTTTGTCAAGCTGAGAAATAATCTGTTCCGCGGAAAGACCTTGGTCGGCGAGGCGTGATGCCTGTCGAACCAGCTGGGCCATACCGTGAGAGCATTGCTTCGTATCGTAAACATAAATCGGCACAGAAAAACCGCGACGCTCTATCATTTTGGATGCCGATAGAGCTGCAGAATAACACGCCGACATTTTGGAAGTTATCATCAGGCAAAGTATTTCTTCGGAGTTTTCGCCGACCTTCCGAAATGCGTTCATAAAATCCGCCGTAGTGGGACGCGAACTTGTAGGTAACTGAGAGGCTTGTTCCAGTTTATCATAAAACTCCTCTGCAGTGATATCGAACATGTTTCTGTATTCTTCGTTGCCAAATAAGATTCGGTCTGGTATTACTGATATATTCAGCGATTCAGCTTCTTTAAGGGGCATGTCGCAGCCAGTGTGCGTAATCAAGCCTGTTTTCCTTTGATTCATAACATCGGACCCCTTTGTTATCAATAGTATTAAACAATGTAATGTGCGAAAATTCAAATTAGCGCGCAACTAATAACATTATATATCAATTTCAGGAGAAATGCAAAGAAATTAAAAAAACTATAGAGGGGTGAAAGGTTGATATTGCTCAATTTGCCGAAAGTCAGTATAATAAAGATATGTGTGAATTAATAGGTGCTGAACAGGTGAGAAATGGGCTTCGCTTTGCCCTAAGGAACCTGAAAAGCGAAAAGGACAACTTAAATGCATTAAATCTTTATCCGGTTGCTGATAAGGATACGGGAACTAATCTCGTTCATTCCATGAGCCTGACCCTTGACAATCTGCCCCAGGAGGATTCTGCCTCAGCCGTGTTCAAGGATGTGTCGGACCTTCTGCTTGAGTACGCCTATGGAAGCTCAGGGACTATTTTGAATCTTTTCTTTGAAGGCTTTGCAGAAGGCTTGCAGGACAAAGAGTACCTTTCGGGAACAGATTTAGCAAGGGCCTTTGATGCAGGAGTGCAGCGAGCTGTATACGGAGTGGAAAAGCCTGAAAACGGAACTATACTTTCAGTGGGAAGGCAAAGCGCCGAGGCGGGACTTTCCGTTTTGGAGATAACAGAGGATGCCAGCGTAGTTTGGAAGAGGATTACAGAGGAGGGCCACGCGGCACTGCAGCTTACGCCAACCCAGAACCCGAGGCTTAAGGGAAGTGGCGTAATGGATTCCGGAGCCTATGGCTTGTGCCTTATACTGGATGGATTTCTTGAAAGTTTTGAGCCGGAGGCCGTAAAAATCCCTTATCCCGATTTGATATTTCCCGATAGCAAAAAAAACGGCGAAAGCGGAGGAGCTTTGTACAGATACTGTACGGAGTTTGTGGTCAGGCTGGGAGATATTGCGGCTTTGGAAGAAATCAAAGGTAGTATCGCCGAGCTGGGCAATTGTTTCCTTTGCGCTTCAAACGGGGATTCCGTCAAAGTCCACATCCATACCAACAAACCTGAAGAGGTTCTAGAACTGGCCAGTAAGATAGGAAAGCTCCATTCGCAGAAAATTGATGATATGGAGAGGCAGATGCTTTGAGTGGAAGGAGAAAAAAGTCAACGCAAAAGTCAGCGAAATTTAGCAAACATATGTCTTTAAAAAATTAAACACAAGATCTAAATTATCTTTAGTTTCAAATAGAGAGCCACCATGTCCTGCTCCATCAATTAACCTTAAATTAATTTTACTGTCTGAGATTTTTTTATTTAGTTTTTGAGCAAAAATAACGGATTGTTGGTATGGAATATTTTTATCTAAGGTTCCATGTTCTATCAAAAATGGGCAAGTATTAGGAGTTATATAAACTTCTGGATTACTTTTCTGTACAGTCAAAGGAATTGTCTGTATAGGTGCGCCCATATACAGTGATTCAAAAGAATCAGCAGCATTGTGATTTTGACCATCTAATCCGTTAATAACAAACTGTGAATCCATAGTTAAAAAATTTATGGGGCCATAAAAGTCAACAACACAACTAACAAACCAAGGCACTCTACAGTTATTTAGATTATAATTCACAAAGTTAGTATATTCCCCCGTTGTTCCTGCTAATGATGCTAAATTACCTCCCGATGAAGTCCCCCATAATGCGATACGATAAGGATCAATATTATAACTATATGCATTAGCACGAATAAATCTTATCGCTGCGTTAACATCTTGTGGTGCTGCAGGGAATTTCGCCTCTGGGCTTAATCGATAATTTATTGAAACAACTGCAAATCCTTGTTCTAGTGCAGGTTTTAAAGTAAGCTTTAATTCTATACCTTGTTTATCTCCAAACCTAAAACCTCCTCCATGAATTAGCATTATGGCAGGATACTGCTGTTTATATTCATTAGGTAAAAATATATCTAATTTTTCAGATTCTGATATATTTGCATATGGAATATCAAGCCATTTCCTGTCTATATCCGAAAAATCAAAATGTATATTCTGATTCAACTCATTCTCATTACTGTTAACATAATTATCCATTGTCATCCTCCAATCTATCACAATATTATATGCGGGCAGTATTATTTAGTGCCAATACCTTTGTAATAACTAAAATTTTCCTGTGTTTTAAAATGTTTTACTGATACGTTTTCAAAGGAAGGCGCAGAGATACTTAAGCATTGCACAACCTTGGAAGAATACAGCGAATTTATTAGCTGGTACGCCATAAGCAGAGCGCCGGAATGAGCAATTAGACGAATAGGAGAACTATATATGTCAAATATTAAATACGAAATAGTGGAAGAAATTGCGGTGCTTTCGGAGAGTGTAAAGGGCTGGACAAAGGAATTGAACCTTGTCAGTTGGAACGATAGGGAGCCCAAGTACGACCTTCGTGAATGGGCTCCTGAGCATGAGAAAATGGGGAAGGGCATAACGCTTACAAAGGAAGAAATGCAGAAAATAGTGGATGCCATGAAATAGCTGTGAAGCGTACCTAAACAAGGTAGCACAGCACCATAAAGTAGTGGCACAGGCTGCCGGCCATAATGAATATATGAAAGACCTCATGAAAACCGAACATTTTGCTGATGTTTGGTTTTTTGATTGCGTACATTATTCCGCCGGTGGTATAAAAGAAGCCGCCTGCTATGAGAAGAATGATTGCTTCTGTTTCAAGAACGCTTAAAGCAGAGAAATCTATAGCGATGAACCAGCCCATAAGTATATAAAGGGTTGTTCCGAGCCATCTGGGGGCCTCTATCCAGCATAGCTTCATTACTATTCCGGCAAGGGCAAGGCCCCATATAACAGCAACCAGAACCATATTTTTTGGTTCTGGCAATATGTTAAAGAGCAATGGAGTGTAGGTACCCGCTATGAGAACGTAAATCATGGAATGGTCCAGCTTGCGGAGCCGCTTAATAGTTTCCGTTGGGGTATTGGAGGAGTGGTACAGGCTGCTGGCGCCATAAAGTCCCATTAGGGAAATACAGAAGAGCAGACCCATTGCTGCTGATGAATAAAATCCGTTCAAAGCTATTTTGACTAGAATAGCCAAGGTTCCGATAATGGCAAGAACAAAGCCTATAAAATGAGTGTAGCAACTAAGTGGGTCTCTGGCTTTTAAAAATAGTTTAGGCATAATATTTACTCTCCCTCAGATATCATTGTATTAGCACAAGAATACTATATAAGAAATAAATTAGCAAACGCATTATCAATGCTTTATTTTGGAATTGTAACTTCCGTGACAATGATGTAGAATTAATTTAAAATAGAGAAGAAATAGTAAACAGCCTGATAAGTTGGCCTATTGGGCTGTTTATGTCATTAAAAGGGAGGCCTTTATCGTGAAACCGGAAACTGCCAAAGAGGTACTTGAAATAATTGATTGCATACGTGATGGTATATTTATTACAGATGGTGAGGGAAAAGTCATTTTACTCAATAAATCTTCTGAGGCTTTGAGCAAACACAAAAGGGAAGAGTATATGGGGAACTATGTGGATAAAATGATAAATGCCGGCTTCTTCGATGAGAGTGAGGTCGTTTCCTTGAAATGCATAGAAACGGAAAAGGAGCAGAGCCTTATACAAAAAGGTCTTGATGAAAACCATGAAGTGCTTGTTACAGGTGTCCCTTTTATAAAAAACGGTAAGGTAGATAAGGTCATAGTTACAGAAAGAGACATTTCCTATCTGAACAAGCTGGAAGAGAAGCTGCGATACAGCCAATATCTCAACCATAAGTACAAGGAGGAGCTTCAGTATTTTCGTAGCCTTGATTCAGAAGTTACGAAACATGTAGTGTATGAAAGCAGCCAGATGAGAAAGGCGATATATCTGGCTACGAGGACTGCTGAGCATGATACGACAATATTGCTGCAGGGAGAATCCGGCACGGGCAAGGAGGTGATAGCCAAGCTCATATACAAATCCAGCAAACGAAAGGACAAGCCCTTCATAAAGATAAACTGCGGAGCCATACCAGAGAACCTTTTGGAGTCAGAGCTTTTTGGCTATGAAAAGGGGGCGTTTACGGGAGCAGATAATAATGGAAAGATAGGCCTCTTTGAATTGGCAAACGAAGGGACTCTTTTCCTAGACGAAATAGGCGATTTGGCGCTTCATCTACAGGTAAAGATATTGAGGGCGGTACAGGAAAAGGAGATAATGAGAGTTGGAGGAAACAGCTATATACCTATAGATGTGCGAATAATCGCGGCTACCAATGCTGACCTGAAGGAAATGATAAAGGAAGGAAAGTTCAGAAGCGATTTGTATTACAGATTGAATGTGGTTCCTATAATGATAGACCCTTTGAGAAACAGAAAGGCAGACATACGCCCCCTCACTGAGATGTTTCTGAAAAACTTCAACAGGAAATACGGAACGGAAAAGAAGATATCTGAAGAGGGCTTGCACTCTCTCACCAAGTATTCCTGGCCGGGGAATGTAAGAGAACTGGAAAACTTCATAGAGAGGTTGGTAGTAATCTCTGAAGGTGATGTAATAAATGTGAAGCAGATGGTAAGTCAGTTCCCGGACCTTGACATAGAATTTCCTGTGCAGGGCAAAAATACTTTCAAGGAAAAGGTCGAAGAGTATGAGAAAAAACTCATAATGTCACAGATGCAGTATTATAATAGCAGCCAGGAGCTCGCTGACGGATTTGGCATTGACAAGTCTACTTTAACCAGAAAAATGCGTCGATATGACATAGCAAATACATATACGGATAAATAGAGACTTTGGGGTAATATTGCATTTTGGTGCAAATTTACACTGGAATTTTGGGAGACCATTTTGTTGCCAATTATTGAAACGTTGAAGTTCTAAGGTTTTGGGCAATATAAGGCCTTTCTTTTTTTGGCATTGTTATTGCTTTATATATGTGCATAAGAATAATAAAAGAAAGAGAGGTAAGCAAATGATAATAGGAACACCAAAGGAATTAAAAGAAAACGAAACAAGGGTTGCAATGACTCCAAAATGGGCAAAGAAACTTATTGATGCGGAACATGAGATTTGGATACAGAAGGATGCCGGACTTAACAGTGGATTCAGCAATGAGGATTACATCAACGCAGGAGCTAACATAGCTGATTCTATCGAAGAGATTTACGAAAGGTCGGAGTTCGTAACAAAGGTAAAGGAACTTAAGCCATACGAGTACAACTTAATCAGAGAAGACCAAATGGTAATGACGTGGTTCCATCTTGCAGAGGACTATGATAAACCTATGGCACAGGCACTCATGGACAGGGAGACCATTGCTCTTTCGATGGAGCTTATAGTATTGAATGACGGTTCACGTCCTACGATGAAGCCTATGAGTGATATAGCAGGAAGCCTTGCTATGATGGAATCCATAAAATACTGTCAGACCATGAATGGCGGGACAGGTCTGCTCTTAAGAAAGGTTTATGGACTGCCTATTCCGAAAGTAGTCGTTCTCGGTGGTGGAAGTGCCGGGCTTAATGCCGCACAAGTAGCAGTGGGGCTAGGGCTTAAGGTCAGCATAATCGAGGCCTCATGGAATAGGATAGATTACCTTAAAGCGATTATTCCTGAAGCGGAAGTTATACTCTTCGAGGAAAAATCCGTTGCGGAACTGCTTGAAGACTGCGATGTATTCATAAACTGCATATATCCTTCTCCGGAACCTGGGCATAGGGAACCTATTGTAAAGAGGGAAACCATAAGGAACATGAAAAAGTGTTCATTAATAATGGATATTGCAGGTGCTGAAATAGTTGAAACGTCCCACTATACTACTCTGGGAGACCCCACGTATACCGAGGAAGACATATTGCATTACTGCGTTCCTAATATGCCTGCACTTTGTCCGAGAACATCAACCGAGGCGCTTCTCATGATAACTGGACCTTACATCATGAACATTGCAAACAAGGGTCTTAAAAAGGCAGCGGAAGATGATTCTTCAATAAAAAGATGTATAAGTACGGTGAAGGGAAATATAGTACATTCTGAAATAGGAATAAACCAGGAGATGCCTTATACCGAATTCAGCTTCGATATGTTGGATTAATGTAGCTGTCGGAACTGTAGGCTCTGATTAATCACTATCAGGATATTGCACGGCAAAGGATAAAAAGCTGTCCAGAAGGGCGGTTTTTTTCTTACCGAGGCACACGCCTAAGAACCGATATTAATACCGAAAAATATATTGACATAGGGGAAAAAGAATGTTAGACTTTCTAATTGTTAGCCGAGCTAACAATTAGAAAGTCTAATCAAAACTCTAAAATTAAAAAGAAAAAGAGAGGTAAGAAACATGTTATATGACAAAATCGTGGCTATAGTAGCAGAGCATTTGGACTGTGACCCTAAAACAATCACCAGAGAATCTACATTTGAAAAACTGGGAATCGATTCATTGGACGCTGTAGAGCTTGTTATGAAGCTTGAAGAGGAGCTGGACATTCAGCTTGACTTAGATAGAGATCTTGAAACAATAGATGCGCTGGTTAAGTTTGTAGAAGAAAAAGTCGAGGGTAAATAAAATGATTATCAGAGGATGTGTTGCCGACAAGCTGGGTATCAAATACCCTGTGTTCCAAGGTGGAATGGCATGGGTGGCCGATGCGCAGCTTGCGGCAGCCGTATCTGAGGCCGGAGGTCTTGGAATAATTGCGGCAGGGAATGCAGATGGCAATTATGTAAGAGAGCAGATAAGAGCAGCGAAGAAACTGACGGATAAGCCCTTTGGGCTGAACATTATGCTCCTCAGTCCATTTGCAGATGAAATAGCGAAAATAGCCGTTGAAGAAAAAGTCGAAGTGATTACTACGGGAGCAGGGAATCCCGGTAAATACATGGAATCCTGGAACGATGCAGGCATAAAAGTAATTCCGGTAGTTCCTTCCATAGCTTTTGCTAAGCTGGCAGCGAGAAACGGTGCAACAGCTGTGATAGCCGAAGGTACCGAAAGCGGCGGTCATGTGGGAGAGCTGACCACTATGGCGCTGGTACCTCAGGTTTGTGATGCGGTGGATATTCCCGTAATTGCAGCAGGAGGCATAGCTGACGGAAGAGGTGTGGCCGCAGCCTTTGCTCTGGGAGCCGAAGGAGTGCAGTTGGGAACAAGGTTCCTCACAGCCAAGGAGTGCAACATACACCGAAACTATAAGGATAAGGTGCTGAAAGCGTCAGACACTTCTACTATGGTAACAGGAAGACGCCTGGGGCATCCTGTAAGAAGCTTGAAAAATCGCTTTGCACGAGATTATGCAAAGATTGAATATACAGATATAGAAAACGAAGAACTTGAAAAATTCGCAGAGGGAAGCCTCAGGCTAGCAGTAAAGGATGGTAATGATGCCAAGGGCTGCTACATTGCAGGACAGATTGCAGCAATGGTAAATAAAGAAGAAAGCTGCGAAGCGATAATACAGAGTCTTATGGAAGATACAGAGAATGTACTTGGGAGGCTTAAAAAATGGGAAAAATAGCATTGGTATTCGCAGGGCAGGGCGCTCAGCACACAGGAATGGGTCAGGAAATATATATATCAAGCGCGAAAGCCGCGGACCTTTTTAACGGGGCTGATAAGGTAAGACCGGGCACTGTGAGCCAGTGCTTCAAGGCTGATGCCAAGGAGCTTTCTGAAACAAAAAATACACAGCCTTGTGTCTATACCGTGGATTTGGCAATGGCAGCCGCGCTGGAAGAAGCAGGCATCAAAGCTGACATGGTTGCGGGATATTCCCTTGGTGAGCTTGCAGCCCTTGCTTACGCAGAAGCTTTTTCTTATGAGGAAGGTTTACGGCTTGTGAGCAAAAGAGGGGAGCTTATGCAAAAAACATCCTCAAAGAGAAGCACTGGGATGATGGCCGTTCTCAAGCTGGATGACGGCGTAGTCGAAGAGCTTTGCAGCAAGTACAAGGAGGTATATCCTGTAAACTTCAACTGCAGAGGGCAGGTAAGCGTAGCCGGAGACAATGAAGAGTTGGACAGCTTTAAAGAAGATGTAAAGGACCGAGGCGGGCTTATAAGAATCCTGGAAGTCAGCGGCGGATTTCACTCTCCGTTTATGTCAGAGGCCGCGGAGGAGTTTGGCAAAGTGCTGGAGGATGCAGAGATAGGAACACCCAAAATACCGGTGTATTCCAACTGGACGGCCATGCCTTACAAGGGCGACGTCAGACCATATCTGCAAAATCAGATAACAAATCCTATAAGATGGAAGATAGCCATAGAAAACATGATAGCTGCAGGAGCAGACATATTTATAGAAGTGGGCCCGGGAACGGCGCTTACTAAAATGATTACAAGAATATCCAAGGATATAAGGATGTTCAACGTCAAGGATCTTGAAAGCCTTGAACTCACACTGAAGGGAGTGGAAGAAAATGCTTAAGGGAAAGGTTGCCCTCATAACAGGAGGAAGCGGTGGCATAGGCAAGGCTGTTGCCTTGAGATTAGCAGCGGAAGGCGCTAACATAGTTATTTTTCATATGGACGATGAGGCAAAGGTTCAAGAACTGTGTGCAGAGCTTCGGAGCAAGGGAGTTAAGGCGACAGGCCTTAGAATAGACGTTTCGGATTTTAGCGAAACAAAAGAGGCCGTAGGCAATGTAATAAAAAATTTCGGGGCGATAGATATTTTGGTCAATTGTGCAGGAATAACACGGGACGGCCTTATCGCTATGATGAAGGAAGAAAATTTTGATGCCGTTATCGGCGTGAATCTTAAAGGGACCTTCAATATGATACGACACTGTACACCTTATTTCATAAAGCAGAGGTTCGGTAAAATAGTCAATGTTTCTTCTGTATCGGGAATTATGGGGAATCCTGGACAAGCAAATTACAGTGCATCCAAGGCCGGAGTCATTGGTCTTACTAAATCCACTGCTAAAGAGCTTGTAGGCCGTGGCGTGTGTTGCAATGCAGTGGCACCGGGATTCATAGCTACGGAGATGACAGCAAATTTAAGTAAGAATAATACATTGGTGGATCAAATACCTATGAAGAGAATGGGTACCCCGGAGGAAGTTGCAGATTTGGTCCTCTTCCTGGCATCTGATGCATCAAGCTACATTACAGGTGAAGTAATAAGAATAGACGGCGGAATAGCCATGTAACAGGAGAGCGGTTATGGATAGAAGAGTAGTAGTAACAGGTTTAGGTGTTGTATCTCCCATTGGGAATGATGTGAATACCTTTTGGGAAGGTTTGATAGGCGGCAAGGTGGGAATCGGTCCCATCACAAAGTTTGATACAAGTGAATATATGGTGAAGATAGGGGCAGAGGTCAAGGCTTTTGACGCTGCCAAGTACATGGAAAAGACAGACCTTAGGAAAACTGACATCAACGTACACTATGCCATGGGAGCGGCAGCCCAGGCAGTAGAGGACAGCAAGATAGAAGGTAATTTTAGACCGGAAAGGGCGGGAGTCTATTTTGGCTCCGGCATAGGCGGCATAACAACCTTTGAGAATGTGTACGACAAGTTTGTAAAGCGAGGACCGAGAATGGTATCGCCTTACTTTATTCCGATGATAATTCCCGACATGGCAGCCGGAACACTTGCGATAAAGTATGGCATGAGAGGCCCTGCACTGCCGTCAGTATCGGCCTGCGCTTCAGGTACAAATGCACTAGGTGAAGCCTACAGAGCAATCAGGCACGGTTACGCCGATGTAATGATTACGGGAGGCACAGAGGCAGCTATTACCAGAAGCGGAGTGGCAGGTTTTATCAATATGCAGGCGCTTAACGTGACTGATGACGTGAAGAGGGCAAGCCTTCCCTTTCATCCAGACAGAGGTGGATTCGTAATAGGCGAAGGAGCCGGAGCTCTTATACTCGAGGAATATGAACATGCTGTGAACCGCGGTGCTAAAATATACGCTGAAGTTACAGGCTATGGCTCTACATGTGATGCTTATCATATGACGGCACCTGACCCTGAAGCTAAGGGCGCGTCGGAGGCCATAAGAGCGGCATACGAAGGAAGCGGATGTCCTGAAGCGTCTAAGATATATGTGAATGCTCACGGAACTGGAACGCCTTTGAATGATAAGTCAGAAACACTGGCCTTCAAAAAGGTCTTCGGAGATAAAGCCTATGACCTTAAGATAAGCTCCACAAAATCAATGACAGGACATATGCTTGGGGGCGCAGGTGCAGTGGAAGCTGTTGCATCTATAATGGCAATAGATACAGGAGTGATACCGCCAACAGTGGGACTTGATGCCAAGGACCCTGACTGCGACCTGGATTACACTCCGCTTACAGCGAGGGAGTCTGATGTGGAATACGGAATATCCACTTCTCTTGGCTTCGGAGGACATAACGCATGTGTAGCCTTCAAGAAAGGAAATATACAAATATGAACAAAGAACAACTGATGGAAATACTTCCTCATCGTGATAATATGCTTCTCGTGGAAGAAGCCTTTGTGGAAGAAAATAAATCTCACGGGAAATATCACGTGAGAGGCGACGAATGGTTTTTGAAGGGACATTTCCCAGGAAAGCCTGTAGTGCCCGGCGTGATTCTCTGTGAAATGATGGCCCAGTCCACCTGTGTGCTCCTTCAGGGAGAGATGGACGAAGGGATGACTCCTTTCTTTACGGGACTTAAGGAGGTGCGATTCAGAAACCCTGTGCTTCCGGGAGACACCTTTGAAACAGAGTGTGAGATAATAGGCAAGAAGCCGCCTTTTTACTTTGCTAAGGGTAAAGGTTTTGTAGATGGAAAGCTCTGCGTAAAGGCCGAGTTCTCCTTTGCCTTGATGAAAGGGGCAAAGTAGCATGAACAAGAAGCTGGTAATAACCGGAATGGGAGCCATTACGCCTATCGGCATAGGAGTAGACAGCTACTGGAACAATCTGATTGAGGGAAAGACAGGAATTGATCTTATAAGTAGCATAGATACAGATGATATGGCCGTGAAAATCGGTGGGGAGGTCAAGGACTTTGATAGCAGCGAATATATGCCCAAGAGGAAGGCGGCAGAGCTGGACCGGTTCATGCAAATGGCCTTCGCTGCCGCAGCACAGGCGATAGAGGACAGTAGAATCCATATTGAGCCGTATAGGACGGGTATAACCGTTGGAACAGCTATGGGAGGATTTAGCACTACTACGGAAACGGCTAGGGCATACGACAGGGCTCGATTCAAGAAGGTAGGTCCCAGGTTTCTCGCCAAGTCCTTGGGTAATGTGTGTGCTTCGCATATAGCAATAGCTAACGAAATTCACGGACCGAGCATGACTGTAAATACAGCCTGTGCTTCAGGCGGAGATGCAATGAGCATGGCCGCAATGATGTTGGAAGCCGGAACAGCGGATACTATGGTGGTAGTGGGAAGTGAAGCTGCTATAGATACTATAATGATACAGTCCCTTATTTCCGCAATGGCTCTTTCAACGGAAAACAGGGAGCCTGAAAAGGCTTGCAGACCCTTTGACAGGGACAGGACAGGCTTCGTAGTGGGAGAAGGCGCAGGAGCCTTGATAATAGAAACAAGGGAACATGCCATAAAGCGAGGAGCAAAAATATATGCGGAGTTTATGGGCTTTGGAAACAATACCGATGCCTATCACCCCGTAACCCCTAGACCCGACGGAGAGGGTGAGCTGCTTTGCATGAAGCAGGCTCTTGAAATGGCGGAGCTTGACGCTGATAAGATAGATTACATCAATACCCACGGCACAGCTACCATCAAGGGAGACATAGTTGAAGCGCAGACTGTGAAATCTATTTTCGATGCCCACGTCAAGGCGGCATCAACCAAGGCAGCCACAGGCCATATGATGGGGGCAGGTGGAATAACAGAGGTTATTGCCTGCGTCAAATCCATTGAGACAGGATTACTTCCACCTACCTTGAATCTTGATAACAAGGACGAAGAATGTCCCCTCAAGGGACTTTCCGATAAAACACAGAATTGCAGTGTAACCTACGCCATGTCCAATGCATTTGGCTTCGGCGGACAGAATTCCAGCATTATTGTGGGAAAATATGAGGATTAACAGTATGAACAAAGAAGAATACAGAAACTTATTTGAAAAAGATTTCTTATGGATTAACGGCTTTATGAGAAATGTAAAGCGGTTTCCGCAAAAGTGTGCGTTGCAGCAGGCGGAAACGGGGAAAGCATGGACATATGAAGAACTCAACAAAGAAGCAAACCGTATGGCAAACTCTATGGCGACAGGAGGCTTCAAAAAGGAAGACTGTATTATGTATGCCCTTTACAACAGTCCGCAATTCATAATCTGCCACCTTGCGGCTCATAAGCTGTCAGGAGTTAGCACTCCCATAAATTACAACTGGGCCCCTCAGGAAATAGCCTATGTAATGGAGGACAGCAAACCGAAGGTCTTCGTCTACGACAGTGAGATCGCTCATTTGGTTGCACAGGCATTAGAGCTTTCAAGCTACAAGCCGGAGACGGTATTGTATGTTGAGCAGGAAAATCTCGATTCATTTTCGGAAGGTGATTCTGCGGGAGGGGAGGAGGTTCCGGGACAAAGGATGGAGCTTTATATGGTAGCCGGAGGCGACAGTGAACCTGAGCGTCAGGAGAGCAGTACCTACGACGAAACGGTAAGATTATATACCTCGGGAACCACGGGAAGGCCTAAGGGAGTACCTCTCAGCGATTTAAACGAAATACTGAGTGCCCATGATGTGGCAATGCACTTTCCTTTGAATGAAACCGACACCACCCTGAATATGACCCCCTGGTTTCATAGAGGCGGCCTTCATTCAGGAGGCCCCACACCAAGTCTATATGTAGGTGCGAAAGTCGTTTCCATGAGAAAGTTCAATCCCAAGTTTTGTTCGGATTATATGGAAGAGTATGGAGTGAGCTTTTTAATAGGTGCTCCGTCGGTTTTGAAATTCTTATCACGCCAGCAGAAGCGTAGTCCTAGGAATTTCGCTACCCTCAAAGGTATAATAACCATGGGCAGCCCTTTGGAAAAGGCCGACTGCATAGAATTCATGGACGTACTGACGCCTAATCTTTTTAACGGATACGGAACTACGGAGACCTTCTGGAACACATTCCTAAGGCCGTGGCAGCTGCCCGAAATGTCGGGAAGTGCGGGAAGGTCCTGCATATTTGACGATGTATACGTTGTGAAGGCCTATGAGGACAGAAAGGCGGAGCCTGATGAACTTGTGAGCATGGACGGCAAAGAGGTCGGAGAAGTAATCATAAAGTCATCAGGGAAAATGTCATACAGCTACCATAACAATCCAGCTGCGGAAGAAAAAAAATACTACAAGGGGTACCTCTATACGGGAGATTTAGCCACATGGGATGAAGAATGCTTTATTACTATTGCAGGGCGTAAGGATGATATGATAATCTGCTCCGGCGAGAATATTTATCCGGTTCAGATTGAAGAGGCCTTTATGGAGCATCCTGCAGTTAAGGATATTATTGTAAGCGGTGTGGCAGATGAAATAAGAGGACAGGCTGTTGTTGCCTATATAATACCTGAAGGAGAGCCTCCTAAGGTATCGGAGCTTATAGATTTCGCAAGTGAACACAGAGATCTTTCTACCTTCAAAAGACCTAGGTTTTACAGGTTTGTGGAGGAGCTCCCTTACACAGCTACAGGCAAAAAGATGCATTACAAAGTTAAGCAAATGGCTGAAGAAGATAAAAAGAAAGGCATTCTTCTGAGATGAGCAAAAAAAGTCAAGACAGAGCTGTAAATTTCTGATAGAATAAACTGGATACTAAAGGAAGAGAAGGGAAAAATTGCATGAGTGATTTTAAAGAGGATTTTAACAATGTTTTAATTGAAGCCTATCACAATATTTTATTGCTGGAGGAAACGAAAAAAAAATACAGCAGAACCAGCTTTTCCTTTAGGGACAGAAATGTCATTTCATATTTAGTACGCTTTGAAAACGGAAGAAATATAGGGGATGTTGCAGCTTACCTGAGAATAAGCAGACCCTCTGCCACCGCTCTCATAAAGAAACTTGAAAAGCATGGTTTGGTGGAAAAACACACTGAGCCGGGAAACGAAAGAGGTACAATGGTAGCTTTGACCAAGAAGGGCCAGCTCTTTGAAATATATCAAAAAAGGTACAGGAAACGGTTGGCGGCTAAGGTAGGAGAGGAATTTACGGAGGAGGAAAAGGTCATCCTTTACAGAGGCTTTCGCAAGCTTAGCGATTTTTTTGAAGAAAGCATCAATGAAATGGAAAGGTTGCACAATAAGAAATGATAGGGATGATAGGTACCCTTGCCAATGTGGCGGCAATCGTTGCAGGCAGCCTGATAGGCGGGCTTGTAAAGAAAATCCTTAAAGAAGAATATACCAAAAGTTTATATATAGCAATGGGGCTTGCGGCAAGCGGCCTTGGGATAAACGCTGTGGTTCAGAACATGCCTGACAGTAATTATCCCGTTCTTTTTATTGGGAGTTTGGCATTGGGAAGTCTGATAGGAACTATATGCAAAATAGATGAACGTGTAGGAAGTCTGACTTCAAAGGGTTCCGGAGAAGGTGGGACAGTGGAAGATTCGGCGGGCGAAGGTGAGACGTTGGAGGGCTCGGCAGGTAGAAACAGGCTTGGAGAAGGCATAGTGACCGGCTCTTTGTTGTTTTGCGTTGGGACGCTTTCTATACTGGGACCTGTGCAGAGCGCCCTTTACCACGATTATACATATCTGTTTACCAATTCCATGCTTGACCTTGTAACGTCTATGGTATTCGCTGCCACCTACGGAGTTGGAATGGCCTTAGCGGCCGGAATACTTTTCATATGGCAGGGCAGTATATATGCACTTACGGTACTTTTGGGAGATTTCATAACTACCAATATGATGACGGAGCTTTCTATAGTGGGAGGATTTCTCATTCTAAGCTCAGGGTTGGCAATCCTGGATATCAAAGACTTCAAAACTTTAAATATGCTGCCTGCTCTTGTGTTTCCGGTCATATGGTGTCTTATAGTGGGGTAATGATATGGAAAACAAGGGAATAACACAATTTTTAACTAAGCACGCCGGACTGGATCCGGTGTCTTTTCATATGCCGGGGCATAAGGGCTCAGGGATTTATGAAAAATACGGATACGGTCACTTCCTTGATAACATCATGGGTTGTGATATTACGGAGATACAAGGGGCCGACAATTTGTTTCAGACTGAGGGCATTATTAAGGAGACAGCTGAGAAGTACAAGGAGTTGTATGATTCAAATGAATCCTATCTTCTCATTAACGGTACAAGTGGCGGACTGATAGCCTCCATACTGGCAGCAGTGCCGGAGGGAGGGAAGCTTATCATGGCCCGCAACTGCCATAAATCCGTTTTTAATGCTTTGACTCTCGGACATATTGAGCCGGTATATGCTTATCCTGAAATCGTAGAGGAGTACGGGATTTCGGGAGTTGTAGAGTCAAAAGAAATAGAGCGTTTGATTGAGGCCAATCCCGACGCAGAGGCTGTTATCCTGCCAAGCCCTAATTACTACGGGATATGTAGCGATATTAAGGCTATTGCACAGGTGGTCCACCATGCGGGAAAGGTCCTTATCGTAGACCAGGCTCACGGAGCGCATTTGAAGTTCTTTGGCAAGATGCCACTTTCCGCAGAAGAGTGCGGAGCCGACATAGCAGTCAACAGCACTCACAAAACATTGCTTTCATTTACACAGAGTGCAGTGCTCAACCTCAATTCAGACAGAGTGGATAAATATCTTCTGGAGGATAAGCTTCAGGCTATGGAAAGTACAAGCCCCTCATACATTCTTATGGCATCTTTGGACATTAACGCTGATATTCTGCTGAGCCACGGCAAGGAGCTCTTTGACAGATGGCAGGAAAACTTGAACATGTTTTATGCGGAAGCATCCCGGATAGAAGGGCTGACCTTAATGGAACTGCCCGGTCATATGGACAAGACTAAGATAAACATAGATATGAGTGCATATGGTCTCCGGGGGAGCCTGTTGGAAGAGCTGCTCCTGAGAGAAAACATATTTTCAGAGCTTGTTACGGGTAATATTCTGATGTGTATGACAGGCATAGGCAATACAGACGAAGATTTTCGCCGTTTGCTGAGTGCCTTGAAGAGCATAGCAGAGCAAAGACAGCTAACAGGGATTGCGGCTGAGGCATCCCATGGGGCTCATCTGTGGAGCAAAAGGCGCCCTTTGAAAAAGGCCCCTAAGATTAAGAAACTGGTTAGTCTTGAAGATTGTGCAGGGAAAATATGCGCAGCATCTATTATTCCATATCCGCCGGGGATACCTTTCATATGTCCCGGTGAAGAAATAGGTGAAGAAGAGATTCAATATATCAAAGAGCTTCGCTTGCGGGGAGAGAAGGTCATAGGAGTAAGCGAGGATGGCATGATCAGCGTAGGGTAGATTAGGAATCCAGTCCTATATCGTTGCCTATTACGCTGCCGAAGCCTATTGCTCCCGCCCCGAATTTTTGCCGGATATCGTCCATAGCTCGTTCTATTTTTTCACCCTTTTCGGTCATAACGTTTTCCTCGGAAAAGAGAGAAAGCTGCTGTGCCTGATTCTCATCGCAGAGGTTGATGGCTGTTACAGTCAACATTCTTATAGGATTTCTCATATTCCATGACCTGGTAATAAGTTCTACAGCCGTATCAGAAATAATCTCTGTTAGATTGGTAGGGTTGTCAAGCTGCTGCTGTCTGGAAATGACCTTGAATCCGGGATCCTTGATGTCCACTTTCACACCGAAGGCTTTCATCTGGTGCTGCCGAAGCCGAGATGCCACCGTATCCGAAAGGCCGGTAATGGCAGTCTTGATGTCGCCAAGTCCGTGAAGGTCTCTCTTGAAGGTGATTCCATTGCCTACAGATTTTATTTTCTCAAGGTGGTCAAAGCGAAGAACGGGAGTAATATCCAGCCCCTTGGCATAGTCGTGAATTACTGCTCCTTGTTTCCCAAGAAGACTGGAAATCGTAGCCTTATCGGACAGAGCAAGTTCACCGATGGTCTTTATACCGCACTGACGAAGCTTGTGTGCAGTTACCTTGCCTACGAAAAACAAGGAACGGATATCCATAGGCCATAACAGCTCCTTGTAATTGTCTCTGTTTATGAGGGTAGTAGCATCAGGTTTTTTGTAGTCGCTTCCCATCTTGGCGAAAATCTTGTTAAAGGAAACTCCCGCGGAAAGGGTAAGGTCAAGCTCCTTTTTGACAGTAGCTCGTATAGTATCAGCAATTTCTTTTCCAGTGCCAAAGAGCTTGCGGCTGGCTGTTACGTCGAGCCAGGATTCGTCCACGCTAAAAGGCTCCACCATATCTGTAAAGCGAAGATATATTTCATTGATAAGCTTACTGTAATGCTTGTATTTTTCGTGATGTGGAGGGACAACCTGAAGATCAGGACATTTGTTTTTTGCCTGCCACAGAGTTTCGGCTGTAACTATGCCGTAGCCTTTGGCAATTTCGTTTTTTGCCAATATAATGCCGTGACGATTTTTCGGGTCGCCGCATACTGCCATAGGAACATCCTTCAAATCGGGACGGTCCAGTAATTCCACGGATGCAAAGAATCCGTTCATGTCACAATGGAGTATTGTTCTGTCCACCGATACACCTCCTTCTACACACATTATACACTAAGCCAAAAAAAACACAAAATCTCCTTTTTAAAAAGGGCGGTTTTATGGTATAATTGTCCGTGTTTTAGAAGAACAACTTGAAAAGAGGATTTTATGTTAGGGAAAATCAACAATAATTTAAGAATCATAGCAATAACGGTAGTGGCTGTTCTGGCACTGCTAAAGATAACTGAAAGTGAAAAGAAGGAAAAGCGCAGTTCAAAAAGCGGCTTTCAGACAGAAGAATTCGACGATATTTGGTAAAGGAGTCGACAGATGAGAATTTTAACCATAATAAGCGGCATAATGATGCTCTTAACGGGGGCGTTCTGTTTTATCAATCCGGGACAGACTTTTTTGTCGCTGGCATTTATTATAGGAATAGTACTGGTATTTAACGGAATAGTTCACACCGGGGCATATCTGGTAGGGCGAGGATTTCATAACAGAGGCGACAATAACGGTTGGATATTGACGGATGCTTTGATTACGTTGCTTTTGGGTATATTGGTTTTATGCAACCAGCTTGTGGCAGAGGCGGCGGTTCATGCTGTATTTGGCATGTGGGTGCTGGTGTCGGGAATACTGAGAATTGAATCGGCAACTCATATCAACAGAGAGAAAAAGAGAACGAATTTCCGTATAGTGCTGATTACCGGAATAATGACCATAGTGGTTGGGGTCTTCGGGTTTGTAGACCCTCTCGTAGGAATGGTAAGCACCGTTATATTGGTGGGAATGTTCATGTTCATGCAGGGCATCAATATTATGGAACTGGGGATAAATATGCCTCACGAAAAGAAGTCCTACATAAGACTGTACAAGAGGAAGAGAGAACCTGTGAAAATTACAGAAGATGAAGAAACTCCCGAAAAGGTCGCAGAGCGACTTCGTGCCAAGGAAGAAGCGGAGGCAACCGCTCTTGCAGGAGTGAAGATAAATGAAACATTATGATGTTTGCATAATCGGTGGAGGCGCATCGGGACTTGCGGCGGCAAATAGGTTGAGCAAGGATTTGAAGGTGTGTCTTCTTGAAAAAAATAAAATTCTGGGACGAAAGATTATGGCTACAGGCGGCGGCAGGTGCAATATCACCAACCGTGATTGTCGGCATAAGCAGGTAGTCCTGGATTTTTTTAATGGGCTGGGAATGGAACTTTACTGTGATGAAGAAGGTAGGTATTTTCCTTATTCAAACAAAGCCTCCGATGTTGTGACAATGCTTACAAAAGGGATTAAGGACAGAACTGTTCTTACAGGCGTTGCCGTGGACAAGGTCAGTTTTGATGAGGGTGGCTTTACGGTTTACTCGGCCAAGGGAAATATAAGAACAAGGGCTTTGGTTTTGGCTGCAGGCGGAAAGGCCGCGCCTGAAATGGGCACTGTGGGAGACGGCTATGGCTTTGCAAAGGCTCTGGGACACAGCATAACAAGGGTATATCCCATGCTTACGCCCATAGAGTGCGGAGATTTTCAGGACATCAAAGGAATCAGAGCAAGAGGCCGGGTCAGTCTGTATAAGAATAGCCAGATGATAGCTCAGGAACTGGGAGAGATACAATTTACTAAGGACGGCATATCGGGGATATGCGTCTTTAACATTACGCCCTATATCAAAGCAGATAACAGTGAGACCCTTAGAGAGGCTCTGGAGAAGTTCAGTATTGTTTTGGATCTTGCCCCCAATTTTACAGAGGAAGACATAGAGAAAAGAGATAGCTCCTTTGGCATCCTTTCAGAAAAATTGGCTGCAGCAGTAGATGTGAGGCGTTTGAAATGCTGGAAGCTGCCGATACTTGGCGTGAAGGGCTGGAAGGATGCTCAATGCACTGGCGGAGGCGTACCTCTCGGTGAAATAAATATGGAAACCATGGAGTCCCGCATTGTGAAAAATCTTTACGTCGCAGGAGAAATGACAGATTATCAGGGACCTTGCGGAGGATATAACCTGCAAAATGCCTGGGAAACGGGGATTAAGGCGGCTACCGCCATAAACGAGAAAAATGAGATATAGAATACACGAGATAAAACTGAATATGAACCAATCAAAGGACACCATAGAGGAAGAAATATTAAAGCGGCTCGACAGGAGTGATCTGAAAATACACGACATCAAGATAGTGAAAGAATCCATAGATGCAAGAAGAAGGCCTGATATCAAGCTGGTGTATTCTGTGGATTTTTCCTGTGATGAAGAGCTTCCTCTCAATGAGGTAAAGAATACTCATTATGAATTCCCAAAGGTAAAAGGGAAGACTAAAAGCCCTGTTATTGCAGGCTTCGGCCCCTGTGGTATCTTCGCAGCGCTGGCCCTTGCAGAGGCAGGCCTGACCCCCATAGTAATAGAACGAGGTGCTCCTATAGAGGAACGGGTAGCAGATGTAGAAGAATTTTGGAACTCCGGCATTTTGAATCCTGAATCAAACGTACAGTTCGGAGAAGGAGGTGCGGGAACTTTTTCCGACGGAAAGCTTACCACAGGAATAAAGGATATACGCATAAGAAAGGTGCTACAGGAATTCGTGGAAGCCGGTGCCGATGAGGCCATTCTCTACAAGCAGAAGCCTCATATAGGAACAGATTGCCTGAGAAACGTGGTAAGAAATCTTAGGAAGAAAATAGAGTCTCTAGGTGGTCAGGTGAGATTTCATATGAAGCTGGAGTCTCTGGATATAGATGAGAACAGACAGCTGCGTGGAATAAATACTAGCGGCGGCTATGTGGAAGCAGATTCTCTGATACTGGCAGTGGGCCACAGCGCAAGAGATACATTTGAGATGCTTTATGACAGCCTGCTTCCTATGGAGCAGAAGCCGTTTTCCATAGGGGTGAGGATAGAGCACAGGCAGGAAATGATAGACAAGGTTCAGTATGGGAACCCGGAATTTGCAAAGGTTTTGGGCCCGTCGGACTACAAGCTGAACTACAAATGCAAAAATGGCAGGGGTGTCTATACCTTTTGCATGTGTCCGGGAGGTCAGGTCATAGATGCATCCTCTGAGAAGAACACTGCCGTTACCAACGGAATGAGCCTGAGCAGGAGAGACAGCCAGTACGCCAACAGCGGACTTCTTGTAGACGTAAGGTGTGAGGATTTTCAATCGGAGCATCCCCTTGCGGGAGTTGAGTTTCAGAGAAAATATGAACGCCTTGCCTTTGAACAAGGAGGCGGAAGAATACCGAAGACAAGCTATGGGAACTTTAAAATAAAGAAGGACGATGCTGTCAGAAAAAGCCTTCCTGATTTTGCGTCGGAGTCCATTATAGAGGCCATGCCTTATTTAGCCAGAAAGCTGAGAGGCTTTGACGGAGATGAAGCTATGCTAAGCGCCGTGGAGAGCAGAAGCTCGTCGCCTGTAAGGATAAGGAGAGACGAGAACCACGAAAGCGCTATTAAAGGCGTATATCCTGCAGGAGAAGGTGCAGGCTATGCGGGAGGCATAATGTCTGCTGCTGTAGACGGAATAAAAACAGCGGAGAAAGCTGTGATAATACTTTAAAAATCGAATATACTTTACCATGTTGATAAAGGAAGATTTGTTATTTGACTTTGCCGTCAATATGCCCAGAATACTTGTAAGCGGGCATACCACTGTTCTCGATAATGTAAAGCGAGTGATGCTCTTGACAGATACGGAGATAATAGTTTTCAACGGGAAGCGTTTCACTTCTGTCAAAGGTCGCGATTTTGTGGTGGAGAGGCTGATGGACGAAAGGATGCTGATAGCAGGTGAGGTGGAAGAAGTTCGGTTTTTTGCGGCACTACAAAAGGATAAAGCTGGAGGGGAATGACCTGACAGGACTGGTGAACCGATGCATAAGAAAAGGAATCACCCTCAGGAGCCTCAAATGGCATGATCCTCTTGAATCTACGTTTGAATTCAAGGGTGATGACAGTGAGAAAATAAAGAAGATAGCGGGACATTCGTACAAGATAACGGTATTGCGGGAAGGCGGCTTCGTACCGGCCTTTAGAACCATGAAAACCAACATTGCGGCAATAATAGGCGCCTTTTTAGTGGGTGCCTTGATTTTTTATCAGGGCTTGTTTGTGGCGGAGATACGCGTCAGCGGGTACGAGAATATAAGCGAGACGGAAATAAGACAGACCTTAAAATCCGTAGGGCTTTATGAGGGAGCCAGAAAACAGGGGACCTACGAGGATGTGAAGAAGGCCCTCTTTGCCAACTACGAAAACATAACGTGGGCAAGCATATATGAAAAGGGACGGCTGGTGGAGGTTGATATAGCTCAGGCTAAAAGAGTGTATCAGGGAGAGAAAAATAAAGAAACTCCCGCCCACATAGTTGCCACAAAATCGGGGATGATAGAACAAATTCTGCCTCTTAAGGGCAGTGCAGTCGTTCAAAAAGGAGATTACGTTAAGGAAGGGGATATACTCATAAGCGGCAAATACGAATATCAAAGCTCCGATTACAGCAAAGGCGATAAAATATTCAAGCTATATAGTCATGCCGAGGGCAGGGTGCTTGCCAGAGTGCCCGAAAGTCAGACATATTATTTTGAAAAAAACGTAAGAAATTTGGAGCCTACGGGAAAGATGCTGCCGGGAATATATGTGAAAATTGGAGATTTTGAACTGGACACCACTGATGGCCACAGGAGCTTCGAGACCTCACAAAAGACTTTTTACAAGGCTTTTAGCTTTGTTAGGCCAATTCCTTTGCAGCTTTATTTCACTAGGGTAAGGGAAGTCAAGGCGGTAGAGAGACCTCAGAAGACAGAGGAAATGCAGACTGTGGCAGAGGCTGCCCTGCGACAGTATGAGAGGGAAAATCTAGGCAAAAATGAAATGATACTGGACAGCTCTTTTTCCTTTCACGAGGAGGCCAATACCATAAGAGTCAGTGCAATGCTTGAGCTTCTTGAAGAAATCGGAGAGGAAAAGCACATTAATCAGAAGAATAAACGGTAAATCTTAAACCGTAAAGCGTAAAATAGGTTTGAATTTTTTGCCTGTAGAAAATATAATAAGAAGAGATAAAATAATTTCAGTCGGAGGAATCAAAAAAATATGATGGTAAAACTGCCGCTCCACCAAGACGTGGACAGGGGAGAACTTTTTGGCGGGCTCGACAAGAACTTAAGTATAATAGAGAGAAATCTTCAGGTAGACATTATACAGAGAGATAATGAGCTTATACTAAAGGGAGAGCGGGCTGAGGAAGCCAGAGGCATACTTGGAGAAATGATTAGTGTTTTAGAAAAAGGAGAGAAATTGGACCAGCAGAAGATAAATTATATCGCCGAATTAAAGGATGAGGGCATATCCTACGACAAGGAAAATGTCAGCAAGGACATAATATGCTTTACTCATGACGGCAAGCCTTTGAAGGCCAAGACAATAGGACAGAAGGGATACGTGGAGACTATAAGGCGAAGGGACATTGTATTCGGCATAGGCCCGGCGGGGACGGGGAAGACATATCTGGCCGTTGCAATGGCCATCAACGCATTAAAGAGCAGACAGGTGCAGAAGATAATTTTGGCAAGGCCTGCCGTTGAAGCGGGAGAGAGACTGGGCTTCCTTCCGGGAGATTTGCAGGAAAAAGTTGACCCGTACCTGAGACCTTTATATGACGCCCTTTACGATATGCTGGGCAGAGAAAATGCTATGAAATACAAGGAAAAGGAAATAATAGAGGTTGTGCCTCTGGCATATATGAGAGGGAGGACTCTTGATAATTCCTTTATAATCCTTGACGAAGCTCAGAACACTACACCAGAGCAGATGAAAATGTTTCTCACGAGAATGGGCTTTGGATCTAAGGTGGTGGTGACGGGAGATATTACACAGATTGACCTGCCCAGGGGAAAGCGCTCAGGGCTTGTTGAGGTGCAGAGGGTCCTAAGCGGTATAGAGGAAATAGGCTTTTGCTACATGAAGGATATAGATGTGGTGCGGCATCAGCTTGTAAAAAAGGTAATTAACGCGTATGATAAGTATTATGATAACAATCCTTTAAAGGATGAAGAACAGGAGCTTTGATGAGAATACTGTTTAACCAAGAATACGCTCCCGCAGTGGAGCTGATAGATGTTTTTGAAAAAGCGGCGGCAGCGTGTATAGAGGCCGAAAGCATAAGCTCCGACAATGTGGAGATAAGCCTGAGCTTCGTGTCAAAGGAAGAGATAAGAGAACTGAATAGAGTTTACAGGAAGGTGGACAAGGTTACGGATGTGCTGTCTTTTCCCCTTATAGAGGATCTTGAGGAGTTGGAAGAATGGAACGAAGAGGATGACGGGGAAGAGATATTGCTTGGAGATGTAGTGATATGCCCTGAGAAAGCAATAGAGCAGGCCAAGGAATACAGACATACAAAGGAAAGAGAGCTGGTATACCTATTTGTCCACAGCGTACTCCACCTTCTTGGTTATGACCATATGGAGGAAGATGTTAAGACAGAGATGAGAAAAAGAGAAGAGGAAATAATGTCGTTTTTGGAGCTGGAAAGGAAAGAGTAACAATGGATTACAGAGAACTATATGATATGGCCAAAAAGGCCAGCAGCAACGCTTACGCACCTTATTCCAAGTTCAAGGTGGGGGCTGCGCTTATGGCGAGAAACGGCAAGATATACACAGGAGTAAACGTGGAGAATTCTTCTTTTGGTGCCACCATATGCGCCGAGAGAACGGCGTTTGTCAAGGCAATCTCCGAAGGCGAGAGAGAATTTGAGGCTTTGGCTGTTTACGGCTCCGGTGGAGAGGCTTTGCCATGCGGCATATGCAGACAGTTCATGTATGAGTTTGCCCCAGACATAATGGTTATTACAGGAGAAGATGAACAGCATTTGAATGTGAGAGCATTGAACAAGTTGCTGCCGGAGGGCTTTAGTTTATGAAAACAGGATTTGTAGGTATCGTAGGAAGACCGAATGTGGGTAAATCCACACTGCTCAACGCTATACTGGGTGAGAAAATAGCCATTACCACTGATAAACCCCAGACCACAAGAAACACCATACGAGGCATATACACTCATTACGCCGGAGGGCAAGACGAGGATGATGTTCAGATGATATTTATCGATACTCCCGGAATCCACAGGCCCAGGAACAAGCTGGGTGAATACATGACAGATGCAGCTGTGGGAACCTTTAAGGAGGTAGATGCAATAATCTTCATCGTAGACGAAAAACTTTCCAGAGGACCCGGAGACAGGTATATCCTGGACATGATCAAGGAGGTGGATACGCCTAAAATACTGGTCATCAACAAGATAGATAAAATGGGACCGGAAGAATATGCTGAGGTTTACAAGGAATACGATGACACAAGGATATTCGAGAAGATAATAGGGACATCGGCTATAAAGGGAGCCAATGTGGCAGATGTGGTAAAGTGTGCTCAAGGCTATATGGAGGAAGGCCCTATGTACTTCCCAGACGATATGATAACCGAGAATCCTGAGCGTTTCATCGTCAGCGAAATAATCAGGGAGAAAATATTGATGTATCTCCAGGAGGAGGTGCCTCACGGCGTGGCTGTTGAAATAGAACGCTACAAGGAAGAAGAAAAGATAACCAAAATAGGCGCTGTAATCTACTGCGAAAAAAAATCCCACAAGGGAATCATAATAGGCAAGAGCGGTAGAAAGCTCAAGGGCATAGGCAAGAGCGCAAGAGAAGAAATTGAAGCACTCATAGGAGCCAAGGTCTTTCTTGAATTGTGGGTAAAGGTAAAGGAAAACTGGAGAGACAGCGATATTGCCCTTTCCAACTTTGGATACAAAGAATAGGTGGGAGATTTGCTTACAGATACAGAGGGAATAGTGCTGAGACAGGTAAAAACTTCATATAACCGTAAGATGATTCTGCTCTTTTCAAAAAAGTACGGAAAGATAAGCGCAGGAACGAGTATTGGCGAAAAGGGAAGGAGCAAAAGCTCGTTGGCTCTAAAGCCTTTTACCTATGGCAGGTATGAGCTGTTTAAAAGCAGAGAAAGCTATAACATAAACAGTGCAGAGGCCATAAAGAGCTATTACAAAATAGGCGAGAATGTGGACAAGTATATGAACGGCGCCTACGTCCTTGAATTTACGGAAAAGATATTGGCAGAGGGAGTGCAGTCGGCAGGAATGTTCAATCTTCTTCTTGATTTTTTTTCAGTGCTGGAAAACAGGGATAGGGGAATAGGAAGCCTGGTGCTGGCCTATCAAACCAAGGCCTTTAAATATGCAGGAGTGATGCCTTCCCTTGATAAATGTACCATTTGCGGTGAAAAGAAAGAGCCTGCTGTATTTTCAGTGGAGGAGGGAGGAATAATCTGCAAAGACTGCTGGCAGAACCTGCAAAATTCGCAGACTCATACGTTGATTTATGATGCCAAATTTGGTATAGTAGGTATATTAAAGTATTTTTCGGAGAACTCTCTTGTGAATCTCGCAAATCTTGCCTTGAGAGAGGAAACCGGGAAGATGCTGCAGAAGCTCATAAGAGAGTATGCTGCATATTACTTAGACGCTGTAGACTTAAAAAGCGAAAAGCTCGTCTGAGCGAGGAAAGAGGAGGTAATGATATGGAAATTACTTTGGAAAAAATTGAACTGGTAAAGGATAGAACAGGGGTCACATATGCAGAGGCCAAGGAGGCTTTGGAAGAAGCTGATGGCAGCGTTGTTGATGCAATAATAGCTATAGAGGAAACCGTGAACGCAGGTCAAAAGGGACGTGATTTTGGCAAGAAGGGGGAAGCTCTCTTTACCAGTCTGAAGAACCTTATAAAGAAAGGTAACGTGTCGAAGATTCAGGTTAAGCGTGATGGTGAGATGATACTTAACGTACCTGTAAACGTTGGCATTGCCGGTGTGATAATAACTCCTATCGCTTCAGTGGTAGCCGTTGTTGCTGCCTTTGGATTCAAGTGCGTCATTGAAGTCATCAGGGAAGATGGAACCATAATTGATATAAGCGATGCCGTTACTGATGCTGTAGGAAGCGCTTATGAAAAGGGATCCGTAGCTTACGGCGAGATGAAGGAAAAGGGGGCAGATCTGTACCAGAAGGGTAAAGAGAAGGGCTCCGACCTGTATCAGAAGGGTAAGGAAAAAGCAGAAGATGCAGTGAACAAGGTTAAGAAGGACAGCGAGGAATTCGACTTTTCCGAATGCTTTGAGGAAGATGAAGACACGGAAGTAGAAATAAAAACAGAAGAAGAGGATAAATAATGAGCGACAAGGTCACAATGGAAAAAGTAACAGCTTTAGCAAAGAACAGAGGATTTATTTTTCCGGGCTCCGAAATATACGGAGGCTTGGCAAACACTTGGGACTATGGCCCTCTAGGAGTTGAACTTAAGAACAACATCAAGAAGGCATGGTGGAGGAAATTCGTACAGGAATCCAAGTACAACGTAGGACTTGATGCAGCTATACTTATGAACCCCGAAACTTGGGTAGCATCGGGACATGTAGGTGGGTTTGCAGACCCGCTTATCGACTGTAAAGCTTGTAAGTCAAGGTTTAGAGCAGACCAGCTGGTTGAAGAGTATCTTAAGAGTCAGGGCATAGATGATATGCCGGTGGACGGATGGCCAAATGAGAAGCTGGAAGAATTCATAGCGGAAAAGGGAATAAAGTGCCCCGACTGCGGCAAATCGGACTTTACGAGTATACGCCAGTTTAACCTGATGTTCAAAACATTCCAGGGTGTGACCGATGATTCAAAATCGGAAATATTTTTGAGACCTGAAACGGCGCAGGGAATATTTGTGAATTTCAGAAGTGTGCAGAGAGCGTCCAGAAAAAAGGTCCCTTTTGGTATTGCTCAGGTTGGTAAGTCCTTTAGAAACGAAATAACTCCGGGTAATTTCATATTCAGAACAAGGGAATTCGAGCAGATGGAGCTGGAGTTTTTCTGCAAGCCTGGTACTGAACTTGAGTGGTTCTCATACTGGAAGGATTATTGTGTTTCCTTCTTGAAGAACTTAGGACTCAAAGAGGAACATATGAAACTGAGAAACCACGACCCTGAAGAATTGAGTCATTATAGCAACGCCACAATTGATATCGAATTTAGGTTCCCTTTTGGGTGGGGAGAATTGTGGGGAGTAGCTTCGAGAACCAATTACGACCTAATGGCCCATCAGACCCACTCTGGTCAGGATATGAGCTACCTTGATACGGAAACCAATGAGAAGTACGTTCCGTTTTGTGTTGAGCCTTCAGTAGGTGTTGAGCGTATGTTGCTGGCATTCTTCTTGGATGCCTACGATGAAGAAGTGCTGACCGATGCCAAGGGCAATGAAGATGTAAGAACAGTTCTGAGACTTCATCCTGCGCTGGCACCGTTTAAGGCGGCGGTTCTTCCTCTTGCTAAGAAGCTGGCGCCTGTTGCCGAGCCGATTTATGAAGAACTGGCCCAGCACTTCCCAGTAGATTACGACGTAACGGGCTCAATAGGAAAGCGTTACAGAAGAGAAGACGAAATAGGAACTCCGTTTTCCATCTGTGTTGACTTTGATACTCAAGAGGACAAGTGCGTTACAATCAGAGACCGAGATACCATGGAACAGATTCGTATACCTGTAGATCAGGTTAAAGAATATATAGAGCAAAGATTAAAATTTTAAACGAGGAGTGTGCAAGGTAAAATGAAAAAGTTTGTTTATTCGTTTAACGAGGGCTCAAAGGACATGAAAGACCTTTTGGGCGGCAAAGGTGCAAACTTGGCTGAGATGACCAAAATCGGCCTTCCGGTACCTTTTGGATTTACAGTAACTACAGAGGCTTGTAACAGATATTACGAGGAAGATAAGACTATAGGCGAGGACATCGTAACTGCTATTTTCGAGAAACTGGAAGACCTTGAAAACGTAACGGACAAGAAGTTCGGAGATGTTGGCAATCCCCTGCTGGTATCTGTTCGCTCCGGAGCGAAGATCTCAATGCCGGGAATGATGGATACGATTTTGAATCTGGGGCTCAATGACGATACTGTTGAGGGACTAGCTGCCCTTACGGAGAATCCTCGTTTCGCATACGATAGCTACAGAAGATTCATTCAGATGTTTGGTGATGTAGTAATGGAGATTCCTAAGAGTAAGTTTGATGTTATCTTCGATGCAAAGAAGGAAGAAAAGGGATTTAAGTTTGACGTAGACCTTACTACTGAAGATTTAAAGGCTATCATCAAGGATTACAAGGCTCTCGTAAAAGCCGAAATAGGAAGAGATTTCCCGCAGGTGCCTAAGGATCAGTTGATGGAAGCTATCATGGCAGTATTCCGTTCATGGAACAATGACAGAGCTATACTTTATAGACAGCTCAACGATATTCCTGGCAGCATAGGAACCGCAGTAAACGTACAGTCTATGGTTTTCGGAAACATGGGCGATACATCAGGCACAGGCGTAGCCTTTACAAGAAGCCCGGTAAACGGAGACAAGGCTATATTTGGAGAATTCCTGGTAATGCCCAGGGAGAGGATGTTGTTGCAGGAATCAGAACCCCTCAGCCTATCGCTGAAATGGCTCAGGCATTTCCTGAAGTATATACAGAGTTTACAAGAATTGCGGAGCTTCTTGAAAAGCATTATACGGATATGCAGGACATGGAGTTCACAGTTGAAAGAGATAAGCTATATATGCTTCAGACAAGAAGCGGCAAGAGAACAGCACCTGCCGCAGTAAAAATCGCAGTAGATATGGAAGGCGAAGGCCTTATAGATAAAGAAGCGGCAATCATGAGGATAGAACCGGCTCAGATAGACCAGCTTCTCCATCCTATGTTTGACGGTTCAGAACTAGCAGCAGCGGAAAAACTCACAAAGGGACTTCCTGCTTCACCGGGAGCTGCTACGGGAAAGATATACTTTACAGCATCAGATGCTGAGGCTGCAGTGGTCAACGGAGAAAAGGTTATTTTAGTAAGACTGGAAACATCACCTGAGGATCTAGCAGGTATGGTTGCGGCGGAAGGTATCCTTACGGCAAGAGGCGGAATGACCTCCCACGCAGCGGTAGTTGCCAGAGGAATGGGCAAGTGTTGTGTATCGGGTTGTTCTGAGATCAAAGTAGACGAAGGAAACAAAGAGTTGACCATAGGCAACCACGTATTCAAGGAAGGTGATTACATTTCACTGGATGGTACGGCAGGAGATGTTCTTAAAGGAAAGGTCAAGACTGTTCCCCCTGAGTTATCCGGGGACTTCGGTAAAATCATCTCATGGGCCGACGAAATCAGAACTCTCAAGGTAAGAACAAATGCCGACAACCCTAGAGATGCTAAGCAGGCTGTAGAGTTCGGGGCAGAAGGCATCGGTCTTTGTAGAACTGAACATATGTTCTTTGAAGAAGAGAGAATACCTGCCGTAAGAAGAATGATATTGGCAGACAACGAAGAAGAAAGAAGAGAAGCCCTTAAGTTCCTCCTTCCGTATCAGAAGAGCGACTTCAAGGGGATATATGAAGCAATGGGTGAAAGGCCTGTAACCATCAGGCTCCTTGATCCACCGCTCCATGAATTCCTGCCTCACACAGATGTGGAGATAAGAGAGCTTTCAAAGCAGATAAACGTACCTTACGAGAATCTGGCTAAGAAGACCGAGGAGCTTCACGAGTTCAACCCTATGCTTGGTCACAGAGGATGCCGTCTTGCGGTAACTTACCCTGAAATTGCAGAAATGCAGGCTGAGGCCATTATTAGAGCTGCCATCGAGGTTAGAGCAGAAAAGGGATTGGACATCATTCCGGAAATCATGATACCTCTCGTAGGACTGAGAACAGAGCTGGCTGATGTTAAGAAGACAGTTATTAAGGTGGTTGACCAGGTTATGGCAGATGTAGGAGCTAAATTTGATTATCTTGTAGGAACAATGATAGAAATACCTAGAGCAGCTCTCACTGCAGATGAAATCGCCAAGGAAGCTGAGTTCTTCTCCTTTGGTACTAATGACTTGACTCAGATGACCTTTGGATTCTCAAGAGATGATACAGGTAAAATCATCAAGGAATACAGAGAAAAAGGAATATTTGACGATGACCCGTTCCAGAGCATTGACCAGGTTGGTGTTGGTAAACTTGTAGAGATGGCCGTTGAACTTGGCAGACAGACAAGACCGAACATCAAGCTGGGTATTTGCGGAGAACACGGCGGAGAGCCTAAGTCCATCGATTTCTGTCACAGAGTCGGATTGCAGTACGTATCCTGTTCACCGTTCAGAGTACCTATCGCAAGGCTTTCAGCGGCACAGGCAGTTATCAGAAACAGATAAGTATTTTTACCTCTGTTTGGGCAGTATAAAAGCGTTTTCTCATAAGCGGACCTTTTTTTAAAGGCCTTTTGTGGGGAAACGCCTTATTTTTCTAGGTGCAAAACGATAGCAGGTGAAGCCATGAACGTGAAGAGAGCAAAGCAAGAGGTTATAAACGCAGGAAAGGCAATGGTAGGCTCCGGCCTTATGGCCAGAACCTGGGGTAACTTAAGTTGCAGAATCAACGATGAAGCCTTCCTGATAAATGCCAAGGGACGAGATTATTTAACCCTTTTGGAGGAAGATGTCGTAGAAGTAAAGATTTCCGGCTTGAGCTGCCCAGGGAAAATAAAACCTGCAACGGGAAAAATGCTACACGGAGAGATATACAAGCTGAAGCCTCTTGCCGGATTCGTGATACATACTCATCAAAATAACGCCTCTGCCTTGTCGGCCTTGGAATTTGATGAAATCAGATTTGATAAAAGCTATTGTGGAATAGGTGATAAAGTATTGTGTGCCCGGCATGGACTTCCCGGTTCAAAAAAATTGAGCATCAATACTATTGCGGCTTTAAAGGCATCCTCCGGAAAGGCTGTGTTAATGCAGCATCACGGAGCTGTTTGCTATGGGGAGAACTTTGAGGAGGCCTTTCAGATATGTCTCAACCTTGAGGAAGCTTGTGGTGAGTTTCTCAACAATCTGGGAGTGGGATATGCTGATAAAGGAACAGGGGGAGCAGACGACTACCTTTGGAACGACAGCCTTTTCATCGTGAAGTTCAGTGAAAGCTCCAGGTACATGAAAGCATATCTGGATGATTTCGCACAGCTTATAGGAGCAAGGATGGGAGTAATAGATGATAATCCGGAGCTGATATCAATAGCTATCAAGAACAAGATGCCGGTTATCATCAGGGGAAGGGGAGCCCTTTGTATTGCAGATAAAGAAGAGGATATGAAAGCTCTCTCCGAGATTATAGAAAAAAACTGCCATGCGTACTTTGCCGGAGGCAAGCCCCTTGGACGAACAGAATGTCTTATTATGCATGACGAATATTTGAAGAATTATATAGATATTGGAACGCTTTCTAAATAGGGTGGATTTTGTGTAATTCGTCCTTATATAACAATTTGAAATGGAGGAAATTAAAATGGGATTTGCAAAGGGTGTACAAATTACAATAGCTGACGGCTCTACGCGTGATATTGAGGACATACGCTGCGGAGATTTAATTATGTGCAGCAACGAACCAGCGCTCTCCGTCACGGATGTCTTGTGCGGCATGGAATCGGAGCTGCTCTAAATTGAGTTTGAAAATGAAATGCCCCCCCTATCCGGCTGATGCCAACAAGTATTCTGGTAACGTCCACCGGCGAAAAACAAGCGATAGAGCTTGTTTGCGGTGATACTCTGCAATGCGAGAATGATGGCGATAGCCGATTGATAAACCAGTATGATTGGTAAAATAGATGCCGCCTTGAGAGGCAGCATAAACCTCCCAATGATTGTAAACCATCAATTGTTTGGAGGAAACATTATGAATAAAAATGACTATACCATCCGTTTGAAATGCTCTCGCCGATTACCGTGAGGGAGAAAAATTAACAAGAGAAGCATTTTGGAACTTGTATCGTCAGGGATTATATCCATTCTCATCATCAGCTTTCTTTATCCCTAACATTTCACAAAATTACTTTTCCAATATTTCTATTGAAAGCCTAGGGCTATTAGAATCACTGTTATTGTGACCCATGATGCTTGGGCTGATATCCATTTTCAATCATCTTATGGAGGGCAAAGATCCTATCCTTGCCCCCACTATAAGACAGAATGAAGTCTCTGTTCATTATGGCGTTTGCTATTAATCGACTTCGCTTACAAAATTAATTGTAATCACTTGCACGCAAGCGCCTGTTCCGACATTTAACTTCACCGTAGAGCCTTGAAATGCGGCCCAATTGGCATAGGATAGCATATTGCCGCTCAAGGTTAACCCTGTGGGCAGGGTTCCATTCACGCTGACCGGAAGTCCTGTCGGAGTTGTTGTGACAGTTAGCGTTCCGGCACCGGTGGTTTGCGTTAAATTAATTGTATAATCAGTCATACTATTTTTCGTAACAATAGCTTTTGCATCCGAAGCTGTTATGGCCGTGTTTGTAATCGGTGTGCAAGGTGTCGGTATACATAAACAGTCACTAAACATTTCAAGTTTGGACTGCAAAACCATTTCCAATATGGCAATGGAATTTACCATTGATTTTACAGAAGAATTGACTGCCAGCATTTCATCTCTCGTAGTGGCCGCTGACACAATTGCTTGGATTTTTTCCCCTTCTGCATTGAGAATATGAGAAAGAGCTGTCTGCTCTAAAGCCACAGATTCGATGATATCAGTAATCACCTGCGAACGGGTTCCGGTTCCGGGTGTAATAATTGGCATTCCCATAAATATTTCCTCCTTATTAGTTTGTGTGAATATTACTTCACATCGTATTATATGACAGGATAAGAGCTTTGGTGTCCAAACACATAAGCTGTTTGGCGCAATTTCCTTGCGGTACCACTTATCATCAGAAATCCTTACAGCAGTTATCACCGCAAGAGTCGCAATCAAATAGTTCTAATTTGCCCTGGAGTACCATTTCCAGCTGAGTAACTGCGTCTGTCATGCCTTTTACTGAGCCGTTAATTGCAATCATCTCCTCGGTAGAAAGCTTCAGAGCCTTTGCCTTCTGAATTTTTTCACCCTCGGCATTAAGGATATGGGCGAGTGCCGTCTGTTCCAAAGCCACCGATTCAAACAGATCAGTAATCCCCTGATCATAGGGGCTTTTGGCACACACCTTTACTTCAATCGTTTTGGTTGTGGTTTGCCCTCTTGCATCCGTGACGGCGTAAGTCACATAATAGATTCCTGCCGTTGTGGTATCTACATTATTAGAAATTACCTTTACGTCGGATGTGATATTGTTTTCTTGGCAATCCGTTGCTGTAACTCCGGTTAGCGGATTAAAGCGATCGCCCAAATGGAGGCACTGATTACTTGCATAAATCAACGGTGGAGAACAAGGGGGTAATAACACGCCAGCATTGATTGTCGTCAAAATCTGATTTTGTGCCAAGGTAAACTGGTCGGTTACGCCTGTTGCCTGGTTAGGTTTGCTGCCGTTTGCTACACTTGATTGCTGAACCGTGAGCGTATAGCTTCCGTATGGGATAAACTTGACATAGTAATTTCCTACGGCAAGATTTGTGAAGCTGTAATAACCGGGATTTCCGTTGCTGTCATTTGCGGTGACCGTATCAGCAAACTTTGTTCCATTTGGATCATACAGCTCTACAGTCACGCCATTTACTCCGGGTTCAGCGGCATCATACAGTCCATTGCCGTTTAAATCCAACCAAACAAAATTGCCAATGGAGCTTTGCGTTGCACTTCCAATTTGCACACTTACTTTGTTTGGCTCAGCGGGATTCATCTTGCTGGTCACACCGCCACTAACTTTATCAGCACGTACTGCATAGGAGTTATATGCCAATTTACCCAGTGCAACACCCACAGGTGCTTTTGCTTGTATGGTCACAATCAATCGCTCATAAGGTTTTAAAATGACACTCGGGTCTGTTGTTACACGAATGGACGCAAGTGTTGTAATATCTGCTGGCGGAGTTAGACTCCATGTTCCGTTTCCAATAGTTCCTGTGCCGGTTTCGTCAAAACGAACAGGGTTATTACTGGTAGAGTATTCGATTTTGATAACAGGGTTCGGATTCACAGGATCACCAAGAATATTGACAATCTGTGCTGTTACGCTTGCGGCAGCATACACATTAAACTGAGAACCACGTGGTGTTGTATTCAAAATGACACCTGTGTCTCCCACATAAGGCAAAATATCCACCATTTCAATATTTTTTAAATCCATATCCTGATTGTTTGTTACATTAAGGTTATAGACAATATCACCACCGGCAGTGGTACTGCTTGCTTTACTGAACGCTGTTGCAAGATTTCCCTTTACCCACTTTTCTAGGGAGAATTCCGAGGTGGTTAGGATGGTGCCTGATGTTTGTAAGCTTTGTGCAATTTGCTCATTCTCAATTCCGTCACCATCTAAGTCCGGGGCATCTGTGAAGGCGATACCTTGTATCTGCGCATTGTTTCCGGGATTACCCACATAACCATAGTTTACAAAACTATTAGGAGGATTGAGTGTGACCACTACACCAAAGTTAACAGAAAGATTGTTCTGGTAAAGCAGGATAAAATTATTAAACTTAAATCTTACCAGCGTTCTTCCCGTACCCTCATAGTTTTTAGTGATCTCGGTAGTTGGCGGCGGCACAGGGAACCCCGGGTTCCTTGAATCAAAGGAGACGCCTTGCAAGCGATCAAAGTAAGAAAAATAATCATTACCAGGAGCATAGTCAAGTCCAAGTGGCAACAAATCCGCAAATGTCGGATTTACAATGATACCGTTGTTCCCCTGAGCAATCAGGTTTATGATAAACTCATTTAAAGGATAGTAGGCTGATAGCTGAGGCACAAGATTTTTTTGCACATTTAAAATTGATTTCCCATTTAGTGTGGTCGGTGCAGACGAAGTGGCCGTTACATTACCGATACTGGATTGCGCAGTCATATTTGCGGTATTGATGATAACCTGATTCGCAGTTGCTGTGTTATTCACCATGCCATAGAGATATAAATTGGTATTCACATTTTGGTTCGTCATAGAGCTTAAAATTGCACGCACCGACAGCACGCGTTTTCCAGCGGGAATAAATGGCGTCAAATCATAGACGATACTGCTTCCAGACAGGTTTGTTGCTACTGTTTTATAGGTTCCTGGAAGTTCGGAGGTTTCAACATATAAGCTATAGCTTGGAACGGTGGAAGGAAATGACAAAAATGATATTTTTGTGATGTTAACCTCTGGAGGCAGCGTATCTGTCAAAACGTAATTTGTCAAAGGCACCGTTCCTGTGTTTGTTGTTGTAACCATATATTGAATTGGTTTATTTAACTCTGCATACAGGGGGGCTCCTTTTTTCAAAAAGACACTTGCCTGATTTTCAAATACCCGCATGGTTACTGTGGCATTCACCCGTGACGTACCATTCACAGTCCACATGGCGGTGTTGGTTATAAGCTGCCCGGGTGTGACATTACTTGCAACGGTAGCCTTAAAGGTAATCGCATAGCCGCCGCCACTGTAGCTGGGCAAAGTGAAATTCAAGGTATTTCCGCTCCAACTGCCGGTCAAGCCATTATAGGTTGGATCCGGATAACCGAAATATCCCTTGTCATTACCCACAGGGGTAAAGCTCGTATCCGGAATGAGCTGTGGTGGCAGTACATCGGTAACTACGACATTGCTGATTTTTGCACCCGGATCATTGGAATTTTGCAAAATCAGATTGAAGGTTATTAACTGACCAGGTAAAACCGCAGCTGTTATATCCGGAACTTTCATCAAGGTGAAATTTTCATCTAACTTAAGATTGACTGTTGGTGCAGTACCTGTAGCAACAATCGTACTGTCTGCATATAGGTCCGCCTTGTTGGTAAAGCTGTCATTGTCCACTCTACCCGGGCCGAACTGACATGCAACGGTAAAGGATAGAGATGTTCCGGCATTTACATTACCAAAATTGAATTCTACATTATGGCCGCCGGAAACGGGTGTTTGCGTAATAGAAACCAGCTGTCCTCCAGGCTGAGGAAGCTGATATAAAATTTTACTTGGGAAAAAGTCTACAAGCTTTCCGCTCTGTGCAGGAGCACTCAGTCCGCTGTACGACACATTAATGGTGTAAATAAATGTTTCTGAACCATTGACAAGCGTTTTGTCAACGATTTTGGTTACAGTTGCCATAAAATGGTTCCTCCTTATTAAATTAGATACATATAATTGCAATCTCAAAATTGAGTATAATCTTATATTGAACAAGCGGTTGTACTGAAATTGGAAATAGTTTATTCAGGCAAAGCAGATTTGCGACAAAACCCTACGCTTTAGGTTGCACCATACAGTTTTCACAGCCACATTCCGTGCAAAGCATTTTACCATTTACCATGACGTGACGAATTAATTTATGGCAGTTACTGCATTCCAGCAGATCATCGCCATATCTTTTGGTCTGAGTTGTGGGGTCAGATATAATGCCTAAAAGGACGAGGATGGAGAATAGACCTGTAATTACTGTAGAAACAATATCCATATCAACATGGATATTAAAAAGAACTAAAATTGTTGCAATTTGGGACGCAATGCTGATTAAAACGGATGGTTTCTTAAGCCTTTCAAAAATAACATGAATTTGACGCATAGCGTTCACTCCTTTACGAGACCGGGCAATTAAAAACCCACTACATACGGCCCCCGATCCGGCGGTATGTAGTGGGTTATCGCTAGTTAGCTCTATACTATAGTATGAACAAGGAATGGGCAAGGTTCCGGTTTCTAAACAGAACCGCCATCTACATCACGGGCACAAATGTGATTTTCATTACAGCAATCACAACCGCATTTTTCACTACATAATTCATCACATTTGCAGCACTCAAGCGCAGCGGACAATTTTGCATATAAAGCGTGTTCTAAATGGGTTGCGTTTATAATGGTCTTGTTGATTTCTTTGTTCACACATAATATCTCATTAATATCGCTGGTTGTAGCCAAAACTTTTTGCAGTTTCTCTCCCTCGGCGTTGAGAATGTGAGAAAGTGCGGCTTCCACAAGTGCGATAGATTCAATTACATCCGTACAAGCATCACCCGGTTCACATGGTATCACCTCACAGCATTTTTGACAGATACCATCGTTACATTGGCAGGGACAAAAATTAATTTCACATGGATTGATGTTTGCATGAAGTATATAGGGATAGCATCCTTTTTTATTCGCTAGCATGTCAAATCGGTAGCCCTTGCAATCTTTGAGACATGGATTGAATAGAATGCTTTTGAGATTATAGCTCCACGGTACAGAGGCTGTGTATAGCGGTTTGTTTTGCCAATCCAATACGATCATGCATTGCTTGCTGTCTTTGATTGCAGTGACAATATAATAAGGAGAAACGCAGCAGATTCCTGTGATCCATAGTGCACAAGATTTGTATTTCAGCACCGCTTCTTCACATTTTTTATGAACCTCCACGATACATCCTGCAAAGGAGACCAGTAAAGTATCTCGGCAACAGTTGTAGGATATACCCGTAATGATGCCTGGAGCCTCCGTGTACCCGCAAATGTTAATGCAATCTATTTCTTTAAGACAGTTGTTAAGTTTAAAGATTTTGTTGTAACATTTTCTTGATGTTGCCCAAAAGCAACACTCATTAAAATCGTAACAAATGCAGCTATATTCCCTGTGTGTTTCAAAACAATCAATATTCCCATAGCATAGGTCTGTTTTTAGGATTTTGCACATACAGGGTATTAAGAAGTAATAGTAGCATCCATCAAATGCCATGTCGTTATAGGCGTATCCGCGCTCTGATGGAATCGCTATTTCCTCCATATATTTTAAAAAGTCCATAATGGTAACCTCCGGTTTTCAGTTTATGCGCTGTCACAATATTTGCTTTTGTGTTATATGCTATGAGTGTAGGATATCTTTTGCTATCCTTGGGTGTCTTAATCGAATTAAAAACGTTAAAGCGGGCCGTAATGAAAACGTTGTGGCCCGTCTTCATATTTTGCAGCACAGCGGAATAGAATGTTAAGAAAAACAATTTAGGGGGATACGAAATGCCCACAAAAATACAGCTTAGAAGAGGGCTAAATGCAGATATCGGTGGTGGCACCAACAAAGTACTTATTAACCCAATTGATAAACCAAGTGGATTGAACATCACAAATACATATACAAAGCTCAAGGTAAACGAGTATGGGCAGGCCGTGCAGCTTTCCAATTTGATTGCCGCTGATATTTCGCCCATCTTAACATCGCAGGTAACCGGTCTTGGAACGGCTTCTACCGCAAATACAGGTACTTCGCCCGGGAATGTTCCTGTTTTGGACGGCACAGGTAAGCTGGCAGCAAGCACACTGCCATCCATTGCTATCACCGATACATTTATTGTTGCAAGTCAGGTGGAAATGATTCGGGATAAATTCCAACCTTAGATGAAACCGGGAAATTCCCCGCAAGTACCATTCCTGATGTTCTATACCAAATACAATCTATGCTTATTTTTCAGGGGCTAATGTGACGATACCACAAATACTTTTAATTTGGCCGGGGTGTACTTGTTTAATTACAGCG
Source organism: Clostridiales bacterium (assembly GCA_012513435.1). Taxonomy (GTDB): domain Bacteria; phylum Bacillota; class Clostridia; order Peptostreptococcales; family Anaerovoracaceae; genus Lentihominibacter. Next base: position 64,893 of record JAAZCE010000009.1, read on the forward strand.
TAACATCAAATACTGCAGATGCTGCAACTGCAGTATATAATCTCACTAACGGAGTATATTGGACAGGGTCAGCCGCTAGAAGTACATCATCTGCTACAACGCCTCACACCAATTGTTGCGGTACATTAATACGCACAATGAGTGTATCTGAGAAAATGGCAATAAAAAATAATGGGCCTTCTAATTTAATCATAGTGGGTTGGCATTGCAGTTTATCAATCGTAAAAATAGCATAACCTGTTCGCGTATCACGAAATATTGTCCTGTTGAATAAAATGATATAGGCTAACAATGCCTATATCATTTTAGAGAGGACGATGCTATATGAGTATGCCTGTAATAAAAGCAAGCAACACAACCAGACAGCAGTCTGTTACTGATATTATTGCGTCCGTTGCCTTAGAGCAAACGGCTTTATCTCATATTCTCAATGCAGAAGGTGAGAAAATTCAAAAGGCCTTGGAGCCTTGCGCAACATTTGTATTCAGCGATGAAAACCACTTAAAGGCGTATGATTTTGTATATCAGGGAGTTATCCCCTATTACGGTCTTGTTGTAGGAGAGGTTCAGACAGCAATAATACAGGTGACCGATTCTATATCCGGAGTCAACACCCTAACCTATTGTTTTGATGTGCAAACCTTGATTCAAGTTGGAGATCACTATAACCAGACCATACTGGAAGGAAGCAGTGACATCAGCGATGTGGATGCTAATCGAGTTCGTTCTATTCTGTTCAATGCGTTCCCATATATTAGCGTAGCAACGGTAGCGGCGAATTCCTCCATTCCAAACTTGACACAGCAGGAGGCAATCACTGGTGCACAGCTTGCCATTTGGAAGTTAACTAATAATTTTACCACAACTATTACTAATGCCAATGTGCTGGCATTGTATAACTGGTATTTGGGGTTAGCACCAACCGATGTCATCATCGACCCGGCGAAGATTAACCTAACGGCACAAACCATATTTTCTAACGGCGCTTGTGGTGTAAACTTTTCTTTTGACACAAAAGGCGTGAATGCAGACGGTACGCTCATTCCACTGACCTACACCTTTAGTAAAGATATCATCGGCATATATGGTGCAGTAGTTCATGAGTCTTCCGCTGGCGGAACAACGACTGTTCAGGTAACTAATTTGCCACAGGGTGCTGCTTTCAGCATCAATGTGAAAGGAACGCAATTGCTACCGGATGATGCCTATCGTTATTCTGATTCACAAGACCTTACTGGCTTATTTCTGCAAACTAACTATATGAGTGCCGAGTGTGATTATCTCTGCAAGGGGAACTGTAATTTCGATGTGCTTAAGGTAAACAAATCAGTAATTGATATGGTCAAATCCATTACTTTGCTAGAGATGGTACTCCAATCAAAGCTAGAGCTCTTTGGTAACTGTTTGTGTGAGGACTAGTTCCAGATACACTGTTTTCAATATGATTATGTGACCATTTGTTGGTCACACGGTAAGAGGAAGTACAACGCAGTTTTTGTACTGTGTTGTACTTTCACTATATCACCAAAATGGTCACAATATAGGTGGGCGCCGTCAGTGTAAACACCAAACAGGCAAATAAAATTGCTGGGTCATATAGTGATAGGCAATCTCTTGAAGTCATCTCAGGATTTTCCCCACTCCACACTGTGCACCCGAGTTTGCCCTCATACGGCGTTCCATCGTTAAGACTTTTAAATTAATACACACAATGCACAAGTAGCTTTAAACCATTATTGTAAAATTTTGTTTAGATAAAAAAGATTTTGAAGCTTCTTTATCTTTACGAGTTACTTTTTGTCCAGTTTGAGCGTGACAAGATGCGGTGGTATATTAAATTTGTAACACCCTGTTCGGATAATACGATATATAATATTTATTATCCAAAATACATTCAAGATTTGGTTCTATTACAGGGATAGAGGCTCAATTCGATTAAATATTTTTGGTTCTAAAAAAATGTTGGGGTGGGCTACAAACATGACCCCACCAACTACAGCCAATGTATTGAACTGGATAGAGCATAATGTGTATAGACTTCCCCAGGTGCACTCAATAGATGAATCTAAAGGTAATGCAGAGGGAGAGAAATTCCAATGCATTCTGGCAGATTCAAAGAACCATAATGTAATAGAAATATTGCAAACCAGAAAGCATGAGGATATATGGGATTACCTGGGTCAGTTCCGTAATCGCAAGCAGGTTAAAGTAGTGTTTATGGATATGACAGGTGGGTATAGAAGGCTCATGAAAGAGCTGCTTCCGGAAGCAAAACTTGTTGTTGACAAATACCATTATGTCAGGCAGATAGGATTCAACTGGAAAACATGTTTAGGATATCCAAGAAGCTTGAAATGGCATATAACTTAAAAATGGTTTATTGACCGGATGAAATACACAAATAAATAAAATCCAAGTTGAGCTACAGGTGCAACATTTTTTGTTATCCGGTTAAGAAATCTAAAAGAATAACTGATTCTAAAAGAGAATTTATCTTCAGAGTACCTTAACGATGAGTCTCGAAAATATATCATTTTCAAAAAAAGAAAAAGACTCATGTTCTAATTGCAGTTGCATCCACCCCAACATTTTTAACAGAGCCACATTTTTAACAGAGCCCTGATTCATCACAATACAAAATACACCCGGATGGGTGTATTTTGTATTGTGGCGCGCCATGAGGGACTCGAACCCCCAACCTTCGCATTCGTAGTGCGCGACTCTATCCAATTGAGCTAATGGCGCATAAGTCATCACCGTTTAAAATTATACACCAAAATATGGTGATATGTCAAAGGAAACCGGAGGGTAGAAGCGTAAAAGATTAACAAACAATATTTTACATAATTTTATAATTATTGCACTGCAATGGCAGTATCACAATGTTACAATGACAGACAGCAAAAAAGTGGGACATAGTAATGTTACAGGGGGGCGTTACTGGGCTGCATGGATATATTAAAAAGAACAGTAAAACAGCATGAAAAAATGCTGCAGGCAAAATAGCCTACAGCATTTTTTTATTAAACAGTAACAGGGCTGCCACGAAGGAAACGGCTGTAACAGCAAGCCCTATGAGTGCAGGGATTAACATTTCCGAGGGTTGGAGTTGACCGTTGATGATATTCATGTTTTCAGATGTCAGCGACAGAGGGTTGTACTTGTAGGCTTTGGGCCATATGTTGAACAGGAGCATGGCACCCACTAGACCCCCAATGAAAAGCAGGTTCCCGTATACATGAGAAAAAATAACACCGCCAAGAACCATAAGTCCTGCCAGCATGATTCCGAACATCCACAGGCATATTGCGGCAAACATCAAATGAGATAAGCCGTCACTGTCCCAATAATAAGCCGTATAGGCTGCCGATACTCCGAAACATAGGAAGAAAGCAAGCGTCCAGGATACAGCTATCGTAAGGAACTTTGAAATCACGATGGATGCTCGCGGAAGCCCTCTTGTAAGTGGAATAATCAATGTGTTTGCGGAGTATTCCCTAGACATTATTCCGCTGTACAGGATAACGAAAACTATGAGCCCCATCTGGGGAACATTCTTGTAAAATTGCATCCAGGAATCGATGGCAGCAGGCTCTGACAGCTGAAGGACCACTCCGTCAGGCATGAAATTTTCCAGAAGGGTCGGCATCAGCTTCGCAGTCAATGGATTCATGATACCCAGAAGCAGGAAGACTGCGGGAATAATGAGTATATAGTGATTTCTCAAATGTTCGAGAAGCTCTTTTTTTATAAAAGGCTTACAGCCGGTTATAGTATTCATTGGATCACCTCCAGGAAAACTTCTTCCAGAGTCGGCTCGACGATTTCCACTTTGACCTTTGGCTCACCGTGCTTTGCCTTTATTTCCGAGATGGAGCCCGAAAAAGCGATTTTACCCTTGTGAAGAAGGGCGACATCATCGCATATCCTTTCCACATCTGACAGGATATGAGTGGAAAATATAACGGTTGTTTCTGTCCTTATCTGTGAAAGTAGGTCCAGAAATTCTTTTCGTCCCAAGGGGTCAAGGGCGCTTGTGGGTTCATCGCAGATAAGTAGCTTAGGGCGGGCTAGCAGGGCCTGAGCGATGCCAAGACGCTGCTTCATGCCGCGGGAGAAGCCGCCGATTTTACCGTGAGCAGAATCAAGGCCGGTCAAGGTGAGCAGTTCATCTACTCGCTGGGATAATGCCTTACCTTTAATGCCGGATATTCCACCTCAGAATTTCAGATATTCATGAGGCTTCATATAGTTGTAAAAGGCAGGAACATCAGGAAGGTATCCGATAAGTCTGTTGGTTCTTGTGTTACCAAAGGACACTTTTTCATCGGCAACGAAAACATGGCCCCTGTCGGGAGCAAGGAGCCCTAAGATGATTTTCATGGTAGTGGTTTTGCCGGCTCCGTTTTGACCTATAAAGCCAAAGACGGAGCCCCGGGGAACGGACAAATCCAAACCGTCCAGAACAACCTTACTGCCGAAGCTTTTGTGTAGATCTTTAATTGTTAATATATCCTTATTCATCGCTTCTCCCCACTGCAAAATATATAATCGGACCTATGATGGAAAAGCACACAGATACGAGCACCCATACTATACGATTCCCTGCCCGATAGCGGGGATGTGTAAAGATGTGAATAAGTGCGGCTACCATGAGGCCGATCTGAATTACGACGGCAGGTATCAAAAACGGTAAATATTCTATTAAAAGGTTCATATCATTCATTTAAATTCCTCCTTAACTGTTCAACAACTGACTTGTATTTTTCGTTTTCTGCAAGGGAAGCAAGATAGGGATCCATTAGGACTCCATCCAGCATGTTCTTTCTGATGGTGTTTTCCTCTGTCGGAGTCGAATTACCCAGATCAAAGGTGTTGAACCAATGCTCGATCATATCGAAGATTTCGCTTCCGTGAAGCGTTAAAGGATATTCCTGGCGACAGCAGAGATTTGCGTATTTGCCAAGGTAATCCGTTGCCTCATGTGGAAGACCTCTTGACGCACAGTTTCCTGCAGCAGCAAGATAGTAAAGCAGACAGGTATTCATGTGAAGGTCTTCGAGATTTATCAGCTCCAAAATTCCGTCTAAAAGGTGTATAATCTGTTGGGATTTCCCGTCATCTCCCGATGACAGGTGAAGGAGTGTTGATAGTGCGGATATGGAACTGAGCATACTGAGGTATGCGGATATTTGAAGGATTTCCATTGCCTTACCACTATTGCCTATAGCGAGGTATGCGTTGGAAAGTATGCTTGTATTATCGTGTTTTACCGAGTCCTCCCAGTCTCCTAGAAGTTCAATTGTTTCCGCCGGCTTATTGAGCATCAAGCTGCAAAGAGCTTCAATGGAATTTGCTTGAACATGAAGACTTGTATCGCCGCTTTCTTCCTTGATCCTTCGGCAAAGGTCGATACAAAGGGATAGGATTTCCTGCTGGCGTTCCGGTTTTACAAGCTTGCAGTGGTTTACCAGGAGAATCACGATCTGGGAAAGGAGAGGGAAGCATGCGTAGTACTTCCTGATCAGCAAATCGCATTCGCCGAAGACCTCCTCAAAAGGCTTTTGGGAAAAATCCTCTGCCAACCGATGGTAGAGTGTCTTAATTTCATCCCCGCTCATCTGAGGTGTGTACCCCATAAGAGTATCTACAGAAATGTTAAAGAATGAAGCCAGCCGGGGGAGAAGGACTATGTCAGGGTAGCTCTGACCCGTTTCCCATTTTGAAACGGATGCCTTTGACACTCCCATGAAGGAAGCCAGTTCATCTTGAGTTATTCCTTTTTCATGCCGCTTGGCGGCTATGGTTTTGGATATGTTTATATCTTTCATAAAAATACCTCCCTGCTCTTAGTATATAGTTTAAGATGCAAGGAGGCAATGGGTTTGAAGTTGATTTTGGTTAAAAAAATAAACCAACACGATACTACGGCTTTTCCGGCAAGCTTGAGTGCTTTTCCGGTAGATTTGTCAGGAGCACGGCGGATACTACCAGGAGGCCACCTACCATCATACTGACAGTAATAACATCTCCCACAAGGATAAATCCGAAGACACATGCGCAGACCGGCTCGAAGGTATTGATAATGGCTGCATTGCTGGGGCCGATAAGCTTTACCCCTAGGCAGAAGAGCAGTATGGCGCTGAAAGCACATATGACTGCCAGAAGGAACATATATCCAAGCTGGTGTAAGTTTTCCGTAAAAAGAGGGTTAGCGCTGACTGTACAGCGCACGAAATTGACTACCGCCGAGAACGCAAGAACGCAGCCTGCAGTAACCAGGGAGTTCACGTCCTTCAGAGCATCCGATGAAAGCTCAATTGTGTAGACCGTATAGCATCCTGCACAGGCGAGAGCAAAGATAACGCCAAGTATTTTGATTTCTATATCAGGGGACCATACTATGAGGCACAGGCCGATGAGAGAAATAATGACTGCGATAATCTTGGCTGCCCTAACCTTTTCCTTGCCGCGAAGCATTTCTACAGCTATTACCATTGCAGGGAAGGTAAAGGATATGATGGTAGCCAGCGAACCGCTTATGTAGTCAAAGGACAGATAAAGAGTGGTGGCTATACCGGCATATGAAATGACTATAGCAAGCATATGGCGGGCAGCACGTTTATCCATTTTAAAAGGAATTTTCTTTATAAATATGTAGGCCCACATGAGAACGGCAGCGTATAGAAATTTGTTGAACAAAAGAGTTTCAGTAGAAACGCCGGTTTCAAAGGCTAAAAACGAAAACGAAGGAACGAGACCATAGCAGAGAGTCGTTCCGATTATACAGAGTGTTCCTATGAGTTTGAAGTTCTTCTTCATGGCTGTTCCTTTCTTGTTATATACAACAATTATATACTAAGGCCTCGTTGCATTGCAATCTAAATTGAGTTATTATAATCATTAAAATAGAAAGGAAAATTATGCAGATGAATTACGAAATAAAAGGCAACCGAGAAGTGGTGAAAATAGCTAAATATCAAGAGTTTTTTTGGGAAAATCCTCATGTAAAGGCAGGCCCTTGGGAAAATGTCGTAGACATAGATGAAGCGGAGGCCAGGCTTCTGCGCTTCGCCCCTTTTATTGAAAAAATGTTTCCTGAGGTAAAGGACGGAATAATAGAATCGGAGCTCAGGGAAATACCCAATATGAAAGAGGTTCTGGGTAATGTAAAGGGAAGGCTCTTTCTTAAAGCAGACAGCCATCTGCCTATTTCCGGCTCTATAAAGGCAAGAGGCGGAATCTACGAGGTACTCAAACTGGCAGAAAGGATAGCCATAGACCGGGGCATACTTATAGAAGAGGACGACTACAGCAAGCTTGCCGACGAGGAATACAGAAAGCTTTTCTCTCAGTATAAGGTTGCTGTAGGTTCTACAGGTAATTTAGGACTGAGCATAGGAATAATCAGCGCTGCCATAGGATTTCAAGTCACAGTCCATATGTCAGCTGATGCCAGGCAGTGGAAAAAAGACCTTTTGAGGTCAAAGGGAGCAAAGGTAGTGGAATATCTCGAGGATTATGAAGCGGCTGTTGCCAAGGGTAGGGCAGAGGCAGCTATGGACCCTCAGTGTCACTTCGTAGATGATGAAAATTCTCTGGATCTTTTTGCAGGATATTCTGTAGCAGGCAAGAGACTGAAAAAACAGCTGGACGATGAAGGTATAGTCATAGATGATAAGCATAAGCTTTACGTATATTTGCCATGTGGGGTAGGTGGGGCTCCCGGAGGAGTTACCTATGGCATAAAGGAATGTTTTGGTAATAATGCGTACTGTTACTTTGCAGAGCCTACCCATGCGCCTTGCATGACCCTTGGTCTTGTAACCGGGCTTCACAATAAAATTTCCGTAGGAGATATAGGTATAGACGGCAAGACGGAAGCCGACGGTCTTGCCGTGGGGCGACCTTCAGGGCTTGTTTCAAAAGTTATGGAAGAAATGCTCAGTGGATGCTTTACTGTAGACGATGCCAGACTTTACCCTTATCTTACAAGACTTAAGGATGAAGAAGGAATATTCATAGAACCTTCGGCATGCGCTGCCTTTGAGGGATTGAAGTACGTATGTTGGAAAACAAAATTGCCTAAGATATGCGGGACAACCGGCATAGGCCACGTTGGTGGTTTTGATGCTCCGGACAGGAATTCCATACATATACTTTGGGCTACAGGAGGAAGCATGGTGCCTGACGAGGAAAAGAAAGTCTATTACGAAAGGGGACTGTAATGGAAAAGGACAGGACGAGGGGGCAGAAGCTTCTCGAAAAACATATTGAAAAGACTATTTATGAAAACAATGTAGAACAAAAGAACCTCATCAACGAAATGATGAAATCATGCAGTATAGAGTGCTCCTTTGAGGAAAAAACCATAACCTTTGGGTTCCCTGTGCAGCCCTGGCAGGCCAATAGAGTGGGCAATATGCACGGAGGCCTTATATGTACGGCCTTTGATTTGACTTTAGCGGCTCTGGCAAGATTTTTTGCAAGGGAAAATTTTGCTCCAACTATAAGTCTGGATGTCAAGTATGTGAGACCTATTTCTGTGGGAGATATGCTGTTGGTGAAGGCCAAGGCAACATCTACAGGCAGGCGGATTACCCAGCTTACCTGTGAGGCTTATAGTAAGGAAAGTGAGAAACTCATAGCCACGGGAGCATCGGTGTATCTGAATGTGGATACAATGAAAGAAAAAGCGAAACAGTGACAAGAAAAACTGAACAAATGCTTGCATAAACATAAGCAATAATGTATAATTATAAATAGGCGGCAGGGATGTCGCTTATTCATATATAAGGAGAACGATTATGGAAGTAAAACACGCAGAAAAAACAGACGGCTTGATTTATCTAGAAGACGGTACCGTATACAAGGGCAAGGGATTCGGCTATAAAAATACTGCCGTTGGCGAACTTGTATTCAACACTTCCATGACAGGATATCAGGAAATACTGACTGATCCTTCCTATAAGGGACAGATTATCAATATGACCTATCCACTTGTGGGCAACTACGGAATAAGCGAAGGTGACAATGAATCGGACAAGATTCATGCATTCGGGCTGGTGATAAAGGACCTTTGCAAGGAGCCTTCAAACAGTAGATGCGTTATGACGCTGGATCAATGGATGATTAGCCATAAGGTGCCGGGAGTATACGGTGTGGATTCCAGGCAGATTACCAAGAAGATAAGAAACGAGGGAACCATCAGGTGCGTTATAAGCAATGAGGGAATATCAATAGCAAGAGCCAGAGAGATATGTGAAGAAACAGAGCTGAGGGGCGACTGGATGAAGGAAGTGGCCGTAGAGAAAAAGCTTATTCTACAGCCCTTTGAGGATGCTGAAAACAAAGACGACCAAGTGCTGGACGTAGCAGTTCTGGATTTTGGTGTGAAGAATAACATACTCAACTGCCTCAGAAAGAGAAACTGCAAGCTGACCGTTTATCCCTACGCCACGTCTGCCGAAGAGATAATGGCGGCAAACCATAGGGGAATATTTTTGACCAACGGACCGGGAGACCCGCAGGAAGCTACAGAGGCAATTGAAGAGGTTAGGAAGCTTATAAGAATGAGTGATACCCCTATGTTGGGTATATGTATGGGGCATCAGATACTGGCTCTTGCTCTGGGAGGCAAGACATATAAGCTGAAGTACGGCCATCGCGGAGGAAATCATGGAGTATACGACAAGAATACGAAACGCTCCTGCATAACATCGCAGAACCACGGATATGCGGTTCAGCACGAAAGCATAATACTGAAGGGCATGGAGGTCACTCACTTGAATCTCAATGATGGTACTGTTGAGGGCATGGAGCATAGAGACCTGCCCATTTTTTCGGTGCAGTTCCATCCGGAGGCTTCACCGGGGCCTAAGGACAATGCATACTTATTCGATAAATTTGTAAATATGATGAAGGGAGAACAGCATGCCTAAGAAAGCATCTCTTAAGAAAATACTTATTATCGGTTCAGGTCCTATAATAATAGGGCAGGCAGCCGAATTTGACTATGCAGGAACTCAGGCATGTAAAGCCATAAGAGAAGAGAACATAGAAACCGTATTGGTAAACAGCAATCCTGCCACCATAATGACTGACCAGGGCATAGCCGACAAGGTTTACATGGAGCCTTTGACAGAGGAAAGCCTTGAAGATATTTTGAGCAAGGAAAGGCCTGACGGAATGCTTGCGGGCTTTGGCGGGCAGACAGGTCTCAATCTGGCTACAGAGCTTGACGAAAAGGGAATACTGCAAAAGTACGGCACAGAGCTTCTCGGTGTAAACAAGGAGAGCATAAAGAAGGCAGAGGACAGGGAGGAATTCAAAAAACTCATGGAGGAAATAGGCGAGCCCATACCAAGAAGCGTTATCGCCACGTCCATAAAGGAATGTTACAAATTCATTGAGGAGGAAGGATTCCCCGTAATTATAAGGCCGGCTTATACATTAGGAGGCACCGGAGGTGGCATCGCCGAAACCCCGGAGGAACTTGAACTTCTTTGCTACAAGGGCATGGAAAACAGTGCCATAGGGCAGATACTTTTGGAAAAATCCGTTGCCGGGTGGAAAGAAATAGAGTACGAGGTGATTCGAGACAGCAGGGACAACTGTATAATAATATGCAGCATGGAAAACATGGACCCTGTGGGCATCCATACTGGAGACAGCATAGTAGTTGCGCCTACCCAAACCTTGAGAGATGAAGAATATCAGATGCTTAGGGACGCATCTATAAAAATAATAAGAAGCCTGAAGATAGAAGGAGGCTGCAATGTGCAGTTTGCTCTGGACCCTGACACAGGCAACTATATAGTAATAGAAGTGAATCCAAGGGTAAGTCGTTCCTCTGCTCTGGCATCTAAGGCGGCGGGATATCCAATAGCTAAGATAGCGGCTAAGATAGCCCTGGGATATAACCTGGATGAGCTTTCCAACTATGTTACAAAAAGCACCAGTGCATGCTTTGAGCCGGTGTTGGATTATGTAGTTGTAAAATTTCCCAAATGGCCCTTCGACAAGTTCAGAACGGCATCGAGAAAGTTGGGAACGCAGATGAAGGCTACGGGAGAGGTTATGTCCATATGTAGAACCTTTGAAAGTGCCCTCCTTAAAGCATTGACATCTATTGAAATAAAGTGCGACGGTCTGCACATTCCTTTCGTATCCGCACTTGACGATGAAAGGCTCATTGAGAAGCTGAAAATGTGCGACGATGAAAGAATATTTTGCATTGCGGAGGCAATGAGGAGAGAACTTATGGGAGTTGAAGAGCTATATCAACTTTTGAAGATAGACAGGTGGTTCTTGAGCAAGATAAAGGGAATCATAGATTTGGAAAGGAGCATCCGCAAAGGGCCTTTGACTAAGGAACTGCTTTATGAAGCTGAATCAAGAGGGCTGACCGAAAGCGATATAACAGAGCTTTCTGGTATTGCCAGGGACGTTATTCAGGATATACGTGTATATAACGATATTTACCCTGTTTACAAAATGGTAGACACCTGCGGCGGCGAATTTGACGCGGCAACGCCTTATTATTATTCCTGCTACGGTGAAGAAGATGAAAGCGTAAGAAGCCCCGAGGATAAGGTGCTGGTAATAGGCTCAGGACCTATCAGAATAGGCCAGGGCATAGAGTTCGACTATTGCTGTGTTCAGGGCGTATGGGCCATAAAGGAGCTGGGATACGAGGCCATTATAGTGAACAATAACCCGGAAACCGTAAGCACGGACTTTGATACAGCAGATAAGCTTTACTTTGAGGCTCTCCACGTTGATGATGTTATGAATGTAATAAAGAGAGAGCGCCCTTACGGAGTCATTTTGCAGCTGGGAGGGCAGACATCCCTAAACTTGGCAGAAAAGTTAAACAGCAGGAGCATCAATATTCTGGGGACCTCCTTTGAAAATATAGATTTGGCCGAGGACAGAGAAAAGTTTTGCGACCTTTTGCATGAACTGGGAATCGAAGTACCGGAGGGTGTCGCCGTGACCACGGAAAAGGAAGCCTTTGAAGCGGTAAAAAAGCTGGGATATCCTCTTGTTGTAAGACCTTCATATGTAATAGGGGGAAGAGCCATGCAGGTGGTCTACAGCGATGTTGAGCTGAAAAGGTATCTTAAGGAAGCCGTTTCTCTTTCCAGAGAGTATCCGGTGCTCATAGACCAGTACATAAAGGGTAAGGAAATAGAAGTGGACGCCATAGCCGATGGAGATGATGTGCTTATTCCAGGAATAATGGAGCATATCGAGAGGGCAGGAGTCCATTCGGGCGACAGTATTTCCGTATATCCGCCTTATTCCATAGGGAAGGATGTTGAAGAGCTTCTTGTGGGTTACACTGAAAAAATAGCCAAGGCTCTAAACGTCATAGGTCTTATGAACATTCAATACGCCTACAACGGCGAGAAGGTATACGTAATAGAAGTGAATCCGAGGGCATCAAGAACAGTGCCTATTCTCAGCAAGGTCACTAAGGTGCCTATGGTTAAGCTGGCAGTTTCGGCAATGCTGGGTAACAAGCTGGCAGATAGCGGCTACGGCACAGGCCTTTACCAGAGAAGTCCGGAATTCGCTGTAAAGGTTCCTGTGTTCTCAGGGGCTAAACTTACGGACATGGATATAGCTCTTGGTCCTGAAATGAAATCAACAGGAGAGGTCCTGGGCATAGACAAGGATTTTGGAAAGGCCTTGTATAAGGGATTCGTGGGAGCCGGAATGAACATACCTCAGTCGGGCAATATATTTGTGGCCTTAAGGGATTCAGAGCATACAGACTATACCGCTGATATTCTGAGAGAATATACGAAGTTCGGATTCAAGCTGTATGTGGCCGACGACAACATGGACTTTGTAAAAGGCCAGGAAATAGAAGCAGAGGGAATGGACTACGATACGGCTCAGAAATGGATAATGAATCACGGCAGCAGTCCTGAGAAGATGTCCCTTGTGATAAATATTCCTCAGGTAGCCAACAGAAAGGAAAACGATAGTTTTCCTGTAAGGCGTAAGGCTATCGAGCGTGGCATAACGGTTTTGACGTGCATGGATACGGCAAAAGCATTCCTGGAAGCAATAAAACTGAAAAAAAACGGAATAAAACTGGAAACTGCTCCGCTTTTTTGATATAATAACTACTTGTAAAGCAATGTATTCGTGAACTAATTCTGGAAAGGTTGAAAATATTATGTTTTTATTGACTTTGGCATTGTTATTCGGTATCGTGTTGGCGGTATTGTTGCTGGTAAGTTTAAAAAGAAAAATGAAGGATGATTGGAGCTACGGCGGAGCGGTAGGAAAAATCTTGACGGTTTTGAAGCTGCTCGTTCTGGTAGAGTCCGTTGCATTCGTCATATTGTTTATCATAATAATAGTCAAAACTTTAGCGGCGTAAGGCGGCTCAAAATCTATCGCTGTTGTTCAGCAGGTTTCTTATGAAGCCTGCTTGTGTTTTTTTTGCCGACGTTTTCATTACCGTTGAATAGTAGACAACGGAAGCATCAAAATCGTCCTCAGAGGTACGGAGAACGGCATATGAGCCGTCAGTGCCGTCGCGAGGCAGAGTAAGGCTTCCTGGATTTACCAAGTAAATATCATCTTCCTCATGTATAAGCGCCTTGTGAGTGTGGCCGAACAGCACCGCAACGCATTTGTTTTCCAAGGCTTTGTAGTAGAGTGTTGTAAAATTTGAATTCACGTTTTCCATATGGCCGTGGGTGACCATCATTTTACCGTATTCCGTGTCAAAGGTTTCAAAGTCATCAGAGCTGTAGCTGCCATCGCAGTTTCCCTTTACGGCCACTACGGGAATTCCAAATTCCTTTTCTAGCTTCTGGCCGTCGCCAATGAAGTCTCCCGTGTGGACGATGAGGTCTATATTGGTGAGCCTAGGAAAGATATCTCTGACTTTATTGAGTTTTCCGTGGGTGTCCCCGATTACTAATATTTTCATAAAATTAGTTTATCATAAGTCTGCAACATTGACTAGGCGAGTTTTTTAAAGTAAAATAAATCCATAATATAACAAATTTTTTAGAGGTGGTCTATATGCATGAAAAGCTGTACGAAATGAGAAAAGAGCTGGCGGGAATGTTGAAAAACGACAGACTTTTAAAATCAGCTGTCAATGAGGTGAATAAGCTGGATATGATAAAGGCATCTCTTATAGTCAGAAACCCTAGCCATGAGAAGATAGCAATAGATAAGATAATGGCAGGAGAGCTGCAGAAGGATGTCCCTGTAAAGGATTACGTTTTCATAGAAAATTTCAACAACCTTATTCGCGTGGCTTTTAATTGCCTGGAAATGGGTAATTATCTTGATAAGAATTTTCTCATAAGCGCCTACAGAATATTATCAGAAAACGAAAAGGGTTACTTTAGAAAGTCAAACCCTGTTGTCTATGCCTTTAACCACGTCCCGGAGCAATCCTTTGATATAGAGGAAAAGCTGGATGAGGCAATAAGAAGGGTGTACAGCAGGGATTCGGGAGATAACGTGGTTCTGAAGGCTATGTACATACACAACAAGCTGATAGATATCTATCCCTTCCAGGATTATAGTGCCGAAATCGCTGTTTTTTCCATGAATTACTACCTTATGGAAAACGGGCTGACTCCTATTAATATGCCTATGAGTAGGCAGGAGTACTTCAATATAGTGGGAGAATGCCTTAAGGAACACAGAAACCGCCAGGAGGAATTTTACAATTTCCTAAACAAGGCGGTTTATGATAAGATGGAAGGAACTCTCGATGCCTGCAGGGAGTATATAAAGACTCACTAATCATCAGAGAACTTCGGTCTATTTAAGATTTTCAATCTGATGCTTTACGCTGTCAAAGGAAGTAGAACCCTTAGATTTCTTGGCTGCTATGCAGCTTTCTATGGATATTTTATCGTAGATGTCCTCCTGGAATTTCGGTGAAAAGGATTTGAACTCTTCCATGGACATGTCTTCTATAGCTATCTCCTTATCGATGCAGTACAGTACGATTTTGCCTATTATTTCGTGGCAGTCTCTGAATGGGATGCCCTTGGAAACAAGATAATCGGCAGCGTCAGTAGCATTCATATAGCCGTATTTGGCAGCACCAGCCATGCGGTCTTTTTTTATTGTCATGGTGGATATCATCTCTGTGAATATACCGACGGAAGCCTTAAGCGTATCCACGGCATCGAACACAGGGAGCTTGTCTTCCTGAAGGTCCTTGTTGTATGCCAGAGGAAGACCCTTGCATATGGTCAGAAGGCTAATAAGGTCTCCGTAGACTCTACCTGTTTTACCACGTATAAGCTCTGCCATATCAGGATTCTTTTTCTGAGGCATGATACTGCTTCCCGTGGAGAAGGAATCATCTATTTCTACGAAGCTGAATTCAACGGAGCTCCATAGTATCAGTTCTTCACAGAAACGGGAAAGGTGCATCATGGTAGTGGCGCAGCAGTTAATAAATTCAATGGCGAAGTCTCTATCGGCCACGGCATCCATTCCGTTTGTCAGTACCTGAGCGAAGCCAAGCTCGTCAGCGAGGAAATCCCTGTCCGTGTCGTATGTAGTCCCTGCCAGTGCGCCTGAACCTAGGGGAAGTCTGTCAACTCTTTTCAGGCAGTCTTCAAATCTCTCCTTATCCCTTGCAAACATTTGATAGTAGGCCAA
>JAAZCE010000010.1 GCA_012513435.1 Clostridiales bacterium
GTCCTGCTGTATCTATTTGTATATTTCTAGCGACTGCTCCCCCTCGCGTTACATAATATCTATTTCCATTACAATCGGCAAATCCTGCACTCGTTTTGATTTCCCCAGTATTGACATCTGCATAATACCAAATATCATTCTCTGCACTTTGATATATTCCCTTTACTAAAATGCCATCCGCTCCAAAATAGAAAAATCTCTGGTTTGTCGCATCTGCTGTATCTATTTGTATATTTCTGGCTACTGCTCCTCCTCGTGTTACATAATATCTATTTCCATTACAATCAACAAACCCCGCACTCGTTTTAATACCTCCAGTATTAGCATCTGCATAGTACCAAATACCATTCTCTGCGCTTTGATATATTCCCTTTACCAAAATACAATCTGCTCCAAAATAGAAAAATCTCTGATTTGTCATACCTCCAGTATCAATTTGTTCATCCTTTGCATACGTCCCATCTTCTTTAATATAATATTTATTTGAGCCATCTTCAATCCAACCCGAAAGTTTTTCTTTCACCGCCGCCGCCGTTACAACAGGTTCACTCATGACCAAAACTTGTTCTTCTGTAACACTCGGTATTACAATTGACTCATCCGTCCCAACGCTCTGATGTCCCTCGCCTACTATAATTTCATTTTGATCCGCATTTACATTTTCTATCTGCTCACTTTCCATTTCATCTTCATCGGCTAATACACATGTAGTTGAAATAAGTAAAAACAATGTAATAGTCGCTAAAATCATCAAAGCTTTTTTAATTCTTAGGTTTATTCCTAGATTCGTAATCATTGCCAAAAAACACCTCCAGATTGCTTGACTATATCCTAATCCCATCTCATATATTTATAATAGCTTAACTTAAGCCTTTAATCAATATTTCTTTCTTTTTTCATCCTCAAGCTCCTAGATTGTAAGGATCTTTTTTGTATTCCAAATTTGATTCACTGCTATTAAGTGACACTATTTTCTCTTAAAAATAACTCCTATTACCTTTTCCTTAGCATTTAGCTTTTCTATATAATTGGATAAATTAATATCGGTAATCTCATTCTCTTCCAGCAAGATTAAAATTGCATCTGCATTTGCACTCATCCATAATGACTCCATAGAAGCATTATATGCTTTAGGGACACTAATTTCTATTGGAAGCTCGCTTCTATTCACAGCATTTTCTAAATCCACCGCAATTTTGTCTAGCGATGAAATTTTATCCGGCATTACTACCATTAACTTCAGCCTATCACTATACCCATTATATATATATTTTACTATATCATCAAAATCTTTATAATCGTACTTTTTTTCCAATGTAGAAATTACTTTCAACCCTAAATTTTCTTTTATTTCATTGCTCCCTCTAACTTTTCTGCTAAATACAAAATATATTCCTATTATAAAACATACGCTTATTGTTCCAAGCAAAAATATCAATATACCATTTTTGATTAAAGTCATTTTACTATTTTTACTAATGTATGCATCCCAATCTTCTATTCCAAAATCTTTATCAGATAAATATTCTTTGTTTATTGATGCTGATAAATCTTCTACCACACTAACGTTTGCCTTTACCTTGCGTGGGGTTATTGGCAATTGATTTATCGATAAAGGAATAGACTCCTCTTGCGCTCTCGCAATTCCAAAGGTTAATATACCATCCATAAGAGCACTAGCCTCATTTGCATTATCCGAAATAACTGAAACTAATAGTACATCCCCTTGTTTGCTCTCGTCAAAAAATATTTCCTTGCGCAATTCCAAATTTGTTTTTCCAAAATTGTAAAACTCCTTTATTTGTTCTATAACTTCATCGCTCAAAAAAATCCGACTAGTCCGTACACCGTATCCTGCTCCTTCAATATTGTTTCCTAAGTATATTAAAGCTTCTGAATAATATTGAGGTTCCTCCGATGCTTCATCTCCACTGTTCCTAATATTCATATAAACAAATGCACACGTAATGGTCATCCCTACAATTACAGCAATCCATGTTTTTCTTAAGACATTTTTTAACAAATCAAATAAATCAACATAGCGCTTCTTCATTTTGTTCTTCTCCTTTATAATAAAATATGCATATAAGACATAAAATTAAAAATGGACCAAATATTATCGGATCTATGATTGAGCCATCATTCAATGAATACAATACGTATATTGTAGCAGTTACGGAAAAAACATATCCTGTTTTTTTCTGTAATATATCCAGTAAATATAACACAAAAGCAAAGACAAGAAAAGCAATAAAAATACCTACTATGCCAAATCTCATATATCCTTCTGCTATGAATCCTGTATTAGCATTACAATCTATGTGATTATAATATACAGCACCTATCGTATTTGCAACACCTTCAGGATATTTGGGTTTAAATCCGAATATGCTTCCCCAAAGTGTTGTTTCTAATCCTATTTTGGGGCGAATGCTAAAAAAATCATAATAATAAAATTTTATTTGAGCAGGCAATAATAATAATCTTCTAACAAATAGACTGTATAAAACATAAATATTACACATCCAAAATAGGATTGTAGAGGCCAAAACTCCAAGCGAAAATAAAGAAAAAATTTTAAGGTTTGTGTCGTCATGCTTTGATATGATATAGCATACTAATATCAAAGGAATTGAAAATAAACTAGTCTTATTCCCCGAGTACAAATATAACACTATTATGCTAAGAAAAGCTATAGTTGAAAAAGCATATTTTTTTCTTGTTAAGCAATATGATATAATGAACGGTAGGATAACATACATCATCCAAGAATAAATATATCCAATATATTTATTTTGTATAAAGAAGTTCTCGCGCCGCAATTCATATACATTATTTATATCCAGTGCCGTAACGGTTGGTAAGCCATTTTTTATAACTACATATACCCATACTACCATTATGACAATAGCAAAACACGCAAATATGACAAGATTAATCCCCTGTATTCTAATAGAAAAATTAATTGACACATTGCTAGTAAAACAAAATATTACCGTGGCCGTTAGAAATGCTGCACATACAGCTAAAAAATATATTGAACTTTCATTACAAAAAGAATAGATAACTGACAATGGTATTATCCCTATAAATAAATGCAGTTCAAATGCAAGCGATGATATTTGGGATCTATCATGATCTATAAATAAGAACAGTACAATTATGGAAAAAAATCCAACTAAATATTTTATGACATTGAAATCTAATGTGTATGATGCGTCAATTGAAACTAAAACTGTCAAGAATCCTATGTCTAAAAGTATTTTATAAAAAATCATTACAATAAAAAGCAATGTACTTTTTTCATTAATGTGAATTATATTGCCCTCTTTTAAATACATATTACTTTATACCTGTTCTTTTAAACAAATCATATTTGCGTGCAAATATGAAAAACAAAATAATTGCCATAAGTGTATATACAAATATACTGGTGCACGCAACACCATATGTACCAAATTTAGGTATAACGACAATAT
Source organism: Clostridiales bacterium (assembly GCA_012513435.1). GTDB lineage: Bacteria > Bacillota > Clostridia > Peptostreptococcales > Anaerovoracaceae > Lentihominibacter. The sequence goes on from JAAZCE010000010.1 coordinate 3,480, forward strand.
TAATGCTAATTTGCAACACTACTCCAATTAGTGAAACTACCATATTATACTTTACCTGACCCATCGCTGATAAGGTGTTCGCCGTTATCATACGCAATCCATTATTAATTAGTGCACCTATTAGTATTATTCTCATTAAATTGATAGTGTTCATGTACTTAGCCCCTGCATATACATATATTAAAGGCTTCGCCAATACACATAGGAATCCACCTATTATTAATACAACCCCTAAATTTACTAGATACACCTTGATAAAATTTGTGCGTACCCATACTTTATTTTTTTCATTTCGTACAAAGTATGGGGTAACAAAAACAGCAATTGCTGAGCATATTATACCAACATTTGCAGGCCATACATATGCAATTTTATAATCCGCAATAATATCAGGGCTGCATCCTAACTTACTAAGTAAAAAAACATCAGAAATCATGAACAATGTCCATAATCCATTTGTAATCATATATTGAAATGAATATATGTTAATTTCTTTTTTTTGTTTTTTATCAATTTTATCTTCTTTAATATTTTTAAAATATCTTTTCTTAACAAATGAGGTTGTAACTGCCCCTCCCGCCATATAAATCGCAACTGTAACTGCTATGATACTTCCAATATTCCCAATAAATGCACCAAACACTTTACCAAGGACTACCACGGTTGACACTATAAACGAATATACTGCAAATCTTCTATTCTGAAACATTGCTCGTTCTGTGGCAAGATTATTCTCAACATTATATTGAAACGGCAGCATAACTAACATAAGTGCCAAAAAAAGGCTAGAATTGGTAAATTCTGCAGGATGCGGATATATAAATGCACTTACAATAAAAACTATTGAGATTATTATGTTATAAACCCAACTCCTATTATTAATGTACTTATAATATTTCTTTTTTTCACTTAAATCGTTTCCTAAAACAACATATCTCAACACCGCATTTGATAATCCAAATCCAGCAATCAACAGCACAAATGAGTATAAGTTTTCAACATAGCTTAAAACACCATATTCATCTTTGCTTAAAAGCCTTACAATAAATATTGATCCAAATAACGTCACAAATTTTGTTGCAAAAGAACCAATGACTATATATAATGCACCTTTTTGCCATAAAACTTTAAGATTTGTTATAATTCTATTAATCAAATGCTTTTCTCCTATTTGGGTAAACATCTCTTGTAATTTTTAAAATCAATTTTTACATCTGGCAATTTTAATAATTTGCCCCACTCGTAATCAAATTCCTCTGGAGTTATTTTCCCGCCTCCGCCCATAGGAATCCATGTGAGCTCCCCAACTACTATCCTTCCCTCAATATTATACAAATCCACACGCAAAAAAGGGAAATCCTTTGAAAGTCGTTCGGAGATTTCTATCATTTTATTGAAGTTTTCAAAATTCTTATTTCCCAATTTTTCATCAGTAGGCCGTCCTAATTCCATAGGTATATACTGTTTATCAATATCGTAAATATTCCTATAAAACAATTCCTCACTTTTTAGTCCATCGCCAAGCTTAACCGAATCATATACAATATCATAGTACTTCGGCTCTCCATTAAAACAAAAGAAAGCACTGTCAGTAACAATATCAGAATTACTATCTTCTAAATATTCTTCACAAATAATTTTTGCTTTTCCTGTATAATAATACGACTCTTCCTTATATCTCTTTCTACATTCAGATAGGTCGTTTATTTCTTGTTGCCATTTTCGTAGTTGTTCCATGATTTTCTCTTGGGACATTTCTAATTCCCCATTATTTATTATATTATAACCGCATGACTGAGTTATTTTAATTACATATTTTTCAGGAAATATACTAAAATCAATATCATCAACATCATCATATATTCCATACAATTCAGGCAAATACCCTGGACCTATTTTTTCTTCAATGTACCTACGAGCATCAAATTTATCATAACATAATTGCATCACTTTCTTATTCTCTTGTCCATTATAAAGTTTCAGCCAAAACAATTTTTCTGAAAACTTTTTTGGTTCAAATAAATCTAACTTGCCTCCATGCAAATATCTGTAAACCACTTTTAAGTACAGTGATATTGGCAAAACAGAAAACAAAATACGTCTTATATTGCCTTTTATACTCATATAATAAACCTCTCTTTACTTTTTTAAAATTTTTTCATATAGTTTAAATAATTTTTTCTTTTCGTGTTCCCAATTGTATTCTTCAACAATAGCTACATGTCCATTCCGGCCCATTTTATAAGCCTCTTTGGTATTATCCTGCAGCCACTCTATTGCTTTTACGATTTCAATAACACTATTGGGATTGACTAAAATACCACACTTATACTTTTTAATTATGTCCTCCCATATTTTAAAATCTGTGCACACTACTGGTAATCCTGCCTGCATAAATTCAAAAAGCTTAGTGTTTCCCAAAGTACCGTCTTTACCTATCCAACCTTTATCATATTCCATCAATGCCAAGCCAATACCGCTCTTAAAATATATTTTATTAATAACCTCTGAATGGCTTATTACGCCTAAATATTCTGTTGCATCCCACCCCTTCTGCTGTTGAAGTTCTTGTAGATACTCGCTATCGCTCCTACCTGCCAACAAGTATTTACAGTAGTCAACTTTCTCAATTGCACTTAGCACATTCTTGTGATTCCATAAATCGGATATCCCGCCAGCAAAGCATACTGTTCTTGAAAATGGAGAATATTCTTCATATTCTCTTATGAATGGAACTTCATCTAGCTTTGGATAATTTGATATCAATGCAGTAGTTACACCATATCTTTCTATTCTATTTATAATTTGTGGTGTTACAGATATTATCCCATCCGAATGTTTTACTACCCTTTTTTCATATCTGCATAAAAATTTATAAAAAATCTTTCCAATAAATAATCCATACTTGTTTTTAATTTGTTCACTTCTATCCATTAAATCGTTTTCATGTAAATCAATAATGACCTTAATCTTTTTCTTTTTTAATTTCGTCACTAATGGTAACAATATAAATTCATGAATATGGCAAACATCTGGATTCTCATTTACTATTTTTCTCTGAACGTCAATTAAATACTTGAAAAAGCGTATGAACCGTTTGTCTACTATGGGGATTACACATATTTTAACGTTTTCTAATTGAGAAAATTTTGTATCTCCATTTCTATCTGATGTTATATATGTTACGTCTGCACCAAAATAATCTTTTAATGCTGCGCACTCTTTTCTCACTATTCTTCCATCATCAAATCTATGAAAATATCCCACATGAATAATTTTATGCATACTGTTCTCCCAACAATTCGTTGTATAATTCAAAAAGGTTATTAGATTCTTGTTCCCAATTCATTTTATCTTCATATAATTGAAACCCATTGTTACCTAATTCAGATAAACAATCGCGATTGTTATTTAAATATTTAATTGCTTCTACCATCTGATTTATATCATCTGGTTTCACTGAAATCCCAAAGTTATGCTCTTTATTTATCTTTTCCGCATATGGGTAATTTGAAATCATCACTGGCAATTTCGCTTGGAAATACTCAAAAACTTTAACAGAAAATGTATTTGCTTTAAAATATTGTCCGACATTTAACAATGTTGCTGCCCCTAGGCTCGCTTCCTTGTATATTCTGCATACCTCATCATAATTACATTGACCTCTATATTCTACACATGCAAATGATTCTTTTCTTTCTAGTTCATTTTTATATTCTTTTTCGTCAAATGTTCCTGCCAATATTAACTTACACTTTGCCTTATAACAAGCGTCTATTAAATATGTTATCCCTCTATCGTATGTCAATCCACCCACATAGCAAACCTTAAATTCATCTGGATAACTTTTCTCACCCACATTTCTTTGGACCGGATAATTAGCAATATACACATTTTTTTTGCACCGGCCTTCAAATTGGTCAAAAGTTCTTCCATTTTCACTGATTGGGCATACTGATACTACTGAATCAATACTTTTACATATATATGTTTCGTAATGATAATACAGTTTTGCTATTATCGTTCTTAAAATTTGTGGTAAATACTGTTTTGCTTTTATTTGATCGTAATAATACTCGTGACTATCAAAAATAACTTTCTTATCACATTTTTTTATTTTTTTTGCAATGGCCAAAAGTTCCGGATCATGCAAATGATAAATTTCCGCATCAATTTCTAAAGCCTTTTTTAAAATATCATTAATTGCCAATATTCTTTTCTTCCTGCTATTATAACCTACATTTACAGAAGAAATATATACATTATCTATTATCTCATCGCCGCAATCATCATTTACAATCAAGTGTACTTGGTATCCTTTTTTACTCAACGACATGCATTCTTTCTGAAAAATTCTATCATCATACCTAGTATGAGCACTTGTTACATGACATACTTTAACCATTAAAATTCTCCTGTCATATCCATAGTTGAAAAATGTTCGAAAGGAAACTTAACCGCACTCCCAGTCTTCTGGCTTTTATAAATTGCCAGCACTAGTTCTAGTGCATTTCTCCCTGCAATCGCATCAACATATGGAGCCCTATTATTCTTTATCGCATCAATAACATCTCCAAAAAGACTAGTGTGTCCATTCCCATATACATTGCTAGTTTGCTCAGTAAGCCCCCTATTTTCCTCATCACCTATAGTCTTATCTGAAAAGTCCCAGACATCAATATTGTTGGTAGACGTTCCACCTATTTTCGCAGTGCCTTTTTCACCAAACACATATAAAGTCTCTTCTAAATTTTCAGGGTACACATTCGTAGTTCCTTCAATGGTACCTACTGCACCGTTTTTAAATTTAACTACAGCTACTCCAACATCTTCTGCCTCTAAATAATCATGAAATTGCTGTCTCGTCGCTCCATACACTTCATCAATATCATCTCCCATCATCCACCTTAGTAAATCTATTCCATGTATGCATTGATTCATTAAAGCTCCACCATCTTGCTCCCAAGTTCCCCTCCATGGAGCTTGTGTATAATAGTTCTCATTGCGATTCCACCTTACGTGAATTGATCCATGTGACAACTTCCCAAAACGGCTCATTTCTAACGCTTTTCTTAGCTCTTGTATTGCCAAATTAAACCTATTTTGATGGCATGCAGAAACTTTCACATTCTTTTCATTCGCCTCACTTATAATTTTGTTTGCATCATCTATACTCATAGCCATAGGTTTTTCTATAATGAGATTAACTCCTTTACTTATACAATATAGGGCAATTTCCGCATGCTTCCCGCTCTCAGTTGCTATACTGACAAGCTCCGGTGACGCTTCTTCTATCATTATTTTATAATCAGTATATTTCTTAATGTTACTGTCACTTTGCAAATTATTTTTACACAGTATTCCATCCATCTTCTCAACATTGATATCACATACTGCTGAAATTTCAAGATTATTATTAACAGCAGCCATTATATGATTTGTTGCAATTCTTCCACATCCTATTAATGCATATTTCATAACACTTACCTTCCTCACTTATATTTTAATAATTTTTTAATCTTAGGTTTCATATATTCAAAAAAACTTAATATACAATTGTTCTTTCTAACATTGTAATAAACTGACGGGCTAGCCCCAAATCCTCTAACAAATCTTTCTATGCTTTCAATCATAGAACCTTCAAAATCAAAAACTTTTGAATTATTTGAAGCAAATTTTATTCCCTCCCAAACCAGCAAAGACGTTGCGCCGGAATTTCTATAATCGGGGTCTCCACCGCTCATCAAATAGTAACACCTTCTATCATCATAGGCATAATATGTCGCTGAATGAACATTACCTTCTTTATCAACTGCACATAATAATTTTCTAGCATTATGCTCCATAAGAACTGTATCTAATTTTCTTATGTCATCGCAGTTATAAGGGAATCTTCTGTTTTGACGGGCAAACGTTTTTTTCTGCATTTCTATTAACGTTTCAATACTCATATCATCTCTAACAACAACTTTCCCTCGTGCCTTTCTTATATCAGTTCTTATGTTTTCTTTAAGTCCGTCCCACACTTTATCTACATCTTTTATATCTTCAAGCCTATACGTAAACCTAGGGGAGACGCTAAAGCCCTTCCAAATAAATGGTAATATATAAGCATTATTTGTATCTAAATAAAAGTCGTAATTGCACTTTTGAGGTAATTGTTCTATGATTTGTTTAAGAATTTTCTTATCTTTTTCCAATTTTTTTGTTAATTTCCCACCATTATCCTCAATATATATGCCCAACGTTTGTGTAAATGGTGGCATGGTCAGTATTTTAAAGCCTAGTCTTCTGTCCTTATATATTGGAAATGAAGCGCATATTTCATCATTTTTTTTCTTGACAACAATTTTTTCCCAAGAATTTCCTGCTACAGCATTTAACCACCATTCATTTTCAAAAATCGAATTCGTATGCGTTATCATACTATTACTCTTAATATCCATTTTTCAACCTTTTTCCAATTCTCTAATAGCATCTCTATATGAAATAAATTCATATTTTTCCCCATTAAGCCACTGTATAGCCCATTTATACCAATCCCTCTCAGACGCATATCCGTCACAAAAAAGATAATCATGAAATAGTATGGTCAAAAATGGCAAGCCTTTTTCTTCAGCTTCTCTTATAATATTTATAGTTTTTTCTCTCTTTAAAGCGAATTTATGTGGTAAGTATCCGTCCATTATGGTTAATGGAAATTCCCACATGTTCCCAACTTTATATGGAGATTTTATTAAATAACCCTTTGTTTTATCAAATTCTGTAGTGTCAAATATATATCCACATTTATCCAAATTCATAAAAGTATTCGGGTTAAATCTTACATAGTGCATTCTTATTCCAAAATCGCTTTTACTCAACAAAGCTTTGAATTTATTAAATTCAACAATCATCTCTTTATAATTTTCGTAATGAATCCCATGCACCCCTACATCAAATCCTGATGCATCAACCTTTATTATTACGTCTTTTGCATTTTCTAGGGAGTACGACATACCCAAGCCATTCTCCATCCCAAAGAAAAAGGTGGAAGGTATTGAATATTCGTTATCAAAGTTCATCACATCTCCAATATGGTGTCTAACTTTGTTAAACGGCGAAAGCATTCTGCTATACCATTCTTTTAGACCATATTCTCCTCGAAAAAATTCTATAGTGCTTCTAACCCAAAGTTTAGGATATATCAAATCTTTAAAATGATCACTTCTATATAAATGATCTACATCATGAGATACTATTATTTTCATAAGTTTTTCCTTTAAATAATAATTATTTTCCCCCTGCTAGCTCTTTTAAAAACCTCATAAAGTTTTTATGTTCAATTGCAAAATTTCCTGTAACATGTTCATCGTCTCCTACACTTTTAGACACTACTGATCCTATACTTACTTTGGCATTATGTCCAATTGAAATTCCGTTTATAATTGTCACTCCTGGTCCTATCCAAACGTTATCCCCGGTTTCCACTCTTCCAGCTAAACAAGTACATGCTGCTATAAATACTCTCTTCCCCAATTTATCTGCATGGGCGATATGCACAAAATTATCCGTTTTAGTTTTTTCACCCACTATTGTGTCATCCCAAGGGTAAATAGCTTTATCAACACAATTGCTTTGCTGCAATTCAACCCCTTCTTCTAAAATCACGCCACCCAAATGCTTCACTGAAATTATCTCATCATCTAATCGTTTATGCTCAAAGCCTTCTCCACCAATAATGGTTCCAGCTCTTATCGTACAATTGTTTTTTATTACTGTATTTTCCTTTACCGCTACAAACTCTTCAATAATTACATTATCTCCAATTATAACATTGTTTTTTGATATTATGGAACTCTCACTTATGCTACAATCTTTTCCTATTTTCGTTTCAAAACATTCCCTTCTATAAAATGAACTATTTTGCAGAGCGTTATGTAACATAAAAAAAGTGATCCGGGGATTTTCAACAACACATACTCCTTTGTTGAGCTTCATTAATCTATCTGCTAGTTCTTTATTGGTAAAAATCATCTGTGCATTTTCGGATAAATCATCAATATATTTTTGATTATCCAAGAATGTGCAAAATTTTAAATTTGTTTTAGCATTAGCTAATGCCAATGTCGCTATTTCTCTTTCGTTTATTATGTTGTATTTTTCCACAACATTTGTCTTTTCTAACAATAAACTTATCTTCATGTGCTATCACCTTTATATCAATTTTAATAACGAAGTTCCATCCATAACAATGATACCCTTCTGATTAATACACTCTATTTTAACTTCAATTAAACTTTTTTCTTCAATTATTTTTTCTATCTCTACATAGGCCGTTACCGTATCCCCAATATAAACAGGGTGCTTATAGTTTAATTTTTCGTTAAGAAATATCGAGCCCTCACCAGGCATATCCATCCCTATTATTTTTGAAATCATACCCAAACAAAACAACCCGTGGGCTATGCATCTTCCAAATTTTGTATTTTCCGCATATCCTTTGTCAATATGTATTGGGTTAAAATCTTCTGAAATCAATGTCAAACTCTTTACAACATCTTCTGTCGCAGTCTTCGTGCAAGAAGCCCTGTCTCCTACTTTTATAATTTTGTCATTGCTTCCTACCATTTACTCATATTCTCCTCGCTTAAAATTCATTATCTGTAACTTCTCTAAGGGTTTCATCCTCTATCTCATATTTTCTTCCACATTTTAAGCAAACAAAATTGCTATCCAATTTTTCCCCACATTCGCAAACCCACCCTATTTGCCTTGCCGGAACCCCTGCCATCAAAGCATAATCCGGGACATTATTTGTTACAACAGCACCTGCAGCAATCATGGCCCATCGGCCAATTTCACAACCACATACAACCGTAGCATTCGCACCTATTGAAGTTCCTGTATGCAAAATTGTTTTCACGTACTTTCCACCCTTTGGGTACTTAGCCCTTGGATTTAAGTCATTAGTAAAAACCATTGAAGGACCACAAAAGATATAATCCTCAAGTTCAACACCTTCATAAACTGAAACATTATTTTGGATTCTACACCCTAAACCTATCTTAACATTATTTGCAATATTTACATTTTGCCCAAAAGAACAATTGCAACCAATTTCAGCCCCTGATTGAATATGACAAAAATACCATATTTTTGTTCCTTCACCTATTTTTACGTTATCATCAACAACACTTGTTTCATGTACAAAATAACCCACTTTTATTCTCTCCTTAATTATCTATCAAACTTTGAAATTAATTCTGCTATTTTACATGCCGCTTTCCCATCTCCGAATGGCATCAATGCACATGTAAGTGATTGTTCTGTGTTTATTTTGCTAACAATCTCTTTTCTACAAGGTTTACATAACTGGTTTCTATTATCAATCATAGTCTCCGGCCATACTATATAATCAAATATAGTTATACACTGTTTTTTAGCAAAAAAGGCTTCTCGCTGCAATCCGCCAGAATCAGTCAATATTTTTTCTGCATTAACCGTTAAGTAAATTGACATCAAATACCCTACCGGTTGACAAGCTATTATATTTTTAAAATTATATTTCTGTTTTAACTGTATCACCCGCTCTTTGTTCCGTGGGTGAACTGGGTATACACAGGGGAACTTCAATGAATTCATAGCATACAGTATTTCTGTTAGTGGTTCATCACTCCCCGCATTTTCTTCTCTATGGCAAGTCATATAGTAGAACTTATCTGGAAAAAAAATCTCCTCTCCATCAAGTCCTATTATTTTTTCTGGCGCTTTGCTTCCTATTTTGTCTACATAAAAGTTAAATGCATCATACATAGGGTCTCCGACTAAAAACACATTTTCCGTTTTTCCCTCTAAGCTTAGATTTCTTACGGCAGATTCTGTACAGCACATTAATATAGCAGATACATCGTCTGAAACAATTCTATTAATTTCCTCTGGATTTGTGAGTGTGCCAAACCTAACCCCTGCTTCTACATGACATATTGGTATATGCAACTTCACACTGGCCAAAGCACCTGCCAAAGTGGAATTTGTATCTCCATATATGAGTACCATATCTGGTCTTTCTATCAATAATACCTTTTCAATCTCTATAAGCATTTCACCTGTCATTTTACCATGAGTTCCACCAGATATGCCTAAATTATAGTCTGGTCTTGGTATTTTTAGTTCATCAAAAAAAACATCTGACATATTATAGTCATAGTGTTGCCCTGTGTGTACAATAATTTCTTCATTGTTTTTTCTTAGTTGCCTAGAAACGACTGCAGATTTAATAAATTGTGGCCTCGCCCCTACTATTGTTAATACTTTCACTTTTGCTCCTTTTTACTTCACTTTCGCCTATATTGCAAAGCTAGCCTTCATCTCCAATATCTTCTGTCTCAATATCCATACGTAAAATTTTTCTAAAAATATGCTAGCATTTCATCAGCCTTGTAAAACACATCACCGGACTTCATGAATAGTAACAAGCTCATCAACATTTGTAATATTGTCTGCGACCATTTTATATCTTTCTTTATTTGCCGAATTAATGAATTTCTTTGTAGCATCACTAATATTCTCTCCCTCTACACTATATAAAAAGGCATGTGTCAATATATGTAACCTGTTATATTTATTAGATGAAATAATTTCACATACGTTTTCTCTCCATCTACCTCTGCTATCTGATACATATTTAAACTCTCTAAAGAATTTTTTACTATATGAATTTATTATGCCTTCAAATTGATAGTCCATATTTAGAGTTTCCTCTGATGGTCTGTGCATTGAAACCGAACTAACTTTAGTATTTAAAATTGTTCCTAGTATCGTTGCTTCTTTTTGAACCAACCCCTCAATACCTTCGTTTGCATTATAACAATCCTCACTATAATTAAGTTCGTCAAAATGCAAGCCTATTTCATGCTTTAGCTTGACAATTTTTTTCAATTTTTCTATGTTATTTCTCTCGGCAATATTGTAAAAAGGAGATGTAACCATAACAAAATAGGTAGAAGACACTCCCAAACTAGCTTCAAATTCTGCCAGTCTTAACCCCTTGTCTATTGACCAATCAATATCATGTCTTAATATTACTGGTTTTAGCTTGTTCTCAAAATTTTTATAATTTGATATCTCATATGCATTATCACCAAGTAAAGTTATTAATCTTCCATAACTATTATACGTAAACTCCATGATAACCTCGCTATAAAACTTCTATGTTATTCCTTATGTCTATATGCTTCATCACATTTTTGGTGTCAAATATTGCCCGGGCACCCTTTTGAATCATTTCATAATCAATATTTGTGTGAGCACATGTTATAATCACCAAATCGTAGTTGCAAATTTCTTCGCAATCTACTTTTTCGAGCCCTTTATAAACAGTACCGTTTTCATTATACTCTTTAATAAACGGATCATAGAAGTCCACACAGGCTCCATTGTGTTTCAAAATATTTATAACTGGTAACGCTGGGCTCTCTCTGTAATCATCAATATCTTGCTTGTATGCTACACCTAATACCAAAATCTTTGATCCATTAAGTGATTTTTGATGTTTATTCAAAATTTTACTGGCTCTTTCCACGCAATATTCCGGCATTTTATCGTTTATCATCATAGAAGACTCAATCATTGAAGTATGAAAACCAAATTCTCTAGCTTTCCATGAAAGATAATAAGGATCTAAAGGAATGCAATGTCCCCCTAACCCCGGGCCGGGATAAAATGCTTGAAATCCGTATGGTTTAGTTTTAGCGGCATCTACAACCTCCCACAAACTTATTCCCATCTTATCACATAAGATTGCAAGTTCATTAACAAGCCCAATGTTAATATTTCTATAAGTGTTTTCTAATATCTTTTCCATTTCAGCCACCGCAGGAGAAGATACCTCATATACATCCCCGTCCAGTACAGTTCTATACATTGCCGAAATAACCTCTGTTGCATCTTTTCCTATAGCCCCTACGACCTTGGGAGTATTTTTGGTTTTATATACTGCATTGCCCGGGTCAACGCGTTCAGGAGAAAACCCGAGATAAAAATCCTCTCCACAGTTGAGTCCCGATCCTTCCTCAATAATGGGTTTGATTAACTCCTCCGTAGTCCCCGGATACGTTGTGGATTCAAGAACCACCATAGTTCCACGAGTCATATGTTTTGATATTTCTATAGTTGAATTTTTTACATAACTTATATCAGGTTGCTGGTGCTCATCTAAGGGCGTCGGGACGCATATCGCAATAAAGTCTACATCCTTGACAAAACTAAAGTCAGTAGTTGCAGACAGCATTCCACCCGACACAATTTCCTTTAAGTCCTTATCTACAACATCACCTATATAATTTTCCCCTTTATTTACCATATCTACTTTGCTTTTCTGTACGTCAAACCCGATGGTTTTAAACCCTGCCTTTGCTTTTTCCACAGCTAATGGTAAACCTACATAGCCTAATCCAACAACACCAACCTTGACATTTCTATCCTTGATTTTTCTTAATAAATTTTCTTTCATTTCTCCCTCCGACATTACATAGTATCTAATAATTTTTTAGCTATACTCCTGTAATTAAATACATTCATAGCAGCATTGTGACCGTTGTTTCCCAGTTTTTTCTTTTCTTCGCACGATATTTCCATCAATATATTCAGTCCATCAATCAAATCGTTTTCCGCATTCCCGTTTACCGTAACGCCACAATTGTATTCTTTAATGTAGTTATTTGGAGCATCCACCATATACAATATAGGTTTGCCTCCCATCATGGAATCAAAAAGCTTATTCATGCTTATACCGAATCTGAATATTTTCTGGCTCTTGGCCCCCACAAAACTTGCATCTACATAATCAAATAATGATGGAATGGATTTTTTGGATATAGGCTCAAAAAAAGCAAACATACTCTCATGGCCCTGAGTTCTTCTTATTAATTCATCTTTGTCAGTGCCCTTTCCGATAAAAACAACTCTTATATCATCTTTATTTCGGGCAATTATGGCATCTATCAAAACATCAATGTTATATGTTGCATTTATACTCCCAAAAAAGCATAGATTGAACATTCCATTGTTTCTATTAAATTCCAAGTAATCCTTTACCTCTTTTGGTATTTCCTCCGGAGTTTTCCATTCCTCCAATACTACTCCATTGGGGATATGAATGAACTTTTTGGGTGCCATTCCATGCTCTGTAAAATACTCTTTTGCAGCAGGAAGCAGTGAAGCAATAACGTCAGAATTCTTGCAGAATGAATTCTCCGCCATCTGCATAACTATGATAAATGGGTTGTGCTTTGACATTCCCCCGATTTCCATAGGACTTATAGGCCACATATCGTGCACTTCATGTATAAGCTTAACTCTTTTCTTGGATTTCTTTCTTATTCTTTGTCCTACATATGTATCAATGGGATATGTAGAAGAACATATTATTACATCCGGGGCAATTTCTTTTATTATCTTATCCGTATACAACCACAGCTTGCTTACAAACCTTGCCATAGTTACAGCCCTCTTTACTCCGTTGCCTTCATAAGGTCCTGTTCTTATCCAATGGTAATGAATATCATCTATTAACTCTTCTTGAAAATCCCTTCTTACTTCCGGATTTATCCTACGTAAATGGGAATAATCTCCTGCTATAATATCAACTTTATGTCCCGATTTTATCCATTCTCTGGCAAAATAATAGGGTCTGAACTCCATTCCCATTTCGGGAGAGCCTGCATAATGATTTATTATTAAAATATTCATTTTTAATTTGCCTTCCTCATTTTAGCACACTCACTACCGTTTGAATCATTAATTTTATGTCTGCGCAAAAATTAAAATCCTTCATGTATTTCAGATTGTACTCCATTTTCTTTGGTAATACATGCTTGATATACGCCTCGTCTACCTCTACTCCACTCTTTGAGTAATTCAAAAGGATACCATCTTCATCTTTAAAATTTATACTGGCTAAAGACGTAATTCCCGCAGGAAGCAGTAGTGTTGCCAGCATCTGATTGCTATATTTATCAACGTATTTTTTAACCTCCGGTCTTGTGCCCACGAATGTCATCTCACCTTTAAGTACATTGAACAACTGAGGTATTTCATCAAGCCTGCATTTTCTAATCTTTGCTCCAACTCTGGTAACTCTATTATCTTTGCCCACAGTCACAAGGGATCCCATTCTATCTGCGTTATCTACCATAGTTCTGAATTTGAAAATTCTAAAAGGCTTATTTGCTGAAGTTATTCTTTCCTGTCTATAAAAAACAGGACCTCTTGAATCTATTTTTATTGCTATAGCTAAAACAATAAATAACCATGATAACAATACTATCATCAATATTGATACTACTATATCAAATATCCGTTTAAACAGTAGCGAAGCCTTCTTATTCAGCAAAATATCATAATAAGCCTTAACTTCTTCGCTTTTCATTTCCTGAGGAAGTTTATCCCACGAAACAAGCATCATATTCCATATTCCTTAAATACTTTTTTTACAACATCTATAATATACTCAACCTGATTATCGGTAAGCTTGCTGTATAGAGGCAGCGTAATCTCATTGCTATAGTAATCAAAGGCATTGGGATAGTCCTTAATATCAAAGCCTCCATTGCGATATGCCGTAAGCATTGGTAAGGGTTTATAATGGACATTAGCTGACACCCCAAGCTCTGCCAATCTATTAATCATATCATTTCGTGTTTTCTCATTTACATCCTTTGGTCTTATGAAGTACAAATGCCCGCTTGAACAGTGGTTGATATCTTCATGATTCAGCAGCAGCACATTATGTGTCTTAAATGCCCTGTCATATTTATCTATAATATCATGCCTATTAGACAACATCCCTTGATATCTTTTTAGCTGTTCCAACCCCATACTAGCCTGAATATCTGTCATGTTGCACTTGTAGGCAGGTGATACAATATCGTATTCCCATGAGCCTACTTGAGTCTTATTCAGAGCATCCTTGGTCTGTCCATGAAGAGACAGATTCATATATTCCTGATATATCCAATCATCATCTATCCCGTATATTGACCTCCAGGTTGCTGCTCCACCCTCTGCAGTAGTAAGGTTTTTCACTGCATGAAATGAGAAGCATGTAAAGTCTGCAAATCTTCCTGACTTTTTATCATCTCTCATTGCTCCGAAGCCATGAGCAGAATCTGCCATAACTATAGGTCTGTCAAATTTTCTTTGTATTTTATTGCCTTCATTGGAAATGAATTTATCCTTGTTAATCTCTAACACCTGATAAAGTCTATCGTAATCACATATTATCCCTGCCAAATCTACAGGTATTATTGCCTTCGTTCTCTCGGTTATAACATCATTCAATTGGTCATAATCCATCTCAGGACAATCTCTTTGTATATCAACCATTACAGGAGTGGCTCCCACGTGATATATTACGCTACAGCTTGCTGTGTAGGTATACGCAGGGACAATCACCTCATCTCCCTGCCCTATTCCCAACAGTCTCAATGTCATCTCCATAGCAGCGGTGGAGGAATTCAAGCAAACAGCCTTGTTAGTTCCTACATATCCCGCTATTTGTCTCTCAAACTCTTTTGTCTTCGGCCCCGTTGTAATCCATCCCGACCTTAAGGTCTCCACTACTGAATTTATCTCATTTTCAGTAATGTCAGGAGGAGAAAAGGGAATTAGCTCTTTATTCAAAATACAGTCTCCTTTACTGTGGCTTGTAGGTGTCACAAATTTTCTTAATTTCCTGCTTGATTTCATTTCCATTTTCTTCGGAAGCTTTAATCAGTGCATTGAGCTGCTCCATAAAAATTCCCGAATCCATGTCAATAGGCTGCCCTATATATATCAAATCATTACTTGTGCTTTCTAGCCCTTCTTCAGACATAAGAAGCTCCTCATAGAGCTTTTCCCCCGGCCGCAGACCAACTACGTCTATTTTAATATCCTTCTCAGGGACATAGCCCTTCATTTTTATCAAGTTGACCGCTAGATCATATATTTTAACAGGCTGCCCCATATCTAGAACAAAGACCTCGCCACCCTTTGCCAAGAGTCCGGCTTGGAGAACAAGAGAAACAGCCTCACTTACTGTCATAAAAAATCTCGTGATTTCTCTATGGGTAAGAGTTACAGGACCCCCCGATTCAATCTGCTTCAAAAACAATGGTATCACAGAACCATTGCTGCCAAGAACATTGCCAAACCTTACAGCAACAAATTCTGTGTTAGACATCTTACTATAGGTCTGTACTATCATTTCGCAAATTCGCTTTGTAGCTCCCATAACGTTGGTCGGTCTGACGGCCTTGTCCGTGGAAATAAGGACAAAGCGTTTCACCTTGTACTTATCAGCCAACTTGGTCATATTAAGAGTTCCGCCACAGTTGTTTTTGACCGCTTCATTAGGTGAATACTCCATAAGAGGAACATGCTTATGAGCTGCTGCATGATAGATGACATCAGGCTTGTATTTTTCAAATATACACTCCAATCTATCATAATCACGAACAGATGCAATAAGCACCCTTATGTCCGCTTCGGGATAGTATCTATTAAGCTCCATCTGTATCTCATAAGCTCCATTTTCATAGATATCTACTATCAAAAGCCTTCCAGGATGATTGGCCATTATCTGCCTACAAAGCTCAGATCCAATAGTTCCACCGCCCCCTGTAACCATAATAGTTCTTCCGGTCACGAATTCCTCAAGGTGCTGATTCCTTATTACCACAGCATCTCTTCCAAGGAGATCTTCATAATTTACTTCTCTAACCGTTCTGCTAAGAGAATCTGTGAGGCTTGTAGCTATAGCCGGAAGCCTTTTTACCTTAGCATTGGTCTCCTGGCATATGGACACTATATCCCTAATGGCAACCGGAGTAGCCGATGGTATGGCAATAATTATCTCATCAATTCTATATCTATTGGCCATTTCCAAAATTTGCTCTCTGTTACCTACTATAGGTATGCCATGTATATACTTCTTCTTCTTTGAAGGATTATCGTCTATTATGCACTGTATCCTAAAATCTCCCGGGCCAAATTGAAGCTCTTTAATAAGAAGTGATGCCGCCGCCCCGGCACCTATTATCATGACGTTCCTTTTATCACCGCTCTTTTCATATTTCTTTTTAAACTGTTTGAAAAGTCTTACGGAAAGTCTTGATGCTGATATTATTAAAAACAAAAACACCCAGTTAAATACATAATAGCTTCTAAATATGTCCACAAACAAAAGCTGCCTATAGGCTACAAATAACACCTCCATGGCAATGCTTGCCTTGAATACTGCGACTAGCTCGTCCACTCCTGCATAAGACCATACTCTATTATAAAGCTTAAAAACAGCAAGAATAACTACAGCTATTACCGCATCTATAGGAAAGCACCTTACCGCAGGCTCCACATACTGCACATCCACAGTAAATACACCAAATCTCAATACCATAGGTAAAACAGTACAAAATGCCACAGTAAGAACGTCTATTATTATTAAAATCAGTATTCTCAATATCCTTGATTGCATGTAAATATTCCTTTTAAACATAACTCGATGATTATACCACAACTACATGTCAGTTTCAAGAAGTCGCCTTCCTTCTACGCCTTATCATTCTAACTAACATTACTATCCCAATAACTATCAAAATCAACGCCAGCACAGCTACCACAGCTATTGCCGCTACCTTATTAGGCTGCTTAAGCATCTCCACTGGGTTCAGGCTGTCTATCTCTAGCTTGCGGTTATGAGTTTCGCTGTAGTAATCGGGAATTTCATCATTCTCAAAGGAATCTATATATGAGGCGGCGGCATACCATGCCTTGACCTCGTTGCCGTTGTCATCGTAAATTATATTTGCTTCATAATCCCTAATAGGGTTGCCTTCTGCATCCTTAGGGTCTATTGCCAAAAGTCCCAAGGACTTAGCCTTGACTGATCCTAGCATCTGACAGGAATATAAATCGGCGATAACGCTGTACAGCTTGTCATTTTTCACCTTTTCAATGCTTTCCCCGTCATTGTACTTTATATCTACTGCCCTGTTCAGTATCAGCCTGTTTGGGTTCCATGAATATCCGAGCCCACTGCTATATAGTCTTGCCGTTCCCATGAAGTTAGATACACTGGCATCCACCTCAGCTATAGCCTTAAGTTCCTTGCCTGTAAGGTATACCCTGACAAGAGGATAGCCTGGCTTGCCATCCTTACCATAGCCTAATGACAATGTATTGAAAGCATCGGAGACTGTAACATCTCCTTTAAAAAAGCTACTTCTTACAACCCCTGAAGGCACTACCGTTACTTGAGCTCCACCTTTATCGGATATCACCTCGCCCCATGCAACGCCGCCGTCCTCATATCCCTTGATTGCGCCATCTTCAGCTTGAGCTACAGCGTATTTATAGGAATCTGACAATAAATCTCCCAAGGTATCCTCTCCCTGCTGAAGGCTAAATTCTGTAATGGATGTAAAATCTATGCTGTTGTTGGCTATGCTTTGGTTGGCTTGGTAGCCGTAGTTATTAAAATAATCCTCATCTACGTATTTTCTGTATTTATCCAGCTCAGCTTCAACGGCCTGATTCTTGTCGAGGAATTCATCTAGCTCAATCACTTCATATTCTTTGGCCTTATATTTATCATCTCTTTTCGTTATAACTACATGACCCATATTGGCATTGTAGCTACCGCAGGATACTATTGTCGTATCCCCCACCTTCACTTCGCCCTCTAAGACCGTATGGGAATGGCCGCTGATAATCACGTCGATATCGGGAACCTTCTCTGCCAATATGTAATCCTCCGATTCTTCCATTGCATCACCTTCCTCCTCAACAGTTCCTGAATGGGAAAGGCATACTATTGCGTCCACGTCTTCATTTTTCTTTATTTCTTTTACTACCTTGCCTGCTGTTTCCACAGGATCCTTGAAGAGCAGCCCACTTTCAGGTGCAAAATCAATAGCCTCCAGTCCTATAATGCCAAAGACCGCAATAGATATTCCATCTCGATCCACCACAGTGTAATCCTTTACCCCATAACTTTCACAAGCATTCTTCAAAACCTGTGCGTCTTCCTTAAGGTCAGAATCCGCTAATGTCTTCTTCCAATCTATGTTGGCACAAAGCAGGGTCACTCCCTGATCCGCCGAGCTGTTAAGCATTTTGGCAAGGCCTGTCGCCCTGTAGTCAAACTCATGGTTTCCTAGGGTCGTTGCATCATATCCCATAAATTTGAGCATCTTCATCTCGGAAGCTTCCTGAGAGAATATCGTCTGATAAGGAGTACCCATAGCAAAATCCCCTGCATCGAGAACAAAGCTGCCGGGATAATCACTCTTCACCCTTGCCATAGCCGTCTTCAGCTTGGCGAAGCCGCCAACCTCGACGATTTTTCCATCCTTTTCAGCCTTGTCAGCATCCATGTGAGAATGCATATCGTGGGTAAATATAATGGATATATCTTTTTCCTCTTCTGATGTCTCCGCCGAGACAAATCCCGTGCAGAGCCCAGACACTGCCAAACTCAGAGAAAGAACACCGACAACCAGTATTTTCACTCCATAACCCTTTTTCATTGCTATCACCTATATAGCCTTATCAGCAATCTCCTTGAGAAGCTTAGCCTGAAGTTCATCAGAGGTCATCTCACCTAATTCTCCTGCCTTGCTTGAACGCACTGTAAGGTTTCTGTTTTCCACCTCACGCTCTCCTATTACGCAGATGTACGGCGTTCTCTCGTTTCTGGCTTCTCTCAGCTTGTATCCTATCTTTTCGTTCCTTATATCCGCTTCCACTCGAAGTCCGGCATCCTCAAACTGTTTTGCCACTTCAAGGGCATAGTCTGCAAATTTCTCTGTTACCGTCAGCAGCTTGACCTGTACCGGCGCCAGCCAAAGTGGGAATTTTCCTGCAAAATGTTCTATCAGTATACCTATGAATCTTTCAATGGAGCCGAATATCACACGGTGTATCATGACAGGCCTATGCTTTTCGCCATCAGGCCCAACATACGTTATGTCAAATCTCTGAGGCATCTGCATATCAAGCTGAATAGTACCGCACTGCCATGTCCTGCCTATTGAATCCTCAAGGTGAAAGTCCAGCTTAGGGCCGTAGAATGCTCCGTCTCCTTCGTTGACAACATAAGGGATTCCTATGCTTCCCATGGCTTCCTTAAGAGCTGTTTCCGCAGCTTCCCATTCCCCATTGGTCCCCATGGAATCCTCCGGTCTGGTGCTGAGCTCAATGTGATAGTTAAAGCCGAACATTTTGTATACATCGTCAATAAACTTTACAACTCCTATGACTTCATCCTTGATCTGTTCCGGAAGCATGAAGATATGCGCATCGTCCTGAGTGAATGTCCTTACTCTCATCAGCCCGTGGAGTGCTCCTGAAAGCTCGTGTCTGTGGACCTGTCCCAACTCACCCATTCTGATAGGGAATTCTCTGTAGGACCACATCTTTCTCTTGTACACCAAAAGTGAGCCCGGACAGTTCATAGGCTTGATGGCATAATCCTCGTCATCTATCTTGGTGAAGTACATATTGTCCTTGTAATGGTCCCAATGTCCAGATGTTCTCCACAGCTGCTCGTTCATAATGAGAGGCGTCTTTATTTCCTCGTAGCCCCTCTTCTGGTGCTCACTTTTCCAGAAGGCCTCTAGTTCATTTCTTATTACCATTCCCTTAGGCATAAAGAATGGGAATCCCGGTCCTTCCTCGTAAAGGGCGAAAAGGTCCATTTCCTTGCCTATCTTGCGATGGTCTCTCTTCTTTGCCTCTTCAAGCCTAGCCAGATATTCATCAAGCTCTGCCTGGGTTGGAAAGCATGTTCCGTAAACTCTCTGTAGCATCTTACGCTTTACATCACCTCGCCAATAGGCCCCTGCAACGCTTTGTAATTTAACAGCTTTAATATCTCCGGTCTTAGCCATATGAGGCCCTGCACAAAGGTCAACGAAATCTCCCTGTTGGTAAAAGGAAATAACCTCTCCTTCAGGAAGGTCTTCTATAAGCTCCACCTTGTAATCCTCACCCTTATCAGCCATGAATTTAATGGCCTCGTCTCTCGGCAGCTCAAATCTCTCCAGAGGATAGTTCCCCTGTATAACCTTCTTCATTTCCTTCTGAAGCTTCAAAAGATCCTGGTCGTTGAGCTTATGCTCCATGTCTATATCGTAATAAAATCCGTTCTCTATAGCCGGACCTATTGCCAGCTTGGCCTCCGGCCACAATCTTTTAACAGCCTGAGCCAAAATGTGAGATGTTGTATGTCTATAACATAATTTCACATGTTCATCTTCAAAATTAATTTTTTCCTTTGCCATTTGTCCTCTCCTCTCTATTTTTCTAACGCAAGTTCTATCAGTTTATCTATCAGCTCACTGTATGGAATTGCAGATGCCTCCCAGAGCTTAGGGTACATGCTTATATTTGTGAATCCCGGAAGTGTATTTATCTCATTAAAGATAATCCTTCCGCCCTCCTCAAGAAAAAAGTCCACTCTCGCAAGACCACGACAACCCATGGTCTTATAGACCTTTAGGGCCGTGTCCTTTATTTCCTTTTCCTTTGAAGGGCTTAAATCCTTTACTATTTCTGTAAGGGATGCTTTGTTCTCGTATTTGGCATTGTAATCGTAAAATTCATTGGCTGCAAAGATTTCACCAATACAGGAGGCTTTGGGATTATTGTTTCCTAAAACCGCTACCTCTATTTCCCTTCCCACTATGGCTTCTTCAACCAGCACCTTGCTGTCCTCTCTAAAGGCCAGCTCCAAAGCCGGCTTTAGCCCCGCTGCACTCTTAACCTTGCTTATCCCCACCGATGATCCTGCATTGGCAGGCTTAACGAACAATGGAAATTTATTTTGAAAAAATCCTATTATCTCCTTTTCGTCTGCTTCTTTTTTATCCTGGCATACGTAGCACTTAGCCTGACAGGCAGCCTTTGTCTGCTCAACCATGGCTTTTGTTAACGCCTTATCCATAGAAGCCGCAGATGATGCTGCATCAGAGCCTACGAAGGGCAGACCCGCAATCTGCAAAAGACCCTGCATAGTGCCATCTTCTCCGTTCTTACCATGAAGAATAGGAAAAACCACATCTACCTTTAATTTGCCGTAAGTGTCCTTTCCTTCCTTTACAAGAAGCTCTCCATCATCGCCAAAGGGCGATATAGCAACAGGCTTATTTGTTTTATCTTCTTCCCAGGTGCCATCTAAGATACGAAGAACAGGGGAACCTGTTAAGAACCAGTTCCCCTCCTTTGTAATTCCTATGGTACTTATTTCATACTTATTTTTGTCCATATGCTCCAACACTGAGGCTGCAGAGGTTCTGGACACCTCATGCTCCGAGGATACACCCCCGAAAAGAACTAAAACTGATTTTTTATTACCCATAGGCAAATTCCTTCCGTACTTAATATAATCCTGTCTCATAGGATATGTCTTCGCTTATGTCAAGAACTCTCTGTGTTGGTGTGTAGCCCTCCTGAGCGAAGAACTGCTCATGGAGCTTGGTTACGTTAGTGCTCAGTGTTACAGGTGGCCCATACCAAGCATCACCGGAATAGTTGCCTACATCATATGGCCAGCCTACGCTGTCGGTCATGGAGTAGGAATTGAGCTTAAGCACCATTCCCATCATATCCATGGATGACATATTCGTCTTGATTTCAGGTAATATCTTATTGGATATTCTTTTCAGGCTCCCCACCTTCATTGTCTTAGCCTTTTCAAATGCCGCCTGAACTACTATCTTCATTCTCTCATTACGTCTGTAGTCACCCGTAGTGGCATCCTTTCTTATTCTAGCATAGGTTACCGCCTGATTGCCGTTTAAAGTCTGCATTCCCGCAGATTCAATCAAGGCATTGGAACCGCCTATGTTATAGTACGTGTCCATTATATACTTATTCATCTCTTCTATCTCAGATTCCTGAATTTCTATGTCAAGACCTCCCAGTGCATCTACAGTATCTGCTACTGATTTCCAGTTTACCACCACGACTTCCTTGATATTCAAATCCAGATTCTTATTGAGTGTATAAAGAGCCTTGGTAGGTCCTCCGTAATAATATGCATGGGTGGCCTTATCAAGACCTACATCATCTCCTAAGTCAAGCATAGTATCTCTGTAAACGGAAAACATCTTGATTTCTCCCGTTTCCTTGTTTATGCTGGCGATTATCATAGCATCACTTCTGACACCTTCATCACTACTCATATCTCTTGCATCTATTCCAAGGAGAGCGATATTCCTATAGCCTTTAAGCTGCTCGTCCACATTAGGGTCGATACCGATAAGGTCTGGGTCCAGCTCTATTCTTCCTACGTTATCGAGGGTATTCTTTACCACGGTAAGACCGGCAGCTATGGTCCCGCCTATTACTAAAACCAGGGCAAGGACAACGATAAGAGCGATTTTAAGACCCTTACCTTTTTTCCTTCCTCTGCCTCCGGATCCTCCCCCGGATTTTTTCTTTTTAACTTTTCTGCCTGATACAGGCTTGTCCTCGTCTATGATACCCTTGTCGGCCCTATTCTTCCTACCCTGCCTGGCTATCTTCTGACGTGACGGTTCAGAACGTGACTTCAAGTATTCCTCACGCTCCTGCTGAGGTGAATTGCTGCGGACTTTACGCTGACTTGAGTAAGCCTCCATCCGCTGTTTATAATCTGCTTCTTCACGTCTTTGAACACGGCTTTTACTTGAAATATATTCACCATATAAAGTATCGTCTTTTATGTAATTACCTCTGCCAGGTCTGCTTTCTCTCAATCGCAGATATTCCTGATAAGCCTGCTCCCTGGCACGCTGTTCCTCACTACGATTTGAATCTCTGCGACTTCTGTTATATCTGTCGTTGTCCATTACATGCTCCTTTCAAACCACAGATTATTATATCAATATATTGGCATTTAATCAACATTTATCACTGTTTCTACACTTGTCTTGATAGATTTTAACATATCAAAGGCAGATTGTTTATCTTCTCCGTTTATGCAGTAGTAAAATTTTATCTTTGGCTCCGTTCCCGATGGTCTTATGGCTACCCATGATTTATTTGTAAATACATATTTAAGAACGTTTGCTTCAGGCAAATCATTTATACCCCGTCTATAATCAAGTGTCTCTATAATATTCCCTGCATTGCAGAAAGCTTTACCATTTTTTGCTCTTAATTCTGACATTATCCTCTTGATCTTATCTTCACCAACCTGTCCTTGAAATGTAAAGGATTCCTGGTCATCTATCCAGTATCCGTATTTTTCATATAATCCGTTTAAAGCATCAATAAGGGTTTTACCCTTTTCCTTATAATAGGCGGCAATCTGACATATAAGAAGTGCAGCGGAAACCCCGTCCTTATCTCTGGCATGTGTCCCTGCAAGATACCCATAGCTTTCCTCGTATCCCATAAAGAAGGTTTTTTCATCGATTTCATTCATAATGCTTCCAATATATTTAAAGCCGGTTAATGTCCTTATTACCTCTATGCCATAGCTTTCTGCTATAATAGGGCCCATTTCCCCGGTTACTATGGTTGTAATGAGCTTCTTTCCCTTAGAGGGTTTAACCTTGGCAATAAAATCAATAAGCAGTGCTCCTACTTGATTCCCAGAAATGTATACCATCTCGCCCCTGTGCATCACTGCTGCTCCAATCCTGTCACAATCAGGGTCAGTGCCGATTACTATGTCGGCCTTTTTTTTCATAGCTAATTCAGCTGCCAATGCAAGCGCCTCTTTATCCTCAGGATTTGGCTTTTTTACGGTAGAAAAATTCCCGTCAAAGTTTGCCTGAGACTCTACAATGCTGATATTATTAAATCCATCATATCTTAAAAGCTCTTGAACATAATAAAACCCACTACCATGTATCGGAGTGTATACTACGGTTAACTTCTCCTTGGTTAATTTTTCTAAAGCAATTCCTGCTCTTATTGTATTCCAAATAAAGGCATCTCCAATCTCCTTACCTATCAATGCAATGTTTTTATCTTTTATTGATGTCACAGGTATGGCAAAAGCACTTTTTATCTTGTCCATATTATCGGCTATGCATTTAGTCAATTTCTCAGTCATTTGGCATCCTGTATTGTCGTATACCTTAAAACCGTTGTATTCCTTAGTGTTGTGACTGGCAGTAATGACTACACCTGCATCACATTTTAATTCTCTTACAGCAAAAGAAAGAAGGGGGACAGGAGAATAGTCATCAAAGATATGTGATTTTATTCCATCGTACGCAAGCACTCTGGCCACTTCATAAGCGTATTCCTTTGAATGGTTTCTTGTATCATAGGCAATGGCTACAGAATCTCCTTTTTTAAGGATTTTAGATAGCCCCTTTGCGGCAAGCCTTATAGTATATATGTTTATACGATTTGTTCCAAGGCTCATCACCCCCCGCATGCCTGCCGTGCCAAATTCGAGATTTTTATAAAAAGCATCTTTTCGTTCATCTTCAGCCATGTCGGCAAGTGCTTTTCTCTCGTGTTGATTTAAGAATGCGCTGTGCGCCCATTTTTCATAATTCTCTTGATATGTCAAAGCTGACTCCCCCTTAAATACAAATAATCTTTGTCCTATATAATTCAATCCCGTGAAAATGACCATACCTACAAGCATTGCTATATTTTCTTGCATTGATTGTGAGCCGCTGGCTAATATCCATATGGCAAATGGCTTAGCCATGCCATATGCAAAGGCGTAGCTAATACCTATATTTATGGCAAATCTAAATCCACTCTTTACTATCTCTCCGCTATGATTAAAGGTGAAGTTCTTGTTTAAAACATAGCTTAGAATGCTGGTGAGAAAATAATTGGCCGCTGAAGAAAACCAGTAGGAACACTCAAAGACATTGTATAGGCCAAACATTATGGCCGTGCCAACAATGGTATTAACGACTCCTACTGTCCCGAATTTCAACAGTTTATTATCAATCAAACTATTCACTTGCACCTAATTTTTCCTTCATAGCAATAGCCGCTAAACAAATGTAAAATAAAAGCACAGTTATTTTAGCAAAGGGCAGTACTACTATATCAAATAGTGACGCAATTCCAAAGGCTGTTATTGATAAAACAGCAAAAACTTCGTAAGGTTTATTTTTTCTCATCACAAGTACTCTAGAAATCACCCAGACTGCACAGGCGAACTCTAAAATAAAGAAGGTTAGCCCTGCAAATACTCCTGACCTATGAAGCAATTCAATTGTCGTATTATGTGTATGGTCTTGGGTAATCTCTATCTTCCCTATGTCTTTTTTCAAAACCACACCATTCTCAACGTTATTGCCAAAAATAGAGACATTGTCTAAGCAATATTTCCATATACCTATTCTGCCTGAAGATAACGCGTTATAATCGGCCTTTCCATCTTGCCCTTTGGAAATTAGTATTCGTTCTTCAACATCAACAGGAGCATTCTGTTCCACCGTTGCCTCCGCACTAGCATTATACTGTTTTAGCTCAAAACATTTAGAAAAGACAGGGACAAGCATTGCTACTATCGCTATCATGCACACCAATGCTATTATCTCATGTAATTTATTATCTTTATTAATCAATATTTTTTTCAAAAGGAAAATGACGGAAAAAACTATAACGATTATAAGCGCCAATAAATTTGCCCGTGATACCGTCAATATGGTCATAGCAATGGACATAGAAATGATTGGCACCATGGTGTATTTCCATTTGCTTTTAGCAGTGTACAGTATATATATGGCACACAAACAAGATACCACTGCTGTCTTAGCTATACCGTTTGGGTCTGATGCCAACCCTGAATATCGTCCTCCTACAAAGCATTCCGGATTCGTCATGGGGGCCGCTATGCAATTGGCTACGAAATAAATTACAAATAAAGCTACGGAAATAAAAGCAATAGGTTTAAAGAGTGAATCAAAGTCCTTTCTGTTCCCCCATATCAATATGTATGCCGGCATAACAAAGGCCATAAATAAACCAAGGCACATATAGCTATACCCTATATAATGATGAATTCCCGAGATAAATACTATTACCCCGCATAGCATCATAGGGTATAGTATAATTCTTCTGATTCCTATCGGCTTCATTTCGCCGTTTATGCTGAATATCATCATGCCTCCGAAAGCCGCTATGCCGACTAAAGTATTAATCATGGCCGGACAAATAAATCCCAGAAATTCATCAATTTGATATACATATGTGGAAATAATTTCTATAGCTAGACAAACAACCATGAGGACATTCCTCACTTTCTCATTGAGCCTACCTGTAAATTTATATATGAAATTAAGTATTGGTAAATATATTTTTTGCACTATCATCTATTCTCCGCTCCTTCCAGATACTTAACTGTCCTCATAAGTCCTTCTTGCAACGAGTACCTCGGCTTCCATCCCAGCTCTCTAAGTTTTTGGCTGTTAAGTATTCCCAGTGTAAATGGTGCCGCTCCCGTATTGCCGGTAGTGTTTGGCATGTCAATCACCAGCTTTATATTTCTATCCTTATAGGCATCAACAAGTGTTTCTGCCAGCTCTCTTATAGACACTGTAGACTCAGGGCTGGAAATATTATAGGCTATATCATCTGAATTTAGCAATATATAGAATATTGCCGCCACTGCATCGCTTACATAGGTGTATGTTCTGATCGGCCTGCCTTCGCTTTTCATTACAATGTCCCTATTATTGACAACGTCTCTCAAAAAGTCCGCCTGAACTCTACCATCGTCTATTGACATTCCCGGTCCATATGTATGCGCAAGCCTGGCAATCTTCACATCAAGACCATATTCCTGTGCAAAAGACACGCACATAGTCTCTGCTGCTTTTTTTCCCTCAGGATAACATGACCTGGCAGACAGCGGGTCTACAAAGCCATAAACATCCTCTGTAAACTCCTTTTGACCGCTGTAAGGCTGTCCGTAAATTTCTCTTGAGGAAATAAAGAGATATCCTTTGGCTTGGCTTTTTCTCGCAAGCTCCAGTGTATAATATGTCCCAAGAACATTAGCAGCTATTGTTTCGACGGGGTTGTCCTTCATAATCAAAGGACTGGCAGGGCCCGCCGTGTGTATTATATAGTCAAAGCTTACATCGGTTTTTATGGGCTCGTCAACACTCTGATTTATTATAGTGACTTTTTCTCTTATATCGCCCGGAAGCTTCTCAGGATGCCTGACGAGCACGTATACCTCTATTCCCCATTGGTTTTCGGCTTCAAGCTGTAATAATGTTCTCGTAATATAGCTGCCCATCATGCCTGCTGCTCCTGTAACGAGTACCGTTGCCTTCCTAAGTTTATCCCACTTGATATTCTGTTCTATAGCCTGCTTAGCATCCTCAAGTAAAATATTCCTCATCTATTCATCTCCTATTTTTGCAGGGTTTTCAATATATCCTTTTCCGATAATCCAAGAGCCTGCTGATTTTCTTTATACTCAAGCATCCCTCTGAACACGTAGAGGTCTTCCGGTGTAGTGACCTTGATATTTCCCCTGTTGCCCTCTACCATGTACACTTCCTTGCCTTGGCTTCTCATCAATGTGCACGTATCGATTATACCCTCATAGTTCTTATCTTTTTCTCTAGTCTTCCTATGTGCTTCAATTACATCTTTCAGCAAAAATGTCTGAGGCGCCTGAGCAGTGTAAAATCTTTTCCTGTCAAGGGATTCATCCACAATATCGCCTTCACGACTTGTTATAGGCGTTTCAAAAAACTTATTACAGGTTACTGCAGAGCCTTTTTCTTTTGCCGTTTTTATGTTTCCATCTATGGTTTCGGAAGTAACGCAAGGTCTGACCCCATCGTGAATCAATACTATGTTATCTCCGCCTTCTTCATTGTAAGCAGCAGATAATACTCTGTATATGGAATCCTGACCTGTCACGCCCCCTGAAACTATTTTTTTTACCTTAGTAATCATAAACATCTTGACCAATCTCTCCAATTTGGGAATATAGTCTTCTTTGCAGGCAATATAAATCCCATCGATAAGAGGATGTTCTTCAAACAGTTCCAAAGTGTGAATGATTATGGGTTTCCCTGCAACTTCAATAAACTGTTTTGGTATGCCTGAGCCCATTCTTTGACCGCTGCCGCCGGCAAATATTATGGCTATATTTTTACTCATTTACTAGTTCTCCCTTCAAAAGGATGTCATCAATAACTCTATCTGATGCATTGCCTTTATAGCCTCCAAAATTATCTATAACAAATTGTTTGATTTTTTCTTCCTCAAAATCTCCGTTTTCCAAGCTTTCCATTAATTGGATAAATGTATCGCATACCTTGCCCGGAGCATTATCCTTTATACTTCGATGAACGCCTCTTGTAAGCTCATAAATTTCTCTGTCGTATGTGTAAAAAAGAACAGGTCTCTCAAGCAAGGCGTATTCAAAATAATTAGAAGAATAATCGGTAATAAGAATATCGGTAACATAGTATAAGTCATTAATATTTGAATACTGGGAAAACTCATATATAGAATCTCTGTATTCCTCCGGTATCATTATAAGCTCCTTTACAAAAGGATGCATCTTTATGAGAAAAGCATAATTTTCTTTCTTGCAAAAGTCATATATTCTCTTTAAATCTATCTTATCGTAATCGTAGTAGGCTAGCTTCTGCTCGGCACCGCGATAGGTTGGAGCAAATAAAATAATTTTTTTCTCCCTAAGATACGGGTATTCTTTGTAAAATCCGTCCTTAAAATCCGATATATATACCTGGTCTAAAAAACCATCAAGCCTTGGCATTCCCACAGGATAAAAAGCCTCACTTTCTATGGCGAAAACTTCCCTGAAAACGTCTATCAGATGCTCAGAACCTGTAATAACATGAGTATACTGCTTATGACAAGACCCTTGAGGGAAAGGACTACCGTCCTTTCCAAAACGGCTGTATCCTACTGATTTAAATCCTTCTCCTGCATGCCACACTTGAATAAGCCTGGTTTTTTTCCCTAAATTAAAAAAGCCAAAAACAGGAGCGTAATCATCTATAAATATATAGTCCTGCGCTGCTATTTTTGTCACTACTTTCATCCAGCTGAAGATATCTTTAAAGCTCTGATGCCTTCCCGCTGTACTTCTATATGAATACTCTATTTTAAATACTTGGTCAAGTCCCCTCCCCTTTAGCCTGTCATCTATATATTTGAGGTTCCCCCAAAGAGCGTCTTTAGTTTCACTCATGATTAAAATATGATTTCCCCTTTTGGGGATTGCAAAATACAGCGCATAATAATATGCTCTTATCAACAAAATCGAAGCAAGCATGAAAAAACGCTTAAATTTATCCTGAAAGCTTCTCACTTCTTTAACATATCTGCGCCTCTTCCACTTTTTATTTTCAATCATAAAATTGCTGTCAATGTAAAAAATTAAAGCTTTCTCATCTTCTGACAAAACACCAAAGGAAACAGTATATGCCATTTGTTCTTCTGCATACCTGAATATCCTGGAATAATCGTCTAGCTTATATGCTTCATTGGAAGTAATATGACATACATACTCTTCAAGTTCACCTGCAGTTTTCCTTAATTTAGCAACAATAAACCATCTGCCGTTTTCCAAAAAACTCCTATTTTCTACGCAAGCCATATTTATGGATATGTGAAAGAACTCCCCTTCTTTTTTCCCTGAAAGTGGTATTTCTTTTCCTTCCGAATTTCTCAAAAAGTACTCTCCGTCACATTCAGCAAAAGGCTCTATTACCAGGTTAAAAAAAATTCTTTCCCAATATATTTTATTTATTACAAATGATTTTACCTCTGTCAGCATAAATTTCTCCCTCACTGAGATATTAAGTAATAATACCATAAAAATGTTGAAAAAACAACGGTTTCTTGATATAATCTACTGAACCGGGAGGACCTTATGAGTATAATAATTAACATTGGAAAAGCCATGCTGAATTTCATATATTGTTTTTTTAAGCTTATTCCCGTAAAAAAGAAAATTACAATAATAAGCAGGCAAAGCGATAGCCCCTCCCTCGACATTACCATGCTTGCAGAGAAAATCAAAGAGCTTCATCCTGATTATGAGGTTACAATCCTCTGCAAAACTCTAGGTCATAACCTTTTTGGCAAAATTTTCTACGTTCTTCATATGTTTTCTCAAATGTATCACCTCACCTCGTCAGAGGCTGTACTCCTTGATTCATACTGTATTTTAGCAAGCATTCTCAATCACCGCAAAACCCTTTTTATAATACAAATGTGGCATTCAATAGGCACCATGAAAAAATTTGCCTACAGCATTCTGGATAAGCCTGAAGGCAACTCTTCAAAGATTGCTCATTTGATGAAAATGCATGCCAATTACGATTACATTCTGGCTGCAGGAGATGGCTATCATTCTCATTTGGCCGAAGGCTTTAATTATTCTGAGGATAAAATAGTTACCATGCCCCTGCCACGAGTAGAAGCATTGAAAAGTTATGAATACAGTGAAAAAGCCAGGGCCGAAATACTTTTACATTACCCTGAGCTTAAAGACAAAAAAAACGTAGTGTACGTTCCAACCTTTAGAAAGGTCGGCGATAATGCTTTCTTGGAAGCCGTTGCCAATCTGTGCCACTCTTTTGACTATGATAATTATAATCTAATAATAAAAGCCCACCCTTTAAGTGATTTAGGTAAGCTTGACAGTTCATTGGCAATAGTAGATACGACGTTTTCCTCCTTTGAAATGTTGTTCATAGCTGACATTGTAATCAGTGATTATTCCTGCATCATGTATGAAGCCGCTGTATTAAAGAAGCCCATATATTTGTACGCTTACGACTACAACGAATATATGTCAACCCGTGATATCTATATGGATTATAAGTCAGAGGTTCCGGGGCCTATTTGCAATGATGCCAATTCCCTTGTAGATTCCATATCCTCTGGTATATATGATTACGAAAAGCTGGATGCCTTTCTCAATAAATACGTATATATGAGTAGCAACCATGAAACTGAAGATATGGTGAACTTTATATTTAGACATAAAAAAACTCTCCCCTAGTCGAGTTTTTCTTTATATTTCAATTGGCTCACAAACATCGGAGCCAAGGCTATGAAAAACAAAAATATATGCACTTTCTCAACCGGATAAATTGCCCTTTCTAAATTTGACAAAACTCCAAAGGCCATAACCGCCATTGGTATTAACGACAATTTAATATCAAAGAGCTTCTTCCCAAACAAAAATCTAAAAGTATATACGGCAGAATATATTGCTATCCACCCGTATAACAACCCAGCAAATATACCACTGCGGTATGCAATCTCTAAATATGTATTGTGTGCTGCCATTTTTATACCAGAAGACGGAATATATAGTCCATCATTACCACGTTCATTACCAATAATATTTAATTTGCTTATATACTCTTTCCAAATTGTAATTCTTCCTGATGAAAATGTATTTACATCATCGCCTTTTTGGAATTTATCTATCAAATATGAACTCCCTTTGACGTCTGTAACCATCTTATCGTCAAGTTGTTTATCAACGGATTTCGCAACAATAGCACTACTGATTTGGGGAGTCACATTCACTAATACATACTTATATCCTACTATCGAAATCAACACAACTATAATGACAACAGCAAACATTATTGTCTTTCTAATTATCTCTGGTTTTTCCTTATCAAGCCCCCTAAAACAACAAATTGCAAAGACAACAAAAGAACAAAATCCAGCAATGACACTAGCTCTTGAGGCAGATAAATATATCATAGTACATGACATACCAAATACAACACAATATACCCACAACCGTTTTTTTTCAGTGCACATAAGCTGTAATGATGATATAACTCCAGCTACTCCCAAAACCCCTACTGAATTAGGATTTACCGAAATCCCAAAATATGCTTCTGCTCCTTGATAAGGTGATGTCACTAAACATATTACAAAATATATTACAGTCATTGTAATGATTGATTCGCTGCAAATATTAAAAAGGGTCATATAATCCTTACGATTGTTCCACACAAAAAACAAACATGGATATATGATAACCATGAGTCCTGCAAAGAACAGAAACGCTCCTGTAACATTATGATGAATGCCCGTTGCAGCAACTAATAGTGCAAATATAAACCAAGGCATATATATTGCCTTATTCCATTTGACTACACATAAAGGAGCTTTCACACTAAACATTATTGCTATCATCAATAACACTGTATTAACGATGAATAATTTAGCATAGCCAAAAGGTATACCATATTTTTCATAAGTTGTATAAAGAAAAATTTGAGACATGATAAGAAACATACAAATAAAAATAACCACATTTCTATGTTTTTCATTTATCCTCCCCGTGACTATAAATATCGGATTTAATACCAACATATAAAATCTCTGCAACCACTCCATACTACTTACCTTCCTCGTTGTCTATGTGATTAAATTCATCTTTGAATTTCCAACAATACCCTAACCTAAAGCTCATAAGGCATACTTCTGTAAAACTCTTCATCAAGGCTACCAACAAAATCGTAAAATTATCGGTTAAACCTAAAATAACTAAGCCCGTTATTTGAACTATTGCAGCTCCCAATGTTGTCTTTGTGGTTTCCTTTGCCTTACCCAAGGCTCCAAGAGTAGGCCAGCCAAACAGCATAGCAGGGAAGCTAAACAATAATACAGGAACAAGACACCGCATTACTGGTGCTGCCGCTGCGTATTTTACCCCTCCTGCTATAGACAAGATAGGCTCGGCAAAAACCATAACGATTATGCAACCTCCTATAACTATAGGCAGGAATATCTTAATCACTTTTTTAATAACATTGATGTCTTTAGTTTTAATCATTTGTGGGTAGATACCGTTATTGATAGGAGTATACATTGCCCTTACTGCCGAAACTAGCTGTAAACAAACAGCCCAATATGCCACATCAACTCTGTCCATAAAAATCCCCACAAGAATAGTGTTGAGAGCACCAAATACTGTAGTAGCTGCTTCAGAAACAAAATACACACTTGATATCTTTAATGATTGCCATCCACTTTTTACCGAATTGACAAAGCTTATCTTGATTCCCAGCCTCTTCACTTCAATCAATGTAAGTATAATTGCCACTAAAGAACTTAATATATCCAGTATAGGAATCCACAATATATCTTCATTACCTCTCACAAGTACAAGGGTAAGCCCTACAGATATAGTCTTCATAATGACATACCTAATTGTAATTATATGCATAAGTTCCATGCCTCTAAACAGAAACTCCAGCAAAAATGTAGATAAGGCTATAGGAATAAACGCCAATATAGTATATAGCATATTTTCCCTTAGTATTTCTATAAAAAAGGCCGCTGTAATAATGACAGCAAAAGCAGCCAAGGACAATGTCCCTTTAGCCGCAATAATGTTCCCGGTTATTTGACCAATTTTAGTTAGACTTTCCCTAGCCTCCGTAATGGCTTTTACTCCGGAAAGCATAAACCCAAAGTCCACTATAAGCTGAGCATATACCATAGTTGCTTTAACGTATGAAACCACACCATAACAATCCACTGACAGCACCCTCGTTAAATAAGGTAAAGTTATCAGTGGAAAAATCAACTTAGCAATATTCATAATGTAAAGCATGCTCACATTAAAAGCTATGCCTTTTCTCTGTTTCTTCATGAATTTATCTTTCGAATTTAATCTAGGTGTTCATTTTACAACATTTCTTTTACGTTTGCAACCTCTCAACCCTCCCCACTGATACTTCATAGGCTGTCTTCACCGTCATTTGGCCTTCTTCCGTATATTTGCGGTATTCACGGCTTTGGAGGCGGCCTTCCACGGCTACCTTATCACCGACGGAAAGACTCCCGGCAAAGGTGGCATTTCTGCCCCAGGCGATGGATGGTATGTAGTCTGATTTGTTGTAAAGCCTATTCACCGCAATCATCATGTCGCAAATCTCGCGTCCCAAGGGCGACGTACGGTGTATAGGTTCTTTGCAGATGAATCCTTCAAGGCATACAATGTTTTCATAGGTGAAGCCTTCTCTTCTGCAATAGCTCATTTCATGGACAAAAACCGTGATTTCCAGCTTGTTGCGCCCTTCCTTTTCTTTGTTATAGGTTCGCACCTGCCCTCTCACTTCCAAAAGCTCGCCTTCTCTGGGAGACCTCCCCCCTAGAAGCCTTTCCGATATTAGGAGCTTGATCTTGTCCTCGTATCCGCTCCTTCTGAATATTCCCAGGGTGATTGCATAAAAAGCCTCACCATAGGTCTTATGGTTAAACAATGGTCCTGTAAGCACGCGGCCTGCAAGGCTAACATCATTGCTCTGCAATATATTTTCCATAAAAAATCCCCCTTAAGGTACATACTATTAAAAGATATGCACCTGCAAGAGGGTTTTATACTCACTTTATTCGATTTTCAACGACACACCCTAAAGCTCCAGCAGCATTACCTCGGGATGACAGTCTACCCCGTACTGAGGACAGGTGAGGCACTCGAAGAAGTTTGGAGCATCCTTTCTTTCCACGGTAACAAAGCCCTGCTTTTTAAAGAACTCGGGTGCCCTTGCCACAAGGTATATACGCTCGCCTCCTTGCTTGAGAGTCTCTTCGATTCCCCGCTCCAGCAAAGCCTTCCCCAGCTTATACTTCCTGTACTTCGGGTCTATTGCAATACCGTCTACAATAAACTCGCCCTCGCGTTTGGCCAGCACAAAACCACCAATAAGCTTGACATATTCCCGGCCGTCTCCCTCAGTTATCTCCCAGCACTTGACGATATCCGTAGGCACCGGCTCATCTTCGCTGAATTCCAGTTGGTTCTCTATAAAAAACGGTACCAGCTTTTCATAATCCGTAGTTTCACTAATTTTAAAATTAATCATAATGCCATGTATCTCCTGATACAAATACCTCCAATCTTTCGTGGAGCACGCTGAAATGCAGCGGCAGCTTCTCTCCGTGCTCGCCGTCTATATCGGTGCTGATGTCCTCCGGTGATTCAATGGTCATAGACTCCGTCTGAAAGCACAGCACATTTCTGTTGTTAGGATGTCTGCCGTTAACCACCTCAAAGAGCAGTGGTGCCAGCTCGACCATAGGCATCTTCTTAAAAGCGATAACATCTAACAGCCCGTCGTTCATCGAGGACTGAGGCGACAGCTTCCTGAAACCTCCCGCCGATTCTCCGTTCATTACCACCATGAAATATACTTCCCCCTCATAGGTCTTTTCCGGTGTTATCAGCTTAACCGGCAAAGCTCTTATCTGAGGAATTTCCGTCAGTGCCTTGAGGTAATATGCCAGAACACCTATAGCGTTCTTCAAGGTCGGGTCCGTCTTCTGGCTCACGTCAATGAGGGCGCCCATAGCAGCAACGTTTATAAAGTTCCTGTTGTTCACTACTCCCACATCCACCTTTGTAGACTTTTCACCCAGTGCTACATCCAGTAGCAGCTCCATGTCCGAGGGCAGCTCGAAATAGTATGCGAAGTCATTGGCTGTCCCTGCCGGCAGTATTGCCAAAGGCAGATTGATATCGTTCTTTACCATTGCGTTTACACAAAGGTTGATAGTCCCGTCCCCTCCGGCGGCAATTATTCTGCTGAACTCCGTCTGGTCTATGTCCTCAAGGACCTTGCTTATAATTCTTCCCTTCGCAGCTCTCACAGGCACTACCTGATAGCCCGCCCGCTGGCATCGCTCCACGATACGGTCAAGATTGTTCTTAAAAACACCGCTTCCGGAATAAGCATTATAATAAAGCAATATCTTGTTTTTCTTCTTTTCCATCCCTCAAAGCCCTCCTTATCTCTCCTACCAAATACAGGGAGCCTGCAACCAGAACAACATCATAATCCGTGCTGTTTCTCACAAGCTCTGCGCATTTTTCAGACTCTATAACCGCTCTTACCTTTATTCCTCTATCTGCAATGCACTGTGCCAGCTCCTCCTTGGTAAGCTTCCTCGGATTGTCCGGCTCCGTTGCAACTACATCCCTTGTTATCTTCAGCAGGTGGTCCAAAATCCTCTCTACCTGTTTGTCTCTCAGTATTCCTGTCACAAGAAGAACCTTCTTATCATGGAAAAGGTCTTTCATGGTCTCCTGTAAAGCCTCGGCTCCCGCCTCGTTATGGGCACCGTCTAGTATTATGGCAGGCTCTCCCCTTATTATCTCAAAGCGTCCGGGCTGCACGGCCTTCTTCAATCCCGTGTAAAGTCTGCTGCGTTCCACCTTGATTTTGCCTTGCTTCCTGAGAACCTCTATTATGGCAAGAGCTGTCTTCAGGTTTTCACCTTGATGCTTGCCCTCCATGGAAATCTCAACGCCTCTGTATTCCGTCCCGTAAAGCTCCATATCCACGGTTTGACCTTGAGTAGTTTCCTTTGTAGTTCTTACGGGAATACCTGAAATATCGTAAAGCCTGCTGCTTTTTTCATAGGCTTTTCTTGCAATGACCGCAGCCGCTTCGTTACTCGAAACGTTGGATATTACAGGCACTCCTTCCTTGATTATGCCCGCCTTATCTCCTGCGATTTCTGTCAGGGTGTTTCCCAGTCTGTCCATATGATCATAGGAAACGGATGCTATGGCGCAGGCCAACGGCTGGCTTATTACGTTAGTGGAATCTCCGCTGCCTCCAAGTCCCACTTCCAGAACGGTGATGTCAGCGCCTTTTTCCTTAAAGTAAAGGAAAGCGATAGCCGTGACCACCTCAAATTCCGTAGGAGAATCAAGCCCTTCTTCAACCATTTCCCTAACGGCAGCCAGGACTTTGCCTGTAAAAAGTTCTAGGTCTTCATTGGAAATCTTCTCTCCTGCCAGCTGTATTCTTTCGTTAAAACTTTCTATAAAGGGCGACGTGTAAAGGCCTACCTTGTAGCCGCAGGCCATCAAGCCTTCTGCCAAAAATTTGCATACTGAACCTTTGCCGTTGGTGCCGGCTACGTGGATAACCTTCAGGCCCTCATGGGGGTTCCCCAATTTGTCAAGCAAAACGTTCATCCTGTCCAGTCCCAGTATGCTTCCGAACCTGTCGAATTCGTGTATTTTGTCTATAGCTGTTGACATTTATTTATTGACCTTCTTTTCAACTGCTGCCATCCTGTCGCAAACCTTGGCAAGCATTTCCTCGTACTTAACTTGCTTTGCTTTTTCTTCTTCAATTACCTTCTCCGGAGCCTTGCTTATGAAGCCCTGGTTCCCTAGCTTGCCGGCTACTCTCTTGACTTCGCCCTCCAGCTTCTTCTTTTCCTTGGTGAGTCTTTCAAGCTCTGCTCCGTAATCCATAATGTCGTCTGTCGGTATGAAGATTTCTGCTCCGTCTACTACTGCCGACATTACTTCTTCAGGGACTTCTTCTTTGGATTTTGCAAAGGTTATATCCGTGATGTTGGCCAGCTTCTTAATATATCTTCCGCCAGCTTTAACAATCTCTTCCTTGCCGTCTTTACTGACTATATAGGCACTAAGCTTCTTGCTAGGTGCAGCATCGGCTTCTGCTCTGATGTTTCTTATGCTTCTTATTACAGCCATTGCCATCTCCAGCCTCTCGGCTTCTTCCGGGAAGGTCAGTACTTCGTCCGCTACAGGCCAGTTTCCCTTGATCAGAAAGCCCTGAGGATTATCCTTTGTCGGGTTCTCCTTCGGCAGATATGTCCAGATTTCTTCGGTAATATACGGCATGAATGGATGAAGCAGTCTGAGCATATCCTTCAAAGCCTTTACAAGAACTGCTCTCGCTACCTTCTTGTCTTCTTCATTGTCTCCGTAAAGCCTGCCTTTAACGATTTCTATATACCAGTCGCAGTACTCATTCCAAATAAGGTCATAAGCCCTCTGTCCTGCCAGTGCCAGGTCGAATTTTTCCATAGCCTGAGTGATATATTTAACTGCATCGTTTACTCTCGATATTATCCATTTGTCTTCGTCTTTCAGCCTCTCTTTGCCGGCGCCCTGTGCGCCGACGGAAGGTGTTTTGCCGGTGCCTTGTGCACCGGCGCTGCCTGCGTCCAGCAGGCTTTCCATATCAGCCATAGGCAGGAAGCTGCCGTCTTCGTCCTGAAGGTTCATTATAACGAATCGTGATGCGTTCCAAAGCTTGTTTGCAAAGTTTCTCGCTGACTCCAGTTTATCTGTCTTGAACCTCATATCGTTCCCCGGCGTGATTCCTATGGTCAGCATGAATCTGAGGGCGTCGGCTCCGTATTGGTCTATGATTTCCAGCGGGTCGATGCCATTACCCAGGGATTTGCTCATCTTGCGGCCCTGCGCATCTCTTACCAGACCGTGTACATATACGTATTTAAAAGGCACTTCTCCTGTCATTTCAAGTGCTGAAAATACCATCCTTACTACCCAAAAGAATATGATATCATAGCCTGTTACTAGAACATCTGTTGGATAAAAATATTTCAACTCCTCTGTTTCCTCCGGCCAGCCCAGTGTCGAAAAAGGCCACAATGCCGACGAGAACCATGTGTCAAGAACGTCTTCATCCTGTTTGATATTGGTGCTTCCGCACTTGGCACACTTACTAGGGGCTTCTTCTGATACCATCAGCTCCCCGCACTGCTGACAATAGTATGCTGGTATTCTGTGCACCCACCAGAGCTGTCTTGATATACACCAGTCCCTGATTTCCTCAAGCCAGTGGAGATAGATCTTCTCAAACCTGTCTGGAACGTGTTCTAGATTGCCTTTCTTGGCTACCTGGATAGCCGGCTTTGCCAGATCTTCCATCTTTACAAACCACTGATCCGAAAGCATAGGCTCAACAACCGTGCCGCATCTATAGCAGCCGCCTACAGGGATAACCTTTTCTTCTGTCTTTACGAGATAGCCTGCGTCTTCAAGGTCCTTGACCCAGGTCTTCCTGCATTCGTATCTATCCATGCCTTCGTACTTGCCTGCTAGCTCATTCATGGTGGCGTCAAGGTTGATGCATGACGGTGCATCAAGTCCGTGCCTCTGGCCTACTTCAAAGTCGTTAGGGTCATGAGCCGGTGTTATCTTAACTGCGCCTGTACCCTTCTCAGGGTCCGGGTACGGGTCAGCAATGACAGGTATTTCCTTGCCTACCAGGGGCAGAACCACATTCTTGCCAACCATATCCTTGTATCTTTCATCACTTGGGTGGACTGCTATGGCAATGTCACCAAACATGGTTTCAGGTCTTGATGTAGCAACTATTATGCCGTCGCCCCCTTCCGCTGCCGGGTATCTGAAGTACCAGTACATTCCATTTTTGTCTTCGTGTTCAACCTCTGCATCAGAAAGAGATGTTCCACAATCGGGGCACCAGTTGATAAGTCTGTTCCCTCTATATATCAGCCCCTTTTCGTAGAGCTTAACGAAGAAATGATTTACTGCTTTGTTGCAGCCCTCATCCATGGTAAAGCGTTCTTTTTCCCAGTCGCAGGAGTCTCCTAGCTTGCGGCACTGCTTAGTAATCTTACCGCCGAATTCTTCCTTCCATGCCCAGGCGCGTTTAAGGAATTCCTCTCTCCCCAGGTCTTCTTTTTCTTTACCTTCTGTTTCTCTTATTCTGTCAACTACCTTTACCTCTGTGGCAATGCTTGCGTGGTCACTGCCGGGAAGCCACAATGCGCTGTACCCTTGTAGTCTCTTGAATCTAGTAAGTACATCCTGTAATGTCTGGTCCAGTGCGTGGCCCATATGAAGCTGCCCCGTAATGTTTGGAGGCGGCATTACGATTGTAAATGGTTTTTTGTCAGGGTCAACGTGAGCCTTGAAGGCTCCGCCTTTTTCCCACATATCGTATATTCTGTCCTCGAATTTCTTGGGGTCGTAAGTCTTTGCTAAGTTCTTCTCTATCGTCATTTTAATTTTCCTCTTTGTCTTCCTTTTTGTCTTCTTCCTTGCATTCTGGTTCAGCTCCTTCGCCTTCTTCATATTCAAAGTCTTCCAGATCTTCCTCCGGACCGTCCTTTGACACTTCTTTTTCCATGTCTTTCTTCATGGCCGCAACCATTTCGGCGCCAAAGACAACATTATCGCTCATAGGATTGATTACAAATCCTGCTACGGAATTCTGTGGCTGAAGAAGCATGGCTGCCAAATCGTCGAAGTTGATTATCAGGCTGCGCTGATTCTCATCCACCTCGCACTTGAGCATTTCCTCTCCATCGGTAAAGACGGGATAATACAAATCGCCGTTGTCTGCTGATATAAGCTCGAAGCTGATTGCCGTGTCCTTTTCAAGGATTACCTCCCCTGTTTCCTTGTCGTATTCAGGGTCCTTATCCATAGACACCGGGGCCAGCAGTCTTGCTCTGACCACTTCGTTTAAAAACTTAACGGAATTTTCCATTCCGGAATTTTCCTTTGCCTTAACAATTGCGTCCTTCAATGCAGGATTCTTTACTGGGCTGATGTTTTGTGTATCCATTACTCCACCTCATCAATTATTTTTTCTGTTGCGACTGTTGATATTACATCTGTTGTATCTGTTGCAATTTTCAAAATGTATGCTTTCAGTCCGCCTCTTCCTGTACTTCGGCTTCCTGTGGCTTCTGTGTGCTTCATAATTATCACCGAAGGAGCCGTCTCATCAATACCTTCCAATGCGTCTGCTAGCCCCTTAACGTTGGAATCTGGCTCAGCTCCTATTCCCATAAGGCTTGCAAGCCCCGAAGGAGTAACCATTTCTGTATCTATATCTGCTGTCCTGAATTCAAAGCTACTCTTTTCCATCAGCGCTTTGACAGCAGGGACGGGTACTGGTATTCGCCCGTGGCTGCATAATATGTAGCCACGTCCATCGCAAATTGGCGATGTTACTGTTAGATCAGGGGCTATATCCTCCATGGCCATTCCTATACCCAAGGCATTCTTGATGGCCTCGTCCCTTCCCACCTCATGAAAGTGCACTGTTTCAAGGGTCGCTCCA
This sequence comes from Clostridiales bacterium, assembly GCA_012513435.1. GTDB lineage: Bacteria > Bacillota > Clostridia > Peptostreptococcales > Anaerovoracaceae > Lentihominibacter. Next base: position 45,347 of record JAAZCE010000010.1, read on the forward strand.
TGAACCTTGGCCTCAGCGTCAGCTATATAGGCATAAATATTTTCAGCCACTTCCTTGGCTCTAAGCGAAAATCCGCTTGCGCCAATTAACCTTTGGACTTCCTCATAGCTACGTCCATGATGGCCCTCCGAGTCATGATGATGATCGTCAAAACCAGACTTAAAGTCCGCCTCTTTCATGGCAGCCTTTATCTGCTCACCGCAGTCGCTCAAATCCATGAGCGCCTTTAGCATCATATCGCCGCTTATTCCGTTTTCACAATTAAAATATAATACTTCCATATTTGATTATTCTACCACAAAAATACAGTTATTTGAATACGTTTTTGTTGTTTACATTTTAAGGGTTATATGGTAATATTTTACATATAAGGAGGTGCTCCATCCAATGCTTGTCAATTATTTGGAAATCCACTTGAAACATTTATTGAAAAAAGAAGCAATATATCTACGTAGGCTTGAAGAACGTTATAATAAAATGCCTCAAGGAAAGCTTGCAGTCAGAAAAAAGAATTCTTACCTTTGCTATTATTTAGTCAACAACGGCAATGAACGTGGAATAGGCCGCAATAAAGAGCTTATTAATGCCCTTTGCGAGAAAATATCTCTTGAATCAGAAATTGCAATTGTAAATTACAATTTAGCAACATTAAAAAAAGCTCTACTGACCATTGGATGTTTTTTTAAAAAGCTCGAAGAAAAAAATAGCACTTCCAATTCACGTATTACCAGTCTTATTGCAGAAGGCTTACTTTCAGAGCCTAACCTAATGTTTCGATGGTCAAAGGTATCCTTTGAAAGTAATTCTGGCTGGTCTGACGATCTAAAGTACAAGACTCCCGGTGGCACTATAGTCAGAACAAAATCCGAATATTTTATTGCAATTTTTTTGGAAAAATATCATATTCCATATAGATATGAAGCAAAGCTTGCAATTAATGGCGAAATATTTTACCCGGATTTCACTCTATATAAGCCTGACGGCACTTTTATTGTATGGGGGCATCTAGGTCTATATGGGGATCCCAACTATGACCAAAGGACCTTAAAAAAACTTATATCCTATCGAGCCGCAGGATACGTTGAACATACTAATCTCATTTGCACCTACGAAGGTGATATTGCTGCAGAAGAGAGACTCCTAGAGATCCTTAATAGGTATTACTATTGTTAAATTGGCTACTAATTGACCACTAGATGTAGTTTTGCCGATATACTAAAAAATGCCGGCGATTCCGGCATTTTTATTCCCAATAAGCACATATCCATTGTACTTTCGCCGAAACAAGTGAGAATGATATCATTATTCGGCAAAACTCTACTTTTTCACTATCCTTAACCCATACTAATTAATATTATAGTTTCATTACTTGCCTTTTTTGCCAAATATAACATATCTCCAATCATATTCGGCAATGCTTGCTTTCTTATTACATGGTTCAACTGATTTTTGCCGATAATGACTCTATATCCGGATATCTGCGGCATTTTTTGTACAGCAAACGGTATGCAGACGCAGCAGCCACCGCTATGAACAACAAATTGCATGGCCATGAAAGCCTATCTGCCGGCGGCCTCTGCCACGTGCTTCATAAGCACTGCCGTTGTCACGCTTCCCACTCCTCCAGGAACAGGGGTTATTGCTGCAGGGTGCCCGTCAGCCGCCCCATGAGCAGGGTGCCCGTCAGCCGCCCCATCGGTAGCGTTCCCAACAACAGCCCCGTTGGCAGCCCCATCAATAGCAACTGCTGTCACTTCATCGAAGTCCACATCTCCGCAAAGCTTGCCATCTTCGTCCACATTGATTCCCACATCTATAATTGTCTGTCCGCGGCCTAGCATGGATGCCTTGACCATTTTAGCCTTGCCTAGAGCGGCTATTACAATGTCAGCATTAGATCCGGCGGCAGCAAAATCTTCTTTGGTCGTTCTGCTGTGAAGCATTGTCACCGTTGCGTTACGTTTCATTGCCATCATTGCTACAGGCTTGCCGATTACAAGGCTTCTGCCAATTACAGTCACTTTTTTACCTGACAGCTCTATGCCGTAGTAGTCGAGAAGTTCGATACAGGCTTCAGCCGTGCAAGGCGGAAACCCCTGATCCGTTCCCATAAACACGCCTGCCATTGAGCCTGCGGTAATACCGTCCATATCCTTTGACGGCGCCAGTGTATCGCATATCAGCTGTTCGTCTATATGGCCCGGGAGAGGTCTGAATATTAGAACGCCATGAATGGACTCGTCAGCGTTGATTCTTTCTATTGCCAAAACAAGCTTCTCCTGAGACCTATTGACATCGTAAATAAATTGCTTTACTTGTATTCCCGTCTCTGCGGCACGTTTGCGAGCGCCTTTTTCATAGGAAATATCCCCCGGATTTTCGCCCAGTCTGACTATAGCCAGAGTAGGCACGATGCCACGAGCTTTCAAAGCCTTTACTTTCTCAGATGTCATCGCGGTTAAATTATCTGCTACAGCTTTGCCTTTGAGTAACTGTGTCATTTTTGCCTCCTTTTGTACGCACTGTCATGTTGCCGGCCTCTGTCTCATGCCATGTTACCTAACTCTATCTTATGCCTCGTTGGTCTGCAATCTATGGGATACATATCCGAAAACGCCCTCTGCCAGCGGCGTATACATCATCAAATGTCTTGCACAGACATTGTTAAGTGACTCTGTCTTCTCCGAGTTTTTCATCATGGAAGTATTGATGTAAACGTTGAGGCTGGCCGCTTCTATCGCTGACTTGCAGAGGATGGCACCGGCAGCCGCATCACTGACAGCTATACGATTGCCTTTTTCCGCAAAGAGCTTACAAAGCTCCACAACACGACCGCACTTACCCATTACCATAATAGGCACCGAGCAAGCCTCTTCAAGCGCCACCTCAAGCAGCTCCTCCTTTTTCTTTGTTTCCTCTTCCGTTTCCGGCTTCATAGCCAAGATCTTGGAAATTGGTTCGAATATTTCTATATCCTTCTGGACAAGCTCTATAAGGTCCTTCTGCAAAAGACTGACTTCGTTCATGGCATCCCGTATTTCCTCTGCCACTGCCGAATACTTTTTCTTCTCCACAGTCAAGGCTCCTACCATATCTCCCAAAGCAGCGCCCAAAGCGCCTACCAGAGCGGCTACACTTCCGCCGCCCGGTACAGGGTCCTGACTAGCAAGTGATTCTATGAACTGTCTACAGCTTACATCTGTATATTTCATTTGTGCTCCTCCCTAAAACAGGCCTGTAATCCTGCCGGTTCTGTCTACATCAATATTTTCTGCTGCCGGCTTCTTAGGAAGTCCCGGCATGGTCATAATATCTCCCGTGAGAGCTACGATGAAGCCTGCTCCTGCGGAAACCTTAATATTTCTTACTGTTAATACAAAGCCTTTAGGCGCACCCAGCATTTTCCCATCGTCGGAAAAACTATATTGCGTCTTAGCCATGCAAATAGGCAGCCCTCCAAAGCCAAGGGATTCCAGCTGCTTAAGCTGCTTCATTGCTGCAGGCAAGATGTTAATATCATCAGCGTGATATATTTTCTGAGCTATTGCTCTTATTTTCTCTTCAATGGTCATGTCCAGCTCATATGTGTATTTCATCTGGCTAGGCTCCTGACAAAGCCTTACAATTTCTTCAGCCAAAGCAACACCGCCTTCTCCGCCTTTGCCCCAAACCTCGCTGAGGGCAACATTGACACCAAGCTCTCGACATCTCTTCTCCACGAGAGCAAGCTCAGCTTCGCTGTCCGTTGGGAATCTGTTGATGGCTACCACTGCCGGAAGACCGAAGCCCTTGGTAATATTCTCCACGTGCTGCAAAAGATTAGGAAGCCCTGCCTCAAGCGCAACCAGATTTTCCTGACCAAGTTCTGTCTTTGCGACTCCTCCGTGGTGCTTAAGTGCTCTAACCGTTGCAACTATCACTACTGCCGAAGGCGTGATGTCAGCCATGCGGCACTTGATATCCAGGAATTTTTCTGCACCCAGGTCCGCACCGAATCCTGCCTCCGTAACGACGTAATCTGCCATCTTCATTGCCATCTTAGTCGCCATTACCGAGTTGCACCCGTGAGCTATATTTGCAAAAGGTCCGCCGTGGATAAATGCCGGAGTCTTTTCGAGAGTTTGAACAAGGTTCGGTTTAAGCGCATCCTTAAGAAGCGCTGCCAAAGCGCCCTGAGCCTTAAGCTGTCCAGCAGTTACAGGTTCATCATCATAGCTGTATCCTACGATAATCCTTGCAACTCTTACCTTCAAATCCTCAATATCGTTGGAAAGACAGAGAATAGCCATTATTTCGCTGGCTACTGTAATGTCAAATCCATCCTCTCTCGGTGTTCCGTTCACCTTACCTCCAAGACCATCTGTTATGAAACGAAGCTGCCTGTCGTTCATGTCGACACAGCGTTTCCATGTTATTTTCCTAGGGTCGATGCGAAGAGCATTTCCCTGCTGAATGTGGTTATCTAGCATAGCCGCCAGCAAATTGTTGGCTGCCCCTATTGCGTGCATATCTCCCGTAAAATGAAGATTTATATCCTCCATAGGAACCACTTGTGCATAGCCACCGCCGGCAGCTCCGCCCTTTACACCGAAAACAGGTCCAAGTGACGGCTCTCTCAGCGCAACTAAAACATTCTTATCAATTCTTTTTAAAGCGTCTGCGAGACCGACAGTAGTAGTAGTCTTTCCTTCTCCCGCAGGTGTAGGTGAAATTGCAGTAACGAGAATAACCTTGCCGTCAGGAGTAGCCTTCTTTTCTTCAAGAATATTGTAATCTATCTTTGCTTTATAGTTGCCGTAAAGTTCCAAATATTTTTTGTCTATTCCGGCTTCTTCGGCAATAGTATTGATGTCTTCCATCTTGGTTCCCTGAGCAATTTGAATGTCGCTTTTAAGTTCCATTTTCATTCTCCTTTTCAATCTTTATCTTGCCTGCGCGTCCTCTGCACAGATTATAAAAAGAGCCAACAATCCGGACTCTTGGCCCAGACGGTCGGCTCGCTTCTTTCATTATACTTCATGTGGTTAATTCCACTTTCCCGTCAGTCGTATAACAATTTCATAATATCATCTGCCACTGCGGGAAGCAAGCCTTTGCCTATAAATTTTTCAAAAAACTACGCCTATGTATAGGGCATATCCCGTAAGTCCTAAGGCCCTGGTAATGAGCTGCCGTTCCGTATCCTTTGTTCTTTTCAAAGGCGTAGCCAGGATACTCTTTGGCAAACTCCACCATCATCCTGTCCCTTGTCACCTTGGCGACTATGGATGCCGCCGCAATGGCCAGCACCTTGCTGTCCCCCTTGACTATGCCCTGCTGGGGAATACTTAAATTTTCCAGCTCTACCGCATCAAAAATCACATAGTCCGGCTGAGGTTCAAGCCTTGTTATTGCCTTTCTCATGGCTTTCTTAGTCGCCTGAAGGATGTTGATGTCGTCTATGACCTCATGATCCTCCATTCCTATAGCTACGGCCACCGCCCTCTCCATTATAATATCGTAAAGTTCTTCTCTTTTTTTCTCGGAAAGTTTTTTGGAATCATCCACGCCCGGAACGTCGAAGTCCTCCGGCAGTATTATTGCCGCCGTGACCACAGGCCCGGCTAAAGGTCCTCTGCCTACTTCATCTACACCTGCTATAAGCTTATAACCCTTTTCGTGCAAAGCCGCCTCAGGTTCTTTCATTTCGGCCAGCCTTGCAAGCTGCTTAGCAATTCGTTCTTCCTTTGTCATCAGTGCTTTTCCTCCGGTCCATCCTCCGGCATCTCTAACGTTATTCTTCCGATTTTACCGCCACGAAATTCATCGAGAACCAACCTGGCGATTCTTTCGTAGTCTATCCTTTTCCCCGGTAATATGCATCCTCGCTTCATTGCCATGTTCTCCATATTTTCAAGGGGCGTTTCTGCCAGCTCCTCCAGCTTATATCTCTCAGCCAGAAGATTAGCATACCTTGCCGACAGCATGCCAATAAGCTCCATTCCAAGAGTGGGTATATCCATTATCTCGTCCTTTATGGACCCGCAAAAGGCCAGGTTCACTCCTGCCTTAGGGTCTTCAAACTTAGGCCATAGTATTCCCGGTGTGTCCAAAAGCTGCATATTGTTCTTCAGCTTCAGCCACTGCTTGCCCTTGGTTACTCCGGGTCTATCTCCCGTCTGAGCGCTTTTTCTCCCTGTCATCCTGTTGATGAGAGAGGATTTGCCTACGTTGGGAACGCCTACTATCATGAGCCTGAAAGGCTTTTGCATAATGCGAGATTCATTCTTCTCAGCAGCCATGGTTTCCAGCAGATTAAACAGCTCCTTGGTTCCCGATCCGCTCATACAGTTCATGGAAAGAACTGAGTTGCCGTCAGCTTTAAATTTTTCTTCCCACTGCTTGCCGGCTCTTTCATCGGCCAGGTCGCTTTTGTTCAGCACTATTATCCTCGGCTTATTCCTTACCAGCCCATCTATAATGGGATTTCGGCTAGAAAAGGGTATTCGTGCATCTATAACTTCTATAACGGCGTCCACCATCTTAAGGTTCTCTTTGATGAGCTCCTTGGTCTTCTTCATATGCCCTGGATACCAGTTTATGTTTTCCATTTTAACATCTCCTTATGACGAACGCTTTACCACAATAAACCAAAAGTACAAAAAAGGGACCCAATCGGTCCCTCTCTCATTATTTGTTTATCTTAACCTTAATCTTAGCAGATTTACCGGTTCTCTCACGCATATAGTGAAGTCTTGCTCTTCTAACCTTACCTTCTCTAACCACTTCAATTTTCTCAACAAGTGGCGAATGAAGCGGGAATGTCTTTTCTACGCCTATTCCTGATGCAATTCTTCTTACTGTGAAAGTCTCTCCAATTCCGCCATTCTGTCTCTTCAAAACAAAACCTTCAAAGATTTGGATTCTTTCTCTGCTTCCTTCTTTAATTTTAACGTGTACCTTTACAGTATCTCCAACGTTAAATGCAGGGATATCAGTCTTGATATATTCCTGTGCAACTGAGTTCAATACGTCCATTGCTATTTAGTTCCTCCTTCCCTCCAAGACGTTCTTGTATGACCGGTCTGTATCTTTAATACAGCTCTCCATTACAGAGGACCATCCGTATTTCACAATCCATAATAGTATATACTAAAAAAATCGCCTTTGCAAGCACTTTTTACACGTTCCCAGGCTCTCTCCACCCTATGTTCTCAGGCTCTGGGATGGGTCTTGTTATATACATCCTTAATCCTGTTTTTCGTCACTGCCAGATACACCTGAGTCGCCGAAATATCCTCGTGGCCCATAAGTTCCTGAAGGGATTTTAAATCCGCTCCGTTCTGCAGCATATGTATGGCAAAGGAATTCCTGATAACGTTAGGTGTAAGACTTTGCTTGATGCCTACCTGACGTCCGTATTCCTTTAACACTTTCCATAAGCCCTGCCGTGTAATTCTCTTGCCGTAGTAGTTCACAAAAAGAGCACGCTCCTCCGTATTTTCCTTTAAAAGAGCATCTCTGGCGTCGAAGATGTAGTTTTCTATAGCAACTCTGGCGGGTCTTCCCAAAGGCACTATACGAGCTTTGTTGTGGTCTCCCTCGCAGGTGATGAATCCCATTCTCAGGTTGATATCCTCCAGATTGGCGTCTATAAGCTCGCTAACTCTGATTCCCGTAGCGTAAAGGACTTCAAGTATAGCTTTGTCCCTTATGCCCTTGATACTGTCGTCGGGAGCCTCAATCAGCTTATTGATTTCTTCTATTGTGAGATACTCCAGTTTCTTACGCTCTATTTTTGGCGACTTGATTCCGGCGGTAGGATTGCTCTCTATCAGCTTCTGGTCCATAAGAAAATTAAAAAATGCACGGACAGACGCCAGCTTCCTGTTCACCGTTGCTGCCGATTTGCCCGCCCCTTTCAAATTGTGAAGAAAGGCTATGATTTCGGTGCTGGACACCTCAAGAAGGTTTGTGAATCCTCTTGACCCTTCAAATCCCACAAATTCCTGAACATCTCTGTTGTATGCCTCCAACGTATTGGCAGACATCTTTTTTTCTTTCTGCAGATAATCTACAAATTCTTTCGTATACATATTTAAATTATAACTCAATAACCTTTGGTTGACAATAAATAATTGAATCAATCTTTACTGCAAATCGAATCAATCTGTACTACAAATCAAAACTTCCTCATAATATATTACTGGGAGGATACGCGTATGAAAAAGGTTTTGATGATTTTTATATTCATTTTCATGACAGGATTGTTCGCAGGTCTTTTTTTTAGTACCAACCTGTCCGAAGAAAACAGTTCAGGTCTATCCGGTCTGCTCCTGGCAAGTTTTGACCCAGTGTGCGAAATACCCGCCGCCTTTGTTTACGTGCTAATTTCAAATATGGCACTTACTGCGGTCATGGTTCCGGCCGTTTTTTCTAAGTACCTTTCGCCTCTGCCACCTCTGGTTCTCCTCTTCAAAAGTTTCACCATAGGATTTTGCTGCGGTCTGGTTTACGTCAGCACCCCTGATAATCCTTTCCTTCTTTCCTTCGTAAAGCTTTTTCCGCAAAATATTTTTTTCATACCTGCCTTTATTCTTATGGCGGTAGTAACATTTTGCATCTCTACATCTGGCTCCCCTACCGGCCAACTATCTCGTAAATCTGGTATGTCTCATCGACACAGCAGTGTCGCTGCCCTGCTCCCCTCGCATAAAAACAGGCTCCCGAAATCCGGGAACCCGCTCATTTACATACTTATCACAGCAACCGCCCTTATACTGGCAGGCTCTCTTACGGAAGCACTTCTTCACCAAGTTGTTCTTTAGCCATCAAAAGAGCTGCCACCGTCTTGGCATCTACCAGTCTGCCTCCGGCCGCCATTTCGTAAATCTCCATAAATGGATATTCCACTACCTCCAGCGCCTCATCATCATCAAGATCCTGCTGCCCCAAGGTCAGAGAACACATAGCATAAATGTGAATAACCTCCTCCGAATACGCTACGCTGGTGTTGATTTTCCCAAGGTACTTGATTTTACCTGCCGTATATCCGGTTTCTTCCTTGAGCTCGCGCACAGCGGCCTTCAAAGGGTCACTCTCACCCTTGTCTATTTTGCCGGCGGGAATCTCAAGAACACTTCTGCCACAAGCATATCTGTACTGTCTGACCATAACTATTTTCTGTTCATCTGTTATTGCCACCATTGCCACAGCGCCGTTATGCTCTATTATCTCCCTGTATGCCTGTCCCTTGACAGCCGTTACAGTGTCTCTTCTCACGTTGAGGATGGCCCCTTCGTATATCCTGTGACTGTCTATTTTCTTTTCCTCAAAAATCACGTACGCCTCCCGTCTTTCTAGTTCTTTTCCTTGGTCATTTCCATGGAACGATTCACTGCTGCCTGAAAGCCTTCCTTGACATCCTCCATGAATCCGTTTTCTATAAGCCTGTCTACGGCTTCGATGGTAGTGCCATTAGGCGAACAGACATTGATGCGCAGCTGTTCAACTGACTCTCTGCTCTCAAGGGCCATCTTAGCTGCCCCTAGTACCGCCTGAGCTGCAAAGATTCTGGCCTTGTCCGGCTCCATGCCGTTAGCCTCCGCCGCCTCTGCGAGAGCCTGAATATACATATAAGTATAGGCCGGACTACTTCCGCTAACACCAATTACACAGTCTATTAACGATTCGTCCACCTCTTCCGCCTTTCCCACGGAATTAAATATATCCATGACAAGTGCAAAATCTTCGTCATCCACATTACTGTTTCTGCAAACCGCCACCATTGCCTCCCCTACCATTGCCGGTGTGTTTGGCATTATCCTGACAATTTTGGCATCCATGCCCAGGTGTTTTTCAAGAAAAGCCAAACTGATTCCCGCAGCCATAGAAACAACAACCATATCCTTATGGCAGGCCGGAGCGATTTCCTCAAGAACTCCCTTCATAATCTGAGGCTTTACTCCCAGAACAGCTATGTCCGAAGCTTTCATAAGCTCGCTGCCGCTTTTGCAAAGGGTCAGGCCTTCTATTTGCTGCTGTTTTTCTTCGCACTGACTGCTGCTCTTGTCGAAGGCCAGCAGATTGTGTGCTGACGACGACGATGAACGGGCAAAGCCTGAGAGAATGGCGCCGCCCATATTTCCTATTCCTAAAAATCCGATTTTCATATTCTACCTATCTTTCTATGGTTCCTAAAAAAAGAGTGCCCTTGCCCTTTCCTTCCATGCTTTCTGTAATAATGTTTTCTTTTGTGCCGTTGAGAAGTATCATTGGGATTCCAAACTTATTTACTCTTTCTGCCGCTTCTATCTTTGTTTCTATTCCCCCTGTCCCGAAGGAGCTTTTTTCACCTATCGAAATGGAGCCCTCCAGCGTATGAGCATTGTCTACCAGCTCAATGAGCTTCGCATCCTGGCTTGCCTTGGGGTCCTTGTCGTAAACTCCGTCTATATCGCTTAACACTATCATCAAATCGGCATTCCACAAAGTAGTGGTCAACGCCGCCAAGGTGTCGTTATCTCCGATTTTTATTTCGTCTACGCTTACGCTGTCGTTTTCATTTATTACAGGAACCACGCCTTCATCTATGAGGGTGAACATGGCGTTTCTTATGTTGAGAGTCCTGTGAGGATCCTTAAAATCATCTCTCGTAAGGAGAATCTGAGCCACGTGGACACCGTAATCCCCGAAGTACTCCTTATATGCCATCATCAGTTCCACCTGTCCTATGGCGCAGAGAGCCTGCTTATAATTAATATCGTTTCGCCGGCTCCATTTGTTTATGGCGCCTACTCCGCAGATTCCTGCTCCAGATGAAACCAGAATAACCTGTTTCCCCATGCCTATAAGGCCGTTGACCTGTCCCACTATATTGTGAAGAACTTTTTTGTTCACACTGCCACTTCTGCCTGCAAGCACATTGCTGCCTATCTTTATTACTATCTTCTTACTGTCCTTTATGGTTTGACTCAACTGTTTCATTTGCTGCCTCCTGTCAATCTAAAAATTATACAAAAAAAGGGCTGATACTTCAACCCCTTTTGAATATGCTTTTCGTTGATTATCTCGGCTCTACGATAAGTTTGATAGCCGTTCGTTCCTCTCCCTCTATCATTATGTCCGTAAATGCTGGAACAGAAATCAAATCTATTCCTCCCGGAGCTACAAACCCCCTTGCTATAGCAATTGCTTTAACGGCCTGATTTAATGCACCTGCACCTATTGCCTGAATCTCTGCTCCACCTTTTTCTCTTAAAACTCCGGCTAATGCCCCTGCTACTGAGTTTGGATTGGACCTGGCTGATACTTTCAAAACTTCCATTTTTAATTCCTCCATTAATCTTTACAATGTTAAAAATTACTTGGGTTTCCCCTCCTTGTCAAATAAATTATATATACCTTTTCCCCGTTTTTATATCACTTTTCACCGACAATTCACATCAAGCTTCGACAGGAAAAAATTTTTTTAGAAATTTCCTCCTTTTACTTGACATTCTATTACATAATCCCCTATAATTTGTATTGTGGTTATCCCCCTGATAACCTCATTAATCTCTAATCCCAATACCCCTTTTAACAAAAAAGACCTTTTGGTCTTTTTTGTTTTACATTGTCTTATATGGTATAATAGGCTCATGAAACATCTGACGGAAAATTTAAAAACGAAAATATATACAAACGCCCTCTACGACTTTTATTTTAAAGACTCCAGGGTCGGTGTGCTGGATATTGAGACCACCGGATTAAACCCTTCGGTCAACAAATTTGTTTTGGGAGGTCTCTACAACTGTCAGGATATGGTTCTCCACCAGTTCTTTGCCGAAAAGAGAGCTGAAGAATCGGCCGCACTTTTATCCTTCGTCAAAGAAGTCCATAGCCTAGACCTGGTCATTACATATAACGGCAGACACTTCGATATGCCTTTTATCGAGAAACGCATGAAGGCTCTTTTCGGAAGCTGCCTGCAGCTGCCCTACAATCTGGATTTATATCTGGTATTAAACGGTCATTCGCCTATTAAAAAGCTGGTTCCCAATCTCA
>JAAZCE010000072.1 GCA_012513435.1 Clostridiales bacterium
CTCCACAACAATGGAATAACAAGAATTATGACTACTAGATTGATTTTTCTAATCCTAAATTTTTCTCAAAATCAATCAAAACCTGCAACACCACCAAATGCAGTAGATACAATGTTTGGAAATTATCAGTAAGGACTCATTATGGCAGCATTTATTGGAAGCAACATTCATTACATGGCTATGACATCACCTATTACGCCTCATCAAGTTTGGCGTTTTGGTGTGCGTTTTTATTTGTCTTATGATGGTTCTGAAAATGACTCTTTGGAAATTTTACCAGAAGAGCTAATTTCCACAACTCTTCCTACTTTCAAAGATACAGTTTCGACAAGAAACTTTATGAACTCACGTCGTTCATACAATACTGGTAGAGACACTACTGGCACAATTACAATGCGTTTCAATACACATCCGATGTATAACCCATTGTATAATGTCTTGAATATGATGTACATGGACCCAAATACCGGTTCACAATTGTTTACACGCGCATATTTGGACAAATATCGTCAATTCGATAAAGTCGAAATTACTTTACTTTCTAGTGATGCAAGTAATGCTGTTCAGAAACAGTTAACTCTTCAAAACGTTCACGTTGTTGATTTAAGTGCAGATGAACTAAACTATGAAAGTAACAGCAAACTTACTGTTACCTTACAGTTACATTACGATTTGCCTTATTGGTCGATTATTGACCACAAGATTTAATATCCTCTTGTAGTAGCTTTTCTATTCAAATAATCGCTATAGCCATTCATGCGGTTTGGCTGAGCTTTTGGTGTATACGTTTCTACGAAATCTCTAGCTGCACCTTCTGACATAGGAGCAGGAGAACGATTCATAGTCGTATTATCAGCAAATTCTTCATCCAAATCTGGCAATTCATGCAAGTCGTTAATATTTTCTACGTAATTTATCATTTCTTCCTGAGAAGCTTCTCTAGGTTGAGAAAGATACTTAGCAAGATATTCATCGTATGTGCTAGTTGTCAAATACTGATATGAGAATACAACTTCTCTATCAATTTGAGTATCATCATTGTAGTTCAATTCAATACTTCCAATGTTTTTAATCCAGCACTTATGATAATGATAAATGTATTGAGGATGATTCCTTTTGTTATCACCAAATGCATGAGCATCACTTGGTTTATACAGCTTCAACACGATATCAAATAAGTATTTGTTAGTTTTTGAAAGCTTATTGAATTCTCCATCAGGAATTTCCCCTGCAGTATCTTTATTAAGTACTGCAGCATTCAATTTATAAGCAGGAGATTCATCATCTGAAGGTGCATGTGTCATGATCAATTCTGTATCATTCAAAATTGCTTTTCTCATCTCATTTGTATCTACTACATCAACAATTTCATAAGTTGGAAAACTTGGCACAAAACTGCCATATTTTAGCAGCTTTACTAACAATCTCGTAACCTGATATTCCTCATTTTCAGCAAAAGTGACGTTTAAATCGCCGTGTGTTTGGCTCATTTTAGTAAAGAAAGGATGAGATAAACCAAGATAATTTAACTTCTGAATGTTTACAGTCTTTTCATTTGCAGTAACAGTTTGAATTGCTTTTGTTAACAGTTTAAGTTCTGTCAAATTTACAAATGAAGTTACTGTCTTTGTGCAAGGAATGAAATCAACTGAGAAAGACCATTCTGGAACTGCATTAACACCATAATGAGTATTACTAAAGATATGATTTATCTGTGGTTCACTCGCCATAGCAGTCATATATGCAGCAATATCATCAGCAGTATTGTCATTGATAGGATTCTTTAAGAATACAGAGTCAACGTCTACATCACCAGACTTGCTAGATTTTGCTTTAGAAAGTTGTTCTTCTAAACCATCGCCATCACCTTCGCCAGAGCCTGAGCCATTTCCAGTTCCATTGCCGCCTTTACCAATGCCAGAACCAGAATCAGATTCGCCAATTCCTTCTAGATTGTCTACTTCACCACCTGTTCCAGAACCACGATAAGAAGTTACAGTCTTATCGTCATACTTTTTCATTCCAGCATTTTGAATAGCACGATCACTACCTACAGTTGAATGAATTGCCATTTCATCTGTAATTGCAACCATTGTCTTATAAGCTTCAATAGATTCATCAGACATATTACTCGTATCTACTTCGCCGGAATCATCTTGACCATATTGGTCTTTTAAATCTTCTTGAAAGCTTTTAACCCAATCTGGTGTACCTTCTGATTGATTTGCTGCTTGTTCAAATGAAATTTCAGTAGTTCCAGTTTCTTTAGCGAATGTTGCAGCTGCTTCTTGGAATTTGTTTTGTGCTTCTGCATAATTTTCACGATACCAGTTCAAGTCTTCTTGCGCTTGTTTAGAATTATTTGCAACTGTATTTAGCGCATCGTTAATACTAGTGTTATACTCATCTGCATTTGTTGAACTTTCTTCTGCAAGATTACCATAAAAGAAGTCAGTAGCGTTAATAGAAGTTCCATCTTCTAATGTTGCAAGTTGTGCATCTGCATCAAGAATTCTATTTGCACGCTGTTCTACTGCAGTTACCAAATTTGCATTATAATCACCACCATCGGCGTTCTGAATTTGATGATGTAAAGTAAGTAACTGCACATCGCTTAATGACTGTACGCCTGCTTCAATTGCAGCTGCATCATATTGTTGTTCTGCCATATTTACCTACTTTACGAACGTTCTAAGTTTACGTTATAAACATCTCTATGTGTAACAAGAGTAAGAGGATTTGATGCTTCTGCTGCAGCAATCATTTCTTCCTGACTTGCTTCATATAATGGATCATCAAGTCCATCATTCCATCCACCATAACGTAACAAGTATTCTTCGTATGTCATTTCTTCAAAATATTGATACATAAAAGATGCACCAATATCAATTGGTTTATCCGAATTGTAATCTAACTTAAATTGTTTTACGCTTGCTACATCACATCCTTTAAAGAAATATACGAATGTCGGATATTCATTCTTCTTTGTATCTCCAAGCGCTTTAGCGTCTGCAGCTCTATAAAGTTTAACAAGAATGTTGAATTCATGTGCATAATTTTCAATGAACTTTCTATATGCAGCAATTGCAGAATTCATCATGTCAATATTGTCAGCATATTGCTTAATATCAGTATTTTGAGTATTTGCTAGATAGTGCGTAATAATTGTGCTATCAAATTCATAGAACATATCATTACGTGCATACTTTAACAATTGTTCTAGAATTTCGCTAATAATAAAACTTTCTGTTTCTGCAAATGTAAATGACAATTCACCAGAAGTTTTAGCTCTTGCTGGTAATTCTACTGAAAGTCCTTTATAGTTAGAAACAGTAGAAGTCATTTCACGAGCAGGTAGCGTTAATGAAATTACAGATTTTGTTAAGAACTTTGATAAAGTATATACATCAATTGTCTTAAGCGAATTAAGCAATTCTGTAGTTGGAATAAAATCAACTGAATATGCCCAATGCGGTACTGCTGGAATTCTATAAAATGTATTGCTAAAGATATGATTTATCGCAGCATCATCGTTTAAATCTTCAATGTATTTGCTAATTGCGGTATCATCATAACTTGCTTGTAAGTTTCTACTGTCAATATTAGCGTCTGCAAATACGTCAAAATCATCATTCACAGTTGCAGCAGCATTATTATCAAGTTTTGTATCTGCGGCTTTTGGTGCACTTACTTTTGAGTTATTTAACGCGTCTTGAGTTGATTCTTCTAACGCATTATCAAACTTGTATGTCATGTAACCGGCGTCAGGTGAGCTAGCGCCATATAGATTTTCAGTAGAATAAAGATATTTTGCATTAGGTCTTAAATCGTCTTTAACTGAATGATTATCATCGCCTCTTGACAAACGTGTAATTGTTCCAAGCTTTCTTTCAGTTTCAGCACCCTGTTCTGAAATGAACATTTTGAAATGTTCAGGATCCACATCAGGTGCTGTTAAGTCAACTACTTCAACGTTATCGCCTTTATAACGACTAACACCTTCTTCGTCAATGTAAGTTTTTTCATCAACCATTGACTTCATCTTGGCAATTTGAAGATTATTGTCTGAAATTTTATCTTCGTTTAATTGTCGATAATCATCACGCCACTGTTGAGTTTGTTCGTCTGACCACTCACTTGGTAAAACCATGCCGTCAATATACTGAATATCTTTAGCATGCATATCATTCTGCTTTTGTAATTTTTCAATTTTCTCATTGAATTGTTTATCAAAAGCTTCGACATTTTGCTTATAAGTCTGTTGTTGTTTTTCTTTATATGCTGTAGCGTATTCATCTAGCAGTGGTTGATTTTCTGCTAATCTATTTTTTGCCTGACTGTAAACATCTTTACTAACTGTATCAGAGTACTTTCCGTACTCTTCCATTAGACTTTCATCAGTTTTAATTTGTTCGTTTAACTTTTCGTATGTATAATCGGCCATTACTTAGTATTTATGACCC
>JAAZCE010000011.1 GCA_012513435.1 Clostridiales bacterium
AATCAGAGTAGAGCATTAGTTGTCTCCTTTCGAATTTTTGTCGCAACTTAATTCTACAAGAGATTGACATCTAATGCTCCTTTTTTATTAAAAAAGGTGGGCTACTTTTTTGTTGCCCACCCCAACATTTTATTTAGAACCAAAATAATTGGTCATAATTGACGATTTTAACCAGTTTGCACATTAGCCTCTTTTATTACATTACGCTATTATATAAATATAGATAGTAAGTAAGGCGGTGGTGAATATGTTTAATCTATAGTGCATTACTCAGACAATACAATTAAGAAATTATATAGACAGGTAAATCTTGCATATAAGATTGCCCTTGAGCAAGGAATTGTATCAAAGAATCGGCTGATTTCAAGGAATTTAAGAAGACCAATGTCAGCTAAGCCGACAAAGAAGGTGTACGGATTGACACTAGAAGAACAAAGCCGTTTTGTAAAAGCTCTTGAAGAATATAAAGTGCCCCAAGGGCGTAACAATTATAAACTGCAGCTACTTATTGAACCTTACAGCGGAATGAGAATGGGAGAAATCAATTCCCTTGGACTTGTCTTTTTTGATAATAATAAGAATGACATTATCGATACCGGTCAGGTTAATAGCTTTTTTTACAGGCTCATGGAAAAGGCAGGCATCAGTAAAAGAGGGCAGCATGCACTAAGGCATACTTTCGCAACAAGATGTATTGAAGCTGGGGTAGCGTCGGTTGTATTAAAAAACTGGTTAGGCCATAAGGATATACATATTACTCTTGATACCTATGCATATGTGTTTAGCAACATGCATAATGATGCAATGGAAAAACTTGAAGAGCATGTGGAGAATATATTCAGTAATAAAGAGGAAGTGTAGCACCAGCAAGATGGACGATAAATAGCTTTTCTTACTTGTCCTTTGCATCGCTTGAGCTGATTTACATTATTCCGATAAAACGCAAAATATTATTCCGATAATATTAATATTATTCCGATAAAGTGGTATAATAGATATGGACTGGAGGTATAATCTATGTTTATGACAGTAAAGCAGGCAGCTGAAAAGTGGAATATTTCCGATAGAAGAATACGTGTGCTTTGTGTACAAGGAAAAATTCCCGGAGCATATCAAGAAGGTCGCGGATGGAAGATTCCCATTGATGCAATAAAACCGAAAGATGGACGATATAAATCAAAAGAAAATCTACTCTCACAAATTGATCAAAAAAAGGTAGAACTGGATAATAGAAGACCATTAACTGAGGGAGAAGTTGCAAGATTGAATGAGGAGTTTATTGTGGAATACACATATAACTCAAATGCTATTGAGGGTAATACTCTTACTCTGAGGGAAACGGACCTAGTACTAAGAGGCTTAACGATTGACCAAAAACCATTAAAAGATCATATGGAAGTGGTTGGTCACAAGGAAGCATTTGATTTTGTAAGTGAACTAGTTAAAGATAATATTCCAATTAGTGAAAGTATCATAAAGCAGATTCATTTTTTTGTACTTGCAGATAAAAAAGATGATCGCGGAGTATATCGTCGAGTTCCGGTTCGTATTATGGGAGCACAGCACGAACCGGTTCAACCATATCTCATTCAACCAAAGATGGAACGACTCTTGAATGAATATTCAGATAGTGATGAACATATTGTAAGAAAATTGGCAAGACTTCACATTGAGTTTGAGGGGATACATCCTTTTATCGATGGCAATGGCAGAACGGGCAGGCTACTTGTGAATCTTGAGCTGATGAAAGCAGGGTATCCACCGATTGACATTAAGTTTACCGATAGAATTTCCTACTACAAAGCATTTGACGAGTATCATGTAAAGAATAATCTCTGGACGATGGAAAGTTTATTTGCAGGATATATCAATACAAGGCTGAATTTATATTTGAAAATGTTACAGGAATAAACAACCGACGACTGATTAACTGGTCAAAAACTGGTTATTATTATAGGCATAAACTCCTAGATTTCTTAACCGGATAACAAAAAATGTTGCACCTGTAGCTCAACTTGGATTTTATTTATTTGTGTATTTGATCCGGTCAATAAACCATTTTTAATTTACCATAATATGCAGGATTCATCTACGAAATATTTTAAATCTTGGCATACTGAATGATATCCTTTTTAGCACTTTTATTCTGTTGTTGCATCCTTCTATAAATCCATTTACTAAGTCGTATAGCAGCTTCCTGCCTAGATGTACTCTTTTTCACATATTCAATGATATGACAGCTTATGTTGCATTCAATGAAGGCATTGCCGAAGATTCCGGGAATACAGGGATAGACCTTACGAGTAATCGTAGAACCAATGAAATAAGCACCACAGAAAAATCACTGAATGTCACCACCTTCAGTGATTTTTGCGGTACAGCATCAGGCATGCTGAAAGACTCAGTATGGCTATTACGATACAGGCCGCCCAGCCTAAATGCCACATACCTTTTGCACCGAATATCACTCCGACCAGAAGTGGGGCGGCAGGCATACCCAGATCTCCAACGCCACCCACAAATCCCGTAACTATTGGTAAGGTATCATCGTCGAAGATTTCTGGGAGAATGGAATAAAATGTTCCAAAACCCCAGGAACCGCCAAACGAAAATAAAAATGCTGCAAAATAAAACAGGCTGAAGGATGATAGATCAGCGAATATCAACAACAGTGATGATATGGCGATTATAATAGGCCCGATTGCCATTACCAGGATACGAGCTTTTGCTTTGTTAGACATTCTGAGTGCAACAATGTCGGAGATGCGTCCCGAAACGAGGCATGCGGTCAAAAGCCCTATCGTAACGGCAGTAGATAACTTGCCGGTTGTTATATCGTCATATCCTAGCCATTGGCTGAAAAGAGGCAGATCTACAGTAATAGCCTGTATTACAAATGTGGTGGATATAAAGCTAATGATCAGCAGCCATACTACAGGCATTTTCAAAAGCTGAAGCGGAGAGATACCACCAGATGCATTGTCAAGTTTTTTTTCTGCGGAAACAGAGGCTTTACTGGTATCCTTTACAGTAAGAAGCCAAATGACTCCGATAACAACCGCTATGATTCCCAGCGAAAAATAGGATGATATCCAGCCATGCTTTGCAATAAAAAATCCCGCAAGCGTGCCGCCGATACCACCACCACTGTAAAATATGCCGTTGAATATTGCCGTAGCGAGACCGGACTGTTTTTCTGAAATGGCATCGATGATTATAAGAAGAAATACCGGAAATATCACTGAAGCAAAACCCTGAATTATTTTTAACGCCATAAAGATAGAGGCAGATGAAATAAACGGCAGGAGAAATTGCGGTATTGTGTTGCATACTAAAGCAAATATAAAAGTTATCTTTGCACCGAATTTTTTGTATATAAAGCCGGAGCATAGCATAGCAAGAACTATTGAAGCGGATTTTATTGTGTCGCCTGTCAGTAAAAATTCTTCGGATAACCCTGTTTCTTGCGCCAATGTGGTCACTGTCATAGAAAACTGCGGAAACGCTGCCGATATGCTACAGCCCATTAGTGAACTGATAAAAACTATATACCAGGCTTTTTTTTGTGAAATATTTTTTTTGTAGTTCATAAAATATCCTCCGGTTATTTTGTCTGCTGTACTTACGGTACATGTCGTTTGAGCTAATAAATGTCACTATTCATGAGGACAAAGTGTCTCGCTCTACAAATAATGTAAAAGCAAAAGACGTGCCAGCAAAAGTATGTCAAAGGCGTCAGAAAATGAGGTTTTAAATACATAAATGCAAAATATTTTAAGAAAACAAAAAAACAAGTGGAAATAATTATTTACATGAAATATAATGAAATGTAAATAAAAGTTTATGTTTTAGAAGGCGATTTTAGCCGTGAGGAGGTTTATTATGATTGATCTTTCCAAAGACTATGTTAATATTTTTAGTAACATCGACGGATTCTTTATCATTGATAACAATGAAAAAATAGTATACATGGCGGACAATCTGCTTTATCAGATAAATAAAAAAAGCATGGATGAAGTGGTAGGGAAAAGTATCAGAGATATTATACCTACCAACAATGCGTATAAAATATTACAGACAGGAGAAAAACAGATTGCCAAAATGTATTTTGTGGAGGGGCATACAATAGTAAGTAATGGTTATCCAATATATAAAAATAACGAACTTATTGGAGCATTTGAATATGACGTATTCAGTAATATAGGCTTTGTAGAGGAATTCCTGGAATTAGTAGACAATGTAGGCAATACCGAAGATGTTTCTATAATACGCAAATCCAATGATCATAGGAAGGCCAAATATGCTATAGATGATATTAAAGGTTCAGGCAAGGCAATCAAAAACCTTAAAGAGCAGATAAGGATAGCTGCCAAAAGTAATTCAACTGTGCTTATTACGGGAGAAACAGGTGTAGGAAAAGAATTGGTGGCTCATTCTATACATAAGCTTAGTCAGAGGAGTTTGTTTCATTTTGTGAGGATAAATTGTGCAGCAATACCAAGTGAGCTTTTTGAATCGGAGTTATTCGGGTATGAGGAAGGCAGTTTCACCGGAGCTAAAAAAGGCGGTAAATTCGGCAAAGCGGAAATTGCTAATAATGGCAGTCTTTTTCTTGATGAAATTGACAATTTAACTTTAAATATGCAAGCAAAAATACTGAGATTTTTACAAGAAAAAGAAGTTTATCGTGTAGGGGGAGACTTTGCTGTCCCCGTGAATACTCGTATCATTGCAGCAACTAATCAAGATGCACAAGAACTTGTTAAAAGCAACAAGATGAGAAAAGATCTTTACTATAGGTTAAATGTTATTGAGATACATGTTCCTTCCTTGCGGGAAAGGAAGGAGGACATACCAGAGATAGCAGAGAGTTTAGTTCAATCTCTTAATGTATCCTTAGAACGGGTAAATAATAAAATTGAACGTATCAATCCTGACGTTTATCCAATATTGATGGGGTACGACTGGCCGGGGAATATAAGAGAACTGGGAAATGTAGTGGAACGAGCTATAAACAGGTGTTATGAAGGAGAATTGAAATCAAAACATTTTGAGGATTTTGTAAAGAAAAAAACTTTTGATAATACTAATACATTTGCTTTAAGCGGTGAAAAAAAACTCAGAGATATTAAAATAGAAGTCGAGTCGCATGCTATAAGGTTAGCAATGTTAAGGAATGGAGGAAATGTAACAAAAGCTGCCGAGGAGTTGGGAATATCGAGACAAATGCTGCATAGAAAGCTAAAGTGAAGAACAGATTATAGTAAATAAAAATTTACTATTTCTTTGATGATTTTTAAAAAATTGACAGAGAGATAGTATTTTTTGATATACAAAGCTATTAAATTACTTTTAAAATAAAAAAATTCTTACAATTTGGAAGAATAAAAAGTGTACTTTTCAACGGGTCGAGAAAGGTCGACAGGTGATTTAACAAATTTTCTGCGGTTTTTGTTTACTGAGTGGCACACACTTTGCAAATATATATTGACAGCATGCTAAAAAATGAACTCGATTATACAGAAATTGTGCTGCAGCGATAATAACTGTAGCAGATCCAGAGGAGGAAAAATGATAAAAAGAATAACAGATTCACATGCGCATTTAGGTGATATCTTGTATGGTAAAAACATTACATTTAAACAGAATGTAAAAAAGCGAGACTATCATAATTACCTGGAGTTACTGGAAAATAATATGATGATGCCCCCGGTTGAATACGAAGGAGTTGATCCTGTAGTTTTTGATGAGAGTATGCTTAATGAGGAGCAAGCCAGAAATAATACTGCAACACTGCAGAATATGGGAAAATCTATGGACGAAAACAATATAACGAATATTTGGGTGCTTCCTGTATTACCTCATGTAAGCTTTGAAGAAATATTAGCGGCATCAAAGCTTGATCAGAGAATAGTTCCATTTACATGTGCTGATTTTAGCTTGGGAAAGGATGCAGGTAAAAAAATCCTTGAAGATGTAAAAAAAGGAGCTATGGGTCTTAAGATACATCCTATATTGCAAAGAGTAGATTTATTGTCGGACAAAGTATCAGAGGTATTAAAATTTTGGGAAGAAACCGGCAAACCGGTCATTTCTCATACGTATTGCTATAATTATTTTCATCCTGAAGAAAGCTATAGGAATGCACCAGAATATGGTTCCAATTTAGATTTTTTAAAATTAGTTGAAAAGTTTCCCAATATTAATTTTGTAGGAGCGCATTCAGGCGGACCTATGGATTTTGATCAATTGTGGGACGGAGCAGATCTAAAAAATCTATATGTTGACACCTCTTTTC
Organism: Clostridiales bacterium; assembly: GCA_012513435.1. Classification (GTDB taxonomy): domain Bacteria; phylum Bacillota; class Clostridia; order Peptostreptococcales; family Anaerovoracaceae; genus Lentihominibacter. The sequence continues at coordinate 6,299 of JAAZCE010000011.1, forward strand.
AGCCTGTATCGGTAGTGAAAGAGTTTTTAAAAAGATTTGGGCATAATCGCGTAATGTTTGGAACCGATTGGCCTTGGGGGACTCAGGCTACGCCTATCAAAATTGTAAAAGAAGCCTGTGAAAATAATGAGGAACTAGAGAGAAAAATATTTTATGAGAATGCAGACAACTTATTAGGAGGTTAATATGAACAGCAAACTATCAATGGGCACAAAGCTTGGATATAGTGTAGGCCAGGTAGCAATATCGGCACCATATAATTTAGTCGGCGTTTTTCTTCTGTTCTTTTATACAAATATTGCAGGAGTAGAACCGGCATTAGCGGGAACTGTTTTTTCAATAGCTGTGTTATGGGCAGCTGTGGCGGATCCGTTCATTGGAAATTTTTCTGATAATCTCAGAACCAAATATGGGCGAAGAAGGCCGATGCTTCTGATCGTAGCGATACCATTAGCCGTTACAACATGGCTTTTATTTACAACATTTGATTTTGACAGTGAAGTATCTAAGAATGCATACTATATTATTTTGGCAATTGTTTTCTATACTGTATTTACGTTTACAGAGGTGCCATTTTATTCATTAGGTGCGGAAATTACAAATGATTATGATGAACGTGCGAAAGTGCGTGTAATTTCAAGTATGTTTATATATGTAGCTGTGCTTATTGCTGTAAATTTACCTACTTTTATTGTAGGAAAGGTAACAACTGGAGGAGGAACACTTCAGTCAGGGTGGAGCATTGCTGCGGCTGCTTGCGGGATAATAGCAATAATAACTATTTTTATATGCTGGACAGCAACAAAAGGTAAGGAATTAATTGTAACCACAGAAAAGTCAGTGGCAGCAGAAAAAGTTAATGTATTTAAAGCTTTTGTTGAAACACTTAAGATTAAGCCTGTTAAATTTATCGTATTAGCAAATTTATTGTTTCTTTTGGGGATGTCAATAGTATCTGCGATGACAGTATACGTCCTCAATTATGTAGCATGTGTTGATGTAGCACATCAATCTATTGTTTTATCGGTGCTCCCTGTTGCAACTATAGTATGGTTGCCTGTAATTAATTTTTTAGCTCCTAAACTTGGCAAGAAAAAGGCGTATATTGTGTTGGTAGGTATAGCAGCAGTAGCTTGTGTAGTGTTCTTTATTATTGGAATATATACGTTTGTATCTATGTGTGTGTTTAATGCAATATTTGCGTTGGGTAACGGAAGCTTTTGGACTTTATGTTTTGCCATGGCATATGATACAACAGAAGTTGATGAGTTTGTAAACGGGACACGCCGTGAAGGAATATTGGTTGCCTATATGTCATTTGCCCAGAAAGTAGGAACAGCAGGGTCTACATTGCTGATTGGTCTGGTTCTTCAATATGTGCAGTACGATGGAGCAGCCGCTGAACAAACATCAAAGGTTGTAGATGGATTGGTTTCATTGTTTACGTGGATACCGGCGATATTCATCGGCTTAAGTGTGGTAAGTGTATGCTTATATCCGATAACGCAGAAAAAACATAAAGCGCTGCTTAAAGCACTGGAACAGAAAAAAGCAGGGCAAGAATACAGTACCGAAGGATTTGAAGACTTATTATAGACAGTACAAAACAGAAAGGATTTGCATATGAAACCTAGAGCTAGAGAAGCCGGGCTGAAGTTGTCAGGCATTACCGGTAAATGGAATGCCATTACGGATGTTCCGGGTGTGGAAGTAGGCTACAGCACCGTGATAATAGGAGAGCCCAAAGATTATAAAAAACCCGGCTCTGATTTTGCGAGAACAGGAGTTACGGCTATTTTGCCTAGAGGACATCAAAGAACTGCAGTTTTTGCCGGAAGAGCTGATTTAAACGGAAACGGTGAATTGACGGGAACTCATTGGATCGACGATTCTGGATTTATGCATGGACCGTTAATGATCACAAATACAAATAGTGTTGGAATAGTTCGCGATACTACATCAAGATGGATGATAGAAAATGGGTATTACTATCCACTGATAGTAGATGGAAGACCTATTGAGGGGAGCGGATATTTTTATCCTGCAGTAGGTGAAACATGGGATGGAATAATGAATGACACTAATGGCTTTCATATAAATGCCGAGCATGTACTGGAAGCTCTTGGAAATGCCGGCACAGGTCCTATCGAAGAAGGAAATGTAGGAGGCGGCACCGGAATGCAATGTCACCAATTTAAAGGTGGTACCGGCACTTCATCTCGAATACTTCCTAAAGAAGCCGGGGGATATACAGTCGGTGCTTTGGTTCAGGCAAACCATGGATTTAGACCTCATTTCCAAATGTTTGGCATTGATATGTATGATGAAATTAAGAATTGTGATCCGATCATTAATACTTTTGAACCTAAACCGGGCACAGGATCAATAGTTGTGGTAATTGCTACTGATGCACCGGTATTGCCATGGCAGTTAACTAAAATGTGTAGGCGTATTCCTATGGGAATAGGCAGGTTAGGCGGTTGTTATGAAAACGGTTCAGGTGATATTTTCCTGGCATTTTCTACAGCAAATGAGAATGCGTATACGACAACGAAATCAACGATAGAGTTGCTGGGAGATGATATGTTGGATCCGATCTTTAAGGCTGTAGCTGATGTGACAGAAGAAGCAATACTAAATGTTTTATTTGCAGCAGAAACTATGGTGGGGAAAGAACAAAATACATTATATGCGTTGCCTCAAGATCAGGTGCTTGAAATACTTGGTAAGCATGGCAAACTGAGAAAATAACAACTCCATAAGAATAAATAAATACAAGTAGCAAATCATGAGTGTTCTTTATGACAGTCACGATTTGCTGCTTGTTTTTTAATCTCGCTTATTATATGATTCCGAGTTTGACAGTTTAATAGGACAGAGGTGCGGACAAAATGTTGGACTCACAAAGGAGAAATAATTACACCCTATGTATACCAAACAACAAGAGGAAATCGTACTTAAAGAAATTGGGATACCCATCACGACCAACTGTAGTGGTATATTAAATTTGTAACACCTTGTTCGGATAATACGATATAAAATCTGCTGGAAGATCAAAAATAATATTTGATTTTTTAGCAGATTTTTTTGTAATATACCAGGTTTAATTGCTCTGTTTTGCAGAATATGGTAAAAAAGCAAAACGATTGAGAGTGAAAAAATAAATATATGCTCATAATAAAGGTAGAGAGATTAGAAAAATATATGGAAAGGGGTACAAATGGGGAGAAAATTATTGATAATTTTTTTAGCAACTGCAGTGATTGCAACATATTCTTTTGCAGGTGCAGTATTTGCGTCTGCTGAAGAAATCGCAATTGAGCCGGTACAAACGGAAGAGGAGGCAGATGTTAAAACACAGATGCCCGGTGAGTCAGAGGAATATCAGCTTACTGAACCAAAGACTTACGTGGCAAAAATAGGCGAGCAAAAGTATCAAAAATTATTTGATGCTATACAAGAAGCCAAGGATGGTGAAGAAATCGAATTGCTGGCAAGTTGTCAAACAGATGATAGTAAGCGCATCGCATTTGACAAAAATATTACTATTAGCGGGAATCATGAAATTACGGTTAATAAAGGAATGGATATTAATGATAAAAAAGTTGTTTTTAAAAATTGTTCAGTAAAAGTTCAGGTAGAATCAGTAGAGGATTTTATGACGGTTTTTCTTAGCAAAGGAGGAGCTTTGCAACTAGATGATAATGCACAGTTCACTATACAAGGCGATGGGTCATATGGTATGCACGGGATATATTGCAGCGGGAATAACACTATAACTTTAAACAATTCAAAACTAGTGATTCAGAACATGTCGGAGGATGCACTGGAATGGGACGATGGAGCAGGGTTTTATAGCTTGATCTGTAATGATTCCGAGTATTTAGTGAAAAACTGTCGATCGGGGATTACTGGAACTTTTGATGCTACAATTAACAACTCAAAACTTAGTGTACTAAATTGTACAGGAAACGGTTCTAATGGTTCGAATTTTTATATTAAGAATTCTATAGTTGACTTTTCAAACAATGCAGGACACGGTATCTCTGCAAGCAACCTTTATGTAGAAAATTCCAAGCTTTTTGCAAAGGATAATGGGTACAATGGGATAGTAGGCAGAAACATTAAAATTAACAGTCAATCAAATATTCACGTAAGTGGAAACACTAAATCGGGGTCCGAAGGAGCTTTCAGAGTACTAGGCTCCACGGGATATTGCCTCATTGAAAAAGGTGCAGATGTAACAATCAAAGATAATTACAGAAGTGGTATCTATATCGATAACAAAAAAGGTAATATGATAATGAACTCAGGAGTGGTTGTTAATAATGGAAACCAGATGGCTCAGCTAGGTGGAGGATTGTACAACAAAGGCACCTTTAGTATGGGAAATGATGTTGTGATTTATAATAACCACGCGGAAAAAGCGGGAGACGATATATTTAACAGTGGTAAAATAACATTAATAGAGGTTGGAAGCAGAGGATTAATTTTGGATGACGATAGTCAGACAATAAGTGGATGGTATTACGATGGAATAAAGAATTCTGAAGTTATTTCCGGAGAGGCAAACACAGAACGGTGGAATGTTTCGGCAACTACAGGAGACGTGCTAAGTCCTGACTATTATGAAGAGTACGGGGTTGCTGATGGTGAAGAAAACATTATAGCACTTAAAGCCGCTCATTCCTATGTAACTCCGACGGAGCCAATTTCTCAAGAGACAGAACAGACGATAAAAGAAGTTGAAAAACAACCTAAAACAGGTGATGAAGCGAGCATGGGACCTTGGCTGGTCGTAATGGCAACAGCGATGGCTGTTGGACTTGGAATAGTAGCAAGAGGGAGAAGTTTATCAAAATCCCTGCAACAAAAGCGTGAAGAATATTAAAGTTGTATAAGGTATTGGGAATCTGATGAAGCTAAAATATCCTCAAGGAGGATGTGTAAGCTTTCTTAGATTCCCTGATTTTTGATTTTGCCAAGGAGGTGTTCATGTGTCTTTAACGATGGGTAGCGTTACTGCTTATGGTAATGGCATTCCAGTTTGCTGAAGTCAAAGATGCTATCAAATTCACCAGATGAATTTTCATGGAATTTCCTGTGAGGCAGACGTTTCTCGTCCTCATAGAGGCCGGAAGGTCTTATAGCTCTAGAGACGCATTCAAGCCTTTTCTTTGAGGAAACGTGAGGATTTTAATTTAACGTCGATAGTAATTATAACAGGGTCGCCGTTGAAATATGCTTGTACAGTATTTCTTTGGCTTTTTTTGGAGTCATATGCACGTAGGTGACTCTCTTTTTGTGAGGTTTGATAACCTCGATTATAGGTTCGTATGTACACGTGCCAGCGCATCCACAAGGGATTATGCTGACGTTTTTAGCTTTTTTCTATAATAAACCGTTCTCAAGAGTTTACATGACGGATTTAGCACATGCCAAAACACCTCGCGTTTAAGAGCCTCTACGATAGCCTGAGTACCTTTAACGTAACAGCCAGTACCAAGACAAACGGAAATCCTGTATTTTCCCTGTTTTATCATATTAAACTGACTGTAAAAGGCGGTTATACCGTAAAGCTCCTCTACGGACACGTCTAATTTCTCCGGTAGTCCTCAAGCTCTTGGAATCTTGGGTCGTCAGGGCTAATTGTGCACTCGTTATAATTGTTAGTGCATTCGTCTGCCATGAATAAATTCTCCCTTCATTGATGTGCGGATTCTAACGAATTCCCCAATAATTATAGCGTGAATAATATCAGAAAAATCTCACAATAATCTTTCCTTTTATAATATTAAAGTTTTTTACCTTTTAATATGCTAAAGCTTTTCTAAAAGTTGATTTGATTTTGCACTTGTAGTATACTAAATCTTGCGTCAGGCTTGCGAGCCTAGAAATAATTTTATTTATTAGAAGAGGTAAAAGATAGGAAATGGAAAACAAACTAGTAAAGAGATATGGCTTGATAACGGCCATCACAATGGTTGTGGGAATCGTTATCGGAAGTGGAGTTTTCTTCAAAGCGGAGAAAATCCTCAATAGCACAGGCGGTGATCTTCCCTTGGGAATTCTCGCTTGGATAATAGGCGGATGCATCATGATAGTATGTGCATACACCTTTGCTACAATGGCTACCAAGTACGAGAAGGTTAACGGAATTGTTGATTATGCGGAAGCTGTTCTCGGACCAAAGTACGGATATTTTGTAGGTTGGTTCCTTGCAATTATCTACTATCCTACACTTACATCAGTGCTGGCATGGGTTTCGGCAAGATACTTCTGTGTAATGCTGGGTTGGGATATAACCGGGGGCTCATGTATGGTTATTGCCGCATTCTTCCTTATTGCAAGTTACGCAATGAATTCCCTGGCTCCTGTTATGGCTGGAAAGTTCCAGGTTTCAACTACGATTATTAAGATGATACCGCTGCTCCTTATGGCAATAGTGGGAACTATTAAAGGATTAGGCAGCGGCCTTATGATGGAAAACTTCAGAGATGTTGCTGTACCTTCAAGTGAGTTGGGCGGAACAGCAACGATACTGTTTACAGCTGTATGTGCTACAGCTTTTGCATATGAAGGTTGGATAATTGCCACATCTATAAACTCGGAGCTTAAGGATGCTAAGAAAAACCTTCCTAAGGCGCTTGTAGGCGGAACCTTCATAGTTATGATTACTTACTTGCTCTATTACATAGGTCTGTCGGGAGCAGTTGAAAATTCCGTAATGATGGCGGGCGGAGAAACAGGAGCCAAGCTTGCATATGCTAATGTATTTTCATCCGTAGGCGGAACGTTGCTATTTGTATTTATCGTTATTTCATGCCTTGGAACCCTTAACGGACTGATGTTGGGATGCGTAAGAGGTATATACGCTCTGGCAGTGAGAGACGAAGGACCTAAGCCGGAAGTATTCAAGCATGTAGACCCTACAATTAACATGCCTGTAAGTTCATCGGTTTTGGGTGTATTGCTCTGCGGATTCTGGTTAATGTATTTTTACGGTGCAAACCTTACGGAGGGCTGGTTCGGACCTTTCTGCTTTGATACGTCCGAATTGCCTATTATCACAATATATGCTCTTTATATTCCTATTTTCTTCATGATAATGAAGAGGGAAAAGGAGTGGAATGGGTTTAAACGATTTGTTACACCGGCGCTTTCCATAGTGGGATGTATATTCATGATGATTGCTGCTGTATTCTCTCACGGAATGGCAGTAGTGTTCTATCTCATAGTATTCGCCGTAGTAATGATCATAGGCTCTTTCTTTTCTAAAAAAAGGAGCTAGAATAGGGTCATCTAATGATGGAGCCAAGAGAAAACATTTATATTGAGAATATTAAATTAGAAAGTGGAGGCGAAGGCGTGGTCATATTAGACCAGAGCCTTCTTCCCACTGAAACAAAACACATTCTAATAAAAACTCCTGAGGAAATGCACGAGGCTATCAAGTATCTTCGGGTCAGAGGAGCACCGGCCATCGGGATCTTTGCGGCGTACTGTATGTATGTAAGGGCAAAGCAGGCAAAACCCACTGACGGTACTTTGCCATATGAGGTATTTCTCCGGGAGCTTAGGGATTTTGGAACATATTTAAAGGGCTCAAGACCTACGGCCGTAAATCTATCATGGGCGGTGAACCGTATGCTGGCGGTGGCAGAAGAGGCTGTCGATGCTACCTGCTTAAGCTCCTTAAAAAGAGAGGCAGCATCAATTCATGAAGAGGATATGGCCATGTGCAAGTCTATCTCCCAGCATGGGCTGGAACTATTGAAGGACGGCGATGGGATCCTGACTCACTGTAATGCAGGGCCTTTGGCTACATCCAAGTATGGCACAGCTCTTGGACCGATACTCCTTGGTAAGGAGAGAGGCGTGAAGTTTAAGGTGTTCGCAGATGAGACCAGGCCTCTGCTACAGGGCGCAAGACTGACTACATATGAATTACAAAGAGCTGGGGTAGACGTAACCCTTATATGTGACAATATGGCATCAGCCGTAATGAAGGCAGGCTGGGTACAGGCGTGTCTCGTAGGCTGTGACAGAATAGCCGCCAACGGAGATACTGCTAACAAAATAGGAACGTCAGGGGTAGCCGTACTGGCAAAGCACTACGGCATACCTTTTTATGTTTTGGGGCCTACTTCCACCATAGATCTTAGCTGCCCTACGGGAAAAGAAATACCCATAGAGCTTAGGAGCCAGCAAGAGATAAAGGAAAAATTTTACGAAAAGCCTTCCGCTTTGCCTGAGGTCAAATGCTACAATCCTTCCTTTGATGTTACCGACAACGAGCTGATTACTGCCATAATAACAGAGCATGGTATATGTAGACCACCCTTTGAGGTCAGTCTTAGAGAGGCAAAGGAAGAATAGTAAGCGGCTTAATCATTACGGTGCTTTTGCAGGGCGAGGGTTTCATGGATAATCTCCCTTACTGTATCCTGGGATACGAACCGGCTATGAGAGCCTCAAGTATATACTAAGCGGAGGTGGATCTGTGTCTATGCTCAGCGTGTGCCTCATACGGATTTTTGTTCTTATTCGGGAATAATCTCGGGATGGGCATGCTGGCTGACATGCAGGATAAAATAGCAATACAAATACTGCCCTATTCCTTTTTTCTCTATCTTATGCCTCTGTGCTACACTAAGAGAATATGGTTTAAGAATTCGGTGGAGATGACTGAAAAATAATAATGTCGTCACCGATTATAACTATGCTGTTCCAGGCTAGATCGCAGAGATCGCCTTGAACGGCTTTTATTTTGCCTGTCTTTTTTTCGAAGACAATCTCCGCATCCCATAATCTGCCGTGGCTGCAGCCTGTGGAAAGGTCGACTATTTCCTTATTTCCAATTTCACTTAACCGCATAACAAACTCCTTATTTGTAAATAATACTAATAATATTACGAAAAGCGAGGAAATATGAGGATGAATAAGGATAACAAAGAAAAAAATCCCGGAGCAGGGGAGGAACAGGCCGGTAATCTGATAAAGGAGCTGGGGCTCATTTCCACGGGAGCGGATTTTGACAGTGATGTTCAGTACATTAATATTATCGGCAGTGTAGAGGGACACAATGTTTTGCCTGCGGAAAACAAGTCAACAAAGTACGAGCATTTGATACCACAGCTTATAGCCGTTGAAGAAAATCCCAAGCTTAAGGGTCTTCTTATGGTTTTGAATACGGTAGGAGGCGATGTAGAGGCAGGCCTTGCTCTGGCAGAGATGATAGCGACTCTTTCCAAGCCTACCGTGTCTCTTGTGCTGGGAGGAGGTCACAGCATAGGGATACCTCTTGCAGTAGCAACTGATTATTCCTTTATTGCCCAGACGGCAACCATGACCTTGCACCCTATAAGGACTACAGGACTTGTAATAACATCGGAAACTACATTCGACTACATGAGAAAGACACAGGACAGAGTGATAGACTTTATTGAAAGGCACTCTAAGGCGAAGAGAAGTAGCATAGTCAGCCTGATGAACTGTAACGACAACATGTCAAACGATGTAGGGACCATTTTGTTCGGGGCGGAAGCCGTAAAGGAAGGAATAATTGACGAAGTAGGGGGAGTATCACACGCTATAAAAGAATTGCGAAAAAGGATTGAAAAAAATAATTGACAATAATTTACAAATATGTTAGACTCCGTGTATGGAAATATTTGACATATACGGAGGCTTTTTTATGGAAAACATTTCATTGTCAATAGTCACAGATGACAGAGAATACGGTAGAGCCTTGGGATTGGCTATTTTGAACGTATGCAATGACTTTGTTGTTACTGTTTCCCAAAAGCAGGAATTTATTAAACGAGGTAAGCGTACGGACTTAATACTGTGGGACGGAGAAGAGGCGAGAAGCGCTTACGGCGGCAACATAGTTCTTATTTCGGAGAAGCCCTCCATGACTATGGTAGATTTATCCAACAACAGGTACAGCCTGTATAAATACAGCCCAGCCTACGTCATGGTGGGAAGCCTGTTTGAGATATATTCGAGGCTCACAGGGAGAAAGCCTGTAAACGTGAGAAAGGGAAGGGTGAAGCTACTGGCCTTTACATCCTGGGCGGGAGGAAGCGGATGTACCACCCTTGCTGTGGCCGTAGGCCGAGAGCTTTGCAGATTCCAAAAGAAAAGGGTTCTTTATCTGTCCTTTGAGGAGCTGGAATCCACGGGGGAATTTATGACCGGCTGCTGCTGTATCAAATCTTTGAACCAGTATTTGTATGAGCTTTTTGGAAGAGAAAGGGCAGGGAGTTTCCTGGAAAGTTATCTGATGAGAGATGATTTCGGAATGGAGGCCTTCGCTCCAGCAAAGGGCAAGAATCCTTTGCTTGACATGAACAAGGAAGAGGCCTATCAATTTATGGCAGCTATTATCGACAGCGGAAGATTTGATGTGATAGTAGCTGATATGGCTACGTGTCTGACCGATGTAGGCAATGCCTGTGTCGAAATGGCTGACAGGATATGCATGGTAGCGCCTCCTGCTAACAGCGAAGTGCGGGAGGTACAGTATTTATCCCACCTAATATACAACTGCGGTGAAAGGGTTATAGACAAGGTAATGAAGGTCAAGAATATGGTCCGTGAAGTGGATCCGCCGCCGGAGGAAGACGATGGGTCGCGAGACAGCAGCATCGTTGAAACCCAGCTTTATATAGGGAGGGGAATTCGCCTTGAGGGAAGCTTTGGGAAAAAAGTAGGACTGCTGGCGGAGAAGATGACGTTAGTCTAGGAAGCTTAAAGGGCAGGGCTTTTCTTTTTTGTTTTGCGCATAAATGGATGAATTGTATTAAAAGATGTGTTAAAATGTTATTAATTATAGGACAATGACCCGAAAGGAGAAGCTATGTCAGCGGTGCTGTATATCCAGACTAATATTTTTGCAATAATTGTACTGTTTATACTATGGCTCCATTTCCGCCATGATAAAGCGGACAAATTCTTGTCAGATCAGAGAGTGTTTGAATGGATGCTCCTGAGTAATATTATCATACTGGTTTTGGATGTTGGCACAGGGGCTTTGGACGGACAGAATTTTGAAGGTGCATATACGATTAATCTGATAGTTACGGTGTTGTACTATGCTGCAAATCCATTGATGGGGTTTTTGTATTGTATTTTTTGCGAAATAAAGCTGGGTACGCCTCAAAGCAAACTCAAAAATCGGCTTCTAGTATATTCCGCACCTGTCTTTATGAACCTGATATGCTGCATTATCAACGGGTTTACACCAGTCTTTTTTATACTTGACAGTGAGAATCTATACGTGAGAGGACCCTTGTTTTTTCTATCATTTTCGTTTTCCTATATACTTATTTTTTACATATTTTTCAGAGTGCTGCACAGAGTCAGAGCTGAAGAGAAATATTCGAGGCAGAGGAAATCCTACTGGCCTCTCATAGCGTTTCCTATACCGCCTATCATTGGGTCCATACTGCAGGTTTATCTTGAAGGGGTATCCATCATATGGGTAAGCACTGTTATTTCAATGCTCATAATATATGTTAAAATACAAAATACACAGATGTCTACGGACAGCCTTACAGGACTGTATAACAGGAAGCAAATGATGCCCTATTTGGACTGGAAAGCTTCAGGAAAAAATAGGAAAAATGATTTGTATATAATTTTAATGGATATGGATAACCTTAAATATATAAACGACAATTACGGACATGTTTCGGGGGATGAGGCGCTAGTAGATATTGCTGAAACCATAAAAGGTACTGTGACAAAGGATGACTTTGCGGGCAGATATGGAGGAGATGAGTTTATCCTCATAGCAGAGAGAAGCAGTGAGGATGAAATAAGAGAGCTTATAGGCAATATAGGCTGCAAGCTAACTCAAAGAAGCAGAATAAGAAACAGTCAGTACAGTTTGTCCGTAAGCGTGGGTTATGCATTATGGCAGAGAGAATATGAGGACATCAAAGACATCATCGCAATAGCAGATGAGCGAATGTATCAGGAGAAAAAGAAAAAGGGGTCTGCGGCGAGTTTGTGGCCAAGTACAGATTTTTATCAGAGACGCTTCTGACTTTAGAGTTGGTTCCCATACCATACGAAGAATTGACATTTTTGGCTTATAAGATAGAGCCTAAGGTTTTTTGCAGATGCCATGAGGTTATGCAATCCCTTATAAAGGAAGAAGCCTCATTACCCTCCAGATAGGAGATATCTGCCGGTTTGTCCATGTATTCTCTGTATTTGTTTCGATGCTCGGTTGGTGTGCATTGCCACCAGTACTTAAATGAGGAGTAAAGTCGCTTGGGATCGGAAAATCCACAGGCATAGGAAATCTCCGCTATGGACATATCGGTTTTGAGCAGCAACTGCTCTGACTCGTAGCAGCGTATGTATTTTATCATGAAGCTGAAACTGGAAAATACAGTTTTGCTGACAAATTGAGAAAAATAATTTCTGCTTATGTGCTCTGAGGCTGCCAGCTGTGAAACCGATATTTTTTCTTTATAGTTATCGTTGCAGTGCTTCAGCACGCGATAAAACCTGTCGTGGAATTCTAGGTTAATGTGGTCATCTTGGTTTTCATAATTAAACCAATTAAAATATTTGACCATTATATCCATCAGCTTGTTGGCCGTACTGCGGCAAAGAGATTCATCAGTTATATGTGAAGATGCTTCTGAAGCTGGGGTAGAGTAATGGATGTAAGAAAGTGAGAGCAGGATGTCCTTTACCTGCTCCATTGCTTTTTGTTGGTAAGGGTAGCAGTGGGTGCTTTCACATGCGAAAAACAAATTTTCAAGATAATCCCATCCGATTTTCAAATCAGTCAAATTAAGATGAAATACTAGGACAAGATTATTCTTTTTCTCCTCATCCGAATACAGATAATGTATGTCTCTGTAATCCACAGAAAATATTTCTCCGGCCTTTATCTTTACCTCCTGATGTCCGGCAACAAGAGTGACGCTTCCTTCAAAACAGAAAATCAGCTCCAGCTCCTGGGAGTGATAGTGAGGGTCAACGTGACCGATTCGGCATAGCTTCATTTCACATGGGACATTGCCGGTATAAATGATTTTTTCTTCTTTAATATTCATAATTATATGATATACCATAAGGCTCATATAGTCAAATATGAGATAAAAAAACAAGATTAAAATAAAAATCAGCTATAGTCTTCAAGAAAAAGGTAGAGCATAATCTCTGTAAGAGGCTAAATATTTAGAAAATTTAATATGCACTGCTACTATTATTCTTATTTAGTAAGGAGGATTTACATGGAAAACCAAGTAAACAGAATTGGTCAAGATGGCGTTGCTGGTCTTAAAAAGCATGAAATGAAACCTATTCAGATAGCCTTTCTGCTTTTCTGTCTGGTTGCTGCCGGAGCATTCGGCATAGAGGATATGATATCCCTCAGCGGTCCGGGAATGACTATAACTATGCTTATAGTATTCGCAATAATATGGGCTTACCCTATCTGTCAGACAGTGTCGGAGCTAAGCGCACTCATGCCATCGGAAGGTGGTATATACGTCTGGGTAAAGGAAGCCCTGGGAGAATTCTGGGGATTTTGCATGGGCTGGTGGGGAACCGTATCTATTTACCTTTCCAGTGCAACCTATGTAGTTCTTATTGTAAATTATGCAGAGGATTTTATCCCGGTATTATCTGACCCGTGGATATCGTTCATAGTTAAGCTTGCTATCGTTGCTTTCTTTATCATTATCAATTTAATGGGTTTGAAGGAAGTTGGAATGATAAGTACCATATTATCGATTTTGATTTTAGTCGCATTCACTCTGGTTGCCGTAGTGGGTTTTGCCAACTGGGAATACAATCCAATACAGCCATATACTCCTGAGGGACAGTCCATAATTGACAGCCTTGGCGGAAGTATATGCATAGTTATCTGGATGTACTGCGGTTACGAATGTGTATCCAATATGGCAGGAGAAATCAAAAACCCTGAGGTTATTCCTAAGGGGTTCAAGATAGCAATGCCATTGATTGCCATAAGCTATATAATTCCTACCATTGCAGGTCTTGCATCAGTTGGGCCTTGGTCTGAGTGGAACACAGAAGGATTGGGATATGGAGATGTTCTGAAGGAAAGCCTTGGATATGGATGGGGCGTAGCATTTCTCGTAGTTGCCATCGCTTCACAGGCAGCCATCTTCAATTCATACATAGCAGCCGGTTCAAGAGGATTTTTCGTAATGGCTGATGACAAGCTTTGTCCGAAGTTCTTAGTCAAGGTAAGCAAGAACAGAGGAGTGCCTATATTATCAATATTGCTTTTAGGGGCAACGACGGTAATCATGATGAACTTCGACTTTACAACACTACTGACTATGCTTATGCCGTTGGCATTGATGGTGTATGTAATACTGGGAATCGCATTGTTGATTATAAGAAAGAAATACCCTGTTGAAGAAAGAAAGGTATGGTATATCAAGGGCGGCAAGGTCAAAATACGGATTACTGCACTCGCGCCTATGGTAATTGCTGTCATAGGACTGCTGGTAAACGGTACCGAATACTTTTTGTTGGGATTCGTATCAATAGGTTCGGCCATTGTAGCATATGTAATTTTCAAGCTCATATACGGAGGACTTTACAAAATCGACCCGGAAAAGTATCCAATAAACGTACATACCAGATTGGCTAAGGGAGATCTGCAGAGAATAGGAGCCTTCATATTGGCATTCGGAATATATGCTGTTATCGGAAGCATGTTCCTCACATGGTACGAAGGCGCATGGGGACCTGAATACTATCTGGATATGTACGGTTCAGGACTGCAGAGCAACTTCTGGCTGATGATAAGCATAGCGAGAATCGGCGGAATCACAGGGGCGGTAGTAGGTGCTGCAATGCTGTTCATCGGCAAAAAAATTGACCCGACTAAATAGAAGGAGATGACATATTTTTATGAAGCAAGAAGCAGATTTAATACTTTACAATGGAGCTTTTTATAAAAGCGACCAGAGAAGAGAATATGCCCAGGCAGCAGCCGTAAAGGGTGACGAATTCATTTGCGTGGGGACCTTAGACGAATGTAAGACGTTTAAGGGAGGTAATACCGAGATGGTAGACCTGGGAGGCAAGCTGGTCTTACCAGGGCTAATCGACGGCCACACTCATCCCGAAACTATAGCCAAGAGCCGGTGGCGTGTGCAGATGCCGGAGTTTGACGACATGCGCCAGCTCCTTTCCTTTGTAAAGAAATACTGTGAACAACATCCGGTTAGCGAGGTTCCCTATTTCTTTGGGGAATGTTATCCTACAACCATGTTTGGAGAAGAGGGTCCGAAGAAGGAATGGCTTGATGAATACGTAACTGACAGACCTGTGAGACTGCAGGACTTTACGGACCACGCCTGCTGGTACAATTCCAAGGCCCTGGAGCTTATGGGAATAGATAAAGACACAGTAGAAACAGAAAGGGCGCCTTTTTTTAGAAGAAACGAAGAAAATGAGCCTACTGGATGGGTTCTTGAACCACTTCCGGGTGCGTCCTGTGAAGATGCAATGTATGATGCCATAGGCTGGCATCCGCCTACGGTCTGTACCGAGGAAACCATCAGCCCTTTTCTGGATTTTCTCAATGACTGGGGAGTGATATGTCTCCTTGACGGTATAACCGAAGGTGAAGAGAGCATGAAGCTGTTTTATGATATGGATAAGGCAGGCAGGCTAAAGATGTATTACGAGGGGACCTGTATGCTGAAGGATTTTGCGCATCTTGATGAGTCCATTGCCGAGATTCATAAGTGGCAGGAGAACTATACCAGCCAGCATGTGCGTATTCATACCATGAAATACTTTTTGGACGGCACCAACGAAATGGGGAACAGCGCATCCCTTGAGCCTCATTATAACGACCCAAGCGGAACCGATTACGGCGAAATCAACATGAACGAGGATGAGCTTACCAAGGTGCTGCAGAGGTTAAATGGAGAAGGCATTGACTTGCATATCCACGTGGTCTGCGACAGAGGCTTCAGAGTTGCCTGCAATGCCTATGAGAAGGCTAAAAGCCGTGTTGAGTCAGATGGAGGCAGGTGGCAGATATACATGGAGCTTGCTCACTGCGAGCTGGTACACCCTGACGATATGGCAAGGCCTGCCAAGCTTGGAATAATCATCAACTGGTCATGTCACTGGGCAGGTGGATACTTTGGCCAAGCGGCAATAGATTATCTTGGTCAGAAACGCTGGGATAATATGTACGACTTTACCAAAATGATAGAAACAGGTGCCATTGTGACCTACAGCAGCGATGTTATAGGAATGTGCGAGGAGGCGCGAGGAAATCCTTACTTCGGTATGGAAATATCAGCAACGCGAGTTGATCTTGAAGATCCGCTGGACCCGGAAAAATATCCGGGCAGCGTAAGAAAGCCTGAAACCGCCAAGCTGAGTGTGGAGGAAATGATAAAGGGATATACCCGCTATGGAGCCATACCTCTCAGACTTGAAGATAAAATTGGGACTATTGAGGAAGGCAAGAAGGCTAATCTTGTGGTACTGGATAAGGACATTTTCAATATACCCATTACTCAGATACATACCATCAAGCCGACAGTAGTCATGTTTGAGGGCGAGTTTATAAGGTAGAAGCGGTATGATAAAAATAAAACAGCAGCATGAGGAATACTGTTTCCCATGCTGCTGTTTGCTGTTGGTGTCAGATGCGGATGTGAGCATGTTTTTCAGCGGCAGAGTGTCAAAATGCAGGCTTGTCGCTGAAATGTGGAGAAGTATTCTTTTTAATGATGTGGATTTTCAGCGTAATAATGCTAAAATCGATAGTTAGCGCTGAAACTCTAAAGATGCTTGGAGAGTGCCTTTGCCTGGAGAATTGATTTTTCGTTGGTAGAGTGCCAAAATGTAGGTTCACCGCTGAAATATAGGAATGCCTTCTGGCTCATGATATGGATTTTCAGCGGCGGTGCGGTATAAAAAGAGGTTGCCGCTGAAATTATAATGAATTTCAAAACCCGACACGTATCTTGTGATGGGGTTTCTGTGTACTTTTAAAAATAATTAGGTTATAATAATTATATCGAAGGATTTGAGGACGGATATTTATGTGTTCCAAACAAGAATTAGATATAATATTACAAAAGGTTACATCTGTATACAGGAAAGTATATGGTGAAAGTTAGTAAAGATAATTTTGTATGGGTCATATGCAAGGGGTGATTGTGATGCGTACTCTGATATTGATATAGTTGCTATAGTAAAAGGTGATAGGGCAGAACTGCAAAAACAACTCAATGAAGTTTGGGATGTTTTATCAGAGCTGGAATTGGAATACGGCACCATAGCATACACAACAGTAATTTCATGTGACGAATATGAACAGTATAGAAATGATTTGCCGCATTACAAAAATATCGAGCAAGAAGGGGTGATAATCGTTGTATGAAAAATAAGAAAGAATTAATGTAATATCGCTTGGGAATGGCTAGGGAAAGATTAGAATCATCGGAGTTATTGCTCAAAAATGGCAATTTTAAAGATTCCATTGGACGGTCATATTATGCAATATTTATGGCTGTTGGGGCATTGTTTGCAGTAGAAGGTGTTGATTTTTCAAAGCATTTAGGGGTCATTTCATATTTTTAAAAAAATTATATCAAAACAGGAATTTTTCATATCAAATATTCAAAATATCTAATCCAAGCATTTCAAATAAGGAGCAATACCGATCATACCGATAAGAAATATGAGAGGGCAGTTAAATTTTGTTATGTCGTTGAGAGGTGCCTTCAAAGACAAAACTAGAAGTTGTGCCAGGAGGGAGTGCCTATGATAAGTATAGACGAAGTTCAGAGCATATTGGCTGACCTTGCCGCGGAGCTTCCGGAGGAATTTTTTAGAGAGCTGAACGGAGGAATTTTGCTTTTGCCGGAGACGAAGATGAGCCCATATGCCAAGGCTAACGACCTTTATATTCTGGGAGAATACCAGAGAGGCGGTTCCATGGGAAGGCTTATAAAGATATATTATGGTTCCTTTGAAAGACTTTACGGGTATATGGATAAGGATAAGCTTACCGTAGAGCTGAGAGAAGTACTTCGCCACGAATTTACCCATCATCTTGAATCCCTGGCTGGTGAGAGGGGCCTGGAGATAAAGGATGAACAATATATGAATAAATATTTGGGAAAAAATAAATGAGCATGTTAATTATATTGCATAAAAAAGATATAATATAGTTATAATAATACTATTTAACTTTATGGAGGGCATGCGCATGAACATTCGTCCATCAGCAGCCATTAGATAAAATTATAATGAAATAGCCAATTTATGCCGGAAGACGGCAGAGCCGGTTTTTCTTACAAAAAATGGTGAAGGTGATTTGGTCGTAATTGATATGGAAACTTTTAATAAAAGGGAAAAAATGCTGAGGCTACGCTAGGAACTGCTGTCTGTTGAAGAGGACAGAATACATGGTAGTCAAGGGTATTCCGGTGGAGAAACTGCAGCTATGATGAGGGAGGCTATTCAGGGGGCAGCAGGGCATGACTGATGGAAATAAACATAAAGTGATTATATCAAAACTAGCGACTCAGATGTTGGTCGCACACGCCGCTTTTTTGGTTCATGTAAACAAAAAGGTCGCAGAAGGGCTTGTTGATTCATTTGAAAATGCGGCGAATTCCCTTAGAAGTATGCCGCAAAGTTACCCGTGGCTTACAGGGGAGTATATATCTCACAACAAATATCGTTATTTATTGTTTGAAAAGCGATATATGCTCATTTTTCAATTAGAAGAGGATAGGGTGTTTGCAGAATATGTCATTGACTGCCGTCAAGAGTATGGGTGGCTTATCCGATCAATACAATTAAAATAGAGCAAGTAGGTTAATCAGCTTACTTGCTCTTAATGTTTTTAAAAGCATTTGTTTTATTCAATTTCCGGTATCAGCTCGATGGACACGTTTTCGTATTGGCGTTTCAGCTCTTTGATAATCTCATCGTGAGCCAGCTTCAGAGCTTTGATGCTGATGAGGTCCTTTTCCTGGGAAATATATACATCCACCCATACGGTTCGGCCTGTTTTTACCATATCTAAAAAATTAACATTTATATGGTATTTTTCAAGAGACTTGACGGATAATTCCCGCACCCGCTCCAGAACAACCTTTTTCGGTGCCAGCAAGATAAGGCTATTGAAAGCGTCCCAAATCATGACAATAGGCTCCTTTATAAGGATAAGCGCCATGAATATGGCAATGCTCGGGTCGATATAAGGGACTATCCATGCAAGGGTAGTCTTTTGTAAAATCAGTTGAATGACGGAGGCAAGACCAACACCTGCTGTGCTGTAAGCGTCCAGCTTCCATATATAAAGCTCTGCCTTTACAGTAGGCGAAGAAAATCCTCGGTTTAAGTGTTTAAGCAAGAAATACATAGCCACGCAGGAAACAGACACCAATAGCTCAAAGGCAGCTATAGCTCCGGCATTGACTAGATGTCCGCCGCTTAATATAAGCTGAATGCTGTCAGTCATAAGTTTCACATCAAGAAACAGCAAAAGGCTGTACTTAATTATTATAAACAGTGATTCTATTTGGGCAAGTCCGTAAGGCCATTTTTCTGTGACCGGCTTGTAAAGCAGGGGAACAAGTATCATGAAAGGCCCCAGCATAGCCAAATCCACAAGGTCATAGATACAGTCCGTCAGGACCGCCTGAGAATGTGTGAGAAATGCAGCAACGCATTCGGATAAAAGGAATAACGCATTTCCGATAAAAGAAATTTTGAGAATTAACCTCTTCTCTATATTTGAATTATACACCACTATTTTTGTAATATATTGCGGTATTTTGCATTTTAGGACACTTTGGACTATTAAAGTCCAGAAAAATAATTTGCAGTAGGGAAAAGCTTCCAAGTGATGGCTTTTTTTAGATGGGCTGTGGTATAATGCTGATAAAAGTTAGGCTGTGAAAGAGGTGTAACCATGAGAAAATCACTGTTGGTACAGGGTCTTATAAAATATTGCGGCGGACTGATACTAGTTTGTATCCTGCTGTTTCTTCCAGCAGGAACCGTTTACTATTGGAATGGATGGATTTTTATCTTCGCATTGTTTTTTCCAATGCTGATTCTAGGTGGGGTTCTTTTTGTAAAGGCGCCGGAGCTACTGGCTAAGAGGCTGAACACCAATGAAAAAAGACCGGAGCAAAAAATCGTGATTTTGGCTTCATTCCTTATGTTTCTTGGAGGCTTCGTGGTGGCAGCACTTGATTTTCGTTTCGGCTGGAGTGGGCTTCCTGTCTGGGCAGTTGCCTTAGCTACAGCTGTTTTTCTTACAGCTTACATATTGTTTGCAGTGGTAATGAAGGAAAATGCTTATTTATCGAGAACTGTAGAGGTGCAGGAAAACCAAAAGGTAGTAGACTCAGGGTTGTACGGCATAGTCAGACATCCTATGTATTTTGCAACGGTGCTGCTGTTCTGTTCCATGCCGCTCGTTCTGGGGTCAGTCTATTCGTTCATTATATTTTTGATATATCCTTTTATCCTCGTTCCCCGTATTAAAAATGAGGAACAGGTCTTGATGGAAGGCTTACCGGGATATAGAGAGTACATGGAAAAGGTTAGGTATAGGCTTATCCCATTCATTTGGTAGTACTGAGGGTTTCGCTGAATATTAGTTGAAAGGTGCAAATACTGCACCTTTTATTTTTTTGAAAAAATACAGCTGTAATTAAAATCACTGTGAAGCTAACAAGTATTATGGTACAATAAAACAAATGATGGATGTAAGTATCTTGTAATCATGGTACTACTGTGGAGAGGATATGTTTGGATGCGGGGCTCTAATAAGTAACTTGTATGTGCAGACCGTTATTTGAGGTGATCTTATGTGGTTTTTGATTCTAATGGCCATATGCTATTTAGGTGTCAATTTTTTTTTATGGCATAGAGTAGTAAGGCTTCTTAAGTATGTTCATGGATTTTTGGGGAACAAGTGGATATTAGCGTTGTTCACACTTATATATGTATTTTTGATGTCATCTGTAGCCAGCTGGGCATTGTTTGATGACCCCAGCTGGGTATTTGCCATGAAATATCTCAGCAACATCTGGATAGGTGTAATGATATGCGCCATATTTTTTATGGCTATAGCTGAGATAGTGACTTTCATTCTCTGGGCATCTAAGAAGATGAGAAAAGGACAGCCTGGATACAGGAAATACATACTCATAAGAGGATTTGTAGTTATCGCCCTGGTAGCAGGATTCAGCATATATGGACTTGTTCATGCAGGAAGTCTCAAGGTTACTGAATATGAATTGAAGGTTGACAAGGTTGCCCAAACTCATGATAATCTTAAGATAGTTTTGATAGCCGACACCCATATCGGATATTCCGTAGGCAACGAGCTTATTACCGAAGCAGTCCGTCTTACAAATGATCATCAGCCGGATATAGTCTGTATAGCGGGAGATATAGTAGATAATGATTATTATGCCATAAGGGATGCTGATAAGATACAAGAAACCTTATCACGGATAAAGTCTAAGTACGGAGTGTATGCATGCTTCGGTAATCATGATGTGGAGGAAAAGCTGATAGGCGGATTCACGGTGTTATTAGGGCAGAAGCCTGAAGTACAGCATCAGGTATATGATTTTATCGAAGGTGCGGGAATACAGATATTGCAGGATGATAATATTACCGTTGACGACAATATCACCATTATAGGAAGATATGATATGACCAAGCCCAATATTGACGGTAAAAAAAGAGCGAGCATAGGAGATCTTACAGCAGATCTTAATAGGGACAATCTGATTATAGACATAGATCATCAGCCGGCAGAGCTCAAAGAAAAGGCCGCTGCGGGGGTGGATATGGATCTGGGAGGGCACACCCATGATGGTCAGATTTTCCCGGGAAATTTGACCATTGATTTGTTCTGGGACAATGCTTGCGGTATGATGAAGGTGGACGATATGTATTCAATAGTCACATCGGGAGTGGGAGTTTGGGGTCCGGCCATGAGGGTAGGGACTGACGGAGAGATCGTCGTCATAAATGTTGAATTTACAGGAGAATAAAATGGCTTCACTGGAGAATTTTACTACCAAACAATTTACACAATCTTAATATTAAGTTAACAATTGCGAGCTTTCCTTAACATTTTATTAATAATATAATAACAATGTTGGATTAAAATATTGCAGAAACAATGGTGACAAGAATGAATGTTGAAGGATTTAAAATTGCTTTGCAGCTGATGGGCGGACTGGCTCTGTTCATATACGGTATGAATTTTATGAGTGAGGGCTTGCAGAAGGCAGCTGGGGAGAAAATGAAAAGCATACTGGCAATGCTTACGAGAAACGTGTTTATTGGAGTATTGGCAGGTGCGGCAGCTACGGCGGTTCTCCAGAGCAGCGGTGCGGTAACGGTTATGGTTATCGGATTCGTATCGGCAAATCTGATGACATTGAGGCAGGCGATAAGCATAATAATGGGTGCTAATATCGGAACCTGCGTCACGGCACAGCTGGTTGCGTTCCACATAGGTGACTATGCGTGGATTTTTGTTATAATAGGCTTCATAATGTATTTCTTTGTAAGCAAAAACGAGAAGGTAATTGACTTCGGACAAGCCATTTTCGCCTTTGGTATATTGTTTACGGGGCTCAATCTCATGGCTGACGCTATGGAGCCTCTGGCTCAAAGTGAGGTTTTCTCAAATCTAATGTTAAAGGTGGCGGATGTTCCGATTTTGGGAGTATTGCTTGGAGCCGTTATGACTACCATAGTCCAGAGCAGCTCTGCCTCCATTGCGGTATTACAGAACCTGGCTGCGACGGCAGGCCCTGATGGTGTGTCGAGTATAATAGGCTTGGTAGGTTCTATCCCTATTCTTTTTGGTACCAATATCGGCTCAACGACTACGGCACTGCTGGCATCCATAGGAGGCACCATTAATGCCAAGCGGACCGCCCTCTCTCATGTTATTTTCAATACAATAGGAACTCTGTTGTTTATATGGTTCACTCCTTATATAGCAGCATTTGTTGAAATTATCTCACCTCAAGGCGATGAGCTAGATATCATATCTAGACAGATAGCTAATTCCCATCTTTGTTTTAACGTGGCGACGACTTTGGTGTTCCTGCCGCTTATCGGAGTTTTGGCAAATTTGGTCACCAAGCTGATTCCCGGCAAGGAGGCGGAAAGAAATCCCATGGAACCTCTTTATCTTGACTATAACGTCTTAGAGCAGCCATTTGTAGCCATACATCTTGCAACCCTGGAGCTTCACAGAATGGCAGAAATATCGGCGAGCATGCTTACGGAGACAAAAAAGGCATTTCTTGGGAACAGTCTGGAGGCTGCAAACAAGGTAACGGAAATGGAGGTGCTGGTAAACAACCTTCAGGATATTATCACCAAGTATATGTCATCTATCTTTTCTTCGGAACCCGTGACAGAGCATCAGGCAAAGACCATATCAGGACTGCTTCATGTAGTCTCTGATGTGGAACATATAGGAGATAACTGTAAGAACATAGCGGAATTTTCAGTGGTGAAAATCAATAAAGGCTATGAATTTTCCGATACGGCCTGCTCCGAAATATATCAGTGCTTTGACCACAGCTCAAAGATGGTCAGCAATGCCATAGAGGCTATTTACAACGGCGACATGGATCTTGCCAAAACAGTTAAGGAGCAGGAGGGTATACTTAACGGAATGGAGGAGAAACTTAGAAGCAGCCATATGGAAAGGCTTAACAACAAGCAGTGTTCTCCTGAATTTACGGTAATATATACTGACGTCGTTCATAATATAGAGAAGATAGGCGACAGCTGTGATAACATTGCCAACGTAGTTCTGGATAAAGTGAAGATGCCGGCAGAGAAGGAGAGATTCTAATAAGAGAAGAAATTTTTTGTTGGATTTTACAAAGTTTTAACATTGAATTTTACATAGGCTTACTTTATTGTAAGTCTTTTTTTGTTTATCATTGGTAGTGTTGGAGAATGATAGATTAAGAAGAGAGGAAGAACTAGAATGAGCATGGATACGGTACAAATGATAATGACGCTTATAGGAGGACTTGCACTTTTTATTTACGGCATGAATTTGATGAGCGACGGCCTTCAGAAATCAGCGGGAGATAAGATGAAAAGCATATTGGCGTTGCTTACAAGGAATCCTGTTACGGGAGTGCTTGCAGGTGCTTTATGTACTGCAGTGCTTCAGAGCAGCAGTGCTACGACGGTAATGGTAATAGGCTTTGTCAGTGCAGGGCTTATGAAACTGCCTCAGGCTATAAGCATAATATTGGGCGCTAACATAGGAACCACAATAACGGCGCAGCTCATAGCATTCCAGATAGGAGATTATGCATGGGCTTTTGTTGCAGTAGGATTCATAATGTACTTCTTCTTTAAGAAAAAAGAAATAATATCATATGCGGGGCAGAGTATATTCGCCTTCGGCATTTTGTTTGTAGGGATTAATATAATGGGAGATACAATGAAGCCTTTGGCTAATTCTCCTATGTTTGTGGATTTGATGATGCAGGTGCAGGATGTGCCTGTACTTGGGGTGGTGTTGGGAACCATAATGACGGTAGTTGTGCAGAGCAGTTCTGCGACCATTGCGGTATTGCAGAATCTGGCCGCCACAGCGGGGCCTGACGGAATAACCAGTATAATAGGGCTTGAGGGAGCGCTACCTATTCTGTTCGGCGATAATATCGGTACTACCATAACGGCAATACTTGCATCTATCGGAGCGTCTGTTACTGCCAAGCGAACTGCGGCAGCTCATGTTATCTTTAATGTTACGGGTACATTGATATTCATATGGTTTATACCATATTATGCCCAGTTTATTGAACTGATTTCACCTAAGGGAGCAGAAATAGATGTTGTAGCAAGGCAGATAGCCAACGCACATATGTGCTTTAATTTATTTAACACACTGCTGTTTATTCCTTTGATAGGCATATTGGTGAAGGTAGTTACCAGGCTGGTTCCTGGAAAGGAAGTGGGGAGACTTCCTTCAGAGCCTGTATTCCTGGATTATAAAATTCTTGACAGACCTTTCGCGGCTATACATTTGGCTAATCAGGAGCTGGTAAGACTGGCACAGATTACTCAAGGAATGATTATATCCTCTCAGAAGGCCTTCGTGGGGAATGACACGGCTGAAATAAAGAAGCTTGAGGAGGCGGAGGATGTAGTAAACAACCTTCAGGAAAAGATAGTCAATTACCTTGCTGCCATGTTCCATGCCGATACTATCACGGAGAATCAGGCATCAAAGGTTTCCCGACTGCTTCATATCGCTTCCGATATAGAGCATGTAGGAGACCACTGCAAAAATATCTCGGAGTTTGCAAGTGAAAAGATAAAGAAGACATATCAATTTTCCGAGGAAGCCTATGCCGAAATATGCGGCTGCTTTGATTTGGCCAAGAGAATGGCGGCAGACAGTGTAACAGCCCTGGAAAGCGGAGATGTGGATGGGGCAGAGGAAATCATTATGTTGGAGAAAGAACTCAATGTGAGAGAGGAAGAACTGAGGATAAATCATATGATGAGAATTAATCAGAAGAAATGTTCTCCTGAATTCACGGTAATATATACGGATGTGGTCCATAATATAGAGAAAATTGGTGATTACTGCAACAATATTGCTGAAGCGATTTTGGATGACAATGGGAAAGGGAATATTGAGTAAATTCAGAAAATATGATATACTAAAGTGGCGGAGTAATAAACAAATCATCCTGAGGAGAAAATGAAGCAATGAAAAAAATCTTAATAATAGAAGATGAGCCAAACATAAGAGAACTGATATTATACAACCTCAAGACAAACGGCTATGACGGCATTGACGCAGAGGATGGGATTATGGGAATAACCATGGTTCACAGAGAAAGGCCTGATTTGATATTGCTGGATATCATGCTTCCCGGGAAAAGTGGATATGATATTTGTAAGGAGCTGCGGGAAGAAGGAAATAATACTCCTATTATTATGATAACGGCTAAAACGGAAGAGATAGACAAAGTTCTCGGTCTGGAATTCGGTGCTGACGATTATATCTCCAAACCATTTGGGGTCCGTGAACTAATGGCAAGAATTAAAGCGGTCTTGAGGAGGTATGAGGTGACGGCCGATGTACAGGGAGCCAAGGATGATACCATTTCCATAGGGGACCTTAGGATAAACAGCTCTCATCATGAGGTAATGATATGTGACAAGAGGATAGTGCTGACATTGAAGGAGTTTGAGCTGTTGAAATACATGGCGGAAAACAGGGGAATGGTATTTACCAGAGAACAGCTGCTTAACAGCGTATGGGGAATCGACTATGTGGGAGAAACGAGAACCGTTGACGTTCACATACGGCACCTGCGAAAGAAGTTATCCGATGGAAGCGAGGGAAACAACGAGGAAGAATATATAGTCACCATCAGAGGGAAGGGGTATAAGATAAGATGAATGCCAAATTCATAGCACTTGTAAGCGAGTATACAGTGTGTAATTTATTGGCCTTGGTTTTTGTGTGGAGGCTGGCTGTTCCTGAGGATAAAAGCATTATTATATTTGGGGCTACATTTATTGCCATAACCATATTGATTACAATACAGGTATATTTTATCATCATGAAGCCATATGGTGAAAAGATGGCTAAAATGGAGAAGGCTGCAGAGGAGAGTGAAAAGGCCGAGATAATACGAAGAGAATTCGTGGCAAACGTCAGTCATGAGCTTAAGACTCCCCTGACTTCCATTTCTGGATTTATAGAGACTTTGCAGGAGGGCGCTTCCGAGGACCCGGAAATAAGGACGAAATTCATCGATATAATTGCTATTGAAACAGCGAGGTTAAAGAGACTTATTGAGGACCTTCTCGTTTTATCGGATATAGAAAACAAGAGGGATTCGGATGCTCTTGAGTTCGACATGAAGGAAGCTGTTCAGAGAACAATAGATGCATTGACGCCTATTGCAGAGAGAAAAAATATTAAAATTATATCAAGCTTTGACGAGGATATTAACATACGAGGGTCTGCTGACCGTTTCAGACAGATGATGATGAATCTCATTGAAAACGCTATAAAGTATTCCGACTACGACAGCAGCATTTGGGTAAAGGCTGCCAATGAAAGGGGAAAGATAATAGTCAGTGTTAAGGATGAAGGCATTGGAATAGCTCCGGAGCACCATGAAAGGCTCTTTGAGAGATTTTACAGGGTAGACAAATCTCGCTCGAAAAAGGTGGGAGGAACAGGGCTTGGGCTTTCCATAGTCAAGCACATTGCGGTGCTATTTGGAGCATCCCTTAAGGTACACAGTGAAGTTGGCAAAGGAACTACGTTCTATATTGCCTTTAATAAGGAGGGATAGAGGAGGACTAATTGAATTTAGATTCTTTAATAAGTGATTTAGCGCTGATAACCATTGTGGCGGCCACTGTAACTTTAATCTTTAGAAAAATCAAGCAGCCTGTCGTTTTAGGATATATTGTTGCGGGGTTTTTAATTAGCCCTAATTTCGTTTATATGCCTACCGTAGTAGAGGGGGCCGACATTCATGTCTGGGCCAATATCGGTATCGTTTTTCTCATGTTTGGGTTGGGCCTTGAGTTCAGTTTTAAAAAGATAGTGACAGTGGGAGGGAGTGCTTTCGTTATTGCGCTTACTGTTATGTGTGCCATGATTTTAATCGGCACAGGAGTAGGAAGCCTTCTTGGCTGGTCAAAAATGGACAGCATTTTCCTGGGGGGCATGCTTTCCATGTCATCTACCATGATAATCCTCAAGGCTTATGAGGAGTATGACCTGAAACGGGAGAAGTTTGCTCAACTTGTTCTGGGAACCCTTGTAATAGAGGATATTGCAGGAATTTTCATGATGATAGTGCTTACGACCATATCGGTGGGGCAGAGCGTTTCGGGAGTGGCTGTATTCAGCGAAATAGGGATGCTGCTTGTGTTTCTTATTATATGGCTTGTGATGGGCATATATCTTATACCTTCGGTTCTTAAACGAATATCAAGCTTGCTTAATGATGAGCTTTTGTTAATAGTTTCCGTAGGGCTGTGCCTTGGAATGGTAGTAATAGCCAATCTTATTGGATTTTCCAGTGCTCTTGGGGCGTTCATGGGAGGCTCGATTTTAGCTGGAACCGTTCAATCTGTAAAGATAGAAAGGGTGGTAACGCCTCTTAAGGACCTTTTTGGTGCCGTTTTTTTCGTATCCGTAGGCATGCTTATTGAGCCGGACCTGCTGATAGAGTATATATTGCCGATAATAGTCATAGCCATTGTAACGATTTTGGGACAGATGACATTCGCAACGGTGGGGACACTGCTTTCGGGGCAGACCCTTCACACCGCAGTGCGGGGTGGGTTCAGCATGGTGCAGATTGGAGAGTTTTCCTTCATCGTTGCAACCTTGGGAATGAGCCTTGGAGTGATAAGCAACTTCCTTTACCCTATAATAGTATGTGTTTCTGTCATTACCTCTTTTACTACGCCTATTTTCATAAACAATTCTGAGAAGGTATACAACTTTATCAACAAAGGGCTGCCTGACGGTGTGAAGATATTTATAAGAAAGAATACCTCGGAAAACAGGAGCAGCAACGATAAGGATAAGGATTGGTTTGTTTATATAAAAAAGGTCATATACAGAACCTTAATATGTTCGCTTATTCTCTTCATCATATATTGGACAGGAACAAGATATGTGAGCCCTCTCATAGAGGAGTATATAGCAACGGGTATTACAGGAGGAATAATAGCGTCCATTATTACATGTGTGATGATGATTCCGTTTGTAAATTTGATGCATGGAACCAACAATGCCTTATTTACAAAGCTGTGGCTAAAGCATAGGTCAAACAGAATGCCTTTATTGACCTTGAAGGCCATGAGAATCGTTATCGCAGCATGCTTTGTGGCACTGGTTCTGAGGACTATACTGCATATACCTTTTATTCTGCTTGTTATCATTGCAGCTATTCCTATTATATTCATAATAAGGTCCGACTACATTAAAGGAAAAACCATTAATATAGAGCTTAGATTCATCTCAAATTTCGAAGAAAAGACTTTGTCAAGGCAGAAGAAGGAACGTGGCGTTAAGGGCGAGATACACTGGCTTAACGAAGCTATGTTCGTCACGGAATTTGAGGTGCTGGATACCAAGGAATTTAAGACCATATACGATTTCAGCAAAAGCCGTGCATTTATGGTGACTATAATAAGGATAATCAGAGATGGCAAAGTAATCAATCTTCCGGGAAAAAATGAAGTTGTAAAGGAAGGAGACATACTCCACATGCTTGGAACCATGGATGAGATAGACGCCTGTACACTGTTGTTGGAGGACAATGAGTATATCGAATACACCGACAGAGACGATATGAGGCTGAAGGACTATATATACGGCCAGGCATTTTATAATATAGCGCCTGTAGAACAGCTGATCTGCTGTCCTATAAGAATAGATAACGATTCGGAATTTGTGAGAAAGTCAATAAAGAATTCAGGTCTTAGGGCCAGGTACAGGGGTAGCATCATCGGCATAGAGAGAGGCGACCTTCCTATAACAAACCCTGACAAGGAGACTATAATACAGCTAAATGATATGCTGTGGGTCATAGGAACCAAACGAATGGCAGATTCACTTATAAAGGGTGATGTTTTACACGGCTAACAGGAGCGCAGCAATGCGCTTTTTTTCTTGCAAAAAAGGGCCTGCTTTGGACGGCAAAAAGAACAAGAATTTTGTAGAAAACAAGTTGAAAGAAGGAGGGCGTAGTGGTAGAATCTATGAGGATGGAAAAAGATTTTTTTTAAACTTCAAGGTATACTGTATACAACATGATGAATAGTTAATACGGTATGTAAGATAATCTTTAATACAATTTGGAGGTAAATATATGACTAATGTTCATGAACTGGCAAAGCGTATTCTAAAGCTTCTTCCGGGCGTTGACTGCGGCGGATACGGGGGATGTGGCTATCCTACCTGTGAAGCCTGTGCCAAGGCCATTGCAGAAGGGGGAAAAACCACCCTATGCCCTGCATGCGACCGTGAAGCAATAGCTGAAATCGCTGAAGCAATGGGTGTTGAGCCTGTTGATGTTGAAGAAAAACTAGCGTTCATCAAGTGTGCGGGAAGTGCGGCAGGCAAGGAGCGGTTTAAGGAAGCAGAAAGCTGCGAAGCTGCTAAGGCCGCAGGATTCCTTAAGGGTGAATGCCAGTGGGGCTGCATAGGCATCGGAAGCTGCATCGACAGATGTAAATTCAATGCAATGAAGGTTGAAGACGGTCAGGTCATTATAGACAGTGAAAAATGTACAGGCTGTCAGGCTTGTATAGGCGTATGTCCCCAGGAACTCATCAGCATGATTCCTAAGGATGCTACGAACTTCATTCCTTGTTCCAGTAAGGATAATGAGGCGGACACTCTGACGGCCTGCGGATACGGATGTATAGGCTGTGGAGATTGTGCCATTGCATGTCCGGAAAACGCCATCGAAATGATATATGACGATAAGGTTGACAGCAGGTATGCGGACATTGACTACGATAAATGCGTAGGGTGCGTTACGTGTACTGTAAGTTGCAGAAAAAAGATAATAGTAGATACATACCATGACCTTACAAAGGCAAAGGAAGAGGTAGCATTTGTAAAATGTACGGGCGGAGCTAAGGGAAACAGACTCCTTAAGGATGCAGGCTTTGAATCGTGCAAGGAAGTGACCCTGGAAGATTTGAATAGTAATGGCATATGCGAATACAGCTGTCTGGGTCTGGGAGATTGTGTAAAGGTTTGCAGATATGATGCTATAATAAATGAGTATGGACTTGCTCAGATTGACCCCGATAAGTGCGTAGGCTGTGGTGACTGCGTGAGGGAATGTCCGAGAGAGAAGATAGTAATGGACCCATACAAGGGTGCCAAGCAGATACAGTGCACATCCAAGGCTTCTATGGAGGAGCGGCTCAAGGTCTGCCAGGTCGGCTGTATAGGTTGCGGAGACTGTGCGGATAACTGCCCTAACCATGCGATAACAATGGTGGACGGCAGTCCTGTAATAGACTGTCAGCTCTGTGAAAACTGCGGCATCTGTACATATGTATGTTCAAGAGGACTTATCGTCGAGCGTCAGGTTCCTGAATACAATTATTTACAGATGGAAGCTATGAAAATAAATTCAAGACAATCGGATGAAAGGAAGTGATGAATATGAGAGCAAAAAAAACAATGGACGGTAACACGGCGGCTGCTCATGTTGCCTATGCTTTTTCGGAAGTAGCAGCTATCTATCCTATCACACCATCATCTGTAATGGCAGAAAATGTAGATGCGTGGGCAAGTGTTAACAGGGAAAATATATTTGGTGAAGAAGTAAAGGTAGTGGAGATGGAGTCGGAAGGCGGCGCTGCAGGCGCGGTACACGGAGCTATTACAGCAGGAGCTTTGACCAGCACATTCACAGCATCACAAGGGTTGCTTCTCATGATACCAAATATGTATAAGCTGGCAGCAGAGGAAACACCTACTGTAATTCATGTAGCAGCAAGAGCCATTTCGACTCATGCACTCAATATATTCGGGGATCATTCCGACGTAATGGGGTGCAGACAGACAGGATTTGCAATGCTGTCGGCATGCAATCCTCAGGAGGTCATGGACCTGGCGGCAGTAGCACATCTTGCTGCTATTGAGGGTAAGGTTCCCGTGCTTCATTTCTTCGATGGGTTCAGAACAAGCCACGAACAGCAGAAGATAGAGGTGTGGGACTACCAGGACCTGAAGGAGATGGTAAGCTGGGACGCAATAAGAAGGTTTAAGGATAACGCCCTTAACCCTAACCATCCTCATATGATGGGTTCTGCGGAGCAGCCTGAGACCTTTTTTCAGCACAGGGAAGCATGTAATAAGAACTACGAGGAAGCAGTAGACGTTATAGAAAAATATATGGACATGGTTACCAAGAAAATTGGCAGGGAAAGACCATATAAGCCATTCAACTACTACGGAGCTCCTGATGCAGAGGAAATCATCATAGCTATGGGTTCGGTCTGTGATGCGGCCGAGGAAGTAATAGATAAGCTCAACGAAGAGGGCAAAAAGGTTGGAATCGTGCCGGTAAGGCTTTACAGACCGTTTTCTGCCAAACACCTTATCAAGATGATACCTGATACGGTGAAAAAAATAGCAGTCCTTGACAGAACCAAGGAGCCGGGCTCTATGGGCGAACCTTTGTATCTGGACGTATGCACGGCTCTCAAAGGCAGCAAATTTGAAAACACCTTCGTATCCGGAGGCCGTTACGGTCTTGGCTCCAAGGATGTTCAGCCGGAGGACATACTGGCAGTTTACGAGAACCTGTGGACTGACCAGCCGAAGAAGGAATTTACAATCAGCATTACAGACGATGTAACAGATCTTTCTATTAAGGCGAGCAGAGCATTGGATGTTGCTCCTAAGGGAACAGTAGCTTGTAAGTTCTGGGGACTAGGCGCAGACGGTACGGTAGGTGCCAATAAGAACAGCGTTAAGATAATAGGAGATAATACGGACAAGTATGCTCAAGCGTATTTTCAGTATGATTCCAAGAAGTCAGGCGGTATAACTATTTCTCACCTTCGATTCGGCGATGAGGAGATAAAGTCTACATACTATGTAAAGAAGGCTGATTTTGTAGCATGCCATAATGCTTCTTATCTTAAAAAATACAGAATGGTAGAGGACGTTAAGAAGGGCGGGACGTTCCTGCTCAACTGTTCATGGGATGATGAACAGCTTGATGAAAAGCTGCCGGGCTATGTAAAAAAATATATAGCGAAAAACCATGTTAAGCTTTACATATGCGATGCTGTGACTTTAGCCAAGGAGCTGGGACTTAAGAACAGAACCAACTCGGTGCTTCAGGCAGCATTCTTCAAACTTGCCAATATACTTCCTATTGAAGACGCAAGAAAGTACATGAAGGATGCAATCAAGAAGACCTACGGCAGAAAGGGTCAGGACATAGTAGATATGAACTGCGCCGCAATAGATGCAGGTATCGACAATGTAAGAGAAGTGAAGGTCCCTGAATCCTGGGAAAATGCAGAAGGCTGTTTGGAAAGAATCCCGGCAGAAGGAAGAGATAAGCTTCATACCGACTACATAAATAATATCTTAAAACCGACAAACGGTATGTACGGAGATGATGTTCCTGTATCAGCCTTTATGGATACGGCTAACGGCATGGTTCCTTCAGGTACGGCGGCCTTTGAAAAGAGAGGAATAGCTACGGAAGTTCCTAAGTGGGACAGTAGCAAATGCATGCAGTGCAACTGGTGTTCATATGTGTGTCCTCATGCGGTAGTAAGGCCTTTTGTTCTGGATGCTGAAGAAGCCTCCGACTATGAGGGAATAACTATTCCGTTTAAGGACGATGAAAGCAGATTCTTTGCAATAGGCATTTCGGCGCTTGACTGCACCGGATGCGGCTCCTGCGTGGAGGTATGCCCTGCAAGGAATAAAGCATTGGAAATGATTGATGCAGAAGTCGAGGAGGAAAGGGCTCAGGCTGACTTTAACCATCTCTTTAATGCTATCGAAAGCAAGGATGAGCTGGGAAGCGGAGATTCCGTCAAGAGTTCACAGTTCCTGCAGCCACTGTTAGAGTTCTCGGGTGCGTGCCCCGGATGCGGAGAGACTCCGTATGCTAAGCTTGTAACTCAGCTCTTCGGGGACAGGATGTTCATTGCTAATGCAACGGGATGTTCATCTATTTGGGGATTG
This sequence comes from Clostridiales bacterium, assembly GCA_012513435.1. Lineage (GTDB taxonomy): Bacteria > Bacillota > Clostridia > Peptostreptococcales > Anaerovoracaceae > Lentihominibacter. The sequence goes on from JAAZCE010000011.1 coordinate 40,107, forward strand.
AGTGCACCGGCTGCACCTTATACGGTAAACAAAGAGGGCAGAGGACCTGCATGGTCAAACTCACTCTTTGAAGATAACGCCGAATTCGGATACGGCATGGCTGTAGCCATGAAGGCAAGAAGAAACGAAATGAAAAGTCGTGTTAAGAAGCTGGCTGATGACAGCAAGTTCTCAGAGGCTGCCAACGCTTGGCTGGATAACATGGAAGATGCTGAATGTGCGGATAAAATGGGTAAGGAGCTTGCAGTACTTTGTGAAAAAGCAACAGGCAACGATGATGCTAAATACGTTGTGGAAAACAAGGATATGCTTTCTAAGCCGTCCATGTGGATATTCGGAGGTGACGGCTGGGCTTATGACATAGGATACGGCGGTCTTGACCACGTGCTTGCTTCAGGTGAGAATGTGAACGTCCTCGTATTCGATACAGAGGTTTATTCCAACACAGGCGGGCAGTCATCAAAGTCAACTCCTATTGGTGCAGTTGCACAGTTTGCTGCGGCCGGTAAGGCGGTTACCAAGAAAAATCTGGCTCAAATTGCCATGGCTTACGGCTATGTATATGTAGCACAGGTTGCTATGGGAGCTAACCCTGCTCAGACTCTGAAGGCAATTGAGGAAGCCGAAAGCTATGACGGGCCTTCTTTGATAATTGCCTATGCACCTTGCATCAATCACGGAGTGAAGGCGGGGATGAACAAGGCTATGCTTGAAATGAAGAAGGCTGTAAGGGCAGGATATTGGAATCTTCTGAGATACAATCCTGATAAGGTTGCTCTCAAAGAAAATCCTCTCAGCGTAGACAGTGCTCCCCCTAGTGAAAGCTATGAAGATTTCATCATGGGTGAAGTAAGATACAACTCGTTGAAGTTGAAGATGCCTGAAAGAGCAGACCAGCTCTTCAAGGAAGCAGAGAGCGCAGCGGTGGACAGATACGAAAAACTCATGAAGCAGCACAAGAGCTTCGGAGAACAATAGAGAGAGGAGAAAATTCAATGTTTAAGATTTTAAAGAAAAGACGTTTGAGTTCAAACATGACCTGGATTGTAGTTGATGCTCCTTTAGTTGCAAGAAAGGCTAAGCCGGGACAGTTTATAATTCTTCGTACCGATGAATACGGCGAAAGGATTCCTCTCACCATGGCAGGCCATGATTCCGAGGCAGGAACCATAGATTTGATTTACGCTGCAGTAGGAAGGACTACAATGCTCATGGACCAGTTGGAGGAAGGGGATGCACTACTTGATGTAGTGGGGCCTCTTGGGAAGCCTACGGAAATGGAAGGCCTTAAGAGGGTGGCAGTAGTAGGCGGCGGTACAGGTAATGCACTGGCGTTTCCTTTGGCAACAGGTATGCAGAAGGCAGGCATCAAGGTAGACATGATAGCAGGATTCAAGAGCAAGGATCAGGTAATCCTGGAAGATGAATTTAAAACTGGAGTGGAAAACCTTTATATAACTACAGATGATGGGAGCTATGGTGAGAAGGGATTTACTACAGATAAGCTCAAGGCTCTTATAGAAGCTGGCAACAAATACGATGAGGTAGTAGCTGTAGGTCCGCCTATGATGATGAAATTCACTTGCAAGATAGCTGAGGATTACGGTATTAAATCCGTAGCATCTCTTACGGCATACATGATCGATGGAACGGGAATGTGCGGTGGATGCAGATGCATAGTAGGCGGCGAAAACAAGTTCGTATGTGTCGATGGTCCTGAGTTTGACGGAAGCCTTGTGGATTGGGATGAACTTATTAAGAGAAATTCTTTCTACAAGGAACAGGAAAGGGACGATGCGGCACATGTTTGTCGCTTGACAGGAGGTGTGCGTTACCATGATTAATCTGAAAAAGGTAAAGAATCCTATGCCTGAACAGGATCCCAAGGTAAGGGCCAGAAACTTCAAGGAAGTTGCTGAAGGGTATACTGCCGAAATGGCTATAAATGAAGCTATGAGATGTCTCAAGTGCAGAAAAAAGCCTTGTACTAAGGGCTGTCCTGTTATGATAAGGATCCCCGAATTTGTAGCAAAGGTCGCAGAGGGGGACTTTGAGGGTGCTTATCAGGTAATAAGTGAAACAAGCGCTCTTCCTGCTATCTGCGGAAGGGTATGCCCTCAGGAAAACCAGTGCGAAGGTCTGTGCGTTCGAGGTAAGGGCGGAGAACCTGTAGGAATCGGACGTCTTGAAAGATTTGTTGCCGACTGGCATAGAGTCAATGCAGTAGAAGTGGATACAGGAAGAGAAGCTGCTGCTGAAATTGCAGAGGCAGGTAAGACTAGGCGTGTAGCAGTTGTAGGCGCAGGACCTGCGGGCTTGACCTGTGCAGGAGACCTGGCTCAGAAGGGCTATGACGTTACAGTGTTTGAAAGTCTGCATAAGGCAGGTGGTGTACTGGCATACGGAATTCCTGAATTCAGACTTCCTAAGGCTATTGTTGCCGGAGAAGTGAAGAAGCTTGAAGATATGGGTGTAAAATTCGCAACCAATGCTATCATAGGTCGTTCCGAGACTGTAGACGAGCTCTTTGAAGACGGATATGAAGCAGTGTTCGTAGGAACAGGTGCAGGATTGCCGTCCTTCATGAATATACCGGGAGAAAACCTGCTGGGAGTTTGTTCAGCCAACGAATATCTGACTCGTATCAACCTGATGAAGGGTTACCTTCCTGAGTATGATACACCTGTACAGCAGGCAAAGAGAATCGCAGTGGTAGGCGGCGGAAACGTTGCAATGGATGCTGCACGCTGTGCCATGAGGATGGGAGCCGAGAAGGTTTACATAGTATATCGTCGTTCTATGGATGAGATTCCTGCAAGAGCGGAAGAAATACACCACGCAATAGAAGAGGGCATAGATTTTCAGCTTCTCAGAAATCCTGTGGCCATATTAGGAGACGAGAAGGGTTACGTTACAGGGCTTGAATGTGTTGAAATGGAGCTGGGCGAGCCTGATGCTTCCGGCAGAAGAAGACCTGTTGTTAAGGAAGGCTCAAACTTCGTTCTCGATGTAGACATGGTAGTTATGTCCATAGGAACAAAGCTCAACAAGCTGATTCTTGAAACTACATCGGAGCTGGATGCTAACGACAGAGGCGGCATAGGCACAGATGAAGGGGCAGCAACAAGCCATCTTGGAGTATTCGCAGGTGGCGATGCCGTTACAGGCGCAGCAACTGTAATCCTGGCAATGGGAGCAGGGAAGACAGCAGCAAGCAGTATAGATGACTATCTTAATAAATAGGAACAGTAATAGTTGACAAAGACACTCGGATGCATATTTTGCACACGGGTGTCTTTTTAGATGGCACAGTGTCAAATCAGGATTAATACATAGAAGCCAAGTATGACCTGAGGTACATTTTTTCACCGTCCTGGTGGAAGCTGAAACCTATATTGTTTCCGGAGCTTGTTGTATATCCGCAATCTTTAAAATCAATGATGTGTTCACTCATATGAGACATAAAGTAAGACAAATCGAAGTTATCTTTTGAGCAGGTGGGATATTCGTTGAGTAATTTTTTCATAGATTTTTGGCCGTTAACAAAATAGAAGTAGGTACCAAGCATTTTACCTGTGTCGCTAATGTATGGGTATAACTCGTCATATAAAAAGCTATTGTGATAGAAGTTGTGTTCGTTTACGGCAAAATAATCGATGTTAAGATCAATACAATGCTTGCGGAGTGGAAAGTCGGTGCTGCTGTCCGCAATAAACAAAATATCAAGATTGTAGTCATACTGCTCCATAAGTTCCTTGAAGACATAAAGGGTTTCCGGATATTTGTCGATTACGATGTATTTGCCCTTGGGGTCAAGATGTTGTTGATGGTTGTGCATAAAGAACCATGCATTTACGTATGTTTCCAACACAACTTTTCCTGCCAGATCCATATGATTGATTTGCTCTACCATCCAATTATATGATTTCTGGAAGAGGCTGATTAGAGACGGAGGAAGATCTTTATATACTTTTCGATCTACATCGGGAGTATCATAAATATCACTATTCTTATTGGGGGTGAGGAGTATACCATCCTCAATAGAAGCCTTGTAACCACAGTCGCAGTGAAGCTTGCCGTTAAATATATATATTTGATTCATATTTACATTGTCCAGAGTCAGAGAGCTGCCACACTTAGGGCAACATAAAAGGTCAAGCATATTGACAGGAAGGCCGGTTTTGATGGGTTTGATAGGAAGTATTTGATTGAGCTGAGAAATATTTTCCTGAAGTTTAGTGATATTATCCTTTATCTGTTCTTTTTCAGCATGGAGATTATCAAGCTTTATTCCGTATATTTTTTTAAGATCTTCTATATCCTGCCGGTTTGTAAGTCCTGAAATACGGTAAAGTGATAGAATTTCATGGATTTCTTTTAATGAAAAATACATTTTTTTCAAATCGAGAATTAACTCCAAATCGCGTAGTGTCTGCCTGTCAAAATAATATTGCCCCTTTGGGCGTAGAGGAACAAGCAACCCTAAGTTGATATAATAGTAAATGTTATCTACGGAAACTTTGTATTCTCTTGAAACCTCACCTATTTTCAAAACAACACCTCCAATACTTTAATCTGCATATCAACTTAATAATATATCAAACATTGAGTTAACTCAAGGTTTTTGTGAAAGAAGAGTTAACCGAGGAGTTGACACGGAGGATGGTCAATCATATAGAATGTAGTGTGATAAAGCAATTAAGTGTTCAAAGGAGGAGTCATATGAAAACTCTAAAGTTTTCAAAGGAGAGGACTGAAGCCGACATTACACAGCTTAGGAAAACGGTGAGCGATATAATCGGTAATATAATAAAGAACGGGGACGAAGCACTTATTTCATATAATGAACAATTTGATAAATGTGACCGGAGCATGATTAAGGTTACAGCAGATGAAATTGCTGAGGCATACAGGAATGTTTCCCAAAATGATGTGGAGGATATGAAGCGGGCAGCAGCTAATATCAGATATTTTTCTGAGGCTCAAAGAGCTACTCTGAAGCCTCTTGAAAATGTTTCTCCGGAGGAAGGAATAATGCTGGGGCATAGGATAATACCTGTAGATTCTTGTTGTTGTTATGTTCCGGGAGGAGGATATCCACTATATTCTACAGCGCTGATGCTGGCAATCCCTGCAAAGGTTGCAGGAGTCGAGAGAGTCGCAGCATGTTCACCTATGATGAAGGGAACAAACAAAATACATCCCAAAACTCTAGTGGCTATGGATATTGCTGGAGTAGACGAAATATATGCTGTTGGTGGAGCTCAGGCTATAGCAGCATTTTCATATGGAACGGAGCAGATAAAGGACGTAAGTCTTATTGTTGGCCCGGGAAATAGCTTTGTAGCTGAAGCAAAGAGGCAATGCTACGGTAAAATAGGTATTGATTTTGTTGCAGGACCAAGTGAAGTTCTGATAATAGCAGATGGTACAGCAGATCCGGAAATAATAGCAGCTGATATTTTGGCACAGTCAGAGCACGATAAAGAAGCTAAAGGTCTTCTTGTAACAATAGACAAGGCTATTGGAGAAAAGGTTATAGCAGCTGTCGAAAAGCAGCTTGAATTGCTGGAAACCAAGGAAAAGGCCGGTGAATCGTGGGGGAATTATGGTGAGGTTTTGCTAGCTGACAGCTTAGATGAGGCTATCGCATTTGCCAACGCATACGCTCCTGAGCATATGGAGGTAAATGTAAGAGAAGAAGATATTGAATACGTTTCAGGTAAGCTGAGGAATTATGGCTCGCTTTTTATAGGAGAAAATACTGCTGAGGTCTTTGGAGATTATGCTTCAGGTACCAACCATACATTGCCTACAATGGGAGCTGCAAAATATACAGGCGGCGTATGGGTTGGAAGCTTTTTGAAAACATGTACTTATCAGTACATGTCCGTGAGTGCAATGAAAAACATAGCACCCCTCGTATCAACCTTAGCTAGAGGTGAAGGGTTGATAGCCCATGCCAGAGCAGCGGAAATAAGGAAGGAGAAGAATAATGACAAGTAAAGGGTTACGTAAAGAAAATGGTAGGTTGAGAATGGGTTCAACATTGGGATATGCTATAGGTGCAGTAGGAGAGGGAATCGGATACAACGTATTTTTTTCATTCTTCATCTTTTTCCTAACTACGGTAGCGGGTATTGCGCCTGCAGTAGCCGGTGTGATTTCCAGCATAGCTGTTTTGTGGGATGCTGTAACCGACCCTATAATTGGTAATTGGTCTGATAGAACAAAAAATCCAAAAGGTAGAAGAAGACCCTTTATTATGACGGGGTCCGTTCTCTTTGGTATATCCATAGCATTGCTTTTTATTAATATAAGTATGCCGGAAAATTTAAAAATAGTATATTTTATCATAGTGAATGCTCTATATTGGGTTACATTAACCTCATGTGTAATTCCACATATCTCCTTGGGCTCTGAGCTCACAGAGGATTTTGATGAAAGAACCAAGCTGAGAACATGGGCTGTTACTCTTATGGGAATAGGAACACTTATTGCTACGAGTACACCACTGCTGTTAGTCAATTTTTATTCAAGCATTTTTGGCACAGAAAGTATAGGTTGGGCATGCACAGGTATTACCTTTGGTGTGGTTATAGCTCTAGTTTACAATATATGCTGCGCTATTATTAAGAAAAAAGAACCGACAAATCCTAATATAGAAAGAGAGGAAGATGAGGCTTCCGGTGGTAAAAGAGAAGTGCTTTCCACATTTTGGGGTAATGCTAAAAAAGCATTCAAGAACAAGTCGCTTACATATTTGTTAGTAATCACATTTATGGTTAATGTCGTAGTTACACTTGGTGGAGGATTGATGGTGTATCTGCTTACATATGTGTACAAATTCGGGGATGGACAGACATCAACAGTATATCTTGTACAGGGAATACTCGTAATCGTTGCAGCCCTCGTTGCAGGGTATGTTGCAAAGCAAACAGAAAAGAAGATTGTAATGATAGGCGGCATAATACTCTACGGTATGGCGTATCTGATAGTACTGATATTCCCTGTATGCATGACAACTATTTATGTAAGCCTTATTGTGTACGCTTTGGGAAATTCCTCTTATTGGACGATGATATATGCTATGTCATATGATACTGCAATAGTAGAGCAAATACGTTCAGGAGATAAGCCTGATGGTTTATATACATCGCTTATCGGTCTCCTTATGAAATTCGGCAACTCACTTGGAACTTTGATTGTAGGATTTGGACTTCAATTTATAGGCTTTTCTAGCACAGCAACTGTACAAACAGCGGCAACTGTTTCGGGTATAAAGCTTCTTTATGGTATAGCACCGACAGTAGTTCTTGCTATAGGTCTTATATTTGCCTGCTTATATCCTATAACGAAGAAAAAATACAGGGAACTTGTAGATGTGTATCATAGGAAAGAAGCAGGAGAAAGCTACGATGAAAAAGTATTGGACAACATGTAAATCAATATGAAGATATGGAGATAGCAATGGATAAAATAGTATACGGTAAGATATATACCATGGATAGGGAAAATCCCATCGCTGAGGCTGTAGGCATAAGCGATGGTAAGATTGTATACGTTGGAGATTCATCGGGAGTGGAAATGGAAAAAGCAGATGCCCAATGCGAGTATTGTGGAGGTGCTGTTCTCCCGGGATTTATAGATACTCATGTTCATGCAATCCCATCAGGATTGTTTATGGCAGGAGTAGATGTTTCCGGTGAAAATGACATTGATGGTATAATCAAAAAAATGAAAGAGCTCGGAGCAAGGACTGCTCCCGGACAGTGGATTCTTGCGGCAAAATTCCAGGATAAGAATATCGCAGAAAAGAGATTCCCGATTAAGGAAGAGTTGGACTCAGTATCAACAGAGTGCCCCGTAATGATATGTCATAACGATACACACCCATTCGCGTTTAATACAAAGGCAATAGAAATGCTAGATTTGGACCCTAAGATGGATGGAATCGAAGTGGATGGGGATGGCAAGGTAACAGGATTTGTTACAGACCCGGCCTTCATGGATGTTTCGGAGAGTATGGTGGATCTTTTCTCAGATGAGGAGCTACTCCAGGGATATGAAAATATTGACAAATATGCAGCCGGTAATGGATACACTACCGTTTTCACAAAGGACAGCTACAGAGTTATAAAACTTCTATTTGATAATCAGAGTAGATTTAAGACAGAGGTTAAACCTATGCTGAGAACAAGAAACTGCTTTGATTTTCAATCCGTTGAAAAGCTCCTGAACGATGAGGAACTTAAGAAAATCACATGCGTATGCGCCTTTGGAGACGGAGCTTTTGACTCATACACAGGAGCAACGGTAGAGCCCTATGAGGGAAACCCTGACAATTTTGGAACATTGTTTCAGACCAATGATGAACTTTATGATTACCTTGAATTACCCTACAAAAATGGCCTTCAGGTATCCTGCCATGCTATAGGCGATAATGCTATTGATCAGGTTCTTAACGTATATGAAAGACTTCATGTGGCCTATCCGGAGGATGACCGAAGACCGAGGATTGAGCATTTTGAAATGCCAAAAAAAGCCGCAATAAAAAAAGCTGCCCGTTTGAATTGCATGTTAGGTATGCAACCTTTGCTCATAGAAGTATGTGAGGGAATGGATATGGAGGGCTATAGATGCTTTGTAGGAGAAAGAGTAAAGCGATGCAGTCCATATCGTTCGTGCCTTGACGAAGGTCTTGTAATAGGCGGTGGCTCGGATTTTAGTGTTACAGAAATGTTACCTCTTCGTTCTGCAATGATATGTATGGAACATCCTGTTGAGGAAGAAAGAATTAGTTTGTATGAAACCCTTGAGATGTTTACTTGTAATGCTGCCAAGTTAGGTTTTATGGAGCATAGGAAGGGTATGCTAAAGGTGGGAATGGATGCTGATATTGTTTTGTTGGAAAAAAATCCATTTAATGTAGAGCCCCACCAACTGTCTGATATCGCTGTGGAAAAGACCATAAGAGCAGGGAAGGATGTGTATATTAAAGAGTAGATATTATTTGGCAAAAAAATATATCGTAGTTATATCTCTTGTCTTATTGCTGCAAATAACGTAGAATATTTTATGAGGCGTTTATCTATGACAAAGCAGCGAATACAACTATCTGACCATTTTTCATATGGCAGGCTATATAGATTTGTTTATCCATCGGTGTTGACCATGGTATTTGTGTCCATCTACGGTATCGTAGATGGGATTTTTGTGTCGAATTTTGTGGGGAGTACTCCCTTTGCAGCCCTTAATCTAATCATGCCTGTACTTATGATTATGGGAGCTTTCGGTTTTATGCTGAGCACGGGAGGCTCTGCTGTAGTAGCGAAGACCTTTGGAGAAGGTGACAAAGATAAGGCTCAGAAGTATTTTTCCATGCTCGTTTATGTTACCTTTGCCGGAGGTATTCTTTTTATGGCCTTCGGCCAGATATTCCTGAGGGATATTGCCATGTTTTTAGGAGCAGAGGGGAAAATGCTTGAATGCAGTGTGAGCTACGGAAGAATATGCATGTGCTAGATGCCGTTTTTTATGCTACAGTTTCTCTTTCAGGAGCTTTGCATTACTGCCGAGAAACCAAAACTGGGCTTTCTGATAACCTTAATAGCAGGCTGTACTAATATGGTTTTCGATGCACTATTTATCGTCGGATTTGGCTGGGGACTCGAAGGTGCCGCCGCCGCTACAGCTATGAGTGAAATTTCATCCCCCGTGGTGACGGTGCTGTTTAACTGGCAGCTTTTAAGATTTGCAGGGGAAAATGGGGTAGCCGCTTTTGGTGCCATAATGTATATATGCTTTATTTTCATTGCTATATATGTTGGCTATTCCATGGGAGTTGCGCCTATAATAAGTTTTAATTTTGGCGCAAAGAATCATGTGGAAATGAAAAATGCTTTTGGAAAAAATGTAAAAACCATGGCCTGTCTTTGGGTGGCAATGGCAGCCAGAGGATTCATATTTGCAAAGCTTTTGGCATGGGTTTTCGTTAGCTATGACTTTGAATTAATGGACCTTACAGTAAGCGGTCTTAGAATATATTGTTTTTCATTACTTTTGGCAGGTTTTAATATATTTGGCTCAGGGCTTTTCACAGCTCTTAATAACGGGCTGATTTCTGCAATAATTTTGTTTTTGAGGACTCTGGTGTTTGAATGCGGAAGCGTGCTCATACTGCCTATATTCTTCGGTGTAACGGGAATATGGTTTTTCTATATTGCAATTGGAAAAGGTGATAATGCTGAGGTAGATTTTATAGCTACTGATGCGGAGGAAAAGATGTATATTCAGGTGACGGAGTCTATGACGAGAGAGGATGTTCGTCAGCGCGAGCTGGCTCCACTTCAAAAAATACGTGACAATTACGAGAAAATGGTGCTCTCACTGGATACGGGACTGGACACCTCATACGATGGCATTCGGTCAAAGAATGTAATTGAATGGTTGATATCCGAATAAACTTTTGCTTGGTAATCGCATTAGGGTTCGTACTATTTGTTTAACTGTTGATGTTGTTGTTGACAAAATGCAGGGCAATAAAAGGGCTGAGTATTTTTATTGCCTCCGATTCCGGGATGCTCTGTATATTGTCCGGAGCTGTTATATACTTTTTAAACCATCGGCGGTGCTCGGTAGGCGTTTTGCCCCACCAAGAATGAAAATTTTTATACAGATATTTTTCATCGGAAAAGCCGCAGCGATAGGCCACTTCCGTTATGGAGTATTCTGTTTCCAGCATCATATACTGTGCGTGATAACATCTGATATATCCCATCATACTGCTAAAGCTCCCGTAGGGCGATTTACGCATGAATTGGGAAAAGTAATTTTTATCTATATGGACAAGATCGGCCATATGGGATATTGTTATTTTTTCGGTGTAATGCTTCATGCAGTAGGCCAGTATACGCTGAATTCTCTGGCGCAGAAGCTCGTTCTGATTTGGATACATGTCAAGATAGTTAAACCAGTCAAAATTAGAAAGAAATGTATTGGTGAATTGGTTTGCAATGCCTTTTATCTCTTGTTTTTGCAAAGTTTTCTGTGCGTATTTATAGGCAGTGGCTAAAACAAGGTTTTTGACTTTTTCAAGAGCCTCTCTCTGGTATGATTGACAACCTGCATCTTGGCAGGCAAAATATACATTCTCTAAATATTCACGTGATGTGCTTAGAGAATTCATGTTAAGATGAATTTGTATCACCAAGTTATCGCTGTCGGAGTAGATGCAGTGAAGGTCTTCATAGTCGACGCTGAATATTTCATTTGGCATCAGCCTTACGGTTTCGTGATTACATAGAATATCGACATAGCCTTTAACGCAGTAAATAAGCTCCAGAGAATTGCTGTGATAATGAACAGGGGTATGGCGTATATTATTGAGCTGAACTTTTAGCGCAGCTTCATCGGTAAAATGTATTTTTTCTTCTCTTATAGTGAGGATTTTTTTGATTTTCTTCATTGAAGCTCTCCCGGTTTCATTGTGAAAAAAGTGTTCGATGTTTATACCTAGTCAAATAATATAATATTTTTGAATTTTTCACAACAAAAAGTCAGTTGTTAAAAAATCTTCTGAATTATATTATTTCTTTTGTAAGCAATTATTATTATCATTAATTACGGAGGTGGGCTGTATGTTTAAAACATATTTCGCTTATGGAATCGGTCAGGCGTGCGATACAATACCATATTGTATGTTTTACACGTTTTTTATTTATTTTCTTACGGACAACGTAGGGTTGGATCCTATGGTTGCAGGAGCAATTTCTCTTATAGCTGTATGCTGGGACGGTATTACAGATCCCGTTGTAGGGTATCTTTCAGACCGCAGCAAGAATCCTAAGGGAAGAAGACTGCCGTGGATGAAGACGAGTATGGTGCCGCTGGCAATAGTCGTATTCCTGCTCTTTGCACCCTTTGACCTTGGAACAGGTGCTCTTGCTGTTGCTTATTATGTAGTAGTAGCAATGGCATTCTGGACTCTGTATACCACATATGTTATTCCCTATATGTCACTGGGAGCCGAGCTGACAGCGGACTATAACGGAAGAAATTACATAAGGATGTTTAACATGATATGCGGTGGACTGTTTATGTTGCTCTGTACATCGGGACCTACAGTTGTTCAGACATGGGGAACGGCAGCAGGAATGAGTGTAAGGGGTGCATGGGGTGTATCCGGAGCTATATTCGGAGCTATTGCTCTGATTTGCGGAATTGTAGCCTACAATATGCTTAAAAAGGCCCCTCTCATAACACCTGAGGCTGGAGAAGCAGAAAAGCATGAGAGTATTTTTGCTGTATTAAAGGAAACTCTGAGCATTAAACCATACAGAAGACTTTGCATTATGGTATTTCTCATGTTTATAGGCTATATACTGGCATCATCTGCAAGCGTATATCTTATCATATATAACTGCAGCATGAGTGGAGGTCAGCAGGCTATATATTGGTTTGTATATGCCATAGCCTACATACTGATGGTCCCTGTAGGAAGTGCAATAGCAAACAAGCTGGGTAAGAAGCAGTCATTCATGTTCGGAACAGCGTTCACTATAGTTTGCTGTTTGATACTGTTCTTTGTAAATCAGTGGAACTTTACCATGTCGATGGTATACGTAATAGTTACGCAGCTTGGCTCCACATGTCTTTGGACAAACTATCTGGCATTTGCCTACGACTGTGCAGAAATTGACGAGTACAAAAATGGAAAGAGAAGGGAAGGCTCCCTATGCGCAGTTGTTTCCTTTGCTCAAAAATTTGGTTCTGCTCTGGGTACATACGGAATCGGAGTTGTTTTAACACTGACCGGATATGATGCAATGATAATGGAACAGAGTACGACAGCTCTCTACGGTATAAGCGGATGCTGCACAATAGGTATTGTAGTAAGCGGCATCATAGGAATGATAATCATGGCAGGATATCCTGTAGGCAAGAAGGAATATGACCTGATTATGAAGGCTAAGGAAGATAAGAAGGCAGGCAGAGACGTAGATGAAAGCGGATTCAGTAACTGCCTGTAATGATAGTGACGGGAGAGCAAAATGGACTTTAATGAAAAATATACGTTGACTAATATAACAATTGTCGATGGCTCGGAGAAGAAGCCGATGAGTAATATGTTTATGTGTATTTCAAACAGAAGAATAGAAAAAATCGGTTCAATGGAAAGGTTTGAGCCAAAAGAAGGGTACACCACATACGATTACAGCAATCATTATGTAATGCCGGGGCTTATCGATGCGCATGTGCACATGGCCGGCGGCAGAGGCGAAGGCCTTTGGGGCGATACTGAAATACTGTGCGAGCCTAAGGAGGTTCGTGCCATGCGTTCTGTATATGAAGCTCAGAAGCTTTTGAAGCACGGATTTACAACTGTAAGAGATATTTCGTGGAACGGGCTGTATCTTAAGAGGATATTTGAAGATGGGACGATGCCGGGGCCTCATGTTATTGCCTGCGGTCCCGGGCTTGCCCGCTCAGGTGGACATTGTGACAGTCCGCAGTTCCCGTTGGAATTTGTAAAGGAAAATCATTTCTGGGCTATTATATCCGACGGTGTGGATGAATGCCGGAGGAATGTGCGCCGGGTTTTAAGGCTTGGTGCCGACCAGGTTAAGTTCTGGGCGACGGGAGGTGGCAACTGGGATACTGACAGAATTACGGATACCCACTACAGTCTTGAGGAAATGAAAGTAATATGCGCGGAAGCTCACATGATAAAAGGTACAATGGTTTGTGCTCACTGTGAAACGGAAGAGTCGATTCGTATGGCTATAGAAGCCGGAGCTGATACTGTGGAGCATGGCGAGGATTTAACGCCTGAGCTTGCACAGCTTATGGCAGAGAAGGGTATAATACTGGTTCCGACTATATTTCTTATTGCCAACTGGTATGATATGATTCCCAACTTTGCAGAGGGCGTATCGCCTATGCTGGTAAGGCCGGATCCTTTCCTCCAGAGAACTCTGGGCGATATGCCTACTCAGGAGGAAAAGGATAATTACAAGTCGCAGGTATTGAACAGCTTCAGGATTGCCCGTGAATACGGAGTGAAAATTGCTCTTGGTTCAGATACGGTTTATGAGCCTTCCTGCGAATACGGTCAGCAGAGCCTAGATGAATTCTCAGAGCTTGTTAAATGTGGAATGAGCGTAAGCGAGGCAATACAGGCGGCAACGGCAAATGCTGCCGCAGCGTGTGGAATGGACCACAGGCTGGGGACCCTGGAAGCCGGAAAGTTTGCCGACATGATTATTCTTGAGAAAGACCCGACGAGGGATGTGAAGGTTATCAGTGACAGGAACAATTTCAAGCATATAATAATTGGCGGTAGGATATATGTGGACGAAGGCAGACTTGCCTGGTAGAAGCTGTCGGTGATTTGTAGTCGAATTCTTATGAAAATGCCTTGTTTCTTACAAAGAAAGAGGTGTTTTTTTATTGGAATTCTTGTATTACCATAATGTTAAGAAATGTTAAAAAATTCATGACGGATGACAACAGGAGGTAATGACAGTGTATGCTGATTTAGCTTTAGTAAATGGGAAAATTTATTCGGTTTCAGGAGACGATAAGGTGCGTAGAGGTAGTTGTGTTCTCGTAAAGGGAGATAGAATTTTTAAGGTATGCGAGGGAGATGAGGAACAAAAGTATATAGGCAAAGCTACACGGGTTATAGACTGCAAGGGGCATACAATTTTACCCGGCTTGTGCGATGCTCATTGTCATCCAAGCTGGTCCACAAGTTTTTTTGAATCATGTCAGCTATTTGATGTGACCGGAACTCAGGAGAATACCAGTCGTCAGGTCATCGATATGTATTTGGAAAAGCTCAGGGGTTTTATCAAGAGCCATGAGAATGCTGAAATAATAAGAGCAATAGGCTGGAACAGAGCCTTTTTTTCAGGTGCATGTAAAGAATCACGATGGCCCAGTAGGCATGATATAGACAGAGTTTGCAGTGATAGACCTGTTGTCATGGAATCCTACTGCCAGCATGCCATATGGATAAATACAAGGGCTATTGAGATGGCAGGATTAGATAAAAACACACCGGATGTAGCTTCCGGAGAAATATTCAGAGAAGAGGATGGATACCCATCAGGCATATTTTTTGAAATGGAAGCACAGTCACTTATTAAGAATAACTTGAAAAACTACGACTATTCCGTAGAGCAATACAAAGATACTATAAAGAGATTTCAAAATGAGGTTGCACTTCCTTTAGGAATAACATTATATAATGACTGCTTTCATACAGAAAACGCTACGGAGGCATATAAGGAGCTAGCTCAGGAAGGCGAACTAAAGCTGAGAGTAAGGGGCGTTCATCATTTTGCTGACTGTAAGGATTTGTCCATGGTAGATGATATAGAAAAAAAAATCGGAAGCTGCGATGTAGGAGATATTTTTCAGATAAATACCATTAAAATATTCTTTGAGGGCGAATTTATGACTATGGAGCCCTATGAAAAAAAAGCTATTGAAGAACAGAATTTACCTGAAGGTTACTGCGGAGCTGAGTTTTATGATGATGAAACAGCCAAGAAGGCTACAGCAAAGGCACTGGGAACGGGTATGCAGGTTCATATTCATGCCATGGGCGATAGAGCAGTCAAGCAGGCGGTGGATTGTCTGGAATACGGTCAACAGATCACCGGAATGAAGAATAGGAACGTAATAGCGCATCTAATGATGGTAAGAGATGAGGATATCCAGCGAATAGGAAAGAACGAAATCATATGTAACTGCCAGCCGCGGTGGATGATTTATGATTCCGATGCCGATGAATTTTATCAGGAGATGTTCGGGCATGAACGTACAGTGAAGATATATCCAAATAAGCAATTTCTCGATGCCGGATGTGTGGTCAGCTATGGAACGGATTTCCCTGTTACACCGCCGCCCGATCCTTTTCACGGTATACATTGTGCGGTTACAAGAAGCGTGTTTAAGGGAGATGAAAAAGAGTACAGCAGATATAAGGGAGCTGTATTGGGTCCGGAAAGCAATCCTAGACAGGATTGTGTAACCCTTAAGGATGCAGTGAAGAGTTCAACCTGGAGCGGAGCGTATCAGCTTTTTCTCGAGGATGTTACGGGAAGTATTCAGGAAGGAAAGTCGGCGGAAATTGTGGTAATAGACCGTGATATAGAGAATACACCACAGGAGGAGCTTTACAACACCAAGGTCTGCCACACGATTTTTAAGGGAAAAGCAGTTTATTAAATGTAATCATTTTTTTATAATTAATAGAGAGGAAAAGTTGTTATGAGTCAAAAAGTAGTAACAGTTTCAGGAGAAGGCGTTGCCGGACTTCAAAAGAAAAAAATGAACATGTGGTCTATAGCATTTATCATCTATTGCATGACGGCAGCAGGAGCATTCGGTATTGAGGCTATGATACCTAACTGTGGCCCCGGAATGACCCTTTTGATTTTGGCAGTGCTGCCAATAATCTGGGTAATTCCTATTTGCTTGGCAGTATCCGAGCTTTCAGCTTTTATGCCTGAAGAAAGTGGTATGTACGTCTGGACCAAGGAAGCCTTTGGAGAAGCATGGGGCTTTTGCATGGGATGGTGGGGCTCACTGTCCGTGTACCTTGGAATGGCTTCATATGTGGTTCTGGTAGTAGGATATGTAGGCAAGTTTATGGAGCTTAGCCCTACTATGGCAATGTGCATTAAGGTAGGAATGATATTAATATTCACCATTATTAATCTGCTTGGTATCAAAGAAGTGGGAATAGTAAGCACCATATTTTCAATAGTAATTCTGGCGGCCTTTGCGTTAGTAACAGTAGTGGGATTCGCTAACTGGAACTACAATCCTGTTACGCCCTTCATTCCCGAGGGTCAGGGAGTGTTTGACAGCTTAGGCCTAGGAATATGCATAGGCATATGGATGTACTGCGGATACGCTGTAATATCTAATATGGCAGGAGAAATAGAGAATCCTAAGGTAATCCCAAAGGCTTTCAAGGCAATAATCCCTATTATTGCATTGAGCTATATTTTACCTACCATAGCAGGGCTTGCATCTGTAGGCAACTGGCAAATGTGGGGAATAGACACGGGCGAAGGCGGCTTGGACTATGCGAGTGTATTGACATTAAATCTTGGCAAGGGCTGGGGAATAGTATTCTTGATTTGCGCTATCATAGCTCAGTGTGCCATATTCAATTCATACATAGCTGCAGGTTCAAGAGCATTTTTCGTTCTTGGGGATGATAAGCTCTCTCCTAAATTCTTGACAAAGCTTTCCAAGAACAGGAAAATACCGTACTGGCCGATACTGATACTGGCCGCCTTTACTATGTTGCTCATGAATCTGGACTTTTCGGTGCTTCTTACTGTTATTGCACCTTTAGGGATAGTCTGTTATATAGTGCTTTCCTTTGTTTTCATTAAACTCAGGAAGAAATACCCTGTCAATGAAAGAGGAGATGTCTATTATGCAAAGGGCGGAAAGCTGACGGAAGCATACATAGTAATATGTCCTATTATAGTTGGTATCCTGGCACTCTTTGTAAATGGAACGGAGTACTTCCTTATAGGATTCGTTTCCATTTTATCCGGAGTAGTAGCTTATATAATATTTAAAATTATATTTGGCGGACTCACCAAGATAGACCCTGTTAAATATCCGTTAAACGAGAAGACAAGACTGGCTAAGGGTGATGGTGTCAGGATAGGAATATTCCTCATGCTCTTTGGAGTGCTTTTACTTGCAGGAGGATTTTTCCTTGCATGGTATGAGGGAGGCTGGGGAGTAGATTATTATGAATATATATACAAGAGCGGATTTATGAGTGACTTTTGGCTGATGATTAATACCTCAAAAATTGGAGGCGCTGTTATGACAGCAGCAGGAGCGGCCTTGTACCTTCTTGGTAAAAAATTTGACCCTGTAAAGTAAAAGATAAGTACAATGCAAAGGTGGAATTTAGAACTTTAAAAGTCGTCTCACGTTAAAATCACAGATATGGGCTTCAACTATAGGCAGTGAGGTTTCGGCAGGAAGATTTGTGACCTCATTAGGTAGCTTACTTTGTAGTTGGAGCCATTTCCTGTATTGAAAGGGAGTGGATTCCCAAAAATATTTAAAGTATTTATGAAAATATTTTCTGGAGGAAAATCCACAAAGGTCCGATATTTCCTCTATTGAAAGAGAACTGCTTGCCAGAAGCTTTTCAGCCTCATAGCAGCGAATATAAGCCAGCATAAAAGTAAAAGAATTAAAAGGAGTGCGTTTAATAAACTGGGAGAAATAGTTTTCATTTATATATTCTGCTTTAGCCAGTTGCGATAGTGTAATCTTCTCCCTGTAGTTGAGTTGAATGTACTTTAAAATACGGTTGAGGCGGTCCCTATATTGGATATTATCCTCAGCAGAAAAATTTTCAATGGAAAACCAGGGAAATTTGTCGACTATGAATCGGGTCAGATGGTCTGCTGCCCTGCGAAGGCAGCAAGAATCATATTTTTGCGGAGATAGGCACATATAAGCGATGTCGAGAACTGCTTCATAAACCAATTCCATATCATCCCTTTGATGTGGTCTGCAGAAGGCTGTTGCGCAGGAAAAATACATATAAGCAATATCATCCCATGGGATATAGATGTCCTTGAGATTAATGTGGAGGGACAGGAGCAGGTTGTCCTCATGGGCACTGATAGTGTGTATATTTTCATGTTCGACAAGAACAAGTTCTCCCTGAGAAATGTGCCTCTTTTCATGAGCAATGGTAAGAGTTGCACTGCCGGATATACAGTAGATGAATTCCATAGATGACTCATGGCAGTGTGGCTCGTAATTTTTCACATTATATAATGAAAGTGCAACAGGCGTATCCTGTATGTATTTAGGGATCTCGATTTTAACACTCATTCTAATGGCCTCCTGACAAAACTATTATATGTCACAAATACAGTGTAGTCAATTAAGGTGCGTGGAAGATACAGCCAATTTCCCGTTGTTGTCGCTTTTTTTAAAATATGTTATGCTAGAGCGGTTATGAGGAATTTAATAAACAAGGAAATAATTGAATACGTCAAGAGTCACGATGAAGACAATCTCTGGAGAACTCCCCTAGTTGGGTTCGCATCTCTGGAGGAAATTTACAAGCAAAAGGACATTCTGGACCACGGGCACGTGATGCCGTGTGATGTTATGAAGGATGCCAGCTGTGTAATATCTTATTTTGTGCCTTTCCGTAAAGAGATAAATGATTCAAACAAGTGCGAAGGAGGGGCATCACCTTTGTGGGCGGAGGCTTATGAGAAGACCAACGCCATGTTTGGAGGGCTTAACCAGCACATTATAGAGGTTTTAAAGAAACAGGCATGCAAGGGAATTGTGCCAGAGGCTGCTTTTTCATTTGATGACGAGAAGCTCATTGCCTACTGGTCACAGAGGCATATTGCATACGCTGCGGGGCTTGGGACCTTCGGGATAAATAATATGCTTATTACGGAGAGAGGCTGCAGCGGCAGATTTAATTCCGTGGTGACGAATCTGGATGTGGAGACTGATGAGCCTGTACGCGAGGAAAGATGTCTTTATAGGAAAAAAGGAAGCTACGGAGTATGCGTTATTAGGTGTCCTGGAAAGGCGCTGACGAAGGAGGAGGGCTTTGACAGGAAGGCATGCTACGGTGAATGCCTTAAGAACGCGGCCCTTTACAGTGATATAGGAGGCTCCTACGGTCGCAGTATGGGAAGCGAAGTCTGCGGAAAATGCATAAGTTTATCGCCATGTGCATTTAAGTAGAGAGAAGAAGTATGTTGCAGAATGAAAAGATTTCTTTAATAGAAGGCATGCCTACTGAGGTGAGAGCCTATAGTATTAAGAGCTACAGGACTCATTGGCATGAGGGTTGTATTGAGCTTGTGTTTGTTTTCAAGGGAAGCCTGGATCTTATGGCTGTCTATGATAGCTTCACGTGGACGAGCTGCAGAAATTAATGGTAAAGGCTATTGCGGAAGTTACCAAGGAAGTAAAAGACAAGGATAAAATCAACGAAAGTATAGAAGATATGGTTGACATTTTTGTCAACAGATCCGATATGATACATTACTATAACGGTGGGTACGTGCCTGTCGAGCAGTTTGAGCGCTATCACAGAATAATGGGTATAATCCGTGAGGAATGTGCGGGGAAAATAAGCATAAATCAAATATCCGTTGATTATGGATTTTTCGACACCAAATACATATGCAGAAGTTTTAAAAAATAGCGCTAGTATATCCTCTGCGTTGAGGTGAATTACGAGGAGGGGACTGTTCAGTAGTGGCTCAAGGTCATATCTGCATTGGTGGCCTATGTGAAAAAGACGGAGCCGGAAAATATAAAGATAGCCATGAGATTTAACTGATAAACAGAATTAGGTGCGGACGATTTTTCGCTTAGAGAACGAAGAATCGTCCTTGTTTTGTATAGTTCAAAAAAGGAAGGTTAAGCCATTTAAAGCCCTCCTCAGAAAATGTACTATTGTAGGTGAGGAATATATTTTGTTCATAAAGCGACGAAAAACGAGTTGTTAAAAGGTAGCGAATGACAAGAAAGACTTAGAGGCATTTTTTACAACTCCGTAAATAAAAAAAGTTAGTAAAGAGTAAAGGGAGAAAGGTGAAAGTAATGAATAGACGCTCACTACAAGAACAGCATCGGGCTAGGTATGCTTTCTGACGAAAGGGAAGAAGTAGACGGAGTTATGGTTTCTTCTTTGAACTGATGCTCAAGCACATACCACCTGCACCTAAGTATAAGGAGGAGATAAAGGATTGGGAATTTTCAGAATAAACTTGAATTCTTTTTTCAAAGTTATATAATTAAGGTGACATTATCGTTACGTAGTATAACTTGAAAGGAGATGTAGAGGTGAAAAAGAAGACTTTGTGCATTATCAGTACACTTGTCGTAATAGTGGCAATGTGCTTGGGAGGCTGTGGTGACAAGGATTTGGCTGTGAGCTCAGATCTATCAATGGCCGGAGACGTCCAAAAGTATGTGGATGCCCTGGACATGGAATACGCCTATGACCTGGCAGAAACCCTGTCTTACGATGAAGAATACTGGGATAATGAGCTGGGCTGGAGAACAGCAGGCTCCGATGCCGAGCATAGGTGTGCTGACTTCCTGACAGCAGAAATGGAAGAGATAGGACTGACGGATATCGAGAAGGTAGGCGTTACCGTCGATAAGTTTCAGTTCAATGATTCCAGCTTTACTATCGATGGTACCAAAATAGATTTGATGCCGGCTGCATATCAGTGCTCCGGCACGGATGCAGATGGCATAACGGCAGAAATCGTTAACTGCGGGGACGGAACTGAAGCTGCCTATGACGGCAAGGATGTTTCCGGCAAGATAGTTCTCATCAGGGTAGATCAGGCTAATGTTGGATGGATAGATAGCTATATCAGGATGGCCTACGAGAAGGGTGCTGCCGCTGTTGTATCCTATGCTTCAAGCGGATACGGCGAGCTGAACAAGGATACAATCAACGTTCAGGATATTTGCTGTGATGACCTTATACCTACAGTTGCAATAAGCGCCAATCAGGCTAAGAAGATAAAGAAGGCCATAAAGAACGGCAGTAATCAAGCTACACTTATGGTGGATGTTGTTTTTGAAAAGGGAGGCGGAACTTCCTACAACGTTGTAGGTAAAATCAAAGGAAAGTCATCGGATCAGCAGATTATGATTACAGGTCATTATGACAAGTACTGGTATGGATTCCAGGACGACTCTGCTGCAATAGCTTTGGACTTCACAGTTGCTAAGGCAATGATAGATGCGGGATACACTCCTGAAAATGATATCGTAGTGGTTGCTCATGGTTCCGAAGAATGGGGTGCTTCCGATTCACAGTTTGACTGGACCACAGGTGCATGGGAAATGATAGATAAGGTTCATCCGGAATGGTCGAGCAAGACTATCGCACTCCTTAACTGTGAGCTGCCTGCATTTGAAGTTGAAGACATGAAGGTAGTATCTGTACCTGAATTTAGAACTCTTGTAAACAAGCTGGTGGGCGAATCCGGTTTGGTTGTTGCGGCAGAGGGCACTACCCTTGATGCCAAGTCGGTAGATGCAACTAATATGGAGGATGGTGTATCCTACAGGTGGCACGGTACCCCGTACTTTATCAACGGATTTGAGGGAACATCGTTCATGGCTGAACGTTATCACACGATTTTTGACGACAAGGATACGTGGAATGAAGCTACGATGCAGACTAACCTCAACTGGTACGGAGCATTCGCAATATACATCGACAAGACTCCTGCTCTTGAGATGGATATGACTTGCACTTGCGACGATTTGGAGGCTAATCTTGCTCCTAAGATAGCCAAGAAGGCAGGTGTTGATGTAGACGCATACAAGGCTGAAATCAAGAAGATGAGAAAAGCTGCCAAGCACCTTAATGCTCAGATAGACAAGGTGAACACTGCTTATGAAGAGGCCGTAGCAGGCGAGGCATCAGATGAAGAAATCGCTAAGCTGAGAGAAGAGGGCAAGGCTCTCAACCAGAAGTCACTGGCAACCTTTAAGGAAGTTCAGAATCAGTATCTGAAGGCAGATGACTGTGGTGTATACATCGGGCATCCTACTCTCAACACAAATGCCAAGATATTGAAGCAGACCATTGCAGCCTTGGATAAGGAAGTCCTTTGGGGAGACGACGGCGATGGAGCCCTTGATATTATAGGCAACTTGAATGCATATCATGACTGGGCATACTACTCCTTCAGCAAGAAGGTAGGGGATGATATCAATGTTCAGTATGATGCCGACAAGGTAAGCAGAGATTTGACCTTCTGGGCTACCGATAAGCTGGTTCCTGTAACATATGTGGGAGATATGTCCTATGAGCTGTATCACGCGGAAGAGTCTGATGTAGATTTTGAAGCAGCAAAGAGCGTATATCAGACTGCTCTCGATGAGCTGTACGGTCATATCAAGGTTTATTGCGATCAGGAAGTTGCGGGAATGCATACACTGGCTGAAATGATGAAATAGCTGATGTTAACTATTTTTTCACTAAAAAACAATTTTCGCACCGGAGTATTATATCCGGTGCGATTTTTTTGTGGTAGAATATGTGTATGAACCATACTACAAATGATATAGGAGGAGAAGCAGTGAAGTTTTCAAAAAAGAAAGAGGACGAGTTTTTTGTAATGTTCAAGGATTTTTCCACGACACTGGTGGAAATGGCAGACAGCTTTAAGTCAATAATTCACGACTACAATAATGTTGAGCGTACTATTGCCGGCCTGAAGCTGTCTGAATCCGAATGCGACGTTAAGTCGCACAAAGTAATCGAGCAGCTTAACAAATCATTTATTACTCCTTTTGACAGAGAGGACATATTCGCCATAATAGACCAGCTTGATGATTTGGCCGATTTTATAGAGGATTCGGCAAGCAAGCTGATTATGTACGATATTCATGAGATTAAGCCGGATGCCATTGAAATGGCGGACATTATATATGATGCTGTAGATAAGATAAATACACTCTTTAACACCATAACCGATAAAAAGAAGCTGAAGGAATCCAAGGAAGCCATTATTGAAGTCAATAGGCTGGAAAATCTGGGTGATGCTGTATACAGGAGAGCATTGACCAAGCTCTTTAGAGAGAGCCAGGATCCTATGGACGTTATTAAATGGAAGGACATATACGAAGAGCTTGAGGAAACCCTGGATGCCTGTGAGCACTTGGCAGATACTGTTGAAGGAGTGATAATGAAATATGCTTAGCTCAATTCTTATACTCGTAATTATCTTTGCCTTGATTTTTGAGTTTATCAATGGATTCCACGATACCGCTAATGCTATAGCCACCTCGGTATATACGAAAGCCCTTACTCCTAAGAAGGCAATACTGCTGGCCGCATGTATGAACCTTGTGGGGGCCCTTGTCAGCGAGAAGGTGGCTGCTACAATATCCAAGGGACTTGTTGATATAGAGCTGGAACAGTATGTAATACTGTCGGCCTTAATAGGCGCAATAATATGGAACCTCTTTACATGGTGGAAGGGAATTCCCAGTAGCTCATCTCATGCGTTGATAGGAAGCCTTGTGGGAGCCGTCATGGTTTACACCATGTCATCGGAGCATATACTCTGGTCAGGCGTTGTGCAAAAGGTAATAATACCCCTCTTCACATCACCCCTTATGGGCCTTATAATAGGGTTTATCTTTATGAGGCTTATATATAAAATTTTTGCCAAATGGTCTCAGAGTAAGGTAAACAGGCTTTTTCTCAAGTTGCAGATATTCTCCTCCGCCTTCGTTGCCTTCAGCCACGGCAACAACGATGCACAGAAAACAATGGGTATTATTACATTGGCTCTTGTAACGGGAGGGCTTCTCGACGCATCCTCCGGAGTACCTCTTTGGGTTAAGATTACATGCGCGGCGACTATGGCTCTGGGTACCTCTCTTGGGGGCTGGAAAATAATGAAAACCATGGGAGGCGGCGTTACGAAGCTTCAGCCAGCATCGGGATTTGTGGCACAGACGGCATCGGCGCTTGTTATAGAGGCGTCCACATTTTTGGGAGCTCCCGTAAGTACGACCCAGGTAATAACCACATCTATCATGGGAGCAGGCAGTGCTAAACGCAAAACCGCTGTAAGATGGGGCATGGCCGGAAATATTCTTTTGGCATGGGTAGTGACACTTCCTATAACTATGGTGTTGGGAGGAATCACAGTAATTGTAATTAAGAGCTTGTGGTTTTAGCTAAGGAATGATGTACCCATTCTCTCCGAGAAGTTAGTATAGAAAAGTGATGTTAATTGTGCTAGACTTATACTGGAGAGACAAATGGCATTCATATCAAATAATATTTACAATTTCATATACATAGCTGTCATCGTACTAGGCGGGGTCACACTTACTCTGTCTTTGATTCTCTATGCCAAGGAAAGAGACGCGAGACACAGAGGAATAGTTTTTTTCATAAACGCAATCTTTGTGTACATGATAATTGATTTTATCACATACTATTGTCTTGGCGAAAAGATAAAAGGTAATGTGATGTTTTCGCTTATTACGGTTTCGGATATCTTATTTTGCGGACTTGTTGTGGCATGGATTTACTTCATAGTAATGATGCTGGGACTTGGTGAAGTTGTTAAGATAAGGCCTGTAGTGATTATTACTGTGGTGTACGCCCTCGTATCCCAGATACTTTCTGTTACTCTGGGAAGATATGATTCATACATTATGGTGGAATCGGGAATAGGGAAGGTAGTTCTGCAGATATTGAACGTAGCCTACGTTGTGGTGGTCATTGCCATATGTATAAGATGCCTGTTGCTGCTTTTTAAAAAGTATAATTCAAGCAGGGAAAGGATGATGAATTCCATGCTTGTAATAGGGCTTATAGGATACATGGTATGGATAGCATACTGGGATTACAACACATGGTACGAAACGGAGAACAATCTGCTTAGCATATATGCCCTAGATCCACTTATCCTAATATACGCCATGCTGAATATATATCTCATCTACTATTTCTATAAAAAAGACCCGCTGAAGCTGTCGGGCTTTCAGATAGCCTCCGAAAATGCAGTAGCCCTTATGGCGGAGCGATACGGCCTTTCCATGAGAGAAAAAGAGGTCCTTGACCTTATGAACTGCGGCAGGAGCAATGCTCAGATAGCGGGAGAGCTTTGCATATCGGAAAATACGGTTAAGCGTCATGCTAATAGCATATTCAGGAAGACCCAGACCCAGTGCAGACATGAAGTGCTTTATAAGATTTCTAATGAAAGATAGAGACTTGGGGAAACTAATTTACTGGTTATTTACTTTGTTGTGGGAAAAGTCTGAACGTTTTTGCTGAATACCCCAAATGATACTAAGGTGTTATTGTACCTAAGGGTAAAGTAAGATTAGTATTAGGATGAATTTATTGTCTAATTATTTAGTATTACCAAGTATTAACAGGAGGTGGAAGATGAGTCAACAACAACAGGTTCAAGGTGTTGCCGGTCTTAAAAAGCACGACATTAAGGTTGCCGGTATCGTATTCATGCTATATTGCCTGGTTGCTGCGGGAGCATTCGGTATAGAAGAAATGATACCGGAAGCAGGTCCGGGTATGACTATTCTGCTGCTTGCGGTATTCCCAATCATATGGGCGTATCCTATCAGCAGTTTGGTTGCGGAATGTGGTTCTATGATGCCGTCAGAGGGTGGTGTGTACGTTTGGGTGAAGGAAGCCTTCGGAGAATTCTGGGGATTCCAGGCCGGATGGTGGGCAACAGTATCGACCTACATAACAAATGGTGTATACGTGGCGCTTGTATCCGGATATGTTAGCCAGATGATACCGGGCATGACGGTAGCCGGAGACCAGGCTATAAAAATCGGGATGATATTGATATTTACTGTCATCAATCTTTTAGGGCTGAAAGAAGTAGGAAATGTGAGTACTATTCTTTCAATATTGATTCTTGCGGCTTTCACTCTGGTTGCCGTAGTAGGCTTCTGTAACTGGAATAGCAATCCTATGGAGCCATTTATGCCTGAAGGATATAATTTGCTAGATGGAGTAGGTGGGGGGATTTGTATTTGCGTATGGATGTATTGCGGATATGAATGTATCTCCAACATGGCCGGAGAAGTGAAGAAACCACAGGTAATTCCTAAGGGACTTATGATTGCTATGCCTCTTATTGCTCTTACATATGTTCTTCCCACCCTGGGCGGACTTGCAACTCTGCCAGCAGGCTCATGGGAGAACTGGTCAACAGATGGTGGCTTTACAGGTGGAAGCGTTGGATATGCCACTATTCTTACTCAGAATCTGGGGGCAGCATGGGGATATATATTCTTGGTAATTGCAATTGTATCTCAGTGTGCAATTTTTAACACATACCTAGCATCAGGCTCAAGAGGCTTCTTCGTGCTGGCAGATGATAATCTCTGCCCTAAGGTTATGGTAAAGGTAAGCAAGAACAGGGGCGTGCCTCATATAGGTATAATTTCACTGGCAATAGTTACCTACATTCTCTGCCAGGCAGACTTCACAACTCTTGTTAGTATGGAAGTAGTATTTATGCTGGCTCTCTACATTGTTTTGCCGCTGGCTGTAATAAAGATGAGAAACGTAGTTCCTGTTAAAGTGAGGAAAAAGAGAAATCTTTTTGTGATTCCGGGAGGCAAGTTTGCTCTGATCTACTATGCAGGGTTTCCGATTACCATAGCTATTATCGCTCTGCTCATTAACGGAACGGATTACTTGGCAATGGGTCTTATCGCTATTTGTACCGGACCTATAGCCTACTATATTTTCAAGAGGCTTTACGGAGGATTTGTCGTAAACGACCCTGAAAACAATCCGGTTAATCCGAAGACTAAGATGGCAATAGGAGACACTGTAAGACTGGGTGTATTCATGATTTGCGCAGGCGCTATGGCATTCTTGGGACAGTTCTGGCTGAAGTGGTATGAAATCGATTACGGTGAATGGGGTCCGGGGGATTATGATGTCTTCTGTAATTCCATTCCTATAGTTATGCAGGTGCTCAAATGGGTAGGACTGGCAGTCCTCATTGTAGGTATAATCCTGTATTTCACCGGAAAGAAGAAGGATGCTCCTCTGCCACGGAAGGAAGTGGATTTGGATGCATTGATGGATAAGTATCTAAACGAAGAGAAACACGACCTGTAGTGGACTATTGCGGGTTTATTCCGGAAAGTCTCAGATGCAAGGCGGACTGATAATAGATTATCCATTCTATTAATTGGGAGTGTTTGTCTTCAAAAGAAAAGATTGTATTTGGTACGGTTTTCTTCATGTAGGCTCTATGCATTTTTCTGTGAGCTGATGGAGTATGACCGTACCATTTTTTAAATGCTCTATAAAAATATTTTGGGTCCGAGAAGCCGCACTGATAGGAGATGTCCGTAATGTTCAAATCAGTGGTAAGGAGCATCAGTTCAGCCTTGTAAACTCTTATGTAGGTTCTCAGTCCACGAAGACCCATAAAGGACGTTTTCTTAAGAAACTGAGACAGGTAGTTAGGGTTGATGTGCTCCAGCTTGCCTAGCTCCTCTATGGTCATAGGGTCCATGGGATTATCGTATATATGGGTAAATATGTGCTCAAATCTGGCCTTGGCGTCTTCTGGGAACTGATTGGGGTCATTCATCCAGTAGAATACGGAAAAATCATTTTCTATGGTCTCCATTACAAGTTCTGCCGTTTTGTTTATTATTCTGATTTTGTCCTTCTTGGAGCATCGGGGGGATATGTATGAGTAAAGCATGGTAAGCAGAAGTGAATGGATGTAGTCTACCTTAGGCTCCATGGAGGGGTGTATCTCACCCTTATGGCATACGAAGGACATGTTGATGAGGGAAGCGTTGCCAAAGAAATTGACGCTTTGGTCGATGTAGAAGGAAACAATAAAGTTATCCTCCTGGGAGGAAATACAGTGGACATCTTCGGAGTCAACGAGAATAATATCACCTTCGTTTAAATCAAATTCCTCGTAAGCTATTATGATATGTGCCTTGCCCTTGACACAAAAAAGTATCTCTATGCAGGTGTCATGGTAATGCGCCGGCTCATGGGCAGCCTTATATAATTTGATCCCGATAGGCGTTCCTGCAATGAGAGAAACGTTTTCATTGTCTATAATCATGATAATCTCCAAGCAATCTTAATTTATAGTCGCTTTTTTATATAATTATATCAAAACAGCGATAAAATGTCTATGGATTAAATATTGGATAGAGACCATAATGAATATAGAAAGAAAATCCAATTTAATTTGAAAACCATTTTTAACAAGTGAGGTGGATAAAAAATGGGCAAGAAGGTATTAGTGCTGGGCACTGGCGCTCAGGGGACAACAGTAGTAAAAAGATTAGACGAAGAGAAGAATGTTGACAAGGTTATATGCGCTGACTACGACGAAGCAGCAGCTAAGGAACTGGCAGGAACTTTAAAGAAGACAGAAGGATGCTTCATAGATGCGTCCGACAAAGCACAGATCGTAAAGTTAATCGAAGGATGCGACCTTGTAGTAAATGCACTTCCTCTTGACTTTGGCAAAAACGTATTAGAGGCAGCATTAGAAGCTAAATGTAACTATCAGGATTTCGCAGCATGTGAAGGTATCGCTGACACATGGGAAGAGGGCATGGAAATCATGCTTACCGAATACAGCGAAAAATTTAAGAAGATAGGCAGACTGGCAATAATTGGAACAGGCTCGGCTCCGGGAACTATGTGCGTAGTAGCAAGAGACACGATGAAGGACATAGACGAGTGCGACACTATCTATATGAACGTTTATGAAGGCGTTGAAGCTAAAAGGTTTTTACCTTATTGGTGGTCGCCTGTAGTAGCTCTCAACGATATGGTAGACCTTCCGGTTGCTTATATCAACGATGAAATCGTAAACACCAAGCCCTTTGCTCTCCCTATTACGAGAACTTACGATTATGTAGGATATCCTGTAAGATTCGTAGAGCATGCTCATGACGAGCCTTTCTACATGGGAAGAAACAGCAAGACTCTATTTAAGGGAGCTCATAACATCTACTTCAAGTACGGCGGCGTAGGTATCGAATTTGCAGAGCCTCTTTCAAGAGCCGGATTGCTAAAGAGAGAGCCTGAGGAAATCAACGGACAGATGGTTATTCCTCATGATGTAGTTCTCAAGCACATACCTCATGCACCTAGATTTTCTCACGAAATCAAGGAAATCATCGACGAGGGGCTCATATCGGATACAGGAGCATTCGTAGTTGAGGCTATGGGTAAGAAGGACGGCAAGGACGTAAGGGTTGAAACTCATGTATTCGCACCGGGACTTGTTGAAGCGTTTGAAAAGTACGGAGTATCCGGCGAGCAATATTTGACGGGACAGGGTGGCTTTCTTTTCACTAAGCTGTTTGTAAACGACAAGATGTCGCAGACAGGTTTAATTTCATCGGATATGCTTACAGAAGAAGAGAACAACCAGTACCTTAAGTGGGCTGCAGATTTGGAAATCACTCTTGAAAGAAGATTCGTATACGATGACCCGTTCCTGGCAGATCAGGAAAACTAGCCCAAAAGGAAACTAATATACAAAATCGGGATATATAATTAAAGGCAACGCCTTGGGGAACATTTCTTCAGGGCGCTTCTTTTGTTGCTGACAATAAACTAGTCTATTGTAAAAATCAGGCAATCGTGATAGACTTTTGCTATGAGAAGATTAAAAGGCGAAACTTACTTACTGCTGGCTGCCTTCGTTTGGGGGACGGCTTTCATATTCCAGAAAATGGGTATGGATCATATAGGTCCATTGGCTTTCGGATTTTTTAGATTTACCATCGGAGCGCTTGCTCTGATTCCGGTGTTTCTAATATTCGACAAGGTGAAGCGAAAAAAAGTACCGGAAGGTGTTAAAACACCTACTACCATGGATGAATTCAAGGATAAAAACCTGCTGAAGGGTGGAGCCCTAACAGGAATTGTTTGCTTTGCAGCAGTCACATTTCAGCAGATTGGCATAGTTTATACAACGGCCGGAAAAGCCGGATTCATTACAGCTCTATACATAATACTGGTGCCTATTATACTGATGTTTTTCAAGCAAAGGACAAGCCTGTTCGCTTGGATAGGTGTAGTAATCGGGTCCTTCGGGTTGTATCTTTTGTGTATTACAGAAGGCTTCACTATAGCCATCGGAGATGGTCTTGTTATGGCCTGTGCTATATTCTATGCGCTGCAGATTATATTCGTAGATATGTATGCCGACAAGGTAGATCCTGTAAAACTTGCCTTCATAGAGTTTATGATTACAGGCATATTGTCGGGAATAGGTATGCTCATTTTTGAGGATATAGACATGCAGGGTGTTATTGACTGTACAGTGCCTATACTGTATACGGCAATACTTGAAGTGAGTGTTGCTTTTACCCTGGAAATATTCGGTCAGAAATATACACCGCCGACTATTGCGGCAATACTTATGAGCTTTGAATCGGTGTTTGCAGCAATCAGCGGCACCCTTTTTCTGCATGAGGTAATGACGCAAAGAGAAATCATGGGATGCGTATTGCTGTTTATCGCCGTTATAGTATCTCAATTACCGTTGGGTAAGAAGGAGGAAATTGATTGTGACAACTAAGTTGATAATAACTCTGCTGATAGTAGGAGCGGTATATATTGCCTTAATGCTGATTTATTTGTTTATTCATGTAAACCGCAAGGAATACGTTCCAGGACATACGAGAATAAGCATAATCAAGGCGAACTATGATATAAGCAGAGCCGGAGAGGTAAAAAAGGTCTTGATATACAATGCGGCAGTGTTGTTCTTGGCAGTAGCGATTATTCTCTGCGTGCTGCTTTACGTTTTCTTTATGAAAGAGCTTTCATTGCTGTGTCTTTTTGTGGGGATGTCGGTTTTAGGGGCAGTACTTCAGTGGAGATACAAGAATGTGGTGGAGCAGGCGATTAAGGAATCCATACAGTAATCAATACTCGCTCTCGCGTCTTTTGTACTCGGAGTGGTGGCAGTCATTGTGATTTTAGTATGTATAAAAAATAATTCTATGCACAGAGCCTACCAGAGAACTAAGGTGGCTGCCAGCAGTATTTGGATTTTTTGTGAGCGTTTAGACAATCTGTTGGGTAAGGCCAACAGAGTTGTATTCAAGTATATGTATTATGAAAGATCTGGTCAGATTGGCTCAAGGAAGCTAAATTTTATTATGATTAAGAGAATGAAGATTTGATTTCAGACGAAAAGATGGTAATATAGAATAATTATGCAGGAGCAGACCAGTGATAAGGCTGTTCTTTTTTTATAGTATCACTATTCTTGAGCGTTTTGCACACAAACCCCAGTTCCTTACTAATATAAAAGTATAAGACTTATTATTGGTTGTTTTATTGTAGAGAAAGGAACAACTATGAAATGTATGATAATCAGGGCTGTGAAGACATTCTTGCAGGCTTTTGTTGCATCGGCGGTGGCGGGCGTCACCACCATGGCAAAGACAGGGTTTGACCAATGGGAAACCGTTGGAGCTTCAATGCTTATAGCATCTGTAGCTGCGGGAATGTCTGCGGTCATGAATTTACCGAATATTAAAAATAAATTTAATGATTATGGGGAGTGTGAGAATAAAAAGGATGGCGTATAAAGTATATCTAGACCCGGGTCATGGCGGAAGCGACCCCGGCGCAGTGAAATATCTCAGAGAAAAGGAAGTGAATCTTGCTATGGCTCTGGCATGCAGAGATTATCTGCTGGCTCACGGAGTCACGGTGAAAATGTCAAGAACGGGAGATGTCAACACGAGCATCAACGCCATGGCAAGGGAATGCAACCTATGGAAAGCAGAC
This sequence comes from Clostridiales bacterium, assembly GCA_012513435.1. GTDB lineage: Bacteria > Bacillota > Clostridia > Peptostreptococcales > Anaerovoracaceae > Lentihominibacter. Next base: position 72,505 of record JAAZCE010000011.1, read on the forward strand.
CTTGCCGCCAGTATCCACAATAATGCAGGAGGTGGTGACGGTTTTGAGGTTTTTCACCATTACAAAGGCGGAAGAGGAAAAACCATGTCTCAAAACATCGAGGCGGAGGTTAAGGCCATAGGCCAGAATTCAAGAGGGCTGAAAACAAGAAGAAACTCCAGCGGGACAGACTACTTTGGGTTTATTCGCCTGATAAACTGCCCTTCAATAATATGTGAAGGGGTGTTTGTGGATAACAGAGCAGACGCGGCCCAGGCAGACACGGCAGCAGAGCAGAGGGCCTTCGGCTATGCCTATGCAAGGGGAATTTTAAAAACCCTTGGCGTAGCAAACAAGGGCTACGGAGGGAGCACAACTTCAGCCCCTCCGTCAAAGGGCTTTCGTGTAAAGGTGATAGCTCAGGTTCTTAATATAAGAGAGAAGGCAGGTACAAACTACAAGATAAGAGGGCAGATAAAGGATAAAGGAGTATACACCATTGTTGCAACGGAGGGCAACTGGGGAAGGCTAGAATCCGGTGCAGGATGGATACACTTGGGATATACAAAAAGAATATAAAAAAGCATAAATATGTAGATAAAACACCTCCGTTTAATAAAAATGGAGGTGTTTTGAAAAAAACTGTTGACAAATATAACTGTAACTTGTATTATTACAGTACAAACTGTATTAAAAAAAATTACATAAACCATAACTATTTATAAGGAGGGGCGATATGAAAAAGATAGGTGTTATCTCAATTATTGCAATATGTATATTTGCACTTGCAGCCTGTGGAACGTGTCCTGCAGAGAAAAATAAGGAAAGGCAGAATGAGGCTAAGCATGTTTCATCAGAAGGTCTACAGAGCTTTGAATCCACAGATTTAGATGGCAATCCGGTAAATCAGGATATTTTTTCGGGAAAAAAGTTGACCATGGTAAACATGTGGGCAACCTTTTGCGGTCCATGTATCAAAGAGATGCCAGACTTGGCGGAACTTAACAAGGAGTATTCCGATAAAGGCTTTCAAATCGTAGGAATTCCGGTGGATGTTACATTAGAGAATGGACAGCCTACAGAGGATATGATGACAACAGCCAAGAGCGTTGTCAGTGATACGGGAGCCGATTATATGCACATAGTGCCGTCGGCAAGCCTATATAAGGCAAAACTGTCAGAGGTAGACGTTGTGCCTGAAACCATATTTGTGGATGAAAATGGTAAACAGGTAGGAAGAAGCTACGTAGGATCCCATTCAAAAGCAAAATGGGGCAGGATAATTGATAGGATTTTGGAGGATGTAGAGTGAGTAAACGTGAAATGAGCAGTGGAGGGAGAAATTCAGCGGTGACAGTCGCCTTAATAGCGGGCGTCTGTTTCCTGGCTGCAGGCGTATACGGTGGCGAAGCTATGACCGTACTGAGAAAGGCGGTGTATATATGTCTGGAGTGTATAGGGATTGGATAAGAAGAGACATATAGCCCAGTTTTGTGCCGCGGCTTTATCAAATGGATACTTAAAGGGATTTTATTATGGAAAGATTTTTACGGGGCCGTCAAAGGGTATATGTCTGCCAGGGCTCAACTGTTATTCCTGTCCCGGGGCATTATGTGCCTGTCCCATAGGGGCTATGCAGGCGACCCTTGGAAGTTCGGGCCATAAATCGGCATTTTATGTGGGAGGATTTTTGATAATTATCGGAGCATTGATGGGAAGGCTGGTCTGCGGGTGGCTTTGCCCATTCGGTTTGGTACAGGACCTTTTGCATAAGATCTCATTTGTGAAGAAGATAAGAAGGCTTCCGGGAGATAGGTGGCTTAAATGGCTGAGATACCTTATTTTGGCTCTCTTTGTGATTCTGCTTCCCCTGCTGGTGTTGGATATTACAGGGCAAGGAAAGCCTTGGTTTTGCGAATACATTTGTCCTGCTGGTACATTGGAGGCGGGAATACCTTTGGTGCTTCTCGACAAAGGTCTTAGGAGCGTTATCGGTTGGCTGTACGTCTGGAAGGTAGCGCTGCTTGCAATGATAATCCTTCTCTCTGTAATTGTTTACAGGCCATTTTGCCGATACCTTTGTCCTCTGGGCGCTATATACGGACTGTTTAATCCTATATCTATTTACAGGTATGAAATAGACAGCAACAAATGTGTAAAGTGCGGGCAATGCCAAGACACGTGTAAATTGAACATAAAGGTATACGAAAAGCCTAATAGTTTGGAATGTATCAAGTGCGGAAATTGTAAGAAGGTTTGCCCCAATGGAGCGATAACCAATGAAGCTATAATCAATGGATTGAAGAACAGAAAGGAAGAAGATGACAGGAGAATTTAACATTGCAGTTCACGGACTCGTTTTTTTAGGACACAAAGAGTGTACTGTTTCCAGTGAGGAACTTGCGGAAAACATATGTACAAATCCTGCAAGAGTAAGAAAGATAATGGCAAAATTGAAGAAATATGGCTTAGTAGAGACAAAAGAAGGAAAAAATGGCGGTTATGTACTCAACAAAGCACCGGAGCATATAAATCTGGAACAGATATTGGACGCCGTCCAAGTTGAGCCCGTTGAGGTCTCATGGCGTTCAGGAGACCAGAACATGGACTGTATGGTAGCATCAGGCATGGCTTATGCTATGGACCGCATATACGGAGAGCTGAATAAAACTTGCAGGAAAAAATTGAAAGCCGTATCCGTCAGACAGGTGGAAGAGATGTTGTCCCTGTCATAAATTGATCCGTGAAAAGACCAACATGGGAGATGTTTTTCCGGAATTTTATAAAAAATATAACAAAATGTCGATAAAGGGAAAAAATAGCTTTATTTTGTAAAAAAATGGGGCTATTTGTCGTACTTTTGTCACACTGACTTCTATATAATACAACCGTATGGTTGTGCATAGCGATAGCTGTTGGTGATAACAAGGATGAACAGTCAGTATTGAGGAGGACAGTGGTTTTGGAAAATAACACGGTGATAAATAGGGCAGTGTCAGGTTCGTGGGGAACGACAACTTGGACTCTCGATGAGTATGGTAAATTAACGATAAATGCAGGAGTTGGTGCTACTTTTTCATCTCCCGAAAAAGTACCTTGGTACCAACAAAGAGAGGGAATACGCAACGTAGAAATTGACGGAAAGGTATCATTGAACAGAGGTGCCTCTCTGAGCTATATGTTTTGTGACTGTGTTAATCTTGAAACAGTAAACCTTACCGGTCTTTCTACATATGGCGTTATAGGAATGAACCGCATGTTCTACATGTGCAATTCTCTTGGACAGGTACTATTCGGTGACGAATTTGATACATCCAGAGTTGCAAACATGAGTTTTATGTTTGCGGGCTGCGGAAGTTTAGAAGACATAGACGTTTCCAAGTTTAACACATCATCTGTGACCGATATGTCCGGCATATTCAGCAGCTGCAGCAATCTTAAGAAAATAGAGTTATCAAATTTCAATATATCCAAGGTTACAAGTCTGCTCAGTATGTTCATGAACTGTAATGCATTGACAGCCGTCGATATTTCTAATTTTGACACTAAAAATGTCACCGATTTAAGCTGGATGTTTTGTAATTGTTCAAGCTTGGAGGTCGTGGACTTATCGAATTTTAATACTTCCAATGTTATGGATATGAGCTGTATGTTTCTGTCCTGCAAAAAACTTGAGTATCTGGATATATCGTCCTTTACTTTGGCAGACAACTGTAAGCTACAGAATATGCTTATGTTTTGCGAAAAACTCAGGACACTGGATCTATCAAACTTCGGACAGGATAAAATGCAGGAGGTGCGTGAAGCAACAGACGGCATAGATAAGCTGGTATCGCTGAAGCTAAGGTCTGAAGCGGCAGAGGGCGAGGAAGCTCAGGACTGGCTCAAAAAGATTTTTGGAAGCAGAGATTACGCAGAGGACGAATTTGAAAAGGGAGTAAAGGTATATTACGACCCTTCCGCTGAATTTCACGTTGCATATGCAGCCAAACTTACTGAGGCCTTAGCTCACCGGTCAACCTGTGAAGCCAATGCAACTCTGGACATTGAGGAATGTGATTTTGCAGTTCCAGAGGGATTTGCATTTAAAGAGTGGAATACGAAGAAAAACGGCAAAGGAAAGAGCTTTGAACCTAGGGATAAATTCAACGGCGTATGTTCCGACGTAAGGCTTTATGCTATATGGGGGGCGGCACCTGTTCTGGGAGCTTTGGGAATACCTGAGCCTTTGAACTACGGTGATGTTTTGAAGCTGGAGCCACCTCGAATAATCGAAAACAACTGGGAAATAAGCTCTCAGGGTATGGAAATAAGTCCTGACGGCCTGACCAACTGGGAAAAGATAAACAGCGACACCATTTTGCCGGTAGCATATAACGGATATCATGTGAGATATTATGCTTCAAACTCAATGGGTACTACCTATAGCAACAGTGCAACTTTGAGAATAAACAAGGCTGTATATGGTGTAGGGGAGATTAGTTGGGACGATGAAGATTTTGTTTATAACGGGACTGAAAAGAAAATACATATCAAGAACCTTCCTGCAGGAGCAATCGTGAACTATAAGGGATGCTCTGCTGTAAAGGCAGGGGTTTATTCTGCCAGTGCAATTATTACACCTGAGGATCGGGGCAACTTCATCCCTCTTATCATCGATGAATACAGGTGGGAAATCAAGAAGGCTCGTTACGATATGAGTCAGGTGAAATGGGATTATGAAGAGGCCTTTACTTACAATGAAGAAGAAAAGTCCGTTCTTCTTATGAACCTTCCTGAGGGAGTAACTGCTCAGTACAGAGATAACAAGGCTACTGAGGCAGGCAAGTACAGGGCAGTGGCTGAATTAACCTATGACCATGAAAACCACGAGGAAATATCAGTAGAGGATTGCACGTGGGAAATAAGGAAGGCTCAGTACGATATGAGCGCTGTAAAGTGGCAGTATAGCAATGATTTTCTCTACGATGGAACGATAAAGGCAATCTATTTGGAAGGCTTGCCGCAAGGAGTAACTGCTCAGTACGAGGATAACCGGGCAACTGATGCAGGCAGTTATGTTGCGAGGGCCATCTTAACTACAGATATGCCAGACGATTTTGAAACTCCTACCGTAGAGTCTTTTAGCTGGGAGATAAGGAAAGCACATTACAACATGGATAGCGTACGATGGAGCTATGATTCACCGTTTGTTTACAGCGGCAGTGAGAAGTTCATATCGCTTGAAGGACTACCAGACGGCGTAATTGCCACATACAGTGACAACAGCAAAACTTATGCAGGCAAATACACTGCCAAGGCGGTGCTTGAATCCAGAGACCCTAGTAACTATGAGGCTCCAACTGTTGAACAGTGCGAATGGACAATCAAGAAGGCTAGGTATGATATGAGTTCCGTAAAGTGGAGCCACACGGAGCCACTTGTATATAACGGAGAAGATCAGACCATCTATATTCTTAACCTTCCTGAAGGGATAACGGCACATTACGAAGGGAATATCGCTAAGGATGTGGGACTGTATAATGCCGGCGCCGAATTCAGCTACGATGAAGAAAACTATGAAAGGCCTACAATAAGAGGCTGTCAGTGGAAGATAAGCAAGGCTTCCTATGACATGAGCATAGTGAGCTGGGATAAGGATGAAGATTTCGTATACAACGGAACTTCCAAGACAGTGCAGCTTAGAAATCTGCCTGAAGGGATAACAGCAAGATATGAGGGCAACAATGCCGTAAATGCAGGGAGATATACTGCAAAGGCAATTCTTGAGGTGGCAGACCCGGACAATTACAAAATACCTATAGTAAACAGCTATCTTTGGGAAATAAGCAAAGCAGAATACGACGTGCAAGACGCTTACTGGGATTACAAGGAACCATTTACATACAACGGCGAGGAAAAATCCGTTGAAATAAAGGGACTTCCTTCAGGAGTAGCCGCAAGCTACAATTCCAATAAGATGATTAATGCGGGGAATTATATGGCTACCGCTGTGTTGAACGTGGATACGAGGAATTACGAGACACCTGTTATGGAGCCATGTGAGTGGGTAATCAAGAAGGCCTTCATCAGTATGGACGGAGCAAGCTGGAACTATACGCGATCTTTCGTATACGACGGTTCCGAAAAAGACATTGAACTTACAGGATTGCCTGAAGGCGTTATCGCATACTACACGGATAACCGCAAGACTAATGCAGGCGTTTATACGGCAGAGGCTAATCTGAGCGTCTATGATGAAAGAAACTTCCATGTGGGCGGAGTAGAGAGCTGCACCTGGGAAATAAGCAAGGCAACCTACGATATCAGCAAGGTTCAATGGGTTTACAATAATGATTTCATTTACGATGGAAAGGAAAAGAGCGTAGTTCTCAAGGGGCTTCCTGCCGGAGTAACAGCATATTATACCGGGAACAAGGCGACTGATGCGGGTACATATCAGGCAAAGGCCGAACTTATTAACGACACTCAAAACTATGAAATCCCTGAGGTGGAACCTTGTACCTGGGAAATAGGAAAAGCGGATAAGGACCTGAGCAAAGCAAAGTGGAGCTACAATGAAGCCTTTGTATACGACGGTTCCGAAAAAGGGATACATCTAATAGACCTTCCGCCGGGGGTCCGCACCGTTTACACGGGGAATAGCGCGGTGACGGCAGGTTCATATCATGCGGAGGTAACGATTTTCGCTAAAGATGAAAGGAACTTCAATGTAGGCACTGTAGAAGGATGTACATGGGAGATAAGCAAGGCGGATTACAACCTGAGCGGAGCCAAGTGGGTTCATGACGAATCAGCCAAATACGACGGAAGTGAAAAATCCGTATATCTTGCCGATCTGCCTGTGGGAATAGTCGCATCATACAAATCAAATACGGGCATTGAAGCAGGCTCATATACTGCTGAGGCATTTTTTAGCTATGACAGCGATAACTACAACAAGCCTACCATAGACGATTTTGTTTGGCAGATTAGGAAAGCCCAATATGACATGAGCAATGTTAAATGGGATTATGCTGAGCCTTTCGTATATGACGGCGAGGAGAAGCGGATAGCCCTCGAAAGCATTCAGGAAGAGGTAAAACATTTCCTGACCAAGAAAAAGACTATAATCATCAAAGGTCTGCCTGAAGGCGTTCACGTTACATATACAGGCAATGCGGGAATAAATGCAGGTATATACATAGCATCTGCAACCTGTACAATAGATGATGTAAAGAATTATTAAGTACCTATAATCGACGACTGCCAGTGGGAGATAAACAAGGCAAGCTACGACATGAGCGGCGTGTCTTGGGATTACAAGAAGCCGTTTACATATGATGGCAGCAGGAAGTTCGTTGAATTGAAGGGATTATCCCCTGATATGACAGTTGAATATTCCGGAAATAGCGAGGCTTATGCTGGTGAATATCTGGCTCACGCTGTATTGTCCTTGGGGGATTTCAGCAACTATGAAGTGCCTATTGTTGAAGACTGCCAGTGGAAGATAGAGAAGGCAATTTACGATATAGGCCAGATTAAGTGGAGCGATAACGGTAAGGTCAAATACGACGGGACTATGAAGGAAGTCTTCATAGAGAATCTGCCGGAGGGTACGACTGCCAAGTACACAGGCTGTCATGCCGTGAATCCAGGAGTATACTATGCCAGTGCTATACTAATTCCTGAAGACCTTGAGGACTACATCCCTCTCGTAATTGAAAACCATCGCTGGGAGATAGAAAAATAGCTTTGTCGAAATTTGTCGAATAAAACCACTTGTGAAATTGCCACAAGTGGTTTATTATTACCATAAAGAGGAAAATAATGTAATAAATGTAAAATAATGAAAAATATACAGGCTCTATACACAACTAAAGATATACGAGACTATATGTCCGAGGTTCGTTTGCTGATTTCCGATGCAGAGAGTAGGTTGAGCGATGATGAGGTCTTGGAAAAAATAGAAGAATACGTTTTTTCACAGGACAAGGCTCAGAGCTGCAGCTATTGGCAAAACGCCAAGATGATAAACAGACTATTTCTCTCTCTGAGAAAGGAGATGGATATACTCCAGCCCTATATTGAAGACAAGAGCATCTCGGAGATAATGGTAAACGGCAGGAAGGACATATTTGTGGAAAGGAAGGGCGTTCTGGAACGTCTCCCTCTTGCCTTTGACACCACTGAAGAGCTGGAAGAATTGATAAGGCGAATAGCCTCGGCAGTTCATAGGGAAATCAATGAGCTGACCCCCATAGTTGATGCTAGATTATCAGACGGTTCCAGGGTAAACGCCGTTTACAAGAACATAGCATTAAACGGCCCGATTTTAACAATAAGAAAATTTCCTGAAAGCATTATGACCATGAAAGACCTTATTGAGAATGAAACTATAACACATGAAGGCGCCTGTTTTTTGCGAGACCTTGTTGCATCGGGAAAGAACTGCTTCATATGCGGGGGAACTTCCTCTGGTAAAACAACCCTGTTAAATGTGCTAGCTCAATCTATTCCCCCGCATGAGCGAGTAGTTGTAATAGAAGACTCGGCAGAGCTTCAGATAAACGAAATAGAGAATATAGTCAGACTGGAATGTAGGAACGCTAATGTTCAAGGAAAAGGAGCTGTTGATATGGCCGGCCTAGTCAAGACCAGCCTCAGAATGCGACCGGATAGAATACTGGTGGGAGAAGTGAGAGGTAAGGAAGTCCTCGATATGGTGCAGGCACTTATATTTACCTAAATATACATTTATAAGTAAGATAAGGAGGCATTGAATAATGAAAGACACAGGAATAGTAAGGAACGTTGATGGGTTGGGTCGAATTGTAATACCAAAAGAGCTTAGAGATATGCTTCATATGGAGACAGGTGATTCATTAGAAGTGTATGTGATGGAAGATGGGATAGTTTTAAAAAAATATCATAGAGGTTGCGAATTATGTGGCTCTATAGATGATACGATAATCTTTAAAGAAAAAGAAATATGCCCAAAGTGTCTCAAGATAATAAAGGAGTATAAGTAAATAACAATATAATATTTCCTAGAACAGACGATTTTTGCAGTACAATATATGTATAGGATATTAAGGAAAGTGAGGTGGTTAATATGAAAAGAAAAATGCTTGTGATTATATGTATCAGTATATTTGCTGTTACCGGGATAATCGCCGGAATAGTAAATTGCACTGACAGTAATGCTGATGAAGAAAAGTCCAAGGCAACAGCACCTATAGAAGATATGAAAGTTGCAAATGATGGTAAGCAAACGAAAAACAGCAATAAGCAAAAAACAGGAGCTGATGCAGTAGGAAATCCTCTTTCGAAAGAGAAAGGGGTTAATAAAAAGAAAAAGGGCGATTTCAGTTCTGAGGTGAAAGATAGTAGTCCAAATGGGGCGCCCTCTTCAAAGCCTACTATCAAGGAATCATCAAAACCATCTCATGAGCACTCATGGGAAGCAATTTACAAAACAAGGCAGAGTCCCCATATAAGGCAGGTGCCTTGGACAAAGTGTTACTGCTGCGGTGCAGATATGACGGGGAACCCCAGCCATATAGACCAACATCTATTAAATGGTGAGAGTAATGTGCATTATGGGACGGAATACAGAAGTGAGACATATTATATAAGCGAGCAGTATGTGAGCGGGTATAAATGTTCATGCGGAGCAATAAAGTAAATAAGAAAACATAATCTGTGCAAACAGTTTATGATATTAAAAAAGCAGCTTTTCAAAAAGAAGGGCTGTTTTTTTGTGTGAAAAGTAATGACAAGTAGCAAAATCGCCGATGTCTGCGATTTTGCCATATCGAGAAAGGAGTAGCTATGTATAGAACAAGAGATAGACCAGAGGGACTTATTCGATATTTCAAAATAAAAAAGCGAAACGAGGAAAGTATTGATATGAACATAACAAAAAGAAAAAGTAAAATATTTACTATGCTGATAGCGATAATAATGATGGTCGGGATATTTATACCATCTGTAAGTGATAGAGCCTATGCAGCGGATGGTAGGATAACGGTAAAGGTTGGTAAGCAAATTGATTATTCGTCACATTTCACACATTATTTTTATGCAGGAGAAAAAGATCATCCGGTGTATTGCGCTCAGCCTCAGCTCCCAACACTTCCATCAGGAACATATGATTACAACTTCATAAGTCCGACATCCATGTTAGCAAAGTGTCTTTACTACGGATTTGGTGGTCCGGGATACGATAAATATATTGATGATACATTAAGAGGAAGCTGGGATGGAGAAGATGATGCTTACTGCCTTACCCATATAATCATATCCATCGCATATGATGAAACAACAAGCGCTTCAGTAGATCCATTTTATGGGCTTACCGGAACATGGAAATCAAAGGCACAGTCACTATATAATTATATAAAGAGCCTCCCTGCTCCACCTGTAAACTACAGGGCATATATTATAAAGAGCACCGGATGCCAGGATATTCTTGGTTCCTTTAATGATACAGGAAATATAAAGATAGTAAAATCATCTAAAGATACTGCAATGACAGATAGCAATACCTGTTACTCACTTGCAGGTGCAAAGTACGGAGTATATTACGGAAGTAGCCTAATAGGAACCATAACAACAGATGCGAGCGGAATAGGAACACTAAATAACGTTCTTGTTGCAAACTACACACTTAAGGAAATAACAGCATCAAAGGGCTATGCACTCGATATAAGGTCATATAACTGCAATGTTAAAAATGAAACAACAACTACAGTGGGTGTAAAGGAACAGCCTAAGGATGACCCTATAGGAATACTTCTTAAAAAGGGAGATGGAGAAACTGATAAGCCTGCGCCTCAAGGTGGCGGGGTGCTTCAAGGTGCAGTGTATGAAGTGAAATACTATAAGCATACAAGTAGCGGTAAAAGCCTTGCCGCAACATGGAGATTTATCACAGATAAGAATGGTATAGCACATTTTTCAGAAGCCGATTTAGATAAGAGCTTTGATAACAGTGACTTTTATATCTCGGCAGCCGGAGACCCATGTATGCCTCTTGGAACTGTAACCGTTCAGGAAGTAAAAGCTCCAGAAGGATATTTGTTAAATGATAGGATTTATACTACTGTGATAACAGAGGATGCCGGAACGGTAGAATCAGTTTATACATATAATACGCCTGAGATTGGTTCGGATGCAGAGGTAGCAGAGCAGCCAAAGAGAGGTGATATCAAGCTTGTAAAGGTCAAAGATGGAACCATGCAACGGCTTTCAAATATTCAGTTCAAGATAACTTCAAAAACTACGGGTGAAAGCCATATAGTATGCACAGATGAAAACGGAATAATAGATACATCATCAAGTTGGAATTCTCATGAGAGCGATACCAATGGAGGAACATCCCTCTCTGGCGTATGGTTTGGCGAAATTAGTGCTATTGATGATAACAAGGGAGCACTTCTTTATGATTACTATACTTTAGATGAAATAAGGGGCGAGAATAATAAAAACATGAGGCTGCTTGAAGATGTAGAGTTTCGTATATATCGAGATTCCACTGTCTTAAACCTTGGGACGGTAACAGATGATGTCATAAAAATCAAGACGGAAGCACTTGATAAGGAAACAAAAAATCATATTTCATATGCAGATAATAAAGTCACTATTATTGATACAGTAAGCTATAAGAATCTTACTGAGGGCAAAATATATAAGATGAAAGGGATGCTAATTGATAAGGAGACAGGAAAGCCTTTAATAGTAGACGAAAAGAAAATCACATCTGAGAAAGAATTCCTTTGTAAGGATGAGAACGGTAGCATAGAACTTGAATTTACATTTGATGCTACATCTTATAGCGGGATAGAGGTAGTCGTATTTGAAAAATGTTTTGATGTAGAAGCAGAAGCGGAAATAACAGGTCATGAAGATATTGAGGATAAAGCCCAGAGCATATCTATTCCAAAGATAAAAACTAAAGCAATAGGAAAAGCTTCAAAGCTTAATATAGTGTCAAATGCCGGCAAGCAGAGGGTTATTGATACAGTAAGCTATGAAAAGCTTTTACCGGGAGAACAGTATTTGCTAAAGACATGGCTTGTAGACAGCAAGGGTTTCCCAATCTTAGATGCGCCTTCTGTTGCAAAGGAGTTTACTGTAAATGAGGAAAACGGAGAGGTGGATACTGAAATAAGCTTTGATTCGGGCAAGTTCTCCAGTCAGAATGTAGTAATCTTTGAAGAACTATATATCATAAATAAAGATACAGGCAAAAAGGAAATCGTTGCTACGCATAAGGATATAAAGGACAGCAACCAGACGATAAAGGTTCCTAAGATAGGAACAACTGCTAAGGTTTCCGGTTCCAAAGAAAATACTATAAAGCCTAAAGGTGAGCATCAGATAGTAGACACTATCAAATACGAAAACCTTATTTCAGAAAAAGAGTACAAAGCGAAAACATATCTTGTAGATGCTGATGGAAAAAAGATAAAGGGTACTGATGTAGAAACGATTTTTACAGCAGATAAAGAAAACGGTAGCGTGGATGTGAAAATAGTATTTGATGCAGAAAAAATCAAAACACAGAAAATAGTAGTATTTGAAGAAATATATCTTATGGATGATGAAGAAGAGATACTTATAGGTGAGCATAAGGATATAAACGATGATAACCAGACTGTTAAAATATTAGTTGATACTCCAAAGACAGGCGATAAAAATTTGGTATGGCTCTTTGCCATATTGGCTGTGATAGCCGGAAGCGGGATATTTGCGGCACTTAAGAAAAATGAGCGGAGGAGAAAAAAAGAATAAGGAGAAAGTGGGTAATATGGGCGGCCGAAAACAAAGCCGCCTTTTAAAATGAAAAAGGAAAAAAGAAATGAAAGGGCTGCTATAAAGGTTTACCTTACAAAGGCTGAACACGACAGGCTATATGAGCTTTCATTAGGGAGTGGCTACAGTAAGTCAAGCTATATGAGAAGGCTTTTGAAGGGGGCTGTACCTCCTAAGATGCCCCCGAGGGAATTTTACGAGTTTATATTTGAGCTTAATAAAATAGGTACAAACATCAATCAGATAGCAAAGGTCGCAAATATGAGCGGTAGTGTAAATGAACAAGAATACCGAAAAGAGGCTGAGAAGCTAAAAAAGGTCATACCTGAAATACGAGAAATCTATTTAAGGGAGGGAGAAGTTCATATTGGCAACAACGAAGATTTGGGCGATTAAAGCAGATCTTGCTTCGGCTATTTCATACATTGGAAATCCCAATAAAACGGAAGCGTTAAAGGCTGTAATAGATTATGCGGCTTCAGATGAAAAGACCTATTCTTTAGAATACAGAAGTGGTATCAACTGTGATATTGATAATGCTTTAGAAGAAATGCAGGCGGTAAAGAGGCAGTTTGCAAAAGAAGGCGGTATACTCGCTCATCATGCAGAGCAGAGTTTTGCTCCCGGAGAAGTGACAGCAGATAAGGCTCATGAAATCGGCGTAGCCTTTGCAGAAGAAATGTGGGGCGACAGATTTCAGGTTATTGTATGTACCCATCTTGATAAGGCTCATATTCATAATCATTTCATATTAAATTCAGTCTCATTTATTGACGGTAAAAAATATAACGGATGTAAGGCTACATATAAAAGGATGAGAGAGCTTTCAGATGAAAGGTGTAGAAATGAAGGCTTATCTGTTGTTGAACTTCCAAAAGATAAAGGCATTAGCCGGGCTATATGGAATATAGAAAATGAAGGCAGGGTAAGCATAAGAAGTCTTGTAAAAAAGGATATCGACTATGCTATATCAAGGTCAAAATCAGAAGATAGCTTTTATCAGAGCCTGCGTGATATGGGATACCGCCTTAAATTCGCAAAGCACATTGCACTTTTGCCGCCGGGAAAGGATAAGCATATCAGGCTTAAATCTCTTGGCGATGAATACTTACCTGAAGACATCAGAAAGCGGATTGCAGAAAACTACAGCAAAAATTATGGAATCATCTATACAGGAAAGAGAAGGATGGCTAACTGTAAGAAGCCTCAAAAGAAGCTTACAGGCTATAAGGCTTTATATGTGAGATATTTGTTTGCGCTTGGAAAAATACCAAGCAGAAAAAGACATATAAAGCCTTCACATTATACGGTAAGGCAGGTAAGGTACTTAGATAAAATCAGCAGTCAGAGCCGCCTCATATTTTTAAATGATATAAGTAATGAAAATGATTTAAGGGTATTTTCAGACAGCCTTTCAAAGGAACTTGTAAAACTGGAAGCTCAAAGAGCAGAAAAAAGGGCAGCTCTTAGAAGAAAGCAGGCAGAGCCTGATGCCACAAGGCTTAAAGCTGAAATAGCCGAAATCACGGAGCAGATGAGGCAGACAAGAAACAAGATAAAGACATGTGAGGATATAAAAAGCAATATGAAAGAGGTTCAGGCGGTAAATACCGGATATAACAGGAAAACTGATAGAAAAGAGGTGAGAATAAATGAGCATGGAAGCAGAGACAGGCGAGATGATCGTTAGAGTAGCTTTTGATGGATTAGAGAGGACACTTCGCATAACAGGAAGCGCAGGACTTTTGACAGGAAAGCTCCTTATTTTTTTAGCGGCAGCGCTTAGTAAAGGCAAGGCTAAAGATATAGCTTTAAATCCGGGAGGTATATGCATGGTAACGGTCCCTGAAAAATCATTGAAGGACTTTGCAAGACTTGCAAAGAAGTATCATCTTCAATATTTTGTAGCAAAGGATAAGCTGCATGAGGCAGGATTACAGGATATTTGCATAAGAGCAGAGGATGCAGGTGTAGTAAACAGGATATGCGAGAAAATGGGAATCAATGCAATCGAAAGGGGCAATGGAAGCATAGAAAACGTCACTGATTTTAATAAAGCAGCCGAAGTAAAAAAGCAGGTAAGCGTTTCCTTTGACAGAGCCTTAAATCGTATCACAGAAAAAGACTTTTCAAAAGATACCCCAAGGTATATCTGCGAAAGGACAAATCCTGCAAATTATATCGAGCTTAAATCAAGTTATGAAAACTATAACGGTGAGCAGTATACAAAGACCAGATATACGGTATATAAGGAGGGCGAGAAAATCGGTGAATACAATGATGGCAGATTTGACGGAAGGGAGCGTGGCTACTGGCAAAGTCAAAAGGAGAAGATGAGAAATGCGGCAGGATTTACGGATGATATTGTATTTTTCGATGAGGCAGAAGAATTTAATCACTATCGGAAGCTACAGGAAATAGATGCAATGCCGTCCATACCTGCAGGGGAGCTAAAGGATAAGGCAGAAAAGGAGATAAGAGAATTTATGGTAGGGGAAGGTACTTCAAAAAACCCGCAGAAAGCCTCGGAAGTGGGCATAGGCAAAGCATCCGAGGCTGGTGCGAGGGATACGAAAAAAGAAGAAGGCAGTCCGATACATAAATATGTCAATGAATATAAGGCAAAGGACAAGCAAGTAAACCGCAGCAGTAAAGTTAAAGCACCTGAGATCGTGAGGTGATGGATATAGGACACTTTAAAAAAGAAGATATGCTTTTCATATCTATAGGATTTCTGATAACAGGTGTAGTATCCATAATACTTACCCCAGCAGTAATAGCCGAAGGAAACATATTCGATAAAATAAACATTGCAGGCTATTGCCTTTCCCATCCTTTTGATATTAGTTTTACAAGCAGCACATATAAAGTGATTCTTGCTACTTCATTTATCTATATCATCTGTATCTGTATATACCTTGCTGATAAGCAAAACACAAGATTTAATGAAGAATACGGTTCAGCAAAATGGGGAGATGTAAGCAAGCTTTGCAGGAAATATAGTGATAAGAATTTTTCAAAAAACAGACTGCTTACGCAAAACCTTAGAATAAGCGAAACAGGAAAGAAGGTTTTTCTGAATTTGATTACGCTGGTAATCGGGGGAAGCGGCGCAGGAAAATCTTTTTATTACTGCATACCGAATCTTCTTCAGGCTCAAGGCTCCTACATTGTGCTTGATCCATCAGGGGAGCTGCTGGAAAGGACAGGTGCCTTTCTTCATAGCAGCGGATACAAAATAAAAGCATTAAACCTTGATGATATGGATGATTCCTTTAGATATAACCCTTTTGAATACATCAAAACAGATGATGATGTATTAAGGCTCTGCGAAAATATCTTTAGAGCAACGGTGCCAAAGGAAAGTCATTCAAATGATCCTATGTGGGACAATCAAGCAAAGGCAATGCTTATGGCATATATGTTTTTGATATTTTATGAAGCAGGAGAAGATGAAAAGAATATGAGGGTGCTCATGTATATTGCAAGAGAGGATACGGCAGAGGAGGATGAAGAGGGTAATATCAAAGATACGGCAATCTCAACCATGTTTGATAAGCTGGAGCTTGAAAACCCAGAGCATATAGCAGTCAGGTTTTATAAGACAGCAAGGAAAGGAACAGCTAAAACAATTTTGGGCGTACAGACCACCCTTATGGGAAGATTAAATAAGTTCAATTTAGAATCGGTTTGCAGGCTTACTGACTGCGATGAGCTTGAGCTATATGAGATAGGAAAAGAAAAAACAACACTTTTTCTGGTTATCCCGGCAGAGGATAAGAGCTTTAACTTTATCATCAGTATGCTTTACTCCCAGCTTATCCCTATTCTATATAAGCAGGCAAGGGAAAGCCGGGGAAAAAGGTTAGAGGTTCCGGTACACTTTCTGATGGATGAGTTTAGTAATGTTATTTTACCGGGAGATTTTCTTACAGTGCTTACTACAGCAAGAAAGCACGATATTTCATTTTCTATTCTTATACAGGCCATCAGTCAGTTAAAGCCAATGTTTGAAAAGGAACAATTTAATACGCTTATCGGAAATGCCGATGAATTTGTGTATCTTGGAAGCGGAGAATTTGAAACTCAAAAGTACATATCAGAGCGGATTGGAAAGGAAACCATTATTGTAAAAAGCCATAACCTGACAAAAGGCATTCGTGGAAGTTTTACAGAAAACAGTCAGCCTGTAGCAAGAGAGCTTCTAACCGCTTCAGAGGTAGATACATTTTTAGGAGAAAAACAGGCACTTGTAAAGCTGAGAGGAAATGACTGGGTCATCGACGAAAAGATAAAGCCTCAAAGTCATCCGAATTATAAATACACCTCTGACGTAACAGGAAAAGCATATAAGGCAGGTGATGCAAGCGGCATGTCAGCAGTGATCCAATATGAAGATGCTGATACTGTCAGCAGCATAGATATAGAGGCAGAAAATATATCAGCTGATATTTATAACAGGATAAATATAATTACAGATGAGGAGTTAGTTGATTTGATATAGGGAGGCAGCATGGAAAAAATTGAAGCAAAAAGAATAGACGTTTTATATACGCTTCTTCAAAGAGCAGAAGAAGCGGGTGATAAAGAAATAATAAGTGCACTGCGATGGGCGATATTAAGCCTTGAGCAAAAGCAAAGGAAAGGATGACAGCGATGAAAATGACAAAACGGGTTTTATTTACAGTATGCTTTTGCATGCTTTTTTTATTTGCCGGCACAACGATATGCTTTGCGGCAGGAAGTATTGAAGGCTCTATTGCAAGTTTAAATACGCTTATACGTTCTGTGGTGAAAGCCATCGGCGGTATCGCAACGCTTTGGGGTGTGGTGCAGCTTGGACTTGCAATGAAAGGTCATGATGCTGCCCAGCGTTCAACTGCGCTTCTTGCTATTGCAGGAGGCCTTATGATTTTCTTTGCCCCGGAAATACTCGATTCAATAGCATAGGAAGGAAGTGGCATTATGAGCTTACTTGAACATGCAGTAAACATGTTTAATAAATACATGGCAGATACCTGGAGCATGCTTACTATGGGGCTTGAGGATTTCATGGGCGGAGCCGTATGGGGCGTAATGCAGGCGATAAATAACGGACTTAAAGCAGGAGGCTTAGCACTCTTAGTAGTATTCACATTTATGGGAATCATCAAAAGTACCGTAAGCCTTGCAGAGCTTAAAAGACCTGAGGCTGCTGTAAGGGTAATGGTGAGGTTTATTTTTGCAAAGGCACTTATAACTTACGGTACAGACTTCATGCTTTACATATTCAATATCATTCAGGCAGCAGTTCTTCAGATAAGAAGATACGCAGGAGGGTTTAATAAGGCGGCTGTACCAAAAGAAATATCAAAGGCACTTGATGAGCCGTCTGCAATATTTGATCCGGTGATATCAATACTCATGGGAGCAGCAGGTCTTATATCATGGCTTGTAATAGTGGTGGTATCTATAGTGATACTCATATCAGTTTACGGCAGGTTTTTTCGCCTATATATGTACACAGCTATATCACCGCTTATGCTATCGAGCCTTGGCGGTGAGCCAACTCAGTCCATAGGCATAGGGTTTCTTAAAAACTATGCGGCTGTATGCCTTGAGGGAGTAGTGATAACTATAGCCTGTATCATCTATATTGCCATAGCAAAGGACCCACAGGTAACAAGCTATGATGGAGACTGGGGACCGCTGCTTATGGTTTTAGAATATGTAGGCACATTCATCTTATATGCTCTGATACTGCTCTTTGCAGTTAAAGGAGCTGACCGTATAGCAAAGGAAATGATGGGCCAGTAAGGAGGATATATTGGATATAAAAATAAATCAGGAGATAAGAGATTATTCGGAAAAGCTCATATTGGGGCTTAACCTAAGAGAAGCCGTATTTTGTGGAGCAGCTTTGATAGCATCGGGAGGCATATACTTTGCACTTGATGATACGGTGCATATAGAGATACTTTCATGGCTATGTGTAGCAGGAGCGCTGCCATTCGTATTTTTAGGATTTTTCAAATACCATGAACTTCACGCAGAGCAGATAGTTTTCAGGATAATCATGGATACTATACAGCCAAGGGAGCTTACATACACATCAACAAGCATAGCATCAGAACTTGAAAAGGAGGTAAGAAAAAATGCGATTAAGAACTCTAAAAAGCGTTTCCGCTCAAAGAAGAGAAAAAAGGAAGATATATAAGAATGCAGAAATTTTAACACCTGTAAAATCGGCAGAAGATGATGGGATATTTAAAGGCAGCGATAATGCATATTCTAAGATGATAAGGTTTTCTAATCTCAATTACTCAATACTTAATAATAAGGAAAAGGAAGACTTTATCATTGGCTGGTGTGAGATAATTAATGCCTTCATGCCGGGAGCAGCGTATAAGATAAGCATAGTAAAGAATAAGATAAATGACGCTGCCTTTAAGGACAAGATACTGATGGATTTAAAGGCGGATGATCTTACCTTCTTTAGAAGCTGCTATAACAATATGTTAAAGCAAAAAGCACAGCAGACCAACTTCATAAAACAGGAGTTATACCTTACCATATCTATAACGGGAAAGGATTTAGAAAGCGCCCGCACCTTTTTAAACCGCTCTGTAAATGAGATAAGCATCAAGATGAAATCCCTTGGCAGCGTTATAGAGGAAGTAGGAACTAAAGAAAGGCTTGAGATATTATACGACCTATATCATATAGGTGGTGAAGAAAGCTTTAGCGGTATAGATATAGATAGAGTTTTAAAGTCGGGGCATCATCTAAAAGATATCATTATGCCGGATAATGCCGAAAGACAAACAGGCTATATGAAGATAGGAGATAAATACGCAAGAGCCTTATACTTTTCTCCTGTAAATTATCCGACGTATTTAAAGGATGATATATTGTCAGAGCTATGCAATATCAATAAGACAATGCTCATATCATTTGACCTAGTGCCGCTTCTTATGGAGGAGGCGTTAAAGCTAGTAGATGGAATCAGCCTTGGTCTTGAGACAGACGTTTCAAACTGGCAGAGACGTCAAAATCAGAATAACAACTTCTCGGCTGTGCTTCCCTTCACCTTTGAAAACAGAAGAAAAGAACTTGATGAATACTATAACGACCTAAACAACAGAAACCAGCGAATGTATCTTGGACTTGTGACCGTGCTGCATTTTGCAGATACGTTAGATGAGCTTGATTCTGATACCGACACCTTAAAAAGGATAGCTCAAAGTAAGCTCGTTAAATTAGTTACTCTTACCTACGAGCAGGCAGACGGGATATGTACCTGTATACCTTTTGGAGTTAATCGCTTCCTTGATGGTAATGCACCTAAAATGAAAACCTTTACAAGTGAAGGAGTGGCAGCCCACACTCCTTTTTCAGTGCAGGAAATATCTCATAAGAATGGGATATATTACGGAACAAATCCGACAACAGGGAACATGATTTTAGTAAACCGTAAGAGCCTTCAAAACGGTAACGGTATTTTCCTTGGTGTATCCGGCTCCGGTAAATCCTTTGCCGTGAAAAAAGAGATACTTAATATCTTTCTTTCCACAGATGATGATGTCATTATCATAGACCCCGAATCAGAGTTTTCGCCACTTATCAAAGCCCTTGGAGGTGAGGTGGCGGTAATATCCACCGATGGAAGAAATCATATAAACGCCCTTGAGATGAACGCTACCTATGGAGAGGAAAAAGATCCATTTAGGATAAAATCGGATTTCGTTTTATCTATGTGCGAGCAGCTCATGGGAAGCAAGGCTGTAGGTCTAAAGGAAAAGAGCCTCATAGACCAGTGCATGAGAAATATCTTTGAAGGGTACATAAGAAGCGGATATAAAGGCCGGAACCCTACTCTTGTGGATCTAAGAGAAGAGCTTTTACAGATGAAGAATCCCCTTGCAGATGACCTTGCTTTACAGCTAAGGCTATTTACAGTGGGAAGTCAGGATACCTTTGCACATGAAACAAATGTAGACATCAAAAACAGACTGACATGCTACGACATCAAAGACCTGGGCGAAAACATGAAAACCATGGGGATGCTCATTATCATGGATAACATATTAAACCGCATAAGTAAGAACAGAGCAGAGGGAAGAAACACATGGGTATATGTTGATGAATTTTATTTGATGCTTAGGCAGGAATACACCGCAGCTGCTTTTGAAGAACTTTGGAAAAGAATACGAAAATACGGCGGCTTTTGCACCGGAATCACGCAAAACGTGAGCGACATGCTGGGAAATCCCATGGCAAGGAATATGCTTTCAAATTCGGAATTTCTTGTGCTCCTTAATCAGTCAGGTAACGACAGGGAAGATCTCGCAGAACTTCTTAACATAAATGATATGCAAATCAAATATATATCTAATGTCCAAAACGGATGCGGCCTTATGAAAGTAGGAGACAGCCTTATACCCTTTGCAGATAATTTTCCAAAGGACAATCCTCTATATCGCTATATGACCACAAAATTAGACGAAATCATGGAGTATGAGCATGGCAAAGGTTAAATCAAATCCGAAGGGAAAGCTAAAGACATTTAAGCAGCAACTTGAAAAAATGGGAAAGGTAAGCAGTAAAAGCCCGGCATTTAATCGTTTTGGAAAAAGAAAGCTCATAGGAAATGAGATAAATAAGGTAAAAACTAAGGAGGATGAAAGAATAAATGAATCTGACTTTGCATACGAAAGGACAAGAGATGCAGAAATACAGATGTCGATGTACACTGCATCTGCTGCAAAGAAAGCAGGCTTAAAGGTGTTTGAAAAGGCTAAAAAAACCTATGCTAAAAGGCAGCATATACGAAACGTTACAGCTAAAAATGCTCCCGGAGGTAAAAGCAAAAAGGCACTGCGAAAAAGAAAAGGCAGAAGGAAAATGGCAGCAGCTAAAAACAATATGGCAAAATACCTTGCTATAGGAGCCAGTTTAACAGTTCTTTTTATCTGTCTTTTTACATCTATCCTCGGCGGGATGGGAAGCAGCATTGATATGTCAGCAGGTCAAGATAATATAACCTCATCATATCTATACCTTGGAACACTTGAAGCAAAGAAAGGGAGACTGACAAGCGGAGGCATGAGCATAGATGCCGAGCCTATCATGGCATGCATGATTTCGGAGTTTGGCCTTAAGCCCGGATTTGATGATAAGCAAAAGCTTCAGCTTCTTAAAATATATAATGCTATCAATGCGAAAGGATATAGAGGCAAGACAAATGCTTTCTTTAATACATATCACAGTGAAGTCTTTTCAAGCGAAGGGAAGTATAAGGCATATCAAAAGCGGATATCTGAAGGCATATATAAGGAGTTTAAGAAATTTTCATCTCCATTTGAAGGCAGAAACTGGGTGAGTAAAGTCACATCAAGCTGGGGATGGAGGGGCGACCCCAAGGACGGAAGCATGAAGCTACATCAAGGACTTGATATAGGTATGCCGCAAGGCACGCCTGTTAATGCAATATGCTCCGGGAAGGTATCTTTAGCTGGATATAACGGCGGCTATGGAAACTGCATAATGGTTCGATATAGTAATGGAGATACAGACCTTACTACCCTTTATGCACATTTAAGCGCAATCAATGTGAGAAAAGGACAGACGGTAGGCGAAGGGGCAGTAATAGGAAAGGTAGGAAGCACCGGAAGAAGCACAGGCCCGCATCTTCATATTGAAATAATGGCAGGGCCATATTCTTCAGATGTCACAAAGCTATATTATCCAAGGGTTTATATGAAAGAATAGAGGTGATCAAAAATGGAAAACGAAAAAATAAAAGTAATTTTAGTAAAGCCTGCCTAATGACCTTTTGAAAAAGTATGAGAAAAAATTTAAAAACCCTGAAAGGTTTACTATGACTAAGGCAGGAATCATAGCAACGCCTATAAGGCCTGTGACAAGAGATAGAGAAAGATAATTTGAAAAGGAGTGAAAATTATGTTGAAAAAAATTACAAAGCAAAAAGAGAAGATAGCAAAGCTTGAGGCAAAGGAAGCTGAAGCAGCAGAAAAATTAAATTCAATCAGTAGTGAGCTTAAAGGCGAAAAGGACACTTTAAGCAATCTTGAAAAAGATTATATTTATCAGCTTATGCAAGATGGCCAAATATCATTTGAAAGCACAATAGAATTGTTAAATCAAGCGCAACTTGAAGATGAGGAAGTTTACAAGGAGCAGGAAGAAGCAGGAGAGGCTTTCGAAGAAACAGAAAGTGCAGATGAGGATACAGATGAAGAACCGGAAGATAAGCAGGAGATTAAGAAAAGCTTTTGGCAGTAGATAAAGAAGTAATAGATGAGCAAAATCGCAGACGTCTGCGATTTTGCTCATTCTTTGGAAAGGAGTATATATGGCTGTAAGGAAAAATAATATTGACGAAGTATTAAAGCAGGCAGAAAACGGAATCAGAGCTGTGTTTGAAAATGAGGCGTATAAGGAATACCTTTCTGTAATGGGAAGATTTCACAATTACTCGATTAGAAACATCATGCTTATAAAAACGGAAAGACCGGAAGCGACTTATGTGGCAGGATATAAGGCATGGAACAAGAATTTTGGCAGGCATGTCAAAAAAGGTGAAAAGGGCATCCCAATCATTGCATATATTCCAAATGTAAAGTATGTGGAAGAAATGAAAAAGGATGAAAGCGGTATAGAGCAGCCTGCACTATTAAAAAAGGTTATTCCAAGATTCGCAGTTAAATATGTATATGACATCTCGCAGACGGAGGGAAAACCACTGCCGAAGCTGATGGAAAATTTGCAAGGTAAAGTTGATGATTTTAATGTCCTGTTTCAAAGCATCAAGGATATTTCGCCCTATGAGATAGGATTTGAAAAAATCACTACCGGAGCTAATGGATATTGCAATGTTAAGAACAAGGCAATAAAGATAAAAGAAGGCTTAAGTGAAAAGCAAAATATCAAGACTGCTATTCATGAAGTTGCACACGCACATATGCACAGTGATAAGGATGAAAAGCTCGATAAAAATACAATGGAGGTTGAGGCAGAGGCTGTAGCTTTTGCAACATGTGAACATTTTGGAATCGACACATCAGCTTATTCTTTTCCATATATCGCCTCATGGTCAAGCGGAAAGGAATTAAAAGAGTTAGAGGAAAGTCTTGACCGCATCCAACATAAATCATCTTATTTGATAGCTACTATTGAAAAAAGATATTTGGAATTAAATCCACCGGAAGCTGAAATAAACAGAAGTGTCAATACAAAACTGGTCGAGAAGCTATTACCGGAGCAGGTTTTAGATGCTGAACATATCAAAACCTGTCTTGATTTTAAGATTCCGGTTGGATATTATGCAGTACAGGAAAAGGCTACAGGAAAGCAGATAGAAACGATAGACGATTTAATGAGCATTGCAAATGAGGATTTTAATAACAATTATGAATCGGTGTTCAAGGATATTAAATTGCCATCACAAATAAAAGATGCAGTAGGAGCTGATGGGTTTTGCTATACTCAAGGTGGCGTAATTACTCCATCGATTAACCCTTATGTCATGAGTGCGCAGGAGGCAGTAACAAGTAAGTTTCTAATTTCAGAGTTTATGAAATCTGATCAGTGGGGAACGATAAATGAGTCTCTAAAGTATAATGCACCTGTGCATTATGGGGATTTAATAAGCACAAGGGATAAGTATTTTGATGAAAAGTATTTTTCGCAGAGGACGGCAGCCTATCCAGATAAAACTGAAGCTGAAATCAGAAATCTTGCAGGATATCTGACTATAACAGAGGACAGTATGAATATATCACTTAAAGGTAGAGATGGTATTTGGGATGCAATAGAATCTCAAAAAATAAATGGGAACGAATACTTTTTGATGTACAATAAAAATGATGAAAAGCAAAATGTGATTGTGGACAAATCAGGCAATGTCTTAATGCATAAGAATTGTGATTTTGAGGATTTAAAAGACAGGCTAAGCGAAGAAGCCTCTATGAAGCAATCACAAGAAAAACCATCAAAGGAAGTTAAAAAAAGCAGAAAAAAGAACAAGGAAAAGGAAAGGTAGGTAGCTATGTATAATTTTAATGATGAGGAAAGAGCTGTGTATGAGATGTATAAGGCAAATACGCCGGAAGAAACTCTTGAAAACCTTAAAATAGGGCTTGCAGCAGCTCCAGAAGAAACAAAGGATATAATCTTAGCTGTTATAAAAAGGCTATAGACAAAATCGCAGATGTCTGTGATTTTAACAAATAATAAAGAATGATAGTTATATTACAATTCTATTTGGCAGTGCTTCATTTTGAGGCACTGCCTTTTTTTATTGAATATGGTATAATTTAAAATACAAGAGTTTAAATATGGGAGGGATTATTATTAAAAGTATATTAGATGAATTTCATATATTGTTGGGATTGGACATTAGTTATATGCCCAAGGAATATAAAAATGATATTTTTCATTATACGTCCCCGAGTGGGTTGGATTCAATATTATTCGAGGATTTTGATGGAATAACATTATGGGCAAGTCGTTATGACTGTTTGAATGATATGTCAGAGGGAGTAGTTGCACAATATCTTTATAAAGAGGTTTGTGACGATATGAGAAAAAAACATGAGATTACTGATGAAATGTATAGCTTAATTGTAGGAATATCGCCTGCTCGGACAAAGTTGATTGTCAAATCTGAAGAGGAGAACATTAAATTTAGAAGATTGGAATGTGATAGATTTGTATGTTCTTTTTCAAAGAATAAAGATTCCTTAGCAATGTGGAATTACTATTCGAAAAAAAATAGGTACGAAGGGTACAATATTGGGTTAACGCCAATTGGCTTAAAGAAATCGCTTGAAAGTGTCTTGATTGATAAGGATGTTTCAATACATATATATCCTATAGTGTATAAAAAAGATGAGCAAATAAGATTGATAAAAAAGCTTTTACTAAGGTTGCAGGAATTATATGAAGAACAATATGAAACATCCATACGATATGTAATTTCAAATCAACTTTTGGAATGGAGTTTGGTATTTAAAAGTGAATATTTTGAGCATGAAGAAGAAATAAGAATTATAGTGGATGTTGCCAAAAATATTAAAGGAAAGCCAATGGATATAAATTATCGGAATAGTCACGGACTTATGATTCCTTATATAAAGTTGAAGGTTGACAAACCCATTTTAAAAAGTGTTAATATAGGACCGCTGCAATGTGGTGATAAACAAAAAAATCTACAGAACGGAATTCTGAAAGAACGGTTGTCAGCGAATAATTATTTAAATGTAGAAACATGTTACTCTAAGATTCCAGTTAGATATTAGAGGTAGAATATTGTTATACAATGAATGCTTATTAAAGGTAAAGTATTAATTGGAGGGAAAAATGTTGAATGATAATAATCAATGTAATGGAAGCGCACTCGCAAGCATCCTTTACTTATTGAAAGACTTTTTATATCATGTTGAAGCTTTTAGATGCATTAATAGTAAAATTGATGAACTTCCGGGGGAAAGAGAATTTTGGGTATATACAAATGATGCACATATTATGAATGCAGTAATATGTTGGTGTAAAGTGTTCGCTAATTATAAAGATAAAACATATTGGGATAAAATATTTCATAATAGTAAATCTGACGATGCAGGGAAAATGTTTTTTGGGATTCTTAATGAACATGGAATTTCGGAAGAAAAGTATAAAGAGTTAAGAAAACAAATGAAAGAATTTAGGGATAAATATATTGCGCATAGTGATAACTATAAGTCTCCAGTGCCTCATTTGGATTGCGCATGTGAAGTTGTATTTTGTTTTGATATTTTGCTTAGAACACATACATTTTCTATATTTGGATCTGCGCAATTCTCTAAATTGGTAGAAGAATACAGAGGTGATGTTGTAAAGACCATTAGGTTAATAATAGCAAAGTAATATATGCGTTATGAAAATATTATAAGGAGATAGAATGGAATGGTAAAAAAGACAAAGTATTCATTGGGCAATTTTCCATTGATAAAAATCAAAAGTAAGGAACTAATTGAGAAAACACAAAAGGGCTCTTTTTATATGAATAGTTTAAAAAAATATCGTGAAATGTATTTGCCTGATAGTGATGATGACGTGGCAGATCCTTATGAAGGAAAGTTTTTTGTAAAAGAAGCATACCTTTGTATACCAGAAAGAGATGAGTGTAAGCTATTCAAAAATCACCTGTTTGGAACTAATTATGAAAATGATTTTGTGTTTTGTATGTTTGGAATTCATCCGGAGCTACAACAGAAATTTAACTTTACAGAGGAACAACAGGAAAAATTAATTAAAATTGGTGACACTACATTAATTATTACAGATCCATATGAATTTCGTAATAGGATTGCCAATGCTGCTTTAGCTGAGGGGTATGAAGTAAGGGATGGGTTTGTAAAGTATTATGATGAAAATGTAGATGATGTAGGGCGGATAATAATGTCTTTACGAAACGAAACAAAGGATATCGTCTTTTATAAAAGAAATAAATATAAATATCAACAAGAATATCGCTTTACTATTAAAAACATTACAGGTGAAAAATTTTTAGAATTAGACATTGGAGATATTAGTGATATTTCTGAAATACTCACAACGGAGCGATTTCTTAATGCGCAAATAATAAGTGAATGATGTTATTGTTTGCTTTGTAATAATGTCTCAATACATCCATGGAAAAGTTGGCGTACCATAATACTCATAATGGGGATATTCATATAGCATCATTCATATATTTATTTATATTGATAAAAGCAATAGACTTGATTGCAGTGACATATTTTGCTGTGCCGATTATTGGCACATTTGTAGGGATATTTCTCATATTATGTTCAAAACAGGATGAGTAAGGGCTGAAAATCGCAGATGTCTGCGATTTTGCTTTATCTATGGTATCGGCTGAAATGCTTGATTCTAGCCGTTTTAGGGTGTTCTGCATTTTCGGTGGTTGCACAGGTTACGGGGCTCATGGGTATTAGGGTGTCCCTAACAAGCGGAATGTGGTACCACTTTCCAATGCTTGCGACAGTTATACAGATGAAAATCCCCCGAATTTGGGGGATTTTGACCTATTTGGCTCTTATGAGGCTATATGTATTTTAGCTCTTTTTTCCATGGCTTTGAGGACGTCACCTAAAGCCTTTTCTATTTCAGTCACATGCTCTGGATAGGTGCGGTTCACACGCTTTATTATAAGCGTTAGTTCCTCATAGTCGGCTTCGATGTTGGCGAGGAGTACATCGCACTTTATAAGCTCTTTGGATAGCTTTGCTTTTCCCTCTGCTTCCTTTACCTTTTCCTTTTCAGCTTTGTTCTGCTCTTTGATTTTTTCGATTTGGGATTTGAAGCGGTTAGTAGCAGATTCCAGTTCCTTGTTTTTCTTTTCAAGTAGTTTTTCTGCCTTTTTCTGTTCCGCTTCCTTTGCCTGTGTGATAGCTTCCTTTTGTGAATTTTGCAGGGCTGTAATTTTTTCAGCAAGTGATTTCTTTTCTTCTTCAAGAGTAGTGATTTTTTTCTGCTCCTTTTCGATAGCTTTAGCGATTTTTTCTTCAAGTGCCTTATCCTGATTTTGAGTAGCTTCCTGCTTTTCTTTTCGTAGTTGTGATACTCGCTCAGATAGGGAATCTAAATCTTTTTGCTTATTTGAGTTTTCTTTTACCAGTGATTCCTTTTCAGCTTCAATCTTTTTTAGCTGTGAATCAGCAGAATCCTTTTCTTCTTTTATCGCTTTTATGTTCTCTCTTAATTCCTTTATTGTCATGTCCTTGGCATTTACTTCTTTTGCAAATTCCTCTCTGTCATCAGACGGTACGGCTAAAAGCTCGACAGCCTGTGAATAATTAAGAGAAGTAATGACATCTGAATTATTAATCTTATCATTTCCGTACTCCTTATATACTTTCATGAAGTTATTGGCGGTTCTCTGTGAGAAATTAACTCTTTCCTTTAACCAGTTTTCCCATTCACCGTGTTTTATGAATTCCTTTGCTTCGGTTAATTGTCTACCGATATTGATAGCTGTCTGTATCAGCATTCTTTGTGCGACTTCCATTTCAAGTCTGATTGATGATACGATTTCTTGTTCCTTTACAGAGTTTACAGCTTCAACATAATTCTCATTTTCTGTGATTATTTTTACTTCCTGTGTCATTTCGTTTACCTTAGCCTTTCATTGATTAAATATAATTTGTGTGGTGAAGTAAGCAGGATTCCTGCTTACTTCGTTTTTCTGTTTTCGAGAAGAGATAAAAGCTGATTTAACTCTTCTTCCTTTAAGGTTATGCCCCTTGACATATGTTCATGGTCTGGATCCCAGTCTCTTATGTCGTATTTCGGTGCTCCGCCGTTCCAGGCAACAAGATTTATTTCCTTGCTCCAGCCTGTGGGGTATTCAGCGATAACTCCGATAGCTTCTGTGATTTCAAAAGTAACGTCCCTGTCAAAATTTTGTGCGTTCATTTTTAAATCCTCCTTTTAATTTTTTTATTCATTTAGCCACATGGCAAATAGTAAACCGTCTGTTATTCCTTCTTTATATGCAAGACATATAAGGTGTTGTACATCTTCCTGCTTCATATCATTTGGGCATAGGACAAAATAGTCTTGAATTTTTTCTGTAAAGTTTGGGGTGATTTCCTGCTCCCAAAAATCCAATGTAGGTTTTTCGATTGTTTTTGTCATTTACATCATCTCCTTTAAAATAAATCCTCTCGTTTCATACTTATATAGCTTGTTTCATTACCGACAAGCAAATGGTCTAATACGGGAATGCCGAGAAGTTTCCCTGCTTCTGAAAGCCTTTTAGTAGTCTGTATGTCTGTATCACTTGGCACGGGGTCTTCGCTTGGGTGGTTATGTGCGAATACAACAGAGCCTGCATTACAGCAAATAGCAAATTTATATACTTCTCTTGGATGTGTTGTAGTAGAGCATAAATCTCCAACCGATACAGTTGTAAAGCCGATTATTTCGCCTTTGGCATTTATAGCAATCGCTAAAAACACTTCATTAGGGTTTTTATGTAACCTGCATATATCAGTTAGATATTTAAAAATATCTTCGGAATTTTTTATAAAGTAGCTTTGTTCGCTTTCAAAGGTCTGCTCTCTTACTATCTCAAGTTTATATTTTTGGTATTCGTACTTCATGCTTTCGTCCTCCCTGTAAAAGTATTTAAATGAAATTTAAATGGTAAGGCTTATATCTGTGGTAGTGGTAGGCGAAGCCAAGCGAGAGAGGTAGTCAAGGGCGTAAGACTTTTTTATATTTATTTGCCTGCAAAAAAATATAAAAAGTTGCCACCGGCACCCTTGACGTTTGCGAACAAGCGACCAAGAATTTACGAACACAGAAATAAGCGGCTTTTAAGGAACAAAAAAGTACAGATTCAATTAAAAAGTTATGTAAATACAACTACAGGAATTTGTAGTATTGCAAAAATTTTGATTGATTTGATTGATCAGATGCATAAAAGAGAGCCGATAAGAACAATGAACATATTTGTTTCAAAAATATTAAATTAAAATCAAATTCCATTATAAATTTTTAATGACAAAAATAAGGAAATGGATGAGAAATTAGATGAGGCTATAGATCAAATAAGCAATGATGATTGTTGTAAAATCAATAAAGACTATTGTAGGTTTTGAATACATACTCCCTAATACAATATAAGTTTAAGTGAATACTGATTGTTATATACTATATAGCTGTCACTGTGGTTAAACTCGACACATAAAAGTATAAGTGTTATAATTAACACAATCAGGGTGGTTTAAAAAATGGTGTGATGGATTGTTATTATGGACACGATAAGAATCATAAATTTCATATTGCAGAGTTCATTTCTTGTGCTTTCGATTTTTCTTGCAATAAAACTTATAAAGAATCGAAATGCCTCTCCTGTGTTTAATTGGTTTATTTATCTAAACATTTCATTTTGGCTTTGGGTATCAGGGCGCTTCATGGAAACAATTCTATATCTTTTCTTTCCGGGTAACAATGATGCTTATGTATTTGCTGCAAATTATCAATATATTGGGCTATTGGGAGCCGGAACAGTATATTTGATTTGGAACATATATCAAACGCGGTTTGGAATATATTTGGATAAGAAGTGGGTAAAGCCGCTTATTTTCAGCGGAGCAATTTTCACTCTTATTGTAGTTTTTACAAACAGCTATCACCATTTATTCTATACAAAATTAATAATGGGGGAAACAGTTGCCCATGGTCCCTTATTTGCACCTCTGATGTTTTTGGGGTATTTAACGATGTTTGCAGGCTATATAATAGCTATTATCAATACAATTAAACAGCGAGAGCACATATTGCTTAAGATGTTTTTACACACGTTGATAGCGGTGGTTCCGGCAATGGCAGCTGTAGTCCGCTCATTGAGCGGAGTTGATTTGTTTGACTATACACCGATAGTTTTAGGAGCTTCCATATATTCGCTTTTCCTGCTGTTATTTCGCTATAAATACATAAATATCACAGCAGCATCAATAGACGTTATAGTCGAACAGACCTACCATCCGATTGCGGTCTATGACGGTAATATATCACAATTTATATATAAAAACAAAGCAGCAAGAGAAAACTATGATGCACAGCTGCAGCTGATACGGCCGCTTATTAATAAGGAGCCGAGATTTGAGGGCGAGTTTAAAGGTAAGATACTGCAGGTTGAAGCATCTTTAATAGAAAAAAGCAAAAGGCTTTTGACTATCACCGATACCACGGAACTGTCACATGAGAAAAATAGGCTTGAGGATCGGATCAGAGAACTTGATGATATAAATCAAGAACTGTTTGCTCAAAAATCCAATCTTGATGCGTATATAGAATCTATCAAAACCACAGAGGGCATTGTTCAGAAGCAACAGCTTATTGAGGAAGTGCGTAAAAAAAGCAATGAAGCTTTTGAGCGTATAAGTGATAATTTAGAGGCAGCGAAAAGTGAAAATGGAGATGCAGGTAAATTATTATTTGAAAATATGACGGTAGCCGAAAACTGCATTGCGGAAATCAGGGCTGTTGTCCATGTGTTGAAGGGAGAAGACATTGAATACTCGCCACGTTTTTAAGGTGCTTCCGGATACGGCTATAGTAACAGATCAATTCGGTTATATAATAGATTTCAATCATTGCGAACCTTTTGCGGGAATGAAAAAAGGCCAACATATTCGTAAATACATTCACATGGAATTAGAGGAAAACGATTGCGAATTACAAATTGGGGGAAGGTATTATAACCTTAGGATAACACATATTATGGAAGGTTCTGTGTATACGGCTTGTATTTTCTATTTAATAGATATAACTCAGATACGGCTTGTAATTAAGGAAAATAAACGAAGACAAGAGGAGCTGCTGCGGCTGAATAAGGAGCTGACACGTGTTAATCGTGATTTGCGTGATTATGCGGAACAAATAGAAATACTGACTGACTATTATGGACAAATGCAGCTTGCTAAAGAAATTCACGACGGGGATGGACATGCGATAACGGTTCTTCATACAATTTCGCAAATGTGCAGAAAGCTCATAGGAAAAGACAGAGAACGGTACACATCTCTTATTCTCCAAGGGCAAGAAATATGCAGCGAGCGACATCGCGGACAGAACAAAACCTTTAGATCAATAACCGAAGGATTAAGCTATTTTGTTGTTGGGAAATTATTTGATATAGACCTTTCTATCCGAGGTGACGAACCACAATGGGCGGCAGGGTATGCAGATATGCTTGTATCCGTATGTGAAGAAGCATATCATAATACATTGAATCATTCCTTGGCAGAGAAGTTTTTTATAAAGGCATCTTTTGAGGCAGAGTGGGTACGTTTGGTTCTTTGTGATGATGGAAGATGTCATGGGTCGTTCAAAAAAGGATTTGGCCTGTCGGCAATAGAGGAAAACGTGTATATGGCAGGAGGTACTGCAGAATTTACGGCAAACGAGGGAGAAGGATTTCTTATTGATATTAAACTGAAAGCAGAGGGTAATGATGAAAACAGTAAAAGTATTGATAGCCGATGATCATCCGATATTGTCAGCAGGTTTAAAGATGTGTATAGATGAATGGGATGAATTTGAGGTTTGCGGGATAGCGGGAAATGGAAATGAGGCAATTGAGTTATCAAAGAAAACACATCCCGACCTTGGTATCATCGATCTTAAAATGCCATACAGGGACGGCGCCTCTGCTATCAGAATATTAAAGGAGCTCATGCCGGAGATGAAGGTATTGGCCTTTACAACATTTGAAGATGATGAGACCATAAGAGCCGCTGTTTCTGCCGGTTGTGACGGATTGCTTTTGAAAGTAATCGACTCTGAGGCTTTAAAAAACTCTCTTGTTTCTATTATGAACGGAATCAGTGTTTTTGACGAGTCTGTTATCGAGAAGCTTCGCAAAACCATACCCAAGAAACATCAGATAACGTTGAGCGATAGGGAGACTTTAATTTTATCTGCTATTTGTGAAGGGCTCACAAATGCAGAAATCGGCGAAAGGCTGTGTCTCAGCACCGGGACAGTGAAAAACCTAATTTCTTTGCTGCTGAATAAGACGAACTGCATTAGCCGTTCTCAGCTTGTTAGTTTTGCCAAGGATAATAAATTGATTTAGCATATAAAACTAAAAAAGTGCCATTTGGAATGCCGAATGGCACTTTTTTAGTTTTTGATAACATCTTAAAATAGCATTAAGAGCAATGTTTTGTTTTGTGATAGAGGAGGGATGTATATGTACTGCCCATCATGTGGAAAAAAGTTAATTGAAAAGAATGCATTTTGTCCGTATTGTGGAAAAGATATGAAAGCATATTTGGATATTAATGAGGGGAAAAATGATAAGTATGAATCAGATAGAACTATTCAAGAAAACACTTTAGAAGAAAAAGTGCCGGATGATAGTAGCTTGGAAAAAATATTACGGGATTATCGGAAAGATGAAATACTTTCCGATAATATTGCGCCTATAAGCAAAAGAAAATTTCCACGTTGGCTAGTATGTACGCTGGCAGCAATGATTTTTATTTCTGTATTTATTATTATTGCGCTTATTCCGAAGGAAACTGATAATACCACGGCTTCTATCTATAGCAATGGGGTCACACAAGAAACAGAGGGTTATTGACAATGGAATAAGAAAACAATAACGGATGTATAAGGAGGGAAGACAATGCTTGAAATTTTAGGAATCGTATTGCTGTGCAATATTAATAAAAAAAATGCTAAAATGCGTGGAAAAAAGCCGGGAGGCTATATTGGACTGACTATTGGGCTGTGGATAGGGATGGAGATAATAGGGGCAGCGATAGGCACTGTTTTACAGCTGGGATTGGGAGTTTATGTGTTGGCGATTGCATTTGCGCTCATCGGAGGGTTTGCTTCATGGTATATTTCTAAGAATGTAAACACTGCTCCCACAAGTAAAACTTGTGATAATAATGCATATGATTACAAGCAAAAAACAGAAGTATGGCATGCAGTTAAATCTAATGAAAGTGTTATACATGAAGAGGAGCCAAGCAAAAGAACAGTTGAAGACACAATTAAACATTCACAAGAACCGGAAGAACGATTGGATGACACTGTAAAAGAATCATATAAAGGTGAGAGTACTGTTCAGACGCAATTAGGTAAAGAGAGCTTTCCGGCACATACTATGACAGCAGTATGGTTTGCTGCTGCTATTGCAGGTAGTTGGGTACCGATACTCATTATGCATGTATTATTCAGAGAGGTATTTTTGGGTTCAAATATTGTTTACAACACAAGGGTGCCGTTCCTGATTTCGTATATTATGCTCGGTATAGGCGTTTATTTGATGCTTCAAAGGGAAAGGCTCTACAAGTGGATTTCCATAGGTGTATTTACAACGTCAATGATAATATCAGCCTTTAGCTCTATTGCATATAAGTCTCTTATCGTCCGGTATAGTTTAGGGTCTTATTATCTAACTGAGCAGGTAAATGTATTTGATGGCTTTGGAAGAGCTCTTGGAAGTGCAATGCTTTCGACTATTGCTGCTTGCGGACTAGCTTTACTATTTGATTATTTGTGGTCAGAGAAAGAAGAAAAAAGGCGTATATGTAAGACCGGATGGATAGCAGCAGCAGGGGTGCTTTTAGCAGACATAATATGCGCTGAACTTGAACCCAAAATGGGAGCAAACGTCACCACCTCGGAGGCATCGCTAAATATAATCATCGGTCATATAGCAGGTGCGGCGGCATTGGCACTAACAGTCTTGTTTCTTTACATAGTGTGTGTAAAAAAGGAAAAAATAATAAAACTAAGGGGTTGGCCATTTGTTTGGTGTATACTTTGTAGCTTAGGCATGTTTAGTTCGCTTTTTATTACATTTGCTCCAAACCAAGCATATTCTATGCAAATTTTATTTTCCATAGCAGCACTTGTTGGTTTTATTATGTTGCTATGCCATAGGCGACTGGGGTTTTTTATTATAACAGCAGGAGCTTTTGTTTCCCTATTGAGTCAGTTTTTAGCCTCTTCGGATGGAATAACATACGGAGCCTTATATGGGACAACATACTATGCATCTGCTGTAGGAGAAAGCGTGACAATGTTTACAGCTTCATTGTCAGGTGTTTTGACTATAATTATTACTTGGATATCAATACAAAGATCATGGCGAGAAAGTGCTTTAGGGTATAATTTTGAACTTCAGAACAAAGGTAAATGTGAAATGGTGCCGGTATTTCCGAAAGCAGCAGCAATAATCAATTTGGTACTCTGTTCATTGGCTTTCATTATTTCGTTAGGAATGCTAATTAGTTTAAACTTTCAAACAGTTTTTTCTGTTAGCATGGTATTATCTATGACAGGAATCAGCCTGTCTATATGTGCAATTCCCTCGCTATTCAGTAAATATGTGCCCTATAAACAATGGATGAATATATTGATGCAGGTGATGTTCTTTGTGATTTGTTCAGTAATTTTGTCCATATTGCTGGTAAACATTTTTAATAGTATTGTTTTACCGAAATAAATGTAGGTGAATTACTTGCTACATTTAGAGTATGTAAAGAGATCGAAATAATATAGAAAGGACTAATGAAGTTTATGAACAGCGTAAATGATATAGATAATGCTGAAAATGAGCAGATAAATGATGAAGCTGTAAAAACAGAAGAATTTAATACTAAAAAAAACAAAGAGCCTCTTAGTATAAAACGCAAATATATCGTTATAGCTTTTGTGAGCTTTGCTGTACTTGTGATCGTAGCCTTTGTTTGTATCATAAGTAATCTCTTGTTTCCGGTAAAGGCAGAGCAGAACCAAGCTAGTATATTTATCATAAGCGGAGAATCAGCTAAAACGGAAATGAATTTCATTAATAGCTCCGGCACGGACAAAGAATTGGTGCTGGATTACGGACAAGGAGAGATAATCAAAAAAAATATACCGGCTGACGGTAATAAAAAAATTGAGCTAAATTTTGGCAGAGCACAGGCAGACACTTCGATAGAAGTGAAATATGGTTTTTTAGGTTTGAAAAAGATTCAAACGCAAATTATCGTAGTAGAGCCTGCTCAGCTTAGCTTTTCTGCAATTAGAATCAGAGATAAGTCGGGAACTGATATTACCCAAAAAAAATATTGCGAGCCGAACAGCAAGGTAATTTTTGAAGCAGAAATCAGAAATAATTCCAAGAAAGCCTTTGAAAGAGAATATCAGCTTGTTATTAATAAAAAGGTAATGACAACTAAAGTAGCCAAATGGACTGAATCCGGCGATGTTTCGGTAACATTAGCATTCAAGCACGATTTTAAAGAACAGGGACTATACGAAATCAAAATCGGTAATTCAAAAATAAATTTTATATGTTCGACTAACGATACGCCACCTGCAAATGGAACAGTGCTTTTGAATAATAACTCCGGTGGTAAAGGAGTTCTAAAAATAAATAGTAAATACAATAATGATATTATAGTTACCTTAGCCCAGACTAGTTCGCTAGATAAGGCAGAAAAGAGAATTTTTCTAAAAGCAAATGGTTCTGCAACTATTTCAGGAGTGAAAGATGGTACATATGTGATTTACGTTAAGGGCGGAAAGGGATACAGTAATGTTGCTAAGGATATCCTAGAACCGACATCTGCATACAAATCTACGGATTCCATGAAATTTGAATCTACGGCAAGCACATATTCTATATGGACATTGGATTTGGGGGTACAAGGAGGTAATACCGGAATAACATCAATTGATAACAATTCTATACCAAATAATTAGTAATATGCACAGAATATAGTATCATTAACAAATTTCGAATATACAGCAGAGCCTGCTGTAAACAATTAAACTTTGTATTTATTAAAACCAATAAACATAAAGGGAGAATATTTTATGAAAAAAGCGGTGATTGTATTGACATTGGTTGTTGGGCTCATTTTTGCCATGACCGGGTGCGGAGGCATCGACTATTCGGGAGAGTGGAAGGCAGTAGACGTAGAAAATGAAGCAGGCATCCACTTCCCGGCCGAAGCGTACAATGAGTTCGCTTTCGTTTTTAATGAAGACGGAACGGGCAAATGTATTTTGGACGATGACAGCGCTAAAATTGAATGGACGGAAACTGAAGCAGGCATTACTGTTGACCAAGACGGCAGTTCAATTAACTTAGCGGAAGATGACGGGCAGTTGATGATGATTGATAATGCAAACAACAAAATCTACTTTGAAAAACAATAAGAGTTCATTGTTGAACTCATTTTAATCGATATCGGAGGAACAGAATGAAAAAAATAGCGATAGTTATTATGGCGATTACATTTTCGGTGCTGTTATTTGTCGGATGCGGGGAAAAAGAAGTCCCCTGTGATACGTGCAATGGCAAGGGAGAGGTGAGTGTAATTATAGATTCTGCCACTTGTACAAAGTGCAACGGAACAGGTGAGGATGCATTTGGAGGAACCTGCGGGACCTGCTATGGTTCCGGACAGACTCATCATTACGATACAAAAAAATGTGAAAAATGCGGTGGAGATGGGGTTATAATAGAGTAATTGCACGTAGATTAGGCATAAATGCAACTCTCCGGGGTTTTTTATTGCTTATAACGCATATCAAATTAATGCGATATAATCATATTGATATTTTGTGAGGGGGTTCAAATGAAAAAGAAAACAGCATTGAAAAAAATTATCTGCCTCGGAGTATGTTTGGTGTTGGTTATAGCCATTGGGCTCATGCTATGCGGATGCAGCGGTGGCGGGCTGGCAGAAGCATATGAAAAACTGCCCGAGATACAAGGAGACCTGAGTGTATTTGAATATGAAAAAGACTCGGATACACTAATAATACAGCTTGACGAATATGATACAGATGTAGATGAATTTTTTGATATTATTGATGAAGCTGTTAAGGGATGTGATATTGGAACACTGTCATTTCGTGGGAATTTGGAAGCCGTAAATCATGAAGCATATATGAGAACGTTGGATAAAAGACTTGGTGAACTGCCCTGCAAATCAATCAAACGGCTTGATGTGGGACCTAATGTATATGAAATGGAGGGGCAATGGACCAAGCTGCTGGAAAAAACCGATGAGCTGTATATGTACGAGGGGTACTTTGAAGGGTATTCAAAGGTTGAAGGTAAATATCAGAAAAATTTGGGCAAAGTTCAAAGCATAGCGTTTTATGAAAACCTATACGAAAAAGCAGTATATGATATTAGTGAGCTAAGTGCTTTTTCGGGGGTAAAGTCTATTACCTTCAGCGCAGGGCTCACAAAGGAGGAGCAAAAAGAGACAGCGAATAAGGGATTTTTATTTGAATATGATTATTCCGACTTAAAATGTCTTGCTGATATGTCTGAGCTTGAGACAGTGCTGTTTTTTCCGGAGATTGATTCATGGACTCCGGGAAGTGAATATTATAATTACATTCTGGCATTACAGCAGGTCGTGCCCAATGTAAAAACCAACAAAGCCGGGGAACTGTATAACGAAGAAACACTGACTGCGGTTAAGAATATAGATGTGTTATCCATAGCCACCGGAGAATCGCGAGACAAGGCCTTAGAGGTTTTGCTTGCCGATGAGCCTAAAGAATGTTATGAAAAGGGAATAAAATTTGAAATGAAATCAGGCAAGCCCGAATTGACTGGGAAATGCCTTGTATATGTGGCATATCCTTTTGAGGAACAATGGAATAAAGATATATTTTATGATATGGCGCCCAGCGTAGTAATCAGTGAGTTATCAGCAAGTAATATTGCCCTTCCGGAAAAGCCCGGAGATTATGACACCTTTGTCTATATATATCCAAAGTATAGCCAGACTGGAACATATGACAGCGGAACGAAGGCATACGTAACAAAAACCATGCTACAGGTTTTTGATATAAAAAATGGAGTAAGATATGAGCCTGTAACTATAGATGAGCAAGAACCGCCGCAGAGCTTTACACATTACGGAGCTGCCCCGAATTCATATTGCCCTAACATGAAGCCTGAAAAGGCATTTGAATATTTGAAAGGACTGTAGAGGATAGTTATTATGAAAGGGAAGAACCTGTTTGATGCTGCACAGTATTATTCGGAAAACAGAAGAAAAAAATTTGAGAAAGCATTAAAGAAGTCTACACAGGCTGAAATATTGGAATTTGTTCTTAACAGAGCATTTCCTTCCGATCCGGTATTTATCGCACTTGAATACTTGACAGACGAGGGAATGCTGTTTCAGGTTGCTTCCACGCAGCAAATCAAATCAATTGCCGGGAAAACCCCTGTTATACAAGTAGGCATAACAGAAAGGGCCGGGGTAGATATTTGTGTACAGGCTATAATGCAAATGAAGGAGCAGACTACGCTTATAAAGCTGTTTGAAAATTATGCAAACAACTCGCCCTTATATGGCATCTATAACGCAGGTTCAACTTACAACGGTGGATATGAAAAGATAGACGCTTTGGTGAAGAAATTAAGTGAGGAAACCCGAAGAGATATAATAGAGAATCATCAGGAATGGAACAAGGGAAGCATGGAATGCGCATTTAAAGGCGGCGAATTCAGTGTATCAAACGGAACGTCATTGAGAACGGTGATTGTAAGCAAGCTATAACGCAGGTTATTTATATTTTAAGTATATAATAATTTATTTTCTGTAACAATAAAATCGCAAATAATATATTTGGTTATAGATAATGAAGTAGGCAGTATGCGCTTATGGACAATTTGTTTAACCGTCTGAAATACCAGTCAGAAAAACTGACTGGTATTTTTTATCGATTTTTGTCATATTTTTGGCATTTTCCAGATTTCAAACGTATTACTAATGAAAATGGTCGAAAGGAGGTGGGAGAATTCAAGAGCCATATTGATGTAGAGATGATTTTCGATGCGTATTGTAAACAGGTTTTAGGAAATAAACTAATAGATTATAAGCGTAGAGAGAATTATAGGAGAAATAATGAAGTTTCTTTATTTTATCTATCTGCAAAAGAAAGTATTGCTACAGAGGATGAATATTTTGTGCATGTTATCAAAGTTGATAATGAAGAGTATTTAATACAAGATGAAGATTTACATATTGCATTAAATAACTTAACAGAGGATAAGTGCAAAATCATTTTGTTTTATTACTATGACAGAATGACGGATGGCGAAATCGCAAAAATCTTAGATTTGCCGAGAACTACCATACAGTATAAAAGGCGTACAGCGTTAGATACTTTATGTGAATTGATTTTAGGAGGCAGAAAAAATGGAGATTAGCGAATATAGAAATCATATTAAATATCAAACCATTGAAGCAGCAGTAAAAGGCGATGAAGAAGCAATAAATAAAATCATTAATCACTACGGGAATTATATAAAAAAACTATCAACAATTAAAGTGATTGATGAAGGAGGATACGAAAGACAAGGTGTTGATGTATATCTGTCGAGAATTCTTGAACTACATTTAATAACGGCCATATTAAAATTCAAAGTTATCTAAAAGCTAAAACATTTTGCAGATAAAAAACTGAATAGGAAACATTACATACGTTTAAAAGCCGGGGAGCCTGTGTGAAAGAACGCCGTGACCTGAGAAAATCAGCAGCGATAAAATCTTTGAACGCCTAAATAGAATTGGCAGCCTATTTTGCGATGATCTGGCTTTGTATAATGATACTCCCGTCTTGAACTCTCCACGGAATTGGACGGCGGCTCATAGGAATGGGGCGAAGGGATACCTTGTGTGCTGAAGCTAAGGCAGTGTAATGTTTATAAAACGTAGAACATGCCTTAATTTGTATATAATGTATATAAGGTCAAAAGAGAGGGGG
Source organism: Clostridiales bacterium (assembly GCA_012513435.1). GTDB lineage: Bacteria > Bacillota > Clostridia > Peptostreptococcales > Anaerovoracaceae > Lentihominibacter. Next base: position 113,596 of record JAAZCE010000011.1, read on the forward strand.
AACTTGCAGTGGTTAAAGTAATAAAAGAAATTAAAAATACTGATATATTTTATTCCCTTGAAAGTGATACTGGAACATTAGAGAATGAAACACAATATTTAATTCATAAAAAGAAAGTCAATGCTTCGCCTAATACAGTAAGGCGTATCGCATATTCTCTTTTATACTATCTTGGATTTTTAGAAAGAAACAATTTGGAATTAGGAGATGTTTTTAATTTATCATATTCCAAACAGCATGAGCATTTTTATCATTTTTTACAATATATCAAAAACGGAGAACATACGGACAGGGGAAAAGTCAGGAAAAACATCTCATGCAATATGTATCTTGGTGATGTACTTAGATATTATCAGTATTTGAGTTTGGAATACGAAAACTATGGAAAGCTAAAGGTCTTAAAAAATAGCGATATAACAATAACAAATAAGATGGGAGTTAAGAAAAAAATAGATGGTAAAACATTTAAAGGCTATTTACCAAATGATAAAAAGCAGGGTGAAACTTTGGGGGAAGACAAGCTATTCAAGCTTGTTGGGTCGTGCACAAATTGCAGAGATCAACTAATTTTACTCATGATAGCTGAAACGGGGTTTCGTGTTGGTGAAGTTTTAGGAATAGATTATGTCGCTGACATTGATTATGAAAGCAGAGCGGCATCAGTGGTAGGTAGAGATAGAAATCTTAATTATGCAAGAGCTAAGAATCAGGAAAATAGAAAAGGCTATTTTAGCGAACGGACATTTAAGCTGCTTATGGCATATATATCAAAATACAAAGACATACTAAAAAATACAACAAGTTTATTTGTTGTCATATCGGGAGAGCATATTGGAAAGCCTCTGAAAGTAAGTGCTGTTTACAGTATGTTGCGAAGACTTGAGAAAAAGACAAGAATAGATACACATCCTCATGCGATAAGGCATTACTTTGCTAATGAGAGATGGAAAAGCGGATGGGATTTGTTATTGATAAGCACTGCATTAGGACATAAATCAATTCAGACAACTATAAACTATCTTAACGTGGGAAGCGAAGAACTGCGATCTGCGGCAGAAGATTATTACAGGAATAATAATGCGCTTAATATGATTGGAGACTTATTATAAGGGCAGGAAAAATGAATGCATTAAAATTACAACCAAAACAATTAAATAAAGATATACTAAGTGTTGAAATTGACAAATGCGAAGTGGTAGAAAAAAAGATGCGAAATAAAGCATACAATTTTTTGTCTACTATTGGCAGAGAGAGTCTGTCAGAAGTAAGGTATGAAGATAGATGTGCCTACGAAATGTATTTAAAGAATACAGGAGTGAAAACCAAATGCCAAGAATATATGTGTGCATTTGATAAAGTTATAATAAACAGTAAGAAAGCAAAAGCGGTGAAAGCCCTAGGCAAAGAAGTTTTGAAACTTGAAGAAAGGAAGCTGTTTCTACTATATGATTTACCTTATGATAAAGCTTTAGTCGTAAATAAAACAATAGATAAGACAGAGCTTTTATGGGACTTTTCGTTTAGATGCCGCCGGAAAATCAAAAAACAAATAATTGCTTTAATTAATTATATATTAGAAGACTATGATAGCCATAAGATGCAAAGAGCATATTTATTATCACTTAAATCATTATACAGGTTTTGCTATGAACAAAAAATCAACGATTTGTTAAAATTAGAAAGAGCAGAAGAAAGAAGATTTTACATGTACCTTTCTTCAGATGATACTGTTCCAAGATATACCCATAAGATAATTGATTATTGTAGAAAGAAATTATTTTTACATAGTGAAGAAATAAGCTGGACAGCGTGTGTTTGGTATGTAGAAAGATTTAAGCTGGACATCTCCCGGATAAATCTATCCAATCCGGTAGAAATTATTTCATTTATTGAAATAACAAATGAGGAGAACAGAAAGCTACTGCAAAGGTATATAAAGTATTATTTAAGCGTCAGTGACTACAGTATATCAACGATAAGGCACAAGCAAGTAATACTGCGTGAATTTATAGCCTATTTTGATCTATATAATAAAAAAATAAACGAGCTTAGGGCAGAGGATATTGAACAATTTTTTGATTACATCAAAGGTAAAGAAATAAAACCGGAAACAGTAAATAGAAAAATAATTGAGATTGCACTATTCTACAGGTTTTTAGTTATATATAAAATAGTGGATAGAGTGCCTTTTATCCCGGAGTATTATTTATATAAGATAATAGGTAAGGTACACAACAATAGAAGTGTTAATGAAAATATAATATATGACATCTTAAAGGGTTTAAGCAATATACCTATGAAGCTCAGGTTGATGTTTTTAATATTGTGGTGTAGTGGCAGAAGAAAAAACGAAATTTGTCAGCTAAAAGGAGATTCTTTTTTCAAAATGAATAACGAGTTTTGGGTAAAATTTTATCAGCCTAAAATGAAAGCTGATATTATAATACCAATACCCAGTGAATTATATAAGCTTATGGAGAGGTATATTGATGTGAATTGCATTTTGCCATCGGATTATTTGTTCTTAAATTCAATGGGTAAACCATATAATGCACAGACATTTTCACAGCAGATGGTTGAAGTTTGTAATAATATAGATTTCAATAGCGCTGAGTATGCTTTTAAGGCACATGATTTCCGCCATACCATAGCAACGCTTCTTTATTCAAATGAAGTATCTGTGCAAGTCATAAGAGATTTCCTTGGACATAAGAGCGATGAAATGACGAAAGAATACATAGATTATATACCGAAAAAAATAGAAGCAGAAACAAAGAAATATCATGAAAATAAAAAGAAGAAGTTAACTGATGCAATAGGTGAGGCGTATCATGAATAATGTTTTGGATATAAGAAGCTTAGAAAGCTATACAAATGCTACTGAAAGACAAAAGGAAAGAATCGACTGCAAGCAATGCTATATTTACGATTTTGATCAAGTGCTTGATAAAGAAATCCGCAAGGCACTTACAAAATTTGTAGAGGAAAGGTGCAGCAGGCTATCGATTGTTACGATTGGCTATGAGATTTGGTTGTATGATATTGTATGTGCATTTTTCAATACTCTAAATGCAAATCTCAGCTCTTTAAAAAGAGAATATGTTGAGAGAAAATATAAAGCATTTTTAATGAGTAAAGGATATCCACTGACTAAAGCACATTTCAGGAAATACTCCGGTAAACTATGTGTTGAACAATCAGAGACATTAGCATACATGCACAAGTTTTTAGACGGAATATATATAGCAGATGAAACTGATATTATATATATAACAGAATTTGAGGGCATAAGGAACAATCCTATAAAACCGGTTAGATATATAAATTTTGAGAAGATTAAACAAGAAAAAATGAAACAGGAAACCAAAGCAGCAATTAGGATGGAAAGCAGATACAAAGCTGCAAGCACTTTAAGAGGTGAAGTTTTAGCTGTAAACAGATTTTCAAAGTTTATGGATGAAAAATATCAAGATATAAAATCGTTTAAAAATGTAAATAGGAAAGTCATTGAAGATTATCTTATATATATTAAAGTCGAATTGAGAATAAGCGCAGTATCGTATAAAAGTGAAATATCGCAGCTGAAAAGTGTAATCAACGAAGCAGCCAGTATATTTGAATATGAGGCACTTGATAATTTATTCTTTGGAAATGAATATTCAAGCATGGTAAATAAGATACAACGTTTTTATTCGCAAGACGAACTTGAAAGATTTAATAAATGCCTTATTAGAGAAGAAGAACAATTTGCAAGATGTATTTTTCTTCATCAGATTTTAGGAACCAGAATATCAGAGACTCTCTTACTTAGAAAAGATTGTATATATTATAAAAATAAGATGCCGGTAATTAAAATAGAGCAATGGAAAACAAAAAAGTATTATGAAAAGCCAATCAATGATGAAATTGTAACGCTGATAAATAAATGTATTGAATATACAGAAAAAAGATACGGTGTAACAGAATATATATTTGTGAGCCCAAAAGATCCAAAGAGACCTTTGAGTTATGGAACCCTTGAAACGAGAATCAAAACTATGATAAGAGATAATATAATACTCGATGACAATGGGGAACTATTATTTTTCAGCACACACGTTTTTAGGAGAAATTATGGTAAGGCATTGACCGAAATGCATCTTGATGATGTACGAATATCTAAGCTACTTGGACATGCAGACACAAGGAATGTATACAAGTACAGAAAACTAAGTCCGACCATTATAGCAAGAGAAACGAGGCCTGTAAGGGATATGATGGATAAGACTATTAGAGAAATATCAGCGGGGTGGTTTTGATGAATAAATATGATAATATGGTTACAAGTGTAAAAAAGAAAAGTGCTGAAAAAGTAAAAATAGCCAAAGATGCCATATTATATATGCTTGAAAACAATCAGCATATTACAGTGTGTGGATTGGTAGAACTAACGGGATTATCAAGAGGCTTTTTTTATAATAATCAGGAAGTAAAAGAAATATTGAATAGAGCACTTGATAGTCAGCCGGGTAATGATTGTATGGATCGGAGAAGTGCAATAATAGATGCGGCTATGTCGAAACAATTAGAAACATTGGGGATTCAATGTGCAAGATTAAAAGAAGAAAATAAAAAGCTACAAACAGAAATAGTAGTTCTTAGGGGAAGAGAATTTTAGAAGGAGTGTATCTTTATGAAAGAAAGAGTACATACGCAAAATGATTTAATTGCTGCAATCAAAAATAATTATCAAAGCATTTGCACAATACAGATATAAGTAGAATTTATAAGATATAAATGATAAAATAAGCTTATAATAATATATTTTTTTATGTATAAAGGGGTTTATATGAGCTTAAAGATACTGCACTTATCAGATCTACATATTGGAGAAAACCACAAAGAGGCAATTCCAATAAAAGATTTAGCATATAAAATTGTTTCTAGTTTAGATGGAAAAATTCCGGAAGCCATTATAGTAACAGGTGATATTTTTGATTATACGGCATTAGAGAGTGAAAAAAAGGATGAGTTAATTAAAGAGGCAATAAATTTTTTTGAAAAACTAATCGAACTTATTAATAATGGAACAATTACTCTTACAAAGGATACTACTTTTTTTGTGCCAGGGAATCATGAAGTGGCACAAAAAAACGCTATTTCAAATGATGGTATACGATATCAAATTTATGAGGAGTTCTTAACACTATTTTATCAAGACAACATACCTAAGTTTTACGATAATGAAACTTGGTCTGTGTTTTCCATATTTGAAGAAAAAGGCGTTATGTTGTTAGGCTTTAATTCTGCGAATATTGAAACAAATGATAAAAATGAAATAAAAACATTTGGTGCAATATCAGAAAAACAACTATATATACAATTACAGAAAGCAAAAGCGATAAGTAATATTGAAGAATATGTTTGTATTGCGTTTTTACATCATCATTTCTATTTAATGGATGAGCGTAATAAAGATGAACTCGATAGCGCTACGTTACATAATAGTGAAGGATTTTTAAATATATTATGTAAATTCAATACAATTGCAATATTACATGGACATAAACATTCTTCAAGTAATAGAAGAATGAACATAGATACTAGTATTGAAACTGAAGACATGATGACAACTGTTCTAGGGTGTGGTAGTACTGATAAAGGTGATACGTTAGTAAATAGTTTTAACTTTATAGAAGTTTATAGTTTGAATAACTCTTATGATTTAAAATATCAAGAATTTGAATATAAAAATAGTTCTTTCTATGCAAAACAAGAAATAAGAATACCAGTAAAATCTACAAATAATGCAAAGATTAATTTGGATTTTGTTTTGAAAGAAAACCCCGATTTTGAACAAAGATATAAACAATTGAGGACAATTGATACCTCAACTCTTATTCGTGAATTTTATGATATGATAAATTATACTATATTTCGCTTGTCTTCTTCTGCCGAAGAAATTAAAGAAGATAATAAAGTAGTATATTATATTTTAGCTGCGATACACTATCAGGCAGATAGAGAGAATAACTTTACATTTTACGGGGAAATTGAACAGTTTTTTAGAGAAATTTTGAATATTGATTTTTCTGAGAAGATGAGTGAATTCATAATTTCTAAATTGCAAGCTGTGAGTAGCATTTACGATATTCATGACTTTTACAAAGTAATAATGGATGATAATTTAAGCTTAAAGCAGAGCAGATATATTGTTTATTTTGTTATAACGTTATTTTTAACGAAATGCTATACAATCTTAAAATATAACCCTGATAATTTTGTTGAAGATTTTATAAGTAGTAAAGTTCCTTTTTCTTATAACCTAGATAAATTAAAAAAGAATATCGAAGGCGCTATGATTTCATTTGATATTAATGAGGAAAAGAGAGCATTAGAGTTAGAAGTTACTTGTAAAACAGCTGAAGCACATAAAGTAATAAGCCTTATTATTAAAGAATTTGAATTGATTTTAGCAGAGCTGGAACAAGATTTTGCACGATTTGGGTTCAGAGTTTACTACATATTGCCAATGCTACCTACTTTTAAAAAGGGGCGGCAGGATTGTCTAGAGAGTCATATATTTTCAGCTTATATACCTAAATTGATACCGCTGTTAGCCGGAAGGCAAATATACTCTGAGCAAGAAGCCTTTACGCGGGAATTGCTACAAAACTCTATAGATGCAATCAACTTAAGAGTAAAAATGGATTCTAATTTTGCAAAGAATCAAGGTAAAATAGAATTATTTATTGGAACATATAAAAATCAAAATTATTTCCAAATCATAGATAATGGAATTGGCATGGACAGATACGTTATGGAAAGATATTTAACAACCATAGGTAGAAGCTTCTATAAAAGTTCTGACTTTAATAGATTAGATGCAGAATACGATCCTATTAGCCAGTTTGGAATTGGCTTTTTATCTTGTTTCATGATGGGAAAAAGAGTAGTGGTTGAGTCTCGCTATTATAGTGAAGGCGTTATAAACGGACACTCTTTAGATATTCCTAATTTTGATGGATGTTTTTTTATAGAGAATAAAGAAAAATTAGAAGTCGGAACAAAGGTTACTGTCTATGAAAATGAAGAAAGAAAGCCTTTAGATAAGAACTTTGGCTTTCAACCTTTAAAAACCTATATTGAGAAAACAATAATAGATGTGCCATTTGACATTTGGTTAAATAATCAACTTTTTGTGGAGAAACAAAAGTATAAGAAAATGATAGAAAGTAATTGCAAAGACAAAAAATTATGTTTTTTCATACCAATTAAAGATAGTGAATATATTTTTGATGGGAAAACGCTTCCAAAAGACTACTTTTATGGTATATATTTTTATAAAGAAGATGGGGGATTGCTGAACGAAAAAAATCATACAAAGGTGCTTTGTGCGGGTATTAGAGTTAGAGAAAGTAATAATTTTCATATGTTTAAAGCATTACAATATCCTAAATATTTTAATGTTTATGCGAATTTTCCAAGTAGCACAGTCTCATTAAATGTATCGAGAGAAACCATATCAGACATTAATATACCAAGCCACCAAATAGAAACTGAATTAAAGGAACAGATTTATAGTTATGTGGATTCTCCATACGGAAAGCAGCTGACGTTTGGGGTGTATTCGCATATTGGTTTGGAAGATTATAGCGCCACAAATATTCATTTTATGATGGATGGGTCTAATGTTTTATTGAAATATGATGAATTGGATATAAATGACACAAAACGCGTTACAATAGAAACGATTAACTTTTTATTTAAAAAAATATTAAAGGTAGAGCATAAGATAAAGTATGATATAGATTTGGAAATTAATGGTTACACCAACAGCACATTTTATATTTTAATTGATACTATAAAAAGTATTTTGACAGAATTTGAATTGAAAAATATAGACAATAAACCCAAAACAGTACATGAGGTTAAGCCATCATGTGTAACCGATGAACATTTGAATAAAATAAAAGATAACGCTCGCCATAAACATGCTAAAATAAATGATTATAAAAAAGAGTTGGAAAAAAAGAATGCTTCTTTTAAAAAAGTGATAACAATGATTCTAGATAGAGCAACGGGTTATGCTGACTATATTGCGAATAAAAAACAGAAGACTGGTGCATTAAGGGAATGTGCAATGATGATATATGATATTTTTGAAGAAATAAAAACATTAAGTAGTGATGATTGGAATAAAAACACGTCCGAAATTCAAACTTATGAGAAATTAATTAAACGATTAAATGATGCACAGACATTACAGAATTTAGAGGGGAATTTAAAAGGCAATTTTGACCATATAAAAATAGATTTAGCTTTTGCCAACAAACTGTTTGAAAGTAATGAAAAGGCCGCAAAGATGATACACGGCACAATAATACCTTTTTACATGGTTACATTGATATGGTGGTCTATACAACTGAAACCTTCCGTTAATTATTTTGACCTTCTTGAGATATTTTGGCATACACTATATAGCAGCAAGTTATTAACAGCTCATATATTTTCTTTGGAAGATTTACAGAAAGGAATAGCTTTAGACTTTGGATCAATACTGGATTTTATTGAAAAATAGGAGAGTAGATGGAGCAGTATATATATGCATTTAATGTTTGGCTGTACCATTATAACTGAAAATAATTAAATTATTAATTACAATTAGAGCTTTCATATGGGAAGCTCTTTTATTATATATACGTCAAACACAATGTATATATAATAAAAGTATTGAAATTTCAATAAAAATATACAAGTGAGTAAATATAAAGGCAATTAATACGGGACACAGTGGAATGAGTACAGGCCATGCCAACAGCATAAGAGGAATGCTGAAGAGGCTTGAGGCTATGTTCCTTCAGGCAGCCGATTTCCCTGTGGAAGCTATCAGAAGTCAGATAACCGCAGGAATAGACGTTATCATACATATGTCCAGGCTTGAGACTGGAGAAAGGAGAGTGATTGAAATTGCAGAGCTTAGAGGAATGAAGGCAGGAGATATTGTGACGGAGAGTTTGTTTAAGTATGGTGTTTGCGATGGAGAAAATGATAAGAGATTATTCCGTGTATGAATTATCGAAAAAAGAAAAAACAGTAGTTTTTTTGGGTGGGTATTTTTGCATATTTACAGTGAGCTTTTTGTTCTATCACAATGTGATGGTTTCACTGATTTCAGGGGTGTTGATTTATTATTGTATTCCTCTTGTTAAGAAACATTTGGCCGCAAAAAGGATGCTTTCCCTTAATGGACAGTTTAAGGATATGCTATATTCCTTATCGGCTTCCGTAGCCGCTGGTAGGCAGATGGCTGAAGCCCTTGTGGAGGCTGAAGATAGTTTATCACTCATGTACGGCAGACAGGAACCTATTATGAAGGAACTCCGGCACATGAAGGTAAACATAGTCGAAAATAAGTTGAGCGACAAACAGCTTTTGATGGATTTAGCCTTCAGAAGTAAAAGTGAGGATATTAATAACTTTGTGCAGGTATATGTAACATGCAGGAGTATGGGTGGGAATTTAGAGAAGATAATAGGACATACGACGGAAGTGCTGACGGACAAAATGAATATCGAAAGAGAAATAAAAGCAGTAACATCGCAGAAGAAGCTGGAGGGAAGGATAATCAGTCTGATGCCTCTGGTAATGCTGCTGATGATGAACATACTTTCCGCATCATATATAGCCCCTCTCTACGAAACATGGGGAGGAAGGCTCATAATGACAGTCTCTCTGGCAGCCATGGGATATGGAGTGTATCTGATGGAAAAATTATCCAATGTCGAGGTTTAACGTTATGAAAAACAAGGTGCTCTCAGCAGACGAATTAAACGAAAGAGCCAAGAAAAGACTGATGCTAATAGGAATAATAGGGCTGCTCATGCTGTCAGCAGATTTATTCATGTCAGCTAATGAGGGCGTGAACATAGTTGAAAGCAAGGGGCAGCTTTATATGATGAGGCCTGATGAAGGTAAAGAAAGAGCCCATACATCTTTGAAAGCGACAATCAAGGGCGGGAAAAAGGAAATAGAAAAGAAGGTAGATATTTCCCTGGAAGCCTACTGTAGAGAAAAAAAGGGGGAGAAAAAGGACGAGGACAAGGAAGGCGTAATGTCCGAGACGGAAATGCTGGAATATGAGTTAAAAAGTCTTGCCAATGGTTTTAATAAAGATAGAAGCTCCAGGAAGGTCCTTCTTCCTCAAAAACTCCAATCTGGAGAAAGTATATATTGGGAGGCGGAGCAGACAAACAACGGACCTGCCATTATAATGTGTGCCCTTATTCTAGCGGCAACAGTTTACAAAACAAGGCTTTCACCTCTTGATAAAATTAGGAAACAGGAACAGGAATCGGTAATAATGCAGCTACCTGAATTTGCAAATAAACTGGTGCTTCTGCTAAACGCCGGACTGGTTATGAACAGTGCCTTTGAAAAAGCCATAGAGGAAAGCCTTAGATTTGAATCTAATGACAATGATTATTTTCACAGAAAGCTGAAGGAAGGATATAAAACCGTAAAGACGACAAACGGCTCCCTAAACCGAGAGTTCAGAAGTTTTGCAAGGCAGAGCGGAACAAAAGAGCTTATGAGGATTTCAAATATAATTAATGACAATGTGAATAAGGGCGTAGAGCTGACAGAGAAACTTCAGAGGGAAAGCGAAGCGCTGTGGCTGAATAGGAAGAAAAACTGTGAAGAAAAGGGAAGACTGGCGGAGACAAAACTTACGCTACCACTGGTAATCTTTCTTATGGTCCTCATAATGATAACAGTTGCTCCTGCCATGTTGGAGCTCTAGCATGAAATCAAAGGGTGACAGGAAAGGAGAAGGAATAAAATGAAGATGAAATATAGTAAGGCCGGAATGGAGCTGGTCCAGGTGGCAATACTTGTTGCTATTGCAGTAGGTTTGGGGCTAATATTCAGGGCAGAAATAACCGATTTTGTCAATAATACATTCGAGGGATTAGATGGTTTTAACTAAATCCAAGAAAGGCAGCTACATAATGGAGGCAGCTGTTGTCATGCCGCTTATTATATTTGCAGTAATTACGGTGGTGCTTATAATTATGTTTTTCTACAGCCAAATGACGGAGCGAAGCAAGATGCACATGGTACTGCGCCAGAAAGCCGGAATTATGACGAACCATACGGCTACATTTAACGATGTTTCAAGTGATGGCGAATTCTACAGTGATAGAGGTGCCATAGGAGGGACTGTTTACGGGAAAAAGTATTTGATAATGGAACATAGAGGTCTTTTGAGAAAAAAAGGTTCCTTTACGGTTGAAGGATCTTGCTATGGGACAGACGGAACCAGGTACGTGCGATACTGTAATCTTATAAAGGGCGTGAAGGGCCATGACCAATAGTAAAAGGGGCAACAGTGCGGTGTTTCTCACCATGATTCTTGCCGCATTGATGGCTATTACTCTGACCCTTATTTATGGAGTGCGGGAGGAAAGCGTCAAGAGCAGGGTTGATGGCATAGTCAATCTGGCGGGAGATTCGGTTATGTCTGAGTTCAACTATGAAGTGCAGAAGGAATACGGACTTTTTTTGCTCAAGGGAAAGGATGAAATCCTACAAAGGAAGCTGCGAAATTACATCAATTATTCTCTGAAATACATGGGAGAGACAGCCTTGGAATCAGTATCGGTCTCAGGTGGTAGGTTTTCAGTCTCAAATACGGAGCCGGTAAAAGAACAGATACTTGAGTATATGAAATTCGCAAAGCTCAAAGATGTGTTAGTAAAACTATACGATGTGGATGAAAAAACTGAAGAAGAAGGCACAAATTCTATGGAAAATAGAACCTTAAGAAATGGAGCTGTCATAGTTTCACTCCCCTCTGCTGATGTTCCCAAAAAGAATTTTACCGTCTTTGCCAAGGCTATAGCAGACGAAGGGGATGGCGTGAAAGCCGCCTTTTCTAAAGCCTCGGAGAAGTATCTGATAGACAGCTACGTATTCGGACATTTTAACAGCAGAACTAGGGCTATAAACAGGGAGCATTTTTTTAAAAACGAGGTGGAGTATGCTCTGGGTGGTGAAATGTCTGACAGGAAAAACGAGAAACGCATAGAAATGATACTTAAAGCAATGCGCTTTCCACCAAATCTTGCCCATATATATGCCGACCCGGAAAAGAGAAGTGCGACCTTGGCTGCGGCGGAGCTGTTGACCCCGGGCCCTGCGGCTTTGGCAACTCAGGCTGCTCTTGCATCCACCTGGGCATATGCGGAAGCGGATAACGATGTGGAGCTTCTGTGGCAGGGCAGCAAAGTTCCTATTATCAAGAGCAAGGAGACCTGGGCCATAGACCTTGACAGTGCAATGGAAGGGATACTGGGTAGTACTGCAAAGCCGGATATAGAAAAGGGGTATACATATCAGCAGTATTTGAGGATAATGTTGTATTTTCAGGATGAAAACATGAAAGTTGCTAGAATAATGGACCTTGTACAGATAAATATGAGGAAACAATACGATGGGACATTCTTGATACAGGAGCATTGGACGGGGGTCAGCATAGATGTGAAGGTAAATGGAGAAAAGTTCAGCTATGAAAAGAAATACTAGGGGATTTTACACCCTTGAAGCCGCTATATTTTTGCCATTTGTTCTACTGACAGTTCTGTCGCTGGGGTACTTTATGAAGGTTGAGGGAACATGGGAAAACTGTATGCACGGCGCACTGGATGAGTCGGCACGAATATCCTCAAGGGCTTACGATACTAACAGAGCCGCCCTTGTGTACGGCAAGGTGAAAAAAAGGATAAATGAAGATAACCCCGGATTGTCATATGGAGATGTGAAGGGGCTGATGTTCAGATATTCCGATGGTGTAGCCGACGAAGTGATTTCCTATAATATTCAGGGAGAGATGGAGCTAAAGCTGCCCCTTGGATTTGGTCGGAGCTTTGATTTTGACGGAGGAGTAAAATTCCGCGGATTTGTGGGTAAGAAAATCGAAGGAATGGGTTTAGGTGCGGAAGGGTTGGAACACCAGGAGGCTGAAGAACCGGTTTGGATATTCCCCGATTCGGGGAAAAAATATCATGGCAAAGGCTGTACGTATGTGAAGGCTTCAGTAGAAAAAAAGCTGCTGACCAACGTTTTGAGAAGTGAGTACAGCAGCTGCGGACTCTGCGATTCCGATAGCATTACACCTGGCAGTGTAGTTTTTTGTTTTAAAGGAGAGGATACTGCTTATCACAGAGGGACATGCAAGTCCATCAATCGGCATACCATAGTAATAGATAAAAAGGAAGCTGTAAAAAAGGGTTACAGCTCCTGCAACAAATGCGGAGGAGGATAAGGGCAGGAAAGGAGAAGCTATGTGGGAGAACAGAGAGTTTAGGATAAGGTTTGAGGAAAATACAGTGATGGAATTTGAAAAGGTGGTGCTGTCATCAGGGGATTGTAACCTTTTCATACCTATGGGGTTCATGGGAGACGATAAGGGTGAAACGGTCATGTATAACTGCAGCGGTTTTGCTCCATTGAGAAGCTATCGAATAGCCAGCATTCAGGAGGCTCTCTATATAATGGAAAGGGTTGCCGTAATTTTGGAAAAAGCGGTGGGATACCTTATTTCACCTACCAAAATAACTCTCACTCTGGATACGGTGTTTTATAACGGTGAAACGGGGGAAATAAAAATCGCATACGTTCCCATTTTAGGCTATGAAACGACTTTGAGAAAGAATATGGTCCGATTCATCGGAATGCTCATGAAGAACATCAGGGAGAGTGATAAAGAGAAGCTGGTGGAAATAGCAAAGTACATATACTGCAAGAACTACTCAATGCAGGATATTATCAATAAAATAGGTCTAGCAATAAAAGGCTGAATATTCACGCTTATTCTTGCTAAGAGGGGTGTGTTGTGTTAAAATCTTACTAAAGATATTTTCCCAATAGAACTTTAGGAGGTTTTTATGAGAAAAAAATCAAAATGGATGATTGTTGTTATGGCTCTTATTATGGCATTTTCCTTGACTGCCTGCGGTGACAGTGAAGAGCCTGCTGAATCGGCGGATTGCTGGGCTGACCAGTATGCTGCTCTGATTGAATCAGGCGAAGCCAGAGAATTTGCTGACTATGACAGCATGAAAGCTACTCTTGATGACATCAGAGACGAAAGCGGAGCTACATACGTTTATGCCATGTCTCCTATGAAGGACGGAAAACCTTCACTGGATGGAGATGCTACTGCGGAAGGAAGCTTTGCGATTACAGTGGACGGTTCCGAGGATCCGGATGACTGGGGCGTAGACTATGGATGGGAGATCCAGTTTACCGAGGCATGGGAAGGAACTCCGGCAGCAGCCAGGTCCGCTTGGAATGATTCTGATACTGAACAATGCTGGTCGGCATTCGCACCTGTCTATGATGAAGAAGGCAATGTAATATGTCTCCTGGGAATCGACTTCCCTTGTACAGACGTGATTGTGGACAATCCACAGTGGAACAGAGACGGAGATTCATGGAACGGATTTGAAGATGAAATCACAGGTGAGGTACCAGAAACGATTCAGGCTATGATGGACGATGTGACCGCACTTGCCGACAAATATGCTAAGCAGCTTAGTCACAGCAAATAAATTAATAACAGAATAATAATAAAAATTCCTTTACTTACAAATACTAAAAGTCAAATATGATTCATATGTATTGCAGTAAAGGAGTTTTATTATGTCATCAACAAAATCAACGGATTCACAGGGCCATAAACTTCACCGAAGCCTGAAGGTGAGGCATATGTCCATGATAGCTATTGGAGCCTCCATCGGCACAGGGTTGTTTCTTACAAGCGGGAGCGCTTTTAGCTCGGCGGGGCCGGGAGGTGCAGTGGCGGCCTTCGTTCTCATGGGCCTTTTAGTTTACTTCGTCATAATATCTCTGGGAGAAATGTCGGCGCTTCTCCCTATTTCCGGTTCATTTGAGACATACGCCTCAAGATTCGTGGACCCGGCCTTCGGATTTGCCATAGGCTGGAACTATTGGTTTTCTTGGGCAATAACCCTTGCTGTTGAGGTTTCGGCAGCTACCATCATAATCGAATATTGGATGCCCGATGCCAACGCAGAGTTTTGGGCTGCGCTGTTTCTCGTGTTTCTATTTGCCATGAACTATGCTCCGGCTAAATTCTTTGGAGAGAGCGAGTACTGGTTTGCAGGGATAAAAGTTGTTACGGTAATAATCTTTCTCGTCATCGGCGTTTTGATGATACTCGGCATCATGGGAGGCACCTCTCCTGGCTTTGAAAACTGGACACTTGATGATGGCAGAGGAAACAGGGGACCGTTCATAGGGGGCTTTGGCTCTATGTTGGCAGCCTTTATGTCGGCGGGTTTTTCATTCCTAGGTGTTGAAATGGTTGCATTGACGGCAGGAGAAGCGGAAAACCCGGCACAGACCATACCTAAGGCTATAAAGACGGTTTTTTTCAGGATAATGATTTTCTATCTCGGGACCATTATAGTCATCGGGTTTCTCATACCTTTCACAAACCCCAATCTTTTAGGAGCTACGGAATCGGATATAACCTTGAGTCCCTTTACCATGAT